>NZ_JAWZTE010000014.1:0-212047 GCF_033875155.1 Actinocorallia sp. A-T 12471 | reverse complement strand
CTCCCCCCGGCCGGGGGCGCCCGCCGGGCGGCCCCCGCGCCCCCCCCGCGGGGCGGGGGGGGGGGGGGGGGCCCCCCCCCGGGGCCCCGCCCCCCCCCCCGGCCCCCCCGCGGGGGGGGGGGGGCCCCGGGGCCCCCCCCCGCCCGGGGGGCCCCGGGGCCGGGCTCCCGTGCCGCGCAGGGCGATGCCCGGCACGGGAGCCCGGCCATTATCCGGCCTGACGGGCGAGCAGCGCGGCGAGGTCCTCGCCGGCGGCGCGCGCGGCCCGCCCGGCCACCGGGGAGACGCCGCCTTCGGGGTGGTGGAGGGGTGCGTTGCGATTTGGGAGGAGCTGGGCGGGGGGGGATGTCGGGGGTTTGGAGTTGGGGTGGGGGGTTGGGGTGGGTTGTTGGGAGGGGCGGAAGTACTTAGGGGGTTGAGTAGGTGGGCTCTGGTTGGGGGGGTGGTTTGGGCGGGATGCTGGGGGGATGGAGAAGGTTCGGGTTTCGGGCAGGCGGCTTGGGTGGCTGCGGAAGGAGATCGAGGCGTGGGAGGCGGAAGGGATCGTTGACGGGGAGGTGGCGGCGGCGCTGCGGGGGCGGTATGTCGCGGGGCGGAGGGTCGCGCTTGAACGGGTGGCGCTGATCCTCGGGGCGGCGTTCGTGGGGGTGGGGCTGCTCTGGGTGGTCGCGGCGAACTATGAGCGGATGTCGCCGCTTGTGCGGTTCTTGGGGATCACCGTCATCTGGCTGGCGGCCGTGGGGGTCGGGGAGGTCGTCGCGGCGCGGTTCAGGGGGGCGCTGCCGGAGGCCGTCAGGGTGATCGCGGTGTGCGCGGCGGGCGGCGTGGTGTTCCAGGGGGCGCAGAGCCTCCAGGTGCCGGCCGGGTCGACGCGGCTGCTCGCGGCGTGGGCGCTCGGGGCGCTCGCCTACGCGTACGCGACGCGGACGCGCGGGACCATGGTCGTCGCGGTGGGCCTGTCGGTCGGGTGGTACTGCTGGTGGACGGCCGAGCACGCGGCGAGCCACGGGCTGATCGCGGTCGCCATGCTGGTGGCGGCCGCGCTGGTGACGGCCCTGGCCGTCCTGCACGAGCCGTGGATACCCGAGTTCGCGCCGCTGCTCCGGCCGGTCGGCGTGCTGCTCGCGCTCGCCGGGCTGTTCACCGTCGCGTTCCCCGACCCGAAGTTCCAGCCGACCTGGCAGCTGTGGGCGGGGGCCGGGCTCACCGTGGTCCTCGCGGCGGTCGCGGCCTGGCGGAACGCGTCAGCGCGGATCGAGGTCGCCGCGGTCCTCGGCGTCCTCGTCGCCGGGTTCCTGATGGCCCTGTGGGGCCCCGAGGAGCCGAGTCTCGTCCGGGCGATCACCGGCATCGCCGTCTACGTGGTCGTCGCGGCGTGGTTCGCGCTGCTGGGGGCGACCAAGGGGCTGCCCGGGGTGACGCCGCTGGCGACCGCCGCGCTCGTCCTGTTCGTCACCACGCAGAGCTTCGCGATCTTCGCGCCGCTGTTCTCCGGCGCTGCCCTGTTCCTCGTGCTCGGCGCGGTCCTCCTCGGCACGGGCGTCGCCGCGCACCGGGCCCGCAACCTGATCCCGGGGGTCTCCCGATGAAGAAGCACCTCGCGGTCGTCGCCGCCGTCGTCCTCCAGGCCGCCGTGGCGGTCTGGGCGGTCTTCCCGCAGCTCGCCGCGTTCGCGACGGGCACCGAGGTCCGGCTGGCGGCGGCGCCGGTCGATCCGATGGACCCGTTCCGCGGCGCTTACGTCCAGCTCGACTACCCCGGCCTTCCGGAGAAGGCCGACGGTTCTGGCGACTACCACGTCCCGCTCGTCCGCGACGGCGACCTGTGGAAGGGCGGCACCCCCACCCGGACGCGTCCCGCGGCCCCCTACCTGAACTGCGAGGCGTTCAACGAGTACCTGGACTGCGGCCTGCACAGCTACTTCGTCTCCGAGGACCGCGCCCGACGGCTTGAGCAGAACCTCTCGACGGGCGGCCTCATCGCGGTCCTGCGCGTCGACGGCCAGGGCCGCGCCGTCCTCACCGGCCTAGAGGAACGCCCCTGACGCACCGACAAACCGGAAACACGGACGGCCGGGACATCGCGAACCACGACGTCCCGGCCGTGCCGGTTTGTGTTACTTGACCGACTTCACGATCTCGTCGATCGCGTAAGGCAGCGACGGAAGGGTGCCCTGCGACATGGCCGCGCCGATCGCGGGGCCCTCGCTGTCGAGCAGGTAGGACACGTTCCCGTTCTTCACCGCGGGCAGGTTCGCGAAGAGCGCGAACTTCTTCAGCGCGTCCTGGTCGGCCTGGTCGGCGATGACGAAGATGTGGTCGACGTCGATCAGGTCGATCCGCTCGGGCGACAGCGTGGTGTAGAAGCTGCCGCCGGCGACCTTGTCGATCTCGGTCTGGCCCTTGAAGCCGATGCCCGTCACCAGGCGGCCGCGCACGTCGGTGGTGGTGAAGGGGGCGACGGAGTCCTTGTACCAGGAGGTCGCGACGGCGGTCTTGTCGGCCCACTCGGGGTGCGCCTTCTTGGCGGCGTCGAGCTTGTCCTGGATCGCCGCGATCTTCGCCTTGCCCGCCTCTTCCTGGCCGAGTGCCTTGGCGATGTGCAGGGCGTTGTCCTGCCACGGCGCGCTGAACGGCTCGGCCTCGGTCTTGGTGCGGCCGACCGTCGGGGCGATCTTGGACAGCTTGTCGTAGGCGGCCTGGTCGATCTCGGAGTACACCGCGATGATCAGGTCGGGGCGCAGCGCCGCGATCTTCTCGAAGTTCGGGCCGGAGTCGCCGTTGTTCATGACGACCTCGGGAACGGTGTCGCCCCACAGGTCCTTCACCCAGGGCCACTGGGTGTTCACGTCCGGGGTCTGGCCGGGCGGGTTCGGGTACTGGTCGACCATGCCGACGGGCTTCACGCCGAACGCGAGGATGTGCTGGTCGTCGGTGTACCCGACGGAGACGACGCGCTCGGGGGCCTTGACGACCTCGGTCGAGCCGAAGAAGTGCTCCACGGTGACGGGGAAGACGCCCCCCGCGGCCGACGAGGCGGGCGCGGGCTCGTCCTCGGTGTCGGAGCCGCAGGCGGTGACGAGGCCGAGGCTGAGCACCGCCGCGGTGAGGGCCGCGGCGGCCCTGCGCAGGGCCGCCGTCGTTCTCTGGGAAAGCATGGAACACCTGATTCTGTTGTGCGGGGGATGGAGCGAAGCAACAAACCGTAACATGATCGGCTTAGGCTAGGCTAACCTAATCCTCCTGCGGCCCCTTCAGGTGCTCATGGACGTGGGTGCGTCCGATGGGGACGATGAGCGGACGATCGCTCACCGGGTCCTCGATGACCTCAGCGCGCAGCCCGAACGCCGCGAACAGCAGGTCCGCGGTGATGACGTCGCGCGGCGCGCCCTGCGCGAGGATCGCGCCGTCCTTCATGACGACGAGGTTGTCGCTGTAGCGCGTCGCGAGGTTCAGGTCGTGCAGCACCATGACGACCGTGCGGCCCGACTCGTGCAGGTCGTTCACGAGGTCGATGACGTCGAGCGCGTGCGCGAGGTCGAGGTAGGTCGTCGGCTCGTCGAGCAGGAGCAGGTCGGTGCCCTGCGCGAGCGTCATCGAGATCCAGACGCGCTGGCGCTGCCCGCCGGACAGCGAGTCGACGGGACGGTCGGCGAGGTCGGCCACGCCGGTCATCGCCAGGGCGCGTTCCACGACGTCGGCGTCGTCCGACGACCACTGCCGCAGCCAGCTCTGGTGCGGATGACGGCCCCGCGCGACGAGGTCGGCGACCGTCAGGCCCTCCGGCGCGACGGGCGTCTGCGGGAGGAGCCCGAGCTTCTTGGCGACGTCGCGGGTCTTCAGCCGCGCGATGTCCTCACCGTCCAGCACGACCGACCCCCGCGACGGCTTCAGCAGCCGGGACAAAGTGCGCAGCAGGGTCGACTTGCCGCAGCCGTTCGGGCCGATGATCGTGGTGATGACGCCGGTCGGGACGGTGACGTCGAGCCCGTCGATGACGACGCTGTCGCCGTATCCGACGGTCACCTGCTCGGCCGAAAGCCGCGTCGCCCCCTTAACCGTCACAAACCCGACCCTACTGAGGTCGTCGTGGTCGCTCAAAGCCGCCTCCTGAGGTTGGCCCGCACCAGCAGGTAGACGAGGAACGGACCGCCGATCGCGGCGGTCACGACGCCGACGGGCAGCGTCACCGGGAGCGCGGTGCGCGCGACGAGGTCGGAGCCGAGGAGCAGCAGCGCGCCGACGAGCCCGGACGCGACGAGCGGAGGCGTCGGGAACCGGGAGAGCCGCAGCGCCACCTGCGGCGCGACGAGCGCCACGAACGGGACGGGCCCCGCCGCGCTCACCGCGACCCCCGCGAGCAGCACAGCGCACAGCAGCAGCACCGCCCTGACCAGCGAGAACCGAACCCCGAGGCCCGCGGCGACGTCGTCGCCGAAGTGCATCGGCTTGAGGTGGAACGACGCGTACCCGACCACGGCCAGGAGCGCGATCGTGCACCACAGCGCGATCCACACCTCGCTCCACGAGCGTTCCTCGAGCGAGCCGACGAGCCACGCCTGGGCCCGCGCGACGTCCCGGATGTCTGCCTTGACCAGCAGCCATGTCGTCAGCGCCTCCATGACCGCGCTGACGGAGATGCCGATGAGGATCAGCCGGAACCCGTCGATGCCGCGTCGCCACGCGAGGAAGTAGACGAGCAGGCCGGTGCCGAGGCCGCCGGTCAACGCGGCGGCCGACAGGCCGACGGTCGAGACGATCGCGGCGGCGGCCCCGCCCGTCGCGGTCACCAGGAAGACCGCGGCCGCGCTCGCGCCGGAGGTGATGCCGAGGACGTCGGGGCTGGCCAGGGGGTTGCGCGCGATCGACTGGGTGATCGCGCCGGACACCCCGAGCGCGACCCCGACGATCAGCCCGACGAGCGCGCGCGGCATCCGCAGGTCCATGATGACGAACTCGTCGACGGGCTCGCCCCGGCCCAGGATCGTCGCGACGACCTGCGGCAGCGGGAGCGGGAAGTCGCCGACCGCGATGGACGCGCAGAACACCAGGAACGTTCCCGCCGCCAGCAGCAGCGCGACGAGCAGCACCCAGGGCCGCCACACGAACGACACGCGCCCGACCCGCACGCCGGGCCGCGCGGCCCGCTGCACCCCGGTCACGCGCCCTTCAGCTTTCCGCGCCAGACCAGCGCCGCGAAGAACGGCGCTCCCGCCAGCGCCACGACGATGCCCGCCTGAAGTTCCCCGGGCCGCGCGACGACCCGGCCGACGACGTCGCAGACCAGCAGCACCGCCGCGCCGAGCAGCCCCGCGTAAGGGACGAGCCAGCGGTAGTCGGGCCCGGTGACGTACCTGGCGATGTGCGCGACCATCAGGCCGAGGAACGCGATCGGGCCGCACGCCGCGGTCGCCGCGCCCGCGAGCAGCGTGATCGCGGCGATCCCGACTGTCCTGCTCGCCGCGAGGTTGACGCCGAGGCCGCGCGCGACGTCGTCGCCGAGGTTGAGCAGGTTGAGCGACGGCAGCACCGACAGCGCGAGGACAAGGCCGAACGCCACGAATCCGGTCACCGGCCAGATGACGCCGAAGCCGACCCCGGCGACCGACCCGGCGTCCCAGAACCTGAGCGCGTCGAGCGACGCCTTGTCCGACAGCGCGAGCGCCTTGGTCATCGCCGCGAGGAACACGGTGATGCCCTGGCCGGCGAGCGCGAGCGTCAGGGGGCTGCCCGCGCCCCTGCCGAGGCTCGCGAGCCCGAACACGACGACCCCGGCGACGCCCGCGCCGAGGAACGCGAACCAGACATACTGGAAGGGGTTGGTGAACCCGAAGAAGAAGATGACGGACACGACGGCGAACGACGCGCCGGCGTTCACGCCGAGCAGCCCGGTGTCGGCGATGGGGTTGCGCGTGTACCCCTGGATGAGCGCCCCGCTGACGCCGAGCGCGATCCCCGCGACGATCGCGAGCACGGTCCTGGGCATCCGTACCGTCTGCACGATGAGGCGGATCTCGGTGAGCCGCTGGTCGGGATCGGGGTCGGCGAACAGCCCGTACCTGACCTCGCCGAGGCTCAACGCGCGCGGACCGACGACGAGCGACACCGCCGACGCGAGCACGAGCACCCCGACGAGCACACCGAGCCCGACAAGCCGTTTTCGCCGAACTTCGGCGACTCCCGCAGGCGAACGTTTCGTCATGACCCCGTGCATAACGACGTACCGTATCCCCTCCCCGGATCACGCCCCGCGCTGCCCGGCACCCACCCAAGGCCGCTTATTTTGGTACTTCCTCGCTTACGGTGTAGATCCTGCTGTTTTCGCGGTGCGAAAAGGGTCGCGGGGGCGGGCGGCGTGTGACCGTCGGCGGTACCCCCGACGACGAGGAGCAGTGCATGATCGCGAAGTTGCTGGTCGCCAACCGTGGTGAGATCGCCGTGCGGGCCTGCCGGGCCGCGTACGAGCTGGGCATCGGGAGTGTCGCCGTCTACGCCGAGGAGGACAGGTTCTCGCTGCACCGGCAGAAGGCCGACGAGGCGTACCCGATCGGGGAGCCGGGCCACCCCGTGCGCGCTTACCTGAACGTCGACGAGATCGTCGCGACCGCGCTGCGGGTCGGCGCGGACGCCGTCTACCCCGGGTACGGGTTCCTGTCGGAGAGCCCGGAGCTCGCCGAGGCGTGTGAGCGGGCCGGGCTCGTGTTCGTCGGGCCGCCCGCGCGCGTGCTGCGGCTCGCCGGGAACAAGATCGAGGCGGTCGCGGCGGCGCGGCGGGCCGGGCTTCCGGTGCTGCGTTCGGTGACGCCGGAGCCGGGCGCTGAGCTCGAGGCCGCCGACGAGGTGGGGCTTCCCCTGTTCGTCAAGGCTGCCGCCGGAGGGGGTGGGCGCGGCCTGCGCCGGGTCGATCGGCGCGAGGACCTGCCCGCCGCGGTCGAGGCGGCGCGGCGCGAGGCGGAGAGCGCGTTCGGGGACGCGACGGTGTTCCTCGAGCAGGCGGTGGACCGGCCCAGGCACATCGAGGTCCAGGTGCTCGCCGACGGCGCGGGCCACACCGTCCACCTGCGCGAGCGCGACTGCTCGGTGCAGCGCCGCCACCAGAAGGTCGTGGAGATCGCGCCAGCGCCGGGGCTCGACCCGATCATCGCGCGGCGGCTGTGCGCCGACGCCGTGGCGTTCGCCCGGGAAGTCGGCTATGTCAACGCGGGGACCGTGGAGTTCCTGGTGGACGAGCGCGGCGAACACGTCTTCATCGAGATGAACCCGCGAATCCAAGTGGAGCACACGGTCACCGAGGAGGTGACCGGGATCGACCTCGTCCAGGCGCAGCTGCGGATCGCGGGCGGCGAGACCCTTGACGACCTCGGCATCACCCAGGACGACGTGACGGTCTCCGGCTTCGCCGTCCAGTGCCGCATCACCACAGAAGACCCGGCGCGCGACTTCAGGCCCGACACCGGGCGCATCTCGGCCTACCGCTCCCCCGGCGGCGCCGGCGTCCGGCTCGACACCGGCACCGCGTACGCGGGCGCGGAGGTGTCGCCGCACTTCGACTCGCTGCTGGTGAAGCTCACCACGCGCGGCCGTACCTTTGACGACGCGGTGCGCCGCGCCGCCCGCGCCGTCGCGGAGTTCCGGATCAGGGGCGTGGCGAGCAACATCCCGTTCCTGCTCGCGCTGTTGGACGAACCGGACTTCCGGGCCGGGGGCGTCACGACCGCGTACATCGCCGAGCATCCCGAGCTGCTGACCGCGCGGTCCAGCGGCGACCGGGCGACGCGGCTCGTGCGTTACCTCGCCGACGTCACCGTCAACAAGCCGCACGGTGACGCGCCGACCGAGCTCGACCCGGCCGCCAAGCTGCCGCCGCTGCCGCGCGGGCCGCTGCCGCAGGGCTCGCGCGACCTCCTGCTCGCGCTCGGCCCGAAGGCGTTCACCCAGGGGCTGCGCGGGCAGAGCGCGCTGGCCGTCACCGACACGACGTTCCGTGACGCGCACCAGTCGCTGCTGGCCACCCGGGTCAGGACCGCCGACCTGCTGCGGGCGGCCCCGCACGTCGCGCGGACGCTGCCGGAGCTGCTGTCGATCGAGGCGTGGGGCGGCGCGACCTACGACGTGGCGCTGCGGTTCCTCGGGGAGTCGCCGTGGGAGCGGCTCGCCGCGCTGCGCGAGGCGGCCCCGAACACCAACATCCAGATGCTGCTGCGCGGCCGTAACACCGTCGGCTACACGCCCTACCCTGACGCGGTCGCCAAGGCGTTCGTCACGGAGGCCGCCAAGACCGGCGTGGACATCTTCCGTATCTTCGACGCGTTGAACGACGTCGGAAGGATGCGTCCCGCCATCGACGCGGTTCTGCACACGCACGCGATCGCCGAAGGCACCCTGTGCTACACGGGCGACCTGTCCTCGCCGGGGGAACGGCTCTACACGCTGGACTACTACCTGCGCCTGGCCGAGCAGCTCGTGGCTGCCGGGGTGCATGTCCTGTGCGTCAAGGACATGGCCGGGCTGCTGCGCGCGCCCGCCGCGCGGACCCTCGTCACGGCGCTGCGCGCGCGGTTCGACCTGCCCGTCCACCTGCACACCCACGACACCGCGGGCGGCCAGCTCGCGACCTACCTCGCCGCGATCGACGCCGGTGTCGACGCCGTCGACGGGGCGTCGTCGCCGCTGTCGGGCACGACGAGCCAGCCGCCGCTCCAGGCGATCGTCGCGCACACCGACCACACCGAGCGCGCCACCGGCCTCGACCTCGACGCGGTGCTCGCGCTCGAGCCGTACTGGGAGGCGGTACGGCGGCTGTACGCGCCGTTCGAGATGGGCCTTCCCGCGCCCACCGGACGGGTCTACCGGCACGAGATCCCCGGCGGGCAGCTGTCCAACCTGCGGCAGCAGGCCGTCGCGCTCGGCCTCGGCGACAGGTTCGAGGAGATCGAGCGGCTGTACGAGGCGTCCGACCGGATTCTTGGGCGGCTGGTCAAGGTCACGCCGTCGAGCAAGGTCGTGGGTGACCTCGCGCTGCACCTTGTGGCTGCCGGGGCCGACCCCGAGCGGTTCGCGGCGCACCCGTCGCGATACGACCTGCCCGACAGCGTCGTCGGGTTCCTGTCCGGCGAGCTGGGCGACCCGCCCGGCGGCTGGCCCGAGCCGTTCCGCACCGCCGCGCTTGACGGCCGCGCGTACACGCCGCCGAAAGCCGAGCTCACCGAAGAGGAGGAGAAGGGCCTCAACGGCACCGACGTGCGCACGACGCTCGACAAGCTGCTGTTCCCCGGCCCGGCCAAGGCTTACGCCGAAGCACGCGCCGCGTACGGCGACCTGTCCGTGCTGCCGACGGGCCCGTTCCTGTACGGGGTGCGTCCGGGGCAGGAGGTCGCGTTCGACCTTGAGCCCGGCGTACGCGTCCTCACCTCCGTGGAGGCCGTAGGGGAGCTTGACGAGGCGGGCTGCCGTCAGGTGATCTGCACGGTCAACGGGCAGATCCGCACGGTCACCGTGCGGGACCGCTCGGTCTCGCCCGACGTGCCCGCCGCCGAGCGCGCGGACGCGGGCGTCCCCGGGCAGATCCCCGCGCCGTTCTCCGGCTCGGTCACCGCGAAGGTCTCCCCCGGCGACCGGGTCGAGGCCGGTGACGCCGTCGCGCTGATCGAGGCGATGAAGATGGAGGCGACGATCACCACGCCGGTCGCGGGGACCGTCGCGCGGGTCGTGGTGCCGGGACCGTCCCAGGTGGAGGCGGGTGACCTGCTCGTCGTGATCGCCTGACGTGAGCACCGGGGGGGCGGGCGAGCGCCCGCCCCCCGGGCGCTAGGAGTCGGCGGGGCGGCGCAGGAGGTAGGTGTCCATGATCCAGCCCTTCTCCGCCCGCGCCTTGGCGCGGGCCTCGGCGATCCGGGGGGCCGCCTCGGCGACCGTGCCGTGGATGAGGATCTCGTCGGGCATGCCGAGGTAGGCGCCCCAGAAGATCTCGACGTCGGGGTCGAGGTCGGCGAACGTGGTGTGCGCGTCGAGCATGACGACGACGTCGTCGACGCCGTCCGGCCAGTGTTCGGCGAGGCGGCGGCCCGTCGTGATCTGGACGGGCCGCCCGACCCGGTTGACGCCGACGCGGTGCCGCGCGGCGAGCGCCGACACGCTGGTGATCCCGGGGATCACCTCGATCTCGAAGGCGAAGCCGGGGCGTGCGAGCACGTCTTCGAGGATCGCGAGCGTGCTGTCGTAAAGGCTGGGGTCGCCCCACACGAGGAACGCGCCGGTCTGGTCGGGGCCGAGCTCCCGCTCGATCATGTCGGCGCACACGTCGGCGCGGCGGCGTCGCCAGTCGTGGACCGCCTCGGCGTACGCGCCGGCCTTCCTGTCGCGCTCGGGGTCGCGCCCGCGCACCAGCCTGACCGGACGGTCTCCCAGATGCCTGCGCAGGATCTCCTCCCGCACGTCCACGAGTTCCTGCTTGACCTCGCCCTTGTCGAGCACGAAGAACACGTCGACCCGTTGCAGGGCCTTCACCGCCTGCACGGTGACGTGGTCCGGATCGCCCGCGCCCACCCCGATGACCAAAACCGTCCGCATGCCCCCAAGTCTTCCCTACCTTCCGCGCCGCCGCTCACCCGGGCGGGCGCGTACCGGTGAGGGCTTGTAAGTGCGCACTTATTAGAGTTCACTTGGGGTGAGGAGCCAGGGAAGGGGTGCGGGATGGGCGGTCAGGTCGTCGCGGAGCGGGCGGAGGTCCGGACGTTCGGGCCGGGGTCGGTGCTGTGGGAGGAGTTCGGGCTGTGGACGTCGGCGTTCGCCGGACAGAGCGCGTTCCTCCTGCAGGTGATGCACCCGTCGATCGGGACCGTGGTGGACCAGCTGTCGAGCTTCCGGCGCGATCCCGTCGGGCGGGCGCGGCGCAGCTTCGCGTCGGTGCAGACCTGGATCTACGGCGGCGAGACCGCGATCGCGGAGGGCAGACGGCTCCGCGAGATGCACAAGGACCTCAAGGCGGTTGACGAGTCCGGCACGACCCACCACGCGCTCGCGGGCGAGCCGTGGGCGTGGGTCCACCTCACCGGGTTCCAGGCCGCGGCGTCGGCCGCGCGCTACTTCGCGCCGGACAAGTGGACGGACGAGTACGCCGACCGGGTCTACGCGGAGTTCCTCGACCTCGGGCGGATTCTTCAGGTCCCCGAGCGGCTGCTCCCGCCGACCGTCGCGGACTACCGCGCCTACTTCGACCACATGGTCGAGGACGTGCTGGTGGACCACCGGGTCGCCCATGACGTGCTGGACATGATGGACAAGGTCCCGCCGAACGTGCCGCGCGCGCTGCGGCCCGCGCTCGCGCCGCTGCACCGGGGCGTCGGCTCGCTCGGCAGGCTCGTCGCGACCGGCACCCTGCCGCCCGCCGCGCGCGACAAGCTCGGCCTGTCCTGGACGCCCGCCGAGGACCGCGCGCTCAAGGCCGTCGGTCGCGTCATCTCCCGGACGACGCCCCTGCTGCCGGAACGCGTCAGCTATATGCCGATCGCCTACCGCGCCCGCGAGGCGGCCCGCGCCAACGCCCGCCTCGCCGACGCCCTCGCGCACCGCCCGCTGTAGCGCGGGTCAGGGCGTCGGGGCGGGGAGGAGCCAGGGGACGCCCGTGCTGTTGGTGTGCGCGGTGAGGAGCGTGGTGACGATCGGGCCGAGGAGGGCGCGGAGGTCGGGGGCGAGGTCGAGCAGGAAGGTGTCGAGGCGGGTGACGATCGCCTGATGGGCGGCTTCGGCCGTCGTCTGGCCGGGCGGGGTGAGTGCGGCGTGCCAGATGCGGCGGTCGTGCGGGTCGCGGACGCGTTCGACGAGGCCGCGCCGCTCCACCCGGTCGACGAGTCCGGACAGCCCTGAGCGCTCGAGGTGCAGGGCGGTCGCGAGCGTGCCCATCGGGACCGGGCCGCGCACGAGGCGGCAGAGCAGCTGGGTCTGCTGTGGGGTGAGGCCGTGGTCGCGGCTCACGTCGGCGAACACGTGCTGCACCATGTGCGACAGCCGGACCAGCGCCTCGGCGGGCTGCAGCGGCTCGATCATCCCGGTCATGGAAACCTCCAATTCCTACCGTAGTTGACGGATATATCCGGCACGTCCTAATCTGCTGCGCACAGCGAACCTTTCGCAGTGCGAACCTTTCACACTGCGAAGTTTATCGCGCGCGCCGACCCCTGTTCCCGCGTGTCGAACCAGAAAGACCTCCCGTGCCAGCAACAGTCCGCGCCCTCACGGCGCTCGTTCCGCTCCTGCTCCTGCCCGCCTGCGCCTCCGACGCCTCCCCCGCCGCCGACGCGGTGCTCGCGGTCGCGCTGCCCGCCGACCCCGGCTGCCTCGACCCGCAGCAGACGGGCCAGCTCGCCGCGCTCGACGTGTCACGCTCCCTCGTGGACACCCTCACCGACCAGGACCCGGAGACCGGCGAGATCGTCCCCTGGCTCGCGCAGGAGTTCAAGGCGTCCCCCGATGGCAAGTCCTTCTCTTTCGTGTTGCGTGAGGGCGTCACCTTCAGCGACGGCACCCCGCTCGACTCCGACGCCGTCAAAGCCACCTTCGACAGGCTGATCAAGTTCCCGGCCAACGGCGCGCCCGCCTACCTGCGCGGCTACCAGGGCACCGACGTCGCCGACGCGCGCCGCTTCACCGTGACGTTCGACGCGCCGAACGCCCAGTTCCTCCAGGCGACGTCCGGGGCAGGGTTCGGCATCCTGTCGCCGAAGACCGCGACGGCAGATCCCGCCGAGCGCTGCCGTGGCGGGTTCGTCGGCTCGGGGCCGTTCGTGCTCGACCACTACACGGCGAACCAGGAGATCGTGATCAAGCGCCGCGAGGGCTACGCCTGGCCGTCGTCGCTCGCCGAGCACGAGGGCGAGGCGAAGATCGCCGAGGCGCGGTTCGTGTTCGTCCCCGAGGCGGGGGCGCGGACCGGCGCGCTCGCCTCCGGCCAGGTCCATGTCGCGCAGAACATCCAGGCCGCCGACCGCGCGCGGTTCGAGGGCGGCGGGTTCCGGCTGCTCACCAAGGCGGTGCCCGGGCTCGTGCCGCCGCTGTCCCTGAACCACGCCGGGGTGCTGGGCGACCAGCGGCTGCGCGCGGCGCTGCTGGTCGGCGTCGACCGGCAGGCCCTCGTGGACACCGTCCTCGGGCCGCAGTTCAAGCCCGCGACGAGCGTGCTGTCGTCCACGACCCCGTTCTACGCCGACCGCTCCGACCTGCTGCGCCACGACCCCGACCGCGCCAAGAAGCTGCTGGACGAGGCCGGTTGGAAGCCCGGACCCGACGGGATCAGGACCAAGGACGGCAAGGCGCTGAAGCTCGTCTGGCTGATCCCCGCGCCGACCCCGCCGGTGAACGAGCTCGTCCAGCAGCAGCTGCGCACGCTCGGGATCGACGTCGAGCTCCGCGCGGTCCCCCCGGCCAAGTACGTCGAGCAGCAGCAGAAGGGCGAGTTCGACATGACGGCCGTCGCCGTCACCCGCGCCGACCCCGACGTGCTGCGCAACATCTTCGCCACCAAGGGCGCGAACCTCTGGCGCCTGCCGCCGAGCGACCTCGACTCCTTCCTCGACGCGCAGGCCGAGGCCACCGACGACACAGCGCGCAAGGAGGCCGTGGACAAGGCGGTCACCTGGATACTCGAGCACGCCGACACCGTCCCGCTGTATGAGAACGCGCTGGTCCACGCGGTCTCCGCCAAGGTCGACGGGCTCGGCCTCGACGCCTCGACCCGGCTCTCGCTGCACGATGTCGCGCTCTCCTGACCGCACGGCCGTCCCGCGTTACCTCGCGGGACGGCTTCTGCAGGCCGCCGTCGTCGTCTGGGCGGCGTTCACCGTGGTGTTCGCGATCCAGCGGCTCGTCCCCGGCGACCCGGTCGAGCTGATGCTGAGCGGCCGCAACGGGTTCGAGGCCGTGCCGCCCGAGGACGTCGCGCGGGTCAGGGCTGAGCTCGGCTTCGACCGGCCGATCATCGTCCAGTACCTCGACGCGGCGGTCTCGGCGCTGCGCGGCGACTTCGGCACGTCGATCCAGACCGGCCGCCCCGTCGCGGCGATGATCGCCGAGGCGCTGCCCGCGACGCTTGAGCTCGGCCTCACCGCGCTCGCGCTGAGCGTCGTCGCCGGGATCGTGCTCGCGGTCGCCGCGAACCTCCCGCGCGGCGGCGCGGCGCGGGCGCTGCCGGGCCTCGCGGTCTCGCTGCCGTCGTTCCTGGTCGGGCTCGTGCTGATCCAGCTGTTCGCGCTGCGCTGGCCGCTGCTGCCGTCGCTCGGCGGATCGGGCCTGCCCGGCCTCGTGCTGCCCGCGTGCACGCTGGCGATCCCCGGCGCGGCGCTCGTCGGGCAGGTGCTCGGCCGCAGCCTCGCCGAGACCTTGCGCGAACCGTACTGCGAGACGCTCCGGGCGACCGGTGCGAGCCGGACCCGTGTGGTGCTGGGGCATGGGCTGCGGAACGCCGCGATCCCTGCCGTGACCGTCGCGGGGGTCCTCACCGGAGGGCTGATCGGCGGGGCCGTGGTCGTCGAGACAGTCTTCTCCCGGCAGGGGATCGGGCGGATCGTCCAGTTCGCGGTGTCGACGCAGGACCTTCCCGTGGTGCAGGGCGTCGTGGTGGTCGCGGCGGCCGGGTTCGCGGGGGTCAACCTGGCGATCGACCTGCTCTACCCGGTGCTCGACCCGCGGACCGTGCGACGGCCCGCCCAGCGCGTCAGGACGGTGAAGGCGTGAAGCGCGCGGTGCTCGACCGGGTCCGGAAGACCGGCGCTCGGGATGACAAGCCGGGCATTCCGGCCAAGAAGGGCCTGCGGGGCGGGGCGTCGCGGGCCGGGAACGTTCTCGCGGGGGCCGTGCTCGCGCTCGTCGCGGGGTGGGCGCTGCGGCCCGGCTGGTTCGCCGGGCACAGCGCGATCGAGGGGGTGCCCGCCGAGCGGTTCCGGCCGCCGGGACCCGGGCACCCGTTCGGCACCGACCAGCTCGGCCGCGACGTGTTCGCCCGGGTCGTCCACGGGACCGCGCCGTCGGTCCAGGCGGCGGTCCTCGCGGTCGCGCTCGGGCTCGCGGCGGGGGTGCTGCTCGGACTGCTCGCCGGGTTCTTCGGCGGGCTGCCCGAGACGCTCATCATGCGCGGCGTGGAGATCCCGCTCGCGATCCCGTCCGTGCTGCTGTCGCTGACCGTCATCAGCGTGCTCGGGTTCGGGACCGTCGAGATCGGGCTTGCGGTCGGCGTCACCGGGATCGCGACGTTCGCGCGGGTCACCCGGGCGCGGGTCCTGCAGGTCAGGGCGTCGCCGCACGTCGAGGCCGCGGTGCTCGCCGGGGGACGGCCCGCGCGGGTGCTCGTCCGGCATGTGCTGCCGTTCACCGCCGGGCCCGTCCTCGCGCTCGCCGCGCTCGACTTCGGGCTCGTCGTGCTCGCGGTGTCCTCGCTCGGGTTCCTCGGGTACGGCGCGCCGCCGCCCGCGCCCGAGTGGGGCGCGCTCGTCGCGGGCGGCCGCGACCACCTCGCGACCGCCTGGTGGCTCACCGTCCTGCCCGGGCTGACTGTCGCGGCCGTCGTACTCGCCGCGGGGCGCGTCTCCCGGGCGCTCCAGGACGGAGGCGAGGCATGAGCGGGCTCCTCACCGTGCGCGGGCTGCGCGTCGGCTACCCCGGCGTCGAGGCCGTCGCGGGCGTCGACCTGACCGTCGAGGCGGGGCGGATCACCGCGCTCGTCGGCGAGTCGGGATCGGGCAAGAGCACGCTCGCGCACGCGGTCCTCGGGCTGCTGCCGTCTAGCGCGCGGGTAAGCGCCGAGACCCTTGAGTTCGACGGGCACGACCTCACCCGGCTCACCGAACGGGAGTGGCGGCGGATCAGGGGACGGCGGATCGCGCTCATCCCGCAGGACCCGGCCGTCGCGCTCGACCCGGTGCAGCCGGTCGGCCGTCAGGTCGCGCAGGTGCTGCGGCTGCACGGCCTGGCACGCGGTCGGGCCGCCCGTGAGCAGGCCGTCGAACTGCTCGACCGGGCCGGGCTGCCGGACGCGGCGCGGCGCGCACGCCAGTACCCGCACGAGCTGTCCGGCGGGTTGCGCCAGCGCGTCCTCATCGCGGTCGCGACGGCCGCGCGGCCGCGTCTCCTCGTCGCCGACGAGCCCACCTCCGCCCTCGACGTGACGGTCCAGCGACGTGTCCTCGACCAGCTCGAAGACCTCGCCGCGACGACGGGCACCGCGATCCTGCTGGTCACCCACGACCTCGCCGTGGTCGCCGACCGCGCCCACCACGTCGCCGTCATGGCGGCCGGCCACCTGGTCGAGTCCGGCCCCACCGCCAAGGTCCTCGCTGCCCCCACCCACGAGCACACCCGCGCCCTCCTCACCCACTCCCCCACCCTCCACCCACCCGCGCCCGCCACACCCCGCGAACCCTCCGCGCACCTCGAACCCTCCGCACACCGCGAACCCTGCGCTCCCTTCGAACCCTCCGCGCCCTCCGCACCCCGCGAACCCTCCGCGCCCTCCGAACCCTCCGCGCTCTCCATGTCCTCCGAACGCTCTGCTCCCCTCGAACCCTCCGCGTACCTCGAACCCTGCGCGCCGCTCGTGCCCTCCGAGGCATCGGGTGGGGAGGAGCTGTTGGTCGTCGCCGGGTTGTGCAAGGAGTTCGGGGGGCGGGTGGCGGTCGACGGGGTCGGGTTCGGGGTCCGGCGGGGTGGGGCGCTGGGGCTGGTGGGTGAGTCGGGGTCGGGGAAGACGACGACGGGGCGGATCGTGGTCGGGCTTGAGCGGGCGACGGCCGGGTCGGTGCGGGTCGGCGGCGTCGAGGTCGGCGGGCTCGACCGGGCCGGGCTGCGCGAGCTGCACCGGAAGGTCCAGCTCGTCTACCAGAACCCGTACGCGTCGCTGAACGGGCGGATGACGGTCGCGGAGATCATCGCGGAGCCGCTCGCCAACTTCGCCGTCGTGCCGAAGGCCGCGCGGGACGCCGAGGTGCGGCGGCTGCTCGACGCCGTCGCGCTCCCCGCCGCGCTGGCGCGGCGCAGACCCGGCGAGCTGTCGGGCGGGCAGCGGCAGCGCGTCGCGATCGCCCGGGCCCTCGCGCCCGGCCCCGACCTGCTGGTCTGCGACGAACCCGTCTCGGCGCTCGACGCGACGGTCCAGGCTCGGATTCTCGACCTGCTCGCCGACCTGCGCCGCGACCTCGGCCTGACCTACTTGTTCATCTCGCACGACCTCGCCGTGGTGCGGCGGGTCTGCGACACCGTCGCGGTGCTGCGGGAGGGCCGGATCGTCGAGTCCGGCACCGCCGAGCGCGTCCTCACCGCGCCGGAGCACCCCTACACGCGCGAACTGCTCGCCGCCGTCCCCGGCGGACGGGCCCGCGCCGACCTTCTGAAGGACGTGACATGGACCTAGGACTCATCACCTTCGGCAGCCTCCTGCCCGACCCGCGCACCCGCGCGCTCCAGAGCCAGCGGGACCGCGTCGAGGACGTGATCAGGAGCGGCCGCGACGCCGAGGAGTTCGGCTTCGCCTGGTACGCCGTCGGCGAGCACCACTTCGGCGACCGCGACGTCATCTCCTCGCCCGCCCTCGTGCTCGCCGCGCTCGCCAGGGAGACCTCGACGATCCGGCTCGCGACCGGCACGACCCTCGTCGCCAACCGCGACCCGGTGCTCGTCGCCGAGGACTACGCGACGCTCGACCTGCTGTCGGGCGGGCGGCTCGAGATCGTCGCGGGCGGGTCGTTCTTCCCCGAGCCCTACCGGGTGTTCGGCCAGGAAACGGACAGCAAGGCGGCGCGCAAGCGGGAGAACGTGGAACTGCTGCTGCGGCTGTGGACCGAGGAGCGCGTCACCTGGTCCGGCGCGTTCCGGCCACCGCTTGACGCCGTCAGGCTCCAGCCGAGGCTGCTCCAGGACCGGCCGCCGCTGTGGATCAGCGGCGGCACCGGGCTCGACTCGGTGGAGCTGGCCGCAGCACACGGGCTGCCGCTGATCCTCGGGACGACCGCGCGGCCCGCCGCCGACTTCGTCCCGGTTTTTGACGCCTACCGCAGCCGCGTCGCCGAGCTCGGCAGGGCTCCCGGACGGCTCGGCGCGGCGAGCCATGTGTTCGTCGCGGAGACCTCACAGCGGGCCCGCGCGGTGTGGCGCGAGTACGTCGAGGCTTACGTGAACGTGCCGGGCTCGCCCGTGCGCGACTTCGACTTCGACGCCTACGTCGGCCCGGACGGCCCCGCCCTGTGCGGCAGCCCCGACGAGATCGTCGACCGGCTCGGCGCGCTGCGCGAGAAGTGGGGCCACGACCTGCACCTTCTCGCCGTCGACATCGGCGGGCTGCCGTACGACCTGGTCAGGGAGACCGCCGAGCTGCTCGGCGACCGGGTGCTGCCGCAGGTGCGGGGGCTCGCCCATGCTTGACCCCGACGTCCGCGAACTCGCCATGGCGAAAACGCTCGCGATCCTCACCACGCTCATGCCCGACGGCTCGCCGCAGAGCAGCGCGGTGTGGCCGCACGCCGACGGCGAACACCTGCTCGTCACCACCGGGACCGCGCGGCGCAAGTACCGCAACGTCGCCGCCGACCCCAGGGTGGCGCTGCTGATGCTCGACGGCGACAACCCGCGCCGCTACATCGAGGTGCGCGGGCGCGTCGTCGCGCTGGAGACCGGCGAGGCCGCGCTGGCCGTCGCCCGCGCCGCGTTCACCAAGTGGACGGGCTCCCCCGCCGTCCGGCCGACAGACGGCGAACGCGTCCTGCTGCGCATCATCCCCGACCGCGTGTACCGGAAGGACTGAACCCTTGCCCGAACTGCCCCCTGTCGTCGCGCCCGACGACCCCGTCGTGTCCACCGGGCGGATCGCCGACGTCCGCTGGTACCTCGACGGACGCGACGGCCACGCCGCCTACCTCGCCGGACACGTCCCCGGCGCGGTGTGGGTCGATCTCGACGCCGTCCTCGCCGGCCCGCCCACCGAGGCCGACGGACGGCACCCGCTTCCCGCACCCGAGGCGTTCGCCGCGGCGCTCGGCGCGCTCGGGTTCGGCGACGGCACACCCGTGTTCGCCTATGACGACGCGGGCGGCGGCTACGCCGCGCGGCTCGTCTGGCTGCTGCGCAGGATCGGCGCGCCCGCCGCGCTCCTGGACGGCGGCCTGGCCGCCTGGCCGGGGCCGCTCGCGACCGGTGCGGAGAGCCTTCCGCCCGCTTCGCGTGAGGCGGTGCCGTGGCCGTCGGAGGTGCTGCGGGACGCCGACGCCGTCGCGGACGCGCTGCGGACCGGCTCGGCCGTCGTCCTCGACGCGCGCGCCGCCGACCGCTACTCGGGCGCGACCGTGCTGCCCTCGGACGTCAGATCGGGGCATATCCCCGGGGCGCGGAACGCGCCGTGGGCCGGCAACCTCACCGAGGACGGGCGCTTCCACGCCCCCGAAGTGCTGCGCGAGAAGTTCCGCGCGGCGGGTGTCGGGCCCGGCTCCGACGTCATCGTGTACTGCGGCAGCGGGGTCACCGCGTGCCACGACCTGCTCGCGCTGGAGCGCGCCGGGCTCACCCGCGCCGCGCTCTACCCCGGCTCGTGGTCGGCCTGGTCGGCCGACCTCGGCAGGGCCGTCGCCACGTCCACCGGACCCCGGGAAGGGGAATAATGAGCGCGATCCTCGGCCAGCGGCTCGTCTTCGGCGCGGGCGGCGCGGTCGCGGGGCTGACCGCCGCCGCGACGCTCGACCTGGCGCGCAGCGCCGACGAACTCGGCTTCGACCTGTTCACCCTCAGCGACCACCTGCACAGCACCCGGCCGACGGTCGAGCCGATGACCGCGCTCGCCACGGTCGCCGCGCGCACCGAGCGGATCGAGATCGGCACGAACGTGCTCGGCCTGCCCTACCGGAGCCCGGCCGTCGTCGCCAAGACCGCCGAGACCCTTGACGCGCTCTCGGGCGGCAGGTTCGTGCTCGGCCTGGGCGGCGGCGGTTTCGACGCGGAGTTCACCGCGTTCGGCCTCACCGAACGCACCCCTGGCGGCAAGGTCGACGCGCTGCGCGAGGCGGTCACGATCATGCGCGACCTGTGGTCGGGCGGGCCCGGCGACTTCGTCGGGCGGCACTTCAGCACGCGGGGCGCGCGGATCGACCCGCTGCCCGCCCACCCGATCCCGATCTGGCTGGGCTCCTACGGACCGCGCTCGCTCGCCCTCACCGGCGAACTCGCCGACGGCTGGCTCCCGTCGCTCGGCAGGATCGGCCTGCCGGAGGCCGTCGCCCGCCGCGCCCAGGTCCACGCCGCCGCCGAAAAGGCGGGCCGCGACCCATCGGCCATCACCTGCGCCTGCAACCTCATCGTCCGCATCGACCCTACCCGCACCCCCACCCCCGAACTCGTCGCCGGCACCCCCAAGGCCGTCGCCGCCCAACTCATCGAAATCGCCAAGGCAGGCTTCACCGCCCAACTCCTCAGCCTCCCCACCACCCCCGACCAGGAACTCATAGCCAAGGAGGTCCTCCCCCAAGTCCGCACAGCCCTCCCCTAACCAACCCACCCCCCACCCCCACCCCTTGGGGGCGGGGACGTCAGGCCCCACACCCTGAGCGCCCCGGGAACCGCGCGGCCCCCGCCTGACGCGGCCGCCCGCGCAAGGGCCTCGGGCGCGCAGGCGGCGCGGCGGGCCAGAGGGATGCGCGGGCCCCACCTGACGACCCCGCTCGCACGGGGACCCGGGGCGCGCACGCGACGCGGGGTGCGCAGGGGAGGCGCGGGCCCCGCCTGACGCGGCCGCCCACACGGGGGCCCGGGGGGCGCAGGCGGCGCGGGGTGCGCGGGGGCGCGCGGGTTCCGCCTGACGGCCCCGCTCCCTTGGGGTGGGGGTGTTAGGTTTCTGGGGGTTGGGGGCGGGGGAGTTTGGGGCCGAATTGGCGGATTTGGGGGACTGTGGTGACCATGTGGGCGATGGCGCGGTCGGTGAGGCAGGTGTGGCGGTGGGGGGTGTCGCCGGGGAAGCGGACGAAGTCGCCGGCGCTGAGGTCGACGGGCTCGCTGAGGGGGCCGGTGCGGAGTTTGCCGGTGACGACGTAGAGGTGGTGCAGGGTCCCCGACGGGTGCGCGTCGATCGTCCGTGGCTCGTGGCCGCCCCGCTCGAACCTGAGCAGGAGGGTGCGGACGTAGCCCGAGCCGTAGACCTCGTCCATGACGCGTTCCGACCATGTCTCGTGGTCCTCCCACGCGCCCTCGTCGCGGCGCTGGACGAAGACCGGGGTGCCGAACTCGGTGAGCAGCCGCCGCACCGAGACGTCGAGGGCCGCGCCGAGGTGCGTCAGGGTCTCGACCGTCGGATTGCCGACGCCCTGTTCGATCTTCGACAGGGTCTGCTTCGACAGTCCCGACCTTCGCGCGACCTCCCCCAGGGACAGCCCGCGCTCCTGCCTGAACCGCCGCGCGTTCCTGGCGACAAGCTGGTTCGGTTCGGTCACCCCGGCACCTCCGTCACTTTAAATGGACCATCCGTCATCTTGACCTACTCACCGGGATTCCGCATCATCGTCACTGATAAGTGCCTTTTCGGGGCATTGTAAGTGACGAACCCCAAGCGAGGTGACCTTGACCGCCGCCACCCTCGACGTTCCGGGCCGGGACAACCGCGCCGCCATTGAGAAGGCGATCAACCTGCTTCAGGCGTTCGGCCCGCAGGCCACGGCAGGCGTCGGCGTCAGCGAGCTCGCGCGCCGGGCCGGCATGAGCAAGTCGACGGCGTTCCGGCTGCTCGGGACGCTGGAGCGCAGCGAGGTCGTGGAGCGCGTCGGCCGGAACTACCGGCTCGGCCGACGGCTGCACGAGCTCGGCAGCCACGTCTACGCGCCGGGCCACGACAGGGTCCGCGACGTCCTCATCCCCTACCTCGCCGATCTCTACGCCGACACCGGCGAGACCGTCCATCTCGCCGTCCTGCACGGGCCGGAGGTCGTCTACCTGGCGAAGCTGTACGGGCACCGGACCGTGCCGACGCCGTCGCGGATAGGCGGCAGGATGCCCGCGCACTGCACGGCCGTCGGCAAGGTGCTGCTCACGTACGCGCCCGAGGCCGCCGCCGAGGCGATGGCCGCGCCGCTCCCCCGCTTCACCCCGCGCACGATCACCGACGGCCCGCGGCTCGGCGCGGAGCTCGACAGAATCCGCGCCGAGGGCGTCGCCTACGACGACGGCGAGGTGCGGCCCGGCCTCGCCTGCGTCGCCGTCCCGGTGATGGGCCCGGCGGGCCGTCCGATCGCCGCGCTGTCGATCGCGGGTCCCGCCGAGCGCATCGACCCGCGCGCCCTGTCCCCCCGCCTGCGCCGGGTCGCCGCCGCCGCCGCGCAGGAGGTGCAGCGCGCTCGCAGGCACGCCCCCTCCCGCCTCGGCTGACGGCTTCGCTCAGGCCGCCGGTCCCGCGACCGCGCGCACGGCGGCCTTGTCGAGCTTGCCCGAGGCGTTGCGCGGCACCGCCGCGACGACCCGCACCTCGCGCGGCAGCTTGTAGCGCGCGAGCCGCTCCCCGGCATGGGCCCGCACCTCCTCAAGTGACGTCTCCGCGCCCTCCTCAAGCGAGACGACGGCGACGACGCGCTCCCCCCACTCCGCGTCCTCGATCCCGATGACGGCCACGTCGACAAGGCCCGGCAGGTCGGCCAGCGCCCGCTCGACCTCGGCCGGGTAGACGTTCTCGCCACCGCTGATGATCATGTCCTTGAGGCGGTCCACGATGAAGAGGAAGCCGTCGTCGTCCAGGTAGCCGATGTCGCCGGAGTGGAACCAGCCTTCGGCGTCGAAGGCCGCCGCCGTCGCCTCGGGGTTCTCCCAGTAGCCCGGCGTGACGTTCGGCCCGCGCACCACGATCTCCCCGGAGACCCCCGCCGCGACGGGCTCGCCGGTCCGCGCGTCGACCACGCGCACCTGCGTGTACGGCATCGCGATCCCCGCCGATCCGAGCTTGGCGAGGGTCGACTCGGCGGGCAGGTGGGTGGCGAACGGCGCGGTCTCGGTCAGCCCCCACGCCTGCTGGAGGGTGATCCCGTGCTCGGCGTAGGTTCTGATCAGCGACGGCGGCACCGGCGCGCCCGCCACCACGATCGACCGCAGCTCCGACAGGTCGGCGTCGAACGCCCCAGGCACGCGTGCGACCGCCGCGAGCATCGCGGGGACCATGAAAGTGGAGTTCACCCGGAATGTCACGAAGTCAGCGAGCGTCCTCGCCGGGTCGAAGGTGCGGCGCAGCACGATCGTGCCGCCGCGCACGAGGGACCGCATGAGGAAGCTGTTGAGCGCGCCGACATGGAAGATCGGGGCCGCCGCGTGCGTGACGTCGGTCCTGCGGGTGTCGATCACGGTGTCCACGTTGACCGCGTTCCACCAGATGTTCCCGTGGGTGAGCAGGACGCCCTTGGGGAGCCCGGTCGTGCCCGAGGTGAACATCAGGATCGCCGCGTCATCGAAGCCGCGCGACGCGACGCCGTCGAAGGCCGCCGCCTTCCCGACGGGTTCCGCCCAGCGCTCCCACAGCCCGGACACCTCGCCCGTGACGGGTACGGCAGGGTCATCGTCTACCAGGAGGAACCGCCGCAAAGCGGTCCCCTCCCGCGCGGCCTCCGCGACGGCACGGTGGCCGTCCTCGCAGACGAGGGTCGCCGCGCCGCTCCGCGCGAGGACGCCGCGCAGCTCGGGCCCGGCGAGCCTGAAGTTCACCGGGACGAACACCGCGCCGAGCCGGAACGCCGCGAGCATCGTCAGCAGGAACGACGGGCTGTTCAGGCCCAGGTAGGCGACGCGGTCGCCGGGGCCGAGCCCGCCTTCGGCGAGCACCGTCGCGAGCCGCGCCGCGCGGTCGTCGAGCGCGGCGTAAGTGAGGTCGCCGCCCTCGTAGCGCAGCACGACATGTCCTGGATTCGTCCTCGCGTGCCGACGGACCGCCGCCGCCGGATTGACGTCGACTCTCGCGCCGGAGTTCGCGGGGTGGGGAGTGCTCATCGCTGCCTTCCTTGCTGGGTGGGACGAAGGCCCGGCCCCGCCAAAGCGGAACCGGGCTGGGTTACTACCTCTGGGCGTCAGCCGGTGAAGGTGGTCGCGGCGTCGGAGGTGAAGGGGTCCTTGGCCACGACGAGGCCGCCCTTGACGGCCGGGTCGACCCGGTTGATGTAGGAGCTCGCGGACGGGAAGCGGGAGGCGTCGCTGAGGTTCAGCACGGGCATGACGCCCGTCTCGACCCCGTCGAGTGAGCGCAGCGCCTTGGTCAGGCCCTCCCGGGTAAGATCGCCGCCCTCGCACGCGGCGTCAATGGCCTGGCCCATGACGCTCGCGGTCGCGTAGCCGTAGTTGACCATGTTGGTCGGCTTCCCGTCGGGGTGGGCCGCGGTGTAGGCGTCGGCGATCGTCCGCGCCCCCGCGCTGCCGCCCGCGAACGGCTCGTACGACGTCGCCACGTACAGGTTGTCGGCGAGCGTCCGCCCGACCGGGGTGTCGAGCAGGGCGGGGTCGAAGCCGGGGCCGTTGGCGAGGATCGGCGTCTTCAGGCCGGAGCCCGCCGCGAGCCCTGCGATCGACGCCGTCTGGCGCGGGCCCGCGCTGACGATGAACGCCTGCGGCGCGCCGCCCGAGGTCAGCTCGTTGAACTGGGCGGTCAGGTCGGTCGCCGACGGCGCGACCTGCACCGACTTGACCTTGAGGCCGAGCGCGTCGGCCGCGTGCTTCGAGCCCTTGAGCGCGTCGCTGCCGTAGTCGCCCTCGAAGTAGACGTGGCCGAGGGTGTCCCCCTTCTTGATCTTGCCCTCGTCCAGCAGGTACTGGATGCCGTTGATGACGTCGACCGGGTAGGCGCTGCCGACGATGACGAGGCCGTCCTTGTTCAGCCAGTCCGTCGACCATGTGGCGGGCACGGTGACCGCGCCCGTCGAGGCGATCTTCGGCGCGAGTGCGGAGACGATCGGCGAGCCGAGCAGCTGCACGAACCCGAGCACCTTCGGTTCGAGCTCGGCGAACTGCGACACCGACGTCTGCACGTTGTAGGCGTGGTCGCGGATCTCCAGCTTCACCTGACGGCCGCAGACGCCGCCGTCGGCGTTGCGCTGGTTGAAGTACAGCTCGTTGCCCTGGACGAGGCTCTGGCCGAGCGGACCGAACACGTTGGACAGGTCGCTGAGGACGCCGAGGGTGAGGGTGGAGTCGGTGACGCCCTCGCCGGTCCTGACCGCGCCGTCCGAGGCGGCGTCGGGGGCCTTGGTGGAGCAGGCGGTCGCCGCGAGCGTGAGCGCGGCGACGGCGGTCATGCCGCGCAGGAGGGGACGGACGCGCATTTTTCGACCTTTCGGGGTGTGCCGCCGTGGCGGCTGGGGTGGGGGGTCAGCGGCGGGTGCGGCGCAGCCGCCGCCACAGCCCGGCGAGACCGCCGGGCTCGGCGATGAGGATCAGGACGAGCAGCGCGCCGAAGACGAACCTGGCGAACATGGCCGCGTCGAGGCCACCTGAGCCGGGCGCGGCGAGGAAGCCGAGCTCGCCGCTGAACCGTTCGAGCAGCAGCGGCAGCGCGGTGACGAACAGCCCTCCGGCGACGGCCCCCGGCACCGAGCCGAGCCCGCCGATGAGCGCCATCGCCAGGTAGAGCACCGCGAGGTGCAGCGAGAAGTAGTGCGGCACGATGAACCCGAACGCCAGCGCGGTCAGCACCCCGGCCGCCCCGGCGAACACCGAGGAGACGGTGAACGCGGCTGCCTTGTGCGCGCGCACCGACACCCCCATCGAGCCCGCCGCGGCCGGGTTGTCGCGCAGGGTCTGGAGGGCGCGGCCGGGACGTCCCCGCACGATCCGGCCCGCCGCGACGACCGAGACGGCGAGCACGGCCAGCGCGACGTACCAGAGCCGCTCCTGGCCGCCGAACGGGACGCCGAGCACCCACAGGTCGGGTGCGTCGCCCGTCAGCTCGAACCCGAAAACCGACAGCGGCGTCACCTCGCGCCCGTTGTACCCGCCGGTCAGCGGCACCGCGTTCTTCAGGACGTGCTCGCCGACGAAGACCAGCGCGAGCGACGCGACGCCGAGGTAAAGGCCCTTCACCCGGGCCGCGACGGGGCTGAACGCGAGCCCGGCAAGGCCCGCGAGGGCGACGGCGGCCAGTGCGGCGAACCACGACGGCAGCCCGAGTCCCTGGGCGTCGGACGTGCCGGGGACGCCCGCGAGGTAGGCGTAGGCGTACGCGCCGACCGCGACGAAGAAGGAGTGCGCGAGCGACAGCTGTCCCGCGGTCCCGACAAGGAGGGTCAGCCCGATCGCGCCGACCGCCGTCGCCATGCCGAGGACGCCGATGACCAGCCAGGAGCCTTCGAGGTAGAGCGGCACCGCGCACAGCAGCAGCGCGCACAGCACCACGACCGCCAGCCGGGGCGCGGCCTTGCGGGCGGGCGCGCGGGACACGTCGGCCCCGGTCTCGGGGCGTGCCGCGAGGGTCGTCTCAGACACGGTTCAGCTCCTTGGACCCGAGCAGCCCGGACGGCCGCCACATCAGGACGGCGAGCATGACGACGTACGGCGCGACGGTGCCGAACCCCTCGCCGAGGAAGTGCAGGGACGAGGCGTTGCCGTCGGCGAGCGTCTGGGTGACGCCGACGATCAGCCCGCCGAGGATCGCGCCCTCGGTGGAGTCGAGGCCGCCGATGATGATCGCCGGGATCGCGTTGAGCGCGATCAGCCCGGACGTCTGGTCGAGCCCGGGGTTGGGGAACCCGGCGAGGAAGACCCCCGCGACGCAGGCGAGCGCGCCGCCGATCGCCCACGAGGCGAGCGCGACACGGCGCTGGTCGATGCCCATGAGCGCGGCCGTGCGCGGGTCGTCGGCCGACGCGCGCATCCGCACGCCGAAGTCGGTGCGCCGGAAGACGAGGAAGAACACCGCGATGAGCAGCACCCCGACGCCGGTCGCGGCGAGCCGCGCCGCCGGCAGCACGGTCCCGAGGATCTCGACGCGCCCGTCGCCCCACGGATCGCCCATGGTGAGGACCTTGGAGCCGATGCGCCTTGCCAGTTCGGTCGCGAGCAGGATGTCCACGCCGATGGTGAGGATCGTCAGCACGAGGTGGTCGTGGCTGCGGGTCGCCGCGACGAGCCGCTCGATCAGCGCCGCGCACACCGCAGAGACCAGCGCGCCGAGCGCGAGCGCGGGCAGGAACCCGGTGTGCGGCGAGAGCACCGCGACGGCGTACGCGCCCGCGAGCAGGACCGAGCCGTGCGCGAGGTTGATGACCTTGGTGCCCTTGTAGATCACCACGAAGCCGAGCGCGATGAGCGCGTAGATCGAGCCGAGGGACACCCCGAGCAGCAGGAGTTGCAGAAGCTTCATGACGTTTCCTCACGTGCTGGCACGTCGGCCGAGCCGAGGTAGGCGGCGATGACCTCGGGTGAGCCGCGCACCTCGTCGGGGGTGCCGTCGGCGATGCGGCGGCCGAAGTCAAGGACGGTGACGCGGTCGGCGATCGCCATCACCATCGGCATGTCGTGCTCCACGAGCAGCACCGAGACGCCCAGCGCCGCCCGGACGCTGACGATGAGGTGGGCGATGTCCCACTTCTCGTGCGACGGCATGCCCGCGGCGGGCTCGTCAAGGAGCAGGACGCGGGGTTCGGTGCTCAGCGCGCGGGCGAACTCGACCCGTTTGCGGTCACCGTAGGCGAGGGACCCTGCGGGCGCGCCGAGCTTGTCGCCGAGGCCGACGAAAGCGGCGATCTCCTTCACCCTGGCGCGGTGCCGCGCCTCCTCACGGCGCGCGGACGGCAGCCCGAGCGCGGTCGCGGCGAACCCCGCCCCGGTCAGCCTGTGCCGCGCGACCATCAGGTTGTCCAGGACGCTCTCGTGCGCCGACAGCGCGATGTTCTGGAACGCCCTGCCGACGCCGCGCCGCGCGATCTCGTGCGGCCGGAGCGCGGTGATGTCCTCGCCGTCGAACGCGACTTTCCCGGCCTGCGGGCGGTAGTGGCCGCTGATGACGTTGAAGCACGAGGACTTGCCCGCGCCGTTCGGGCCGATCACGGCGTGGACGGTGCCGGGCGCGACGGTGAAGGCGAGGTCGTCGAGCGCGGTGACGCCGCCGAAGGCGAGGCGGACGCCGTCGAGGCTGAGGGCGCTCACGCCGACCACCTCGCGAGCGGGGCGCGGTCGGCGAACCTGCGCAGCTCGTCGGCGGTGCCGGAGCCGCCGAGGTACATCTCGCGGACGCCCTCGTCGGCGCGCAGCTCGGCGGCCGTGCCGGACAGGACGACCTTGCCCTGCTCCAGCACATAGCCCTCGTCGGCGACGGAGAAGGCCATCGCGGCGTTCTGCTCGACCACCAGAACGGCGGTGCCGCCGTCCCTGATCCGCGCGATGAGTGCGGCGATCCGCTCGACCACGAGCGGGGCGAGGCCGAGGGAGGGTTCGTCAAGGAGGAGGAGCCGGGGGCCGCTCATGAGGCCGCGCGCGATCGCGAGCATCTGCTGTTCGCCGCCGGACAGGAGGACCGCGCGCTGCCTGCGGCGGCGGGCGAGCACGTCGAACATGGCGTAGGACTCGTCAAGCCTGGTGCGCAGGGCCTTCCTGGCGACCGCCGCGCCCGCGCGCAGGTTCTCCTCGACGGTCAGGTCGGCGAAGACGCGGCGGCCCTCGGGCACGTGCGCGATCCCGCGCCTGACCAGCGCGGTCGGCCCAAGGCGGTGAACCGGCTCGCCGTCGAGCAGGATCGCGCCGTCCTCGACGCGTCCGCCGTCGAAGGACAGGACGCCGGAGACCGCCTTCATCAGGGTCGACTTGCCGGCCCCGTTGCCGCCGACCACGGCGGTCACCCGGCCCGGCCCGGCCCGCAGATGGAGTGCGGTCAGCGCGGGCGCGCCCTGCCCGTACCGCACGCTGACGCCGCGAACTTCCAGCATGTCCGTCATCTCCGCTTCCGGCGAGGTGTGTTGTCGCTCCCGGAACGTAAAGTGAGGGCGGTCACAGGTCCGTCCGGCGTTCCGCTCTACGGCACACGAGTCCGGCGGAAGGGCCTTTCTGGCTGGCCGGCGCGGCATTGGGCCGATCGTGTTCCGCACAGCGGCACGCCGCCTGCGCCCGGCCGACACGGCGGGTTGGGATCACAGCGGACGGCTCGATCCCACCCCCCGAAAGGCTCGTCATGCAACGACGCCGGAGGCGGCTCTCCCGCCTGACCGGAGGCGGCGCGCTCGCGCTCGCCGCGCTCATGCTCCTCGCCCAGCCCACTGCGGCGGGCCCGAAGCCGAAGCCCAAAACACCCGCGTGCGCGGACCTCGCGTCGCGGCTCCCCAAGTCCGCGACGGCGACGCTCGTCGCGGCGACCCCGACCGTGCCCGCGTACTGCCAGGTGGACGTGGTGCCCGAGCGCGACATCCACGTCAGGATCGCGCTGCCGCTCAGCGCCGCCGACCGGGGCGTCGGCGGCAAGGTGTCCGGGGCGTGGAACGGACGCGTCATCAACCAGGGCGGCAGCGGCTACGCGGGGATCATCGGCACGCCGGTGTTCGCCGTGCAGCGCGGCGAGGTCGGCTCGCACACCGACACCGGTCACAACGCCGCGTGGTGCGACGCGATCAACCCCAAGACCGGGAAGCCCAACGCGCAGCCGAACTGCGGGCTCGCCGGGGGCGGCTTCGTGCTGCCGCCGGGCGGGAAGCTCTCGACGTCGCAGGTCCGCGACTTCATCAACCGCAGCCTGTACGTGCAGACGACCTGGGCGCTCAAACTCACCAAGACCTACTACGGCAAGGAGGCGCGGCGGAACTACTGGGCGGGCGCGTCAACCGGAGGCCGTCAGGGCTGGGAGATGGCACAGCGGTACGGCGACCTCTTCGACGGCTACCTCATCGGCTACCCGGCGATGAACTGGAACCGGTTCATCATCGCCGAGGCGTGGCCCGCCGTCGTCGTCAACGACCTTCTCGGCCCGGGCGGCCTGTCGCCCGCCAAGAGCGACGCGGCCAACGCCGCCGCCGTGGCGGCCTGCGACGACCTCGACGGGGTGCGCGACGGCGTCATCGCCGAGCCGCGCCGCTGTGACTTCGACGCGCGCAAGGTCCCCGGCCTGAGCGCGCAGGAGGCCAAGGCCGTCAACATGATCTGGGACGGTCCGACCGACGCCAAGGGCAAGCGGCTCTGGGGCGGGATCACCCGAGGCACGTCCTTCGGCACCCTGCTCCCGGGCGGCACCGGCATGGGCGCGCTCATCGAGACCTACGTCCGCTACTGGCTGTATGAGGACGCGACCTTCGACTGGCGCTCCCGCCTCACGATCCGGAACTTCCCCGAGGCGTTCGCGCACTCCCAGCGCAAGTTCGCCAAGACCGCGGCGACCGACGACACCGACCTTTCTGACGTCCGCCGCGCCCGCGCCAAGATCGTCTACTACGTCACGACCAACGACCCGCTGATCGTCCCGTTCGGCTCCTACAACTACCAGCAGCGCCTCTTCGACCGTTACGGCGTCAAGGGCGTCCGCGAGAACGTGCGCACCTTCTACTTCCCGAACGTCGCCCACACCGAGCCCACCCTGACCGGCCCGGCCTCCGCCCAAACCCAACTCTTCGACGCCCTCCAAACCTGGACCGAAGGCGGCCCCGCCCCCACATCCTTCCGCCAACTCGACCGGGGAACCGGGGTGCAACGCACCATCTGCGCCTACCCCGACCTCGCCCTCGCCACCACCTGCAAGCCCATCACCAAGGTCCCCTCCGACCTCGCGGCGGCCTCCCGAACCGCGCACGACCCCCGCTGACCTGTGCCGCCCGCCGCCCACTCGGGCGGCGGGCGGGACCCGTCAGAGGGGGCCGAGGAGGGTGTGCGGTTCTGCGGGGAGGTTGAGGTTGGCCAGGGTGGTGAGGAGTTGGCGTTCCTCGTAGGCGAAGTGGGATTCCATGATGGCGGCGATGCCGTCGAGGTGGGCGGAGAGGGCGGCGGGTGGGGCGGCGGCGGTGATCGCCTTCTCGAACTCGACGAGCAGGGCCGCGATCAGTTCGTGGTCCTGGGTGAGTTTGGTGAGGATGGGGCGCAGGGACGGGTGGCGTTCGTAGAGTTCGGGGAAGAGCGCGGCGTCTTCTGCGGTGTGGTGGCCGTCGAGGGCGGCGCAGAAGCCCTTGCAGTACAGCAGTAGATCCCTGCGGGCCGCCGCGGTGTCTCCCGCGTCGAGGGACTCTCGGGCGACGCGCAGCGCGCGGCGCAGCCGCTCGTGCGCGGCCTTGAGTTCACGGTTCCAGGCGATGAGCCTGCTCTGTTCGCCCCGCGCATCGGCGGGGGCCGGGGGAAGGGTCACGAGGACCGCCTTCCTACTTCCACGCCTCCATGCCTGACGCGATCCGCCACCGGCACGCGACGCTGCCCGGCAGCCTATCCCGTCAGGCGTCCTTGCGGAGCTTCTCCAGTTCGAGCGCGAGGGTCTGCGCGTCGTAGGGGCCGGTGTGGCGGCGGTCGCCGATGAAGAAGGTGGGGGTGCCGCGCGCGCCGCTCGCCTCGGCGCTGGCGAGGTCGGCGCGGACGCGGGCGTCGGTGGCGTCGGCCTCCAGGTCGCGCAGGAACCGTTCGACGTCCAGGCCGAGCTCGCCCGCGTAGCCCGCGATGTCCTCGAACTCGAGCTCGTCCTGGTGGGCGAAGAGGGTGTCGTGCATGTCCCAGAACCTGTCCTGGTTGCCCGCGGCGATCGCGGCGCGGGCGGCGAGCTCGGCCTGGGGGTGGACGTCGGACAGGGGGAGGTTGCGGAACACGTAGCGCAGCTCGTCGCCGAACCGCTCGCGCATCTCGCGCGCCGCGCCGGTGGCCTTGGCGCAGAACGGGCACTCGAAGTCGCCGTACTCCACGAGCGTGAGCGGGGCGTCTACCGGGCCTCGGATGAAGTCGACGTCCGGGTCGACGGGACGGTCGAGGAAGCGCGGCAGGTCGGCGTCGCCCTCGCCGAGGAAGACGGCGGCGGCGCGGAAGATCAGCCAGCCCGTCAGGGTGGCGATGACGGCGGCGAGCAGGACTCCGACGGTGGCCTCGTCGCGCAGGATCGGATCATCGAACGCCAGGCCCGCGATGAGCAGCGACACGGTGAACCCGATTCCGGAAAGCGCCGCGCCGCCCATCAGGTGGCCGCGTCCGACGCCCTGCGGCAGCGTACCGAGGCCGAGCTTGGTGGCGAGCAGCGCGGTGCCGCCGACGCCGACGAGCTTGCCCAGCACCAGCGCGCACACCACCCCCCACGTCAGCGGTGACGACAGCGCCCGCATGAGCACCCCGTCGCGCAGGTCGACCCCGGCGTTGGCGAACGCGAACAGCGGGACGACGACGTAGCTGGCCCACGGGTGCAGCTGGAACTGCATCCGCTCGTTCACCGACACCGCGCGTTGCAGCCCGAGCCGCGCCGACCTGCTGACCTCCACGCGCGGCGACTGCCGGAACGCGCGGAACCGCTGCGCCGCGTCCTTGACGGCCTCGCGCGCCGGCTCGTGCGCGCCGATGAGCAGGCCGCCGAGCATGCCGGCGATCGAGCCGTGCAGGCCCGACTCGTACGTCGCGTACCAGAGCGCGAGCGCGACGACGGCGTAGGGCGCGGTCCGCCAGACGCCGAGCCGCGACATCAGCGCGAGCGCCCCGCACAGCAGCGCGACGGCGATGAGCGCGGGCGGGTTGAGGTGGTCGGAGTAGACGAGGCCGATGACGCTCACCGCGACGATGTCGTCGATGACCGTGAAGATCAGCAGGAAGATCCGCAGCTGGGTCGAGAAACGCGGTCCGACCAGGGCGAGCGCGCCGAGCATGAACGCGGTGTCGGTGCCGATCACCACGCCCCAGCCGCGCGCCTCGGGGCCCGAGGAGTTGATCGCGAGGAAGATCAGCGCGGGCACGACGATGCCGCCGACCGCCGCCGCGACGGGCACCGCGGCCCTGCGCGGGTTCGTCAGCTCGCCGACGGAGAACTCCTGGCGGACCTCGAGGCCGACGACGAAGAAGAACAGCGCCATGAGGCCGTCGTTGACCCAGTGTTCGAGGCTCATCGACAGCCCGCCGTCGCCGACGGACAGGGCCGCGTGGGTCTCCCACAGCTCCTCGTACAGGTGCGACCAGGGGGAGTTCGCCCAGGCCAGCGCAAGGACCGTCGCGGCGAGCAGAAGTCCCGCGCTGCCGGCCTCGGTGGTGAGGAACCGCCGGATCGGCGCGGCGACCTGCGCAAGCAGCGCCCGTTCCCTGGCCCTGCTCTCCAACACCTTCATCGGCCCCCCGTGCACCGGGAACGCACTCGCGTCCCCGGGGTTCATCGTGTCCGTTACCCACTCCCGCGCGCAAGATCCCCGCAGGCCGTCGGCGGTCGGCGGGCGCGTGAGCTGCATCTCCACCGCGGTCCCGCTGATTCGGACGGTCCGCGCGGTGATTAGGCTCGGCTGCGTGTTGAGTGACGCGCTGCCCGAGCCGGTCGCCGCGCTCGCGGGGCAGACCGACGCCATGGCCGAGCTGCTCGCCGAACTGGTGCGCATCCCGAGCGTGGGCGGATCGCCGGGTGAGGAGGACGTCCAGGGGTTCCTTGCCGGGTGGCTGCGTGATGAGGGCTTTGACGTCGACCATTGGGCGCTGCCGCTCGACCGGCTGCGGGCTTCGCCCGACTTTCCCGGGATGGAGGCGGAGCGGGCGCGGGCCTGGGGGCTCGTCGGGCGGCTGCCGGGGAGCGGGGGCGGCAGGTCGCTGATGCTGGCCGGGCACGTCGACGTCGTGCCGCCGGGGGACCCGTCGGCGTGGCGTTCGCCGCCGTTCGAGCCGGTCGTGCGTGACGGACGGCTTTACGGGCGCGGGGCCTGCGACATGAAGGGCGGGCTCGTCGCGCAGCTGTTCGCCCTGCGCGCGCTCCGCGGGACCGGCCTGCGCGGTGACGTGCTCGTCGCGTGCGTGGTCGGCGAGGAGGACGGCGGCGTCGGCGCGTTCGGGCTGCTCGAGCGGGGGTGGCGTGCCGACGCGTGCGTCATCGCCGAGCCGACCGGGCTCGACGTGGTGCCCGCCAACGCCGGGGCGCTGACGTTCCGGCTGCACGTCACCGGCCGCTCCGCCCACGCCGCGCGCCGCGACACGGGGGTGAGCGCGCTTGAGAAGTTCGTGCCCGTCTTCGCGGCCCTGCGCGCGCTTGAGGCGCGGCGTAACGCCGACGTCGACCCGCTGATGCGCCGCTGGCCGCTGCCCTACGCGATCGAGGTCGGCGCGGTCCGGGCGGGCGACTGGTCGTCGTCGGTGCCGGGCGACCTCGTCGCCGAGGGACGGATCGGCGTCGCCCTGCACGAGGGCCCCGCGGACGCCCGCCGCGCGCTGGAGGCGGCGGTGGCCGACGCCTGCGCGGCCGACCCCTGGCTCGCCGCCCACCCGGTGCGGGTCGAGTGGTGGGGCGGCCAGTACGCCGCGGCCCGCCTGCCCGCCGAAGACAACGCCCTGCTCGACGCCCTCACCCGCGCGCACACGTCGGTCACCGGCCGCGCCCCCGCGACCTGGGGCGCCCCCTTCGGCAGCGACCTCCGCCTCCTCACCGCCCTGGGCGGCATCCCCACCGTCCAATACGGCCCCGGCGACATAGACCACGCCCACGCCCCCAACGAGTCAGTCCCCCTCACCGAAGTCCTGACCGCCGCCCAAACCCTCACCACCCTGGCCCTAACCCACTCCCCCTAAGACCCCCGCGCAGTCCCTTCGGGACTGCGCGGAGAAGCGCGGTCCCCGCGCCCGGGTGGCCTCAAGGAGGAGGTTCGCGCAGGGCCGACGGGGCTAGGCGGACAGGAGCGGTCACCGCGCCCGGGTGGCCTGAAGGAAGAGCTCCGCGCGGGTCCTCCGGGACTGCGCGGAGAGGAGCGGTCACCGCGTCTGGGCGGCGGCGGAGGAAAGCTGCGTAGGCCCCTCGGGACTGCGCGGAGAAGAGCGGCATCCGCGCCCGGGTGGCCGGGAGGAGGAGGGTCGCGCAGGGCTGACGGGGCTAGGCGGACAGGAGCGGTCATCGCGGCCAGGCGGCCTCCGGGAGAAGGGGGTGGGCGCACTGGGCTTTCGGGACTGGGCGGAGGAGGGGTTAGTGGGGTTGGGGGAGGTGGAGGGTGAAGGTTGTGGGGGTTGGGGTGGTGAGGGTGAGGCGGCCGTTTTCGGCTTCGGCGAGGGTGTGGGCCATGGGGAGGCCGATGCCGTGGCCTTCGTGGGTGGGGGTGCGGCGGAAGAGCGCGGTGGGGGTGGTGATCGTGCCCTCGTCGCGGACGTCGAAGGCGAGGGAGCCTGCGGCGTCACGGACGGTGAGGGCGACCGCGCCGGAGCCGTGTCTGAGGGCGTTGTCGAGGAGGACGGCGAGGATCTGGCGGACCGCGGCCGCCGACGCGGTGCTCGGGGGGAGGTCGGGGTCCACGGTGACGGACAGGGGGCGGCCGGTGGCGTCGCCGTCCCAGGTGTTGGCGAGCTCGGCGGTGAGGGCGGCGACGTCGAGGGGTGTGCGGCGTTCCGGGAGGTGGCGGGCGAGGGCGAGGAGGTCGGCGATGGTGTCCTCGAGCCGGTCGACCGTCTCGATCGCCTTGACGAGCGTCGGGGCGACGTCGCCCGACGGGTCGTCGAGCGCAGCCTCGAGGCGGAGTTTCAGGCCGGTGAGCGGGGTGCGCAGCTGGTGTGAGGCGTCGGCGGAGAACTCGCGCTCGCGGGTGATCAGGGTGTGCACGCGGTCGGCGGTCGCGTCGAGGCACGCCGCGGCGGCGTCGACCTCGGGGATGCCGCTGCGCCGGGTGCGCACGCTGAAGTCGCCCTCGCCGAGCCGGGTCGCGCTCACCGCGAGGTCCTCGATCGGCAGGGCGAGCCTGCGCGCCTGGAGCCTCGCGAGCAGCCAGGTCAGCGCGACGGCGACCGCCGCGATGCCGAGCATCAACAGCCAGGTTCCGGCGATCTCCCCATAAACCTCCCAGCGTGACGACACCGCCCGCACGACCGCGACTGCGGTGCCCTCGCCGACGACGGTGTCCTCCCCCACGATCGGGACCGCGACGACGAAGTCGAACGCGCCGTCGTCGCCCGCGACCTCGCCGACGAGCGCGTCGCGGACCGGTTCGTCGCCCTGCTCGGGGCCGGTTCCGGCGATCCGCCGGCCCGCCGCGTCGTAGAGGCCGAGGGCTACTTCGTCGTCGAGCTCGGGGAGCGGGGGGACGCCGCCGCGCAGGACGTCGGCGGAGATCGCGAGGGTCGCCTGGGTCGCGACGCGTTCCACCTCGCCGCGCTCGTCGGCGAGGGAGTAGCGCGCGACGCCCGCCGCGAGCGGCACCCCGAACAGGCTGATGGCGAGCACCGACGCGAGCACGCTCAGACTGACGATGCGTCTTCGCACCCTTTGTCCCTTCCCGTGCGCCCGCCCGGAACGCGGGCGTCCCGGCGCTGCCCTCTGGTTCCCGCTGGGAGCGCCCGGGTTCCGGGCCCAGGGACCGTCATCGGGTGGGGGTGTCCAGGCGGTAGCCGTGGCCGCGCAGTGTGGTGATGCCGGGCAGGGCCGCGCCGCGCTCGGCGGCGGCCGCCGCGAGCTTGCCGCGCAGCGCGGCGACGTGGACGTCGAGGGTCTTGGTCGGGCCGTGCCAGTGCGCGTCCCACACGTCGTCCATCAGCGCCTCCCGGGTGATCGCGGTGTCGGGCTCTGCGGCGAACCTGGCGAGCAGGTCGAACTCCTTGGGCCGCAGTTCGAGCACATGCCCGAGGACCGTGCAGCGCCGGGCCGCGGTGTCGACGGTGAGGTCGCCGATCACGACCCTGTCCTGCGCCGACGCGGCCGGAACCCCGCGCCGGAGGTGCGCCCCGACCCTGGCCAGCAGGGCGGCGAACCCGAACGGCTTGGTCAGGTAGTCGTCGGCCCCGGCCTCGAGGCCGACGACGACGTCCATCTCGTCTTGGCGCGCGGTCAGCATCACCAGCACGCACCCCGGCTGGACCCGCCGCATCCTGCGGCAGACCTCGATCCCGTCAAGGTCGGGCAACCCGAGATCCAGCAGCACAAGATCAAACCGCCGCGTCTCCGCCGCCCGAAGCGCCCCGAGCCCGGTCCGCTCCCAGACGACCCCGTGATCCCGCGCCCGAAGCCGCGACTCGAGCACATCACCGATCGTCTCGTCGTCCTCCACCACGAGCAACTCGGCCACACCCCCATGCTAAGCGCCCACCCCCCACCCCCCGAGCCCGTCCGCGCTCGGCGGAGTGCGCCGGGGTGGAACTCGCGGCGGGGTGCTCGGCGAGGGCAGGACTCGCGGCGGGGCGCTCGGCGGAGTGTGCGAGGGTGGGGCGCTCGGCGGGGGCGGGGCTCGCGGCCGAGTCAGCGGACGCGGCGAGAGCGGCGACGGCCGCGCACGCCGCACGCTCAGCGAACGCGGCGCGCGGCGGGGCCTGCGGGCTCGGCAGGGACGCGGCCCACCGCGATGTTAGCGGGCGTGGCGGAGGGGGGACTCGCGGCGGGGTGCTCGGCGAGAGGGGGGTCGGCAGAGGGGGCGAGGGCCGGGTGTGCGGGGGCAAGGTGCGTGGAGGGGTTGGCGGAGGGGGTCGGGGCGGGGTGGAGGAGGAGGGGGAGGGTGGTGGTGGTCCAGAGGAGGCCGAGGCACCAGCCGGCTAGGACGTCGGTGGGCCAGTGGACGCCCAGCCAGATGCGGGTGAGGCCGACGGTGATGGCCCAGGTGGCGATGAGGAGGCGGGCAGAAGGGCGGGGGAAGGCGGCGGCCAGGAGTACCGCGACGATTGTGGCGGAGGTGGTGTGGCCGGAGGGGAAGGCGTGGCCTGAGGCGAGGACCGCCCATGCCTCGCCGGGCGGGCGGGCCCGGGCGACGAGTTCGGCGAACCCGCGCCGGACCACGGCGCCCGCCACCAGGATGCCCGCGGCGATAAGCGCGCTTGCGACGCGTCGCCTTGGGGAGGCGTACGGGCCCGCTATGACGGTTCCGGCGAGGAGTGCGAGCAGCAGGGCGGGCAGGCCGACGCCCGTGGCGGTCAGCAGGGCGGCGCAGGTGTCGGCCCAGGGCGTCCGCTGGTCGAGTGCCCAGTCGTGCAGGAGCAGGTCGAGCTTGACGGGCCCGCCCTCGGCCGCGACGAGCAGGGTGAGGAACGCCAGGAGCACGCCGAGCGCGGTGTACGGCGGGCCCGGCGTGGTCCGGGTCGGTGTGGCGAGGTCGGTTCCGGCGAGCACGTCGGGGCTCCAGCCTGGTCGGCGCGGCGGCGTCCGCGCGAGCTTCGAGCACGGGCATCCGCGCTTCGTCGGGTTCGCCCCGAAGCTAGCCACCGGAAGGTTAGCGCCCGGCAAACGCCGAGACCGGGCGACCGAACCGGGAATATCCCGCCCTTCCCCCCGCGCTGCTCCCCTCGTGACGGAGGCGACGACCCACCCGGCCAACCCCGTGCCGTACCCGCCCGGGCCCGCGACACAGGCCCTCGACAACCCCGACCCAACCCCGAACTCCAACCCCCCATCCGAAACCCACCCCTCAAACGCCCTCACCCCGACCAGCACCCAGCCCTCGAACGCCCGCGTCCTGGGTGGTGGGCGGGAGTTGGGTGGGCGGGGGGGTTGGGAGTTGGGTGGGTTGTGGCGGGTGGGGGTGGGGGCTGGGGGTGAGGTTGTGGGGGGTGGTGCGCGGTGGGCGTTGGTGTTGGGCGGGGAGGTGCTGTTGGAGACGGCGGACGGGGTGCAGGGGCTCGGGGTGGGGGACGCGGTGCTGGTGGACGGGCGGACGGCGCATCGGATCGTGGCGGTCGAGGGGGCCGATGTGGTGGTCGCCGATCTGCGGCTCGTCGATCCGGTGTTGCGGCCGCCGAGTCCGCTCGTCGTGCGGGGGTTCAGTGAGCACCACGGCGGCGTCGCGGCGCTCGTCGGGATCTGCCAGCTCTCCGACGTGTGCCGGACGTCGCTGTTCGCCGCGAGCTACGGCAACCTCATCGGCGCGGCGATGACGTCGTCGTGGCTCGACCTTGAGGAACGTGACATTTCCCCCGATCCGGTCGTCGCCGAAGTCGTCGCGGCGGTCAGCGCGCAGCCCGGCGAGGCGTGGACGGTCGAGCGGATGGCACGTGTCGCGCATCTTTCCCGGTCGGCGCTGGGCGAGCGGTTCCGGCGCGCGGTCGGGCGCAGCCCCGTCGAGGTGCTGCGCGAGGTGCGGATGCGGGAGGCCCGCCGACTGCTCGGCGAGTCCTCCCATTCCGTGGAACATGTCGCGTTCGCCGTCGGGTACGGGTCCGCGGCGGCGTTCAGCCGGGCGTTCTCCGCGCACCACGGCCGCGCGCCGCAGGCGTGGCGTGACGCCTCAGCCTCGTGGGACCCGCAGCAGGGCGAAGAGCACCCCGGCCGCGACGGCGGCGGCGGCCCCGAGCAGCAGCGCGGCGGTGACGCCGTGCGCGTCGAGGAGCACGCCTCCTGACGCAGACCCGAGCGTGATCGCCACCTGGAACGCGGTCACCTGGAGCGCGACGGCCGATTCGGCGCGCTCCGGCTCGACCCGCGTCACCCACAGCTGGGTCGCGACGGGGACCATGTTGAACGCCAGGCCCCACAGCACGACGGCGACCGCGAGCAGCGCCGTCGCGTCGGCGGTCACGGTGATGAGGAGGCTCACCCCGAGCAGCAGCGGCGCGACGGTGACGACCGCGCGCAGCCGTCCGGCGAGACGCCCCGCCGCCAGGTTGCCGACGAGCCCGCCGACGCCCCACGCCAGCAGCAGCCACGTCGTGCTCCCCGCATCGACCTTCTCGATCACGACCCGGATAAACGGATATGCCGCGAAATTCCCGAATGCCACGAGCACGACACCGAGCACCCCCGCCATCAGCCGCCGGTTCGCGAGCGCCTTCCGCAGCATCGCCAGCCCCGCCGACGGGTGCGCCGGCACCGGCGGCAACGTCACCGCGACGGCCACGGCCGCCAGCGCGCTGAGCAGGGCCGCCCCCACAAAAACGCCGCGCCACCCGATCTCGTCCCCGGCCAGCGAGGCCAGCGGGATGCCCGCGATCGTCGCGACGGTGACGCCGAGCGCGATCGACGTGGAGACCGTGTGGTCACGTCCGGGAACGGCATGGGTGCCCGCCCCGAACGCGAACGACCAGAACCCGGCGATCGCGACGCCCAGCACAAGCCGTCCCAGCAGCAGGACGGCGAAGCCCGGCGCGACCGCCACGGCGAGGTTCGCCACGACCGACGCGACGAGCAGCCCGACGAGAACCGTACGCCGGTCGGTGCGCGGCAACAGCACCGCGATGCTCGGCGCGGTCACGGCCCCGGCGATCGCCGTCGCCGCGACGGCGAGGCCCGCGACGCCCTCGCTGACGCCGACGTCGGCGGCCATCGCGGGCAGCACGCTGGCGGGCAGGAACTCGCTGGCGACGAGCGCGCCGATCCCTGAGGCGAGCGCGGCGAGCGGCGGCCACCGCCGCGCCGACGCCGGTGGTCCTGCGGTCTTCGGGGAGTCGGGAAGGGAGGATCGAGTGCTCATGCCCTAGAGCCTCGCCTCCCCTCCCCCTTTCCGGTTGATCGCGTGACGCGCGCGCTTGATCGCACGGCCGGTCCTGCGATCAGTCCCGCAGACCGAGGACTCCCGCCGCGTTCTCCTTGAGGATGAGCGCGCGGGCGTCCTCCCCGATGTCGAGCCTGGCGAAGTCCGACAGCCAGCGGTCGGGCGTGATGAGCGGGAAGTCCGAGCCGAACAGCACCTTGTGCCTGAGCTGCCGGGACGCCGCCTTGACGAGCTGGGCAGGGAAGTACTTGGGCGACCATCCGGACAGATCTATGTAAACGTTCGCCTTGTGGGTGGCGATCGAGATTGCCTCGTCCTGCCAGGGCACCGATGGGTGGGCGAGCACGATCGTCAGTCCCGGGAAGTCGGCGGCGACGTCGTCGATGAGCATGGGGTCGGAGTAGCGCAGCTTGATCCCGCGCCCGCCGGGCAGGCCCGCGCCTATGCCGGTCTGACCGGTGTGGAACAGCGCGGGGACGCCGAGTTCCTGCAACGCCTCGTACAGCGGGTAGAAGGCAGTGTCGTTGGGGGCGAAAGCCTGGAGGCTCGGGTGGAACTTGAAGCCGCGCACCCCGTGGTCGGCGACGAGCCCGCGCGCCCTGGCGACGGCGTCGGCGGCGTGCGGGTCGACCGAGCCGAACGGGATGAGGACGTCGGGGTGCGCGGCGGCGGCGTCGGCGATCTCCGCGCTGGACAGGGCAGGGTGGCCGAGCGCGGTGGCGGCGTCGACGGTGAAGATCACCGCGGCCATCCTGCGTTCCCGGTAGTGCGCGGCGATGTCCGCGACGGTCGGGGTGCGGTTCTGTCCCGCGCGGAAGTAGGCGGCTGACGCGTCCATCAGCTCGCCGTCGAGGGCGAGATGTCCGTGGTTGTCCTGTTCGACGTGGACGTGGAAGTCGATCGCGGTCAGGTCGGCGACGTTCACGGGGTCGTCCCTCCGAGGGTCGTGGTTGCGGACTTGGCGGCGATGAGGAGCTGGAGGAGCTGATCGCGTTCGGCGACGAGGGCCGCCATGTCGACGCCGTCGAGTTCGGCGGCGACGCCGGTGACGATCGCGTTGACGAGGCCGGGGTTGAGGCGGGGGTCGCCCAGGTCGTCCCAGATCTGCTCGGTCGGCGGGCCGAGGTGTTCGAGGATGTGGGCGATACCTCCGGAGCCGCCGGAAAGGTGCTGGTTCACGAACGGGCCGAGCAGGGCCCAGCGCAGGCCGGGGCCGTGCGCGATGACCGCGTCGAGGTCGGCGACGGTCGCCGCACCCGTCGCGACGAGGTGGTACGCCTCCCGCCACAGCGCGGCCTGGAGGCGGTTCGCGAGGTGGCCGGGCAGCTCGCGGCGGACCCGGACGGGCCGTCTGCCGAGCGAGGCGTAGACCTCGGTCGCGGCGCGGACCGCCTCCTCCGACGTCGCCGCGCCCGGCACCACCTCGACCAGCGGGATCAGGTGCGGCGGGTTGAAGGGATGGCCGACCAGCACCCGCTCAGGGTGGCGGGCGCAAGCGCGCTGGATGCGGGACGGGGTGATGCCCGAGGAGCTGCTGGCCAGGACCGTCGCGGGCGGCGCGGCCTCATCGAGGGCGGCGAACAGCCGGTCCTTGAGATCGGGACGTTCCGGGCCATTCTCCTGGACGAAGTCGGCTCCGTCGGCTGCCTCGGCGGGGTCGTCCGTGAAGGAGAGGCGGGCGGCGTCCGGGGCGAGTCCGGCGCGCTCCAGCGCGGGCCGGTGCGCCGCGACGGCCTCACGCAACGCGTCCTCCGCGCCCGGGGCCGGGTCCGCCGCGACGACGTCGTGCCCGTGCGCGAGGAACAGCGCGGCCCAGCTCGCACCGATGACGCCGGTGCCGACGACCGCGGCCCTCACGCGCGCCGCCACGTGGTGAAGAAGTCGAGCGACGACGGGTCGGCGAGCACGTCACGGCTCGCGACGTCGGCGAACCGCGCGCCGCGCAGCAGCCGCTTGGCGGGGACCTCGAGCTTCTTGCCGGTCCGGTTGCGCGGCACGAGCGGGACGCGTTCGATCACGTCGGGCACGTGCCTGGGCGACAGCTGGGTGCGCAGCGCGGTCTTCAGACGGGCGCGCAGGGCGTCGTCGAGCTCGGTGCCGTCGGTCTGCACGAACAGCAGGAGCTCGCCGGGGCCGCCCTCGGCGTCCTCGAGGTGGACGACCAGGGAGTCGGCGATCTCGGGCAGCTCCTCGGCGACCGCATAGAAGTCGGCGGTACCGAGACGGACGCCCGCGCGGTTGAGGGTGGCGTCGGAGCGGCCCGCGACGAGGCAGTGGCCGTCCTCGGTGAACCGCACCCAGTCGCCGTGCCGCCAGACGCCCGGGTAGTCCTCGAAGTACGCGGCGCGGAGCCTTGTGCCGTCGGCGTCGCCCCAGAACCCCACGGGCATCGACGGCATCGGCTCGGTGATCACCAGCTCGCCCAGCTCGCCGACGACCTCGTTTCCCTCGGGGTCGAACGCCTTGGCCGCGACGCCGAGGCACGGGCCGGAGATCTCGCCCGCCCACACCGGCTGCCAAGGCGAGCCCTGGAGGATGCCGGTGCACACGTCGGTGCCGCCCGAGCCGACGTTGAGCAGCACCCGGTCGCCGAACTGCTCGCGCACCCAGTGGTAGCCCTCGGCCGCGAGCGGGCTGCCCGCCGCGCCGAGCTGGCGCAGCCGGGGAAGCGCGAACTCAGTGCCGGGGTTGATCCCGGCCTTGCGGCACGCCATCAGGTAACCGGGGCTGGTGCCCATGAGGGTCGCGCCGGTCTCCTCGGCGAGCCGCCACTGTTCGCGCAGGTCGGGGTGGGCGGGGTCGCCGTCGATCATGACGAGTGACGCGCGCCGGGTCAGCGCCGAGACCAGGGTGTTCCACAGCATCCACGCGGTCGTGCTGAACCAGAGCATCCGGTCGCCCGGGCCGAGGTCCCAGCTCAGCGCGTGGTTCTTCAGGTGTTCCAGGAGGATGCCGCCGTGGCCGTGCACGATCGCCTTCGGCAGGCCCGTTGTGCCCGAGGTGAAAAGGACGAACAGCGGATGGTCGAACGTGACGGGTGCGAAGCCCTCGTCGGCGGGGGCGTCGAGGAGGTCGTCCCAGGTGGGGGCGTCGGGGACGGTGAAGTCGCCGTAGGGGACGGCGACGGTGTGGACGAGGGTCGGCAGGCCGGCGCGGAGTTCGGCCACCTCGGCGGTGCGGTCGACGTCGCGGGAGCCGTAGCGGTAGCCGCCGATCGTCAGCAGGACCTTGGGGGTGAGCTGGCCGAACCTGTCGATGACGCTGCGCGCGCCGAACTCGGGGGCGCAGGAGGCGAAGATCGCGCCGAGGCTGGCGGTCGCGAGGAAGGCGACGAGCGTTTCGGGGATGTTCGGGAGATAGGCGACAACTCGGTCGCCGGGGCCCACGCCGAGGCGCTTGAGCCCCGCCCGTGCCCTGGCCACCTGGGCGCGCAGTTCGCCGAAGGTCAGTGCGAAGCCGGGACGGGTCTGCGAGCGCGCCACGATCGCGATCTCGTCGGCGTCCTCGGGCAGGCCGAGCGCGTGCTCGGCGTAGTTGAGGGTCGCGCCCGGGAACCAGCGCGCGCCGGGCATCGCGCGGCTGTCCAGGACGGCGGTCGGCGGGGTGTGCGGGCGGACGCCGCAGTACTCCCAGATCGAGGACCAGAAGCCGTCGAGGTCGGTGACCGACCAGGTGTGCAGCGCGGTGTAGTCGGCGAACTCGAGGTTCCGTTCCGCCTTGAGCCAGGAGACGTAACGGCCGATGCCGCTGTGCTCCCAGCCTTGGGGGGTCGTCAGCGGGGCCGTCATCGGGTCACCTTTCCTGCCTTGCCTTCCAGGAACGCGCGCATGCGCGCCTGGGCGTCCTCGCTGCCCGCCGCCACCGCCGACATCAGCGACTCAAGAAGATAGCCCTGCTCGGGGGCGGCCTCGGCGATGCGCGGGAGGGCGCTGAGGACGGCGAAGTTCGAAACCGGGGCGTTCTGGGCGATCTTCTCGGCGAGTGCGACGGCCTTGGCCAGGCCGTCGCCGGGGCCGACGAGGTAGTGGGACAGGCCCGCCGCCTGGCCTTCGGCGGCGTCGAGGACGCGTCCGGTGAGCATCATGTCGGTCATCCGGCTCGCGCCGATCAGCCTGGGCAGCCGTACCGAGCCGCCGCCCCCGACGAACAGCCCTCGCTGGCCCTCGGGCAGCGCGTAGAACGTCGACTCTTCCGCGACGCGTATGTGCGCGGAGGCAGCGAGTTCAAGGCCGCCGCCGATGACGGCTCCGTGCAGGGCGGCTACGACGGGCAGTGGGCCCGCCTCGATCCGGTCGAAGACCCTGTGCCACATGAGGGAGTGCCGGACGCTCTCCCAGGTGGAGGTCTCGGTGAGGTCCGAGAGGTCGAGGCCCGCGCAGAAGTGCGGGCCCTCGGCGGCGAGGACGACCGCGCCGACGCCGTCGGGCGGTGCGCTGAAGAACCGCTCGACGGCGAGGATCGTCGCGGTGTCGAGCGCGTTGCGCTTCTCCGGACGGGTCAGCCGCAGGACGGCGACGCGTCCCTCGGTCTCCACGCTCAAAAGGGGCACTTCTCCTCCAAATCATCAGGAATCCTGATATCAGGGTTCCTGATGATGCCAGCGGTGGAATCGGTTGTAAACGCCTCGGGGCTAAGCTGTGCGCCGGGGATCTTCGAACGGCGTCGAGCGGAGGCGGACATGGCACAGCCCTCGCTGCTGTACTCGATCAAGCAGGTGGAACTGGCGACGCGGGCCCGTCTTGACGAGCTGCTGAAGCCGTCGGGGCTGACGACGCTGCAGTACACGGCGCTCACCGTGCTGGAACGCCGCGACGACATGTCCGGCGCGGAACTCGCGCGGAACTCCTTCGTCACCCCGCAGTCGATGGCCGACGTCATCGCCGCCATCGAACGCCGCGGCTACGTCACCCGCTCGGTGGACCCGGCCAACCGCCGCCGCCACATCCTCCGCCTCACCCCGGCGGGCCGCGCCTTCCTCGCCGACTACGCCGCCCCCGTAGCCGCCCTCGAAGCCGAAATGCTGAAGTCCTTCACCCCCGCCGACCGCGAAACCTTCCGCGACTACCTCAACCGAGCCCGCACCGCCCTCACCTGACCCAGACCTCCGCCGCACCCGGCTTGTGGGGGTTTGCGCGGACCGCGCACCTCCCGACTTCCACCCGCCCAGCTCGTGGGGCTTACTCGGGTCGCGCATCACCTGACCTCGGATGCGTCAAGCTTGTGGGGTTTGCGTGGGTTGGGCATCTGTGGTGTCATCGGTGATGACACCACAGATGCGGAGGGGTGGGTGTGGCGGGGAAGAGGCTTTCGCGGGAGTTGATCGTTGAGGCGGGGGTCAGGGTCGCGGCGCGGGGGGAGCCCGACGGGCTGACCGGGCGGGCGCTGGGAGCCGAACTCGGGGCCGACCGGTCGGCGGTGTGGCGGCACTTCGCGGACCGTGACGCGCTGCTGCTCGCCGTCGGGGACCGGCTGCTGGAGATCGCCGCGGCGCGGGTGCCCGAAGGGCTCGGACCGCGCGAGCGGCTCCAGACCCTCGCGCGGAGCGTGGTCGACGTCTACGTCGCGCACCCCTACGTGGGCGCGGCGATCGCGTGCCGGGTGACGCGCGGGCCGGGCGAGTTCGCCGTGGTCGAGCTGATGCTGAGCGCGCTTGAGGAGATCGGCCTACGCGGCGCGCAAGCCGCGCTGCACCAGCGGATGCTCGCCGAAGCGATCCTCGCGTACGCGGGGACGCGGGCGGGCTACGCCGTCCTGCCCGAACACGTCAGGCAGGGCGACGAGCAGGCATGGGCGGGCGCGTACGCGACGCTCCCGGCCGAGCGCTACCCCGCGATCGCCGAGCACCTCCCCCACCTCGCCGTCCAGGACGACGACAGGGTGCTCACCATGCTCCTGCACGCGCTGTGGCTCTCGGTCGCCGCCGCCGTCGCCGCCGAGACCTGACCGACCCTGAGAAGGAGCCCCCGCCGATGGAAACCCCCGCCCCCGCGCGCACCGGAAGGCGCGGCGTGCGCCGCGCGCTGATCGCCGTCCCGGTGGCGCTCGCCGTCCTTACGGGAGCCGCCTACGCGACGACCGCGATCATGGACGTGCCGCCGCCGCACACCCTGTACAAGGTGCAGACGACCGAGCCGTCACGGTGGGGCGACCTCTTCCCCGCCCGTACCGTCGCGGCGGCCGAGGAGCCGTCGCCGCTTGAGCCGACGGCGTGGACCGCACCGGAGACCGTGCCGTGGGAGGGCGGGACGATCCCGTTCGAGGAGTTCCTCACCACCACCCACACGAACGCCTTCATCGTGCTGCGCGACGGCAAGATCGGCTACGAGTGGTACCGCGACGGCGTCACCGACTCGACCCCGCTGTCGTCGTGGTCAATGGCCAAGTCCGTCGTATCCCTCCTTGTCGGGCAGGCCATCGAGAGGGGCGAGCTCGCCGAGGACGACAGGCTCACCGACCTCCTCCCCGAGCTCAAGACCGACGGCGACTACGCGAAGATCACCATCCGGGACCTCCTCGACATGGCGTCCGGCGTCGACGTCTCGGAGAACTACAAGGTCTACTGGCCCTTCACCGGCACCGCCCGCATGTACCTCACCCACGACCTGCCGGGCTTCGTCGCCGACCACCGCGCGGTCTCCTACACCCCCGGCAGCCGCGCGACCTACCGCAGCGTCGACACCCAGATCCTCGGCCTCGTCCTCACCCGCGTCACTGGCCGCCCCCTCGCGGACCTCCTGTCCGACCGCATCTGGCGTCCCCTGGGCGCGGAGCATCCCGCCACCTGGAACCTCGACCACCCGGACGGCACCGAAAAGGCGTACTGCTGCCTCAACGCCACAGCCCGCGACTACGCCCGCCTGGGCCGGCTCATCCTCAACAACGGCAGCTCTGCCACTACCCAGATCATCCCCCCGGCCTGGATCACCCGCATCTCCACCCCCTCCCCCCACAAGATCACCGACTGGGGCTACTCCGCCCAGTGGTGGCACCCCTCAGGCTCCACCACCGACTTCTCCGCCCTCGGCATCCACGGCCAATACCTCTACATCAACCCCCCGACCCGAACCGTCATCGTGAAACTCAGCGACCACGGCACAGAACAAGACGAACAATCCACCTTCACCGCCTTCCGCTCCCTCCCCTGACCCCCGACAATCGTGACCCCTTCCGCCTGCACGGGCCCCGCCTGTCGTGGTACTCGGAGGGGGTCGCGGTTCCGGGAATCCGGGAGCGCGGGCGGGATGGGTACACTTGTGCGGAACGGAGATTCTGGGAGGGTGGCGTGGGGGCGGACGTGACGGTGGGCGGGGGTGGGGAAGGCGCGGGGACGCGGTTTCCACAGGAGTTGATGTATGCGGCGGCGCAGCAGTACTACCTGGAGGATGCGAATCAGGCGGACATCGCGCGGCGGCTTGGGGTCAGTCGGGCCACGGTGAGCAGGCTGCTCACTGAGGCTCGGCGGCAGGGGATTGTGGAGATCCGGGTGCGGCGGCCTGTGGGGGTCGACGGGGGAAGGTTGGCGGCTGAGGTCGCTGAGGCCGTGGGGTTGCGGCAGGCTTATCTTGTGCCGAAGGCCGAGGGGGCGAGGCTCGGGCCGTGGCTTGCGCCGGGGGTGGCGCGGGCGCTCGGGGGGGTGGGGTTGATGCCGGGGGACGTGATCGTCGTGTCGTCCGGGTCGACGGTTTATGAGTGCGCACAGGAGGACCTCGGGCACTTTCCGGGGGTGATGGTGGCTCCAGCCGTCGGGGGGCAGGAGGAGCCGCAGCCCTGGTTCCAGACCAATGAGACGACGCGGATTCTCGCGGAGCGGCTTGGCGGGGTGCCGAGTTATCTGTATGCGCCCGCGCTGCCCGGGCCCGCGCTGTTCGGGTCGTTGCAGGACGAGCCCTCGTTCCGGCGGATCAACGAGCTGTGGGGGCGGGCCAAGTGCGCGCTCGTCGGGGTGGGGGCCGCGCCGCTGATGCGGCAGGTGCTGCCGTCGTTCGTGCCGTCCGACGCGCCGAGCCTGCGCAACGCCGTCGGCGACGTGTGCTCGCGGTTCTACGACCAGGACGGGCTGCCCGTCTCCTACCCGGGCAGCGACAGGGTCGTCGCGACGAGCCTCGCCGACCTGCGCCGGGTGCCGGTCTCGATCGCCGTCGCGGTCGGCCAGGAGAAGATCCCCTCGATCCTCGCGGGCGCGCGCGGCGGCTACTTCAACGTCCTGGTCAGCGACGTCCCCACCGCCGAAGGGCTCCTCGCCGCCGCCCGCCCCCGCTGACCCCGCCTCCCCGCACAGACCCGGCTGTGGCGTGCCCTCTCGTGGGCGCCGCCGGCGGGGGTTTGCACATTCGTTCGGTGGGGTTTGGGGGGGTTTGGGGGGACGGGGAGTGGGTTGAGCTGCGCATACTCTGGGTTTGTCCGGTTTGGGGGTTGGGCAGGGCCTGAACAGGTGTGCTGGACATTTGTTCCGGATGGGCGCTACCGTGTCGGCACCACGGGACCGACCCTCGAGGGCCCGTGCCACCCCGGAGCCGAGGCCGTCGCGGGAAGTCCCGTCCGGCGCCCGGTAAGTAAGGAAGTCATCGTGAAGAAAGTTCAGCTGCGGGCCGCGGCGCTCGCGGTCTCCGCGCTCGTCGCCGTCTCCTCCCTCGCCGCGTGTTCGTCGGACGGGGACGCCGGCTCGGGCGGCGGAGGCGGCGCGAAGGTCGCCTTCCTGATGCCCGACCTGGCCTCCACCCGCTACGAGCTCCAGGACAAGCCGCTGTTCGAGGCGAAGATGAAGGAACTCTGCCCCGACTGCAAGGTGATCTACCAGAACGCCGACTCCGACGCCGCCAAGCAACAGCAGCAGGCGGACTCGGCGCTCGCGCAGGGCGCGAAGGTCATCGTGCTCGACCCGGTCGACTCCGCCGCCGCGGCGAGCATCGTCAAGACCGCGCAGTCGCAGGACGCCGCCGTGATCGCCTATGACCGGCCCATCCCCGACGCGGCCGCCGACTACTACGTCTCGTTCGACAACGAGAAGATCGGCTCGCTCATCGCCGAGTCGCTCGTCACGCACCTGAAGGAGACCAAGGCCGAGGGCGGCATCCTCCAGGTCAACGGCTCCCCCACCGACGCGGCGGCCGGCCTGATCAAGAAGGGCATCCACAGCGCGGTCGACCCGAGCGGCTTCAAGCTGCTCGCCGAGTTCGACACCCCCGACTGGGACCCGGCCAAGGCGCAGAACTGGGTGAGCGGCCAGGTCGCCCAGTTCGGCGACGAGATCGCCGGCGTGGTCGCGGCCAACGACGGCACGGGCGGCGGCTCGATCGCGGCGTTCAAGGCCGCGGGCAAGCCCGTCCCGCCGATCACCGGCAACGACGCCGAGGTCGCGGCCGCCCAGCGGATCATCTCCGGCGACCAGTACAACACGATCTCCAAGCCGATCAAGATCGTCGCCGAGGCGTCGGCCGTGATCGCGCACGCGTTCGTCAAGGGCGAGAAGCCCGCGGGCAAGACCACCCTGTACGACACGCCTTCCGAGCTGTTCGTCCCGACCGTCGTGACCCGGGAGAACGTCAAGGAGGTGCTGTTCGACAGCGGGATCATGAAGGCCGCCGACGTGTGCACCGCCGAGTACGCCAAGCCCTGCGCCGAGCTCGGCATCAAGTAACGCCCGTGGCGCGCGCCGCCGTGCCCGCGGCGCGCGCCTCCTCGTCAAGGAGCCCTCCATGACCGCGAACCCCGCGGAGCAGGTGCTGTCCCTGCGCGGAATCAACAAGTCGTTCGGCGCGGTCGCCGCGCTGACCGACATCGAGCTGGACGTCGCCGCCGGTGAGGTCGTCGCGGTCGTCGGCGACAACGGCGCGGGCAAGTCGACGCTGGTGAAGATCCTTTCCGGCGTCCACCCCGCCGACTCCGGGACGATCACGTTCGCCGGACGCCAGGTCGACATCCCGACGCCGAAGGCAGCGCAGAAGCTCGGCATCGCCACGGTCTTCCAGGACCTCGCGCTGTGCGAGAACCTGAACGTGATCGAGAACCTGTTCCTGGGCCACGAGCTGCGTCCCGCGCGTCTCGACACCGTCGCGATGGAGACCCGCTCCTGGGAGCTGCTGCGCCAGCTGTCGGCGAAGATCCCGACGGTCAGGGTCCCGGTCGCCGCGCTGTCGGGCGGCCAGCGCCAGACCGTCGCGATCGCCCGCTCGCTGCTCGGTGACCCCAGGATCATCATCCTTGACGAGCCCACCGCCGCGCTGGGCGTCGCGCAGACCGCCGAGGTGCTGAACCTCATCGAGCGGCTGCGCGAGAACGGCCTCGGCGTGATCATGATCAGCCACAACATGGCCGACGTGAAGGCCGTCGCCGACAAGGTGGCGGTGCTCAGGCTCGGCCGCAACAACGGGACCTTCGACGTCGCCGAGGTCTCCCCCGAGGACATCATCGCCGCCATCACCGGCGCGACCGACAACGTCGTGACGCGCCGGGCGGCAAGGCGGCACAGCACGGAGGGAGCGCGCCCGTGAGCGTGACGACCGATCTTCAGGACGAGCGCCTCAAGGCGCGTGACGGTCTGGGCGGCGCGGTCGCCGGCGTCATGGACCGGGCCCGTCAGGGCGAGCTCGGCATGCTCCCCGTCATCGTCGGCCTGGTCATCATCTGGACGGTGATGCAGGCGCTCAATCCCGTGTTCCTGTCGAGCGCGAACCTCGTCAACCTGACGATGGAGTCCGCGGCCGTCGGGATCATGGCGCTCGGCATCGTGTGCGTGCTGCTCGTCGGCGAGATCGACCTGTCGGTCGGCTCGGTGAGCGGCCTTTCCGCGGCGATCCTCGCCGTGCTGTTCGTGAACCAGGGCCTGCCCGCGATCGTGGCGGTGCTCGGCTCGATCGTCATGGGCGTGGTCGTCGGCTGGATCTACGCGCAGGTGTTCAGCAGGTTCGGGGTGCCGAGCTTCGTCATCTCGATGGGCGGCCTGCTCGGGCTGCTCGGCCTCCAGCTGTACGTGCTGGGCACCAAGGGCTCGATCAACCTGCCGTTCGACTCGGGCCTCGTGCACTTCGCGCAGCTCGCGTTCGTGCCCGCATGGCTGTCCTATGTTCTGGTCGCGGCGGGGTCGGTGTGGCTGTTCGCCAGCGGGTTCCTGCACGCCCGCGCGCGGGCGGCGGCCGGGCTCTCCGCGACGGGCACCGGCTTCCTCGTCGCCCGGAGCGTCGCGCTGCTCGTGGTCGTCGGGTTCGCGGTCTGGTACCTCAACCAGGCGCGCGGCGTCGGCTGGATGTTCGTGCTGTTCCTCGCGCTGGTGCTGGTCATGCACTACCTGCTCACCCGGACGAAGTGGGGCAAGTCCGTCTACGCGGTGGGCGGGAACGTCGAGGCGGCGCGGCGCGCGGGCATCAACGTCAGACGCGTCTACACCTCGGTGTTCATCGCCTGCTCGACGTTCGCGGCGGTCGGCGGCATCCTCATGGCCTCGCGCCTCGCGGCCGCCAACCAGAGCAGCGGCACCGGCGACGTCAACCTCAACGCGATCGCGGCGGCCGTCATCGGCGGCGTCAGCCTGTTCGGCGGGCGCGGCAGCGCGTGGGGCGCGCTGCTGGGCATCATCGTGATCCAGTCGATCTCCAGCGGGCTGACGCTGCTCAGCCTCGACTCCTCGATCCGGTTCATGGTGACGGGCCTCGTCCTGCTGCTCGCGGTCGTCATCGACTCCGTCGCCCGCAAGTCGCGCACGTCGGCGGGCAGGGGCTGACCGTGGGGGCCATCTGTGTGGACGTCGGCACCTCGGTGATCAAGGCGGTCGGCTACGACCGCCACGGCGCGGAGGCCGCCGTCGCCAGGAGCCAGGCCGCCGTGCGACGGCCCGCGCCCGACCGGGCCGAGCAGGACATGGCCGAGGTCTGGGACGCCGTCGCGCGCACCGTCCGCGAGGCGCGCGAGGCGCTCGGCGAGCCCGTCGACTTCCTCGCGGTCACCGCGCAGGGCGACGGCGCGTGGCTCGTCGACGCGCACGGCGACCCCGTCGGGCCCGCGGCGCTGTGGAACGACGGGCGCGCCGCGTCGGTCGTGGACGGCTGGGCGGCCGACGGCCTTCCGGCACGTGCCTTCCGCACGGGTGGCAACCCCACCTTTCCCGGCCTGTCTCACGCGCTGCTCACGTGGCTCAAAGCCAACGAGCCGGAACGGATCGACAAGGCGGCGGCCTGTCTGACCTGTGGAGGCTGGATCTTCTCCCGTCTCACAGGACAGCTCGCCGTTGACGTCTCCGACGCGTCCGCGCCCTTCCTCGACCTGCGGACCCGCCGCTACTCCCCGGAACTCCTCGCCCTGTTCGGCATGGAGTGGGCGGCGAGGCTGCTTCCGGAGCCCCGCGAGGGCGCGGGACGCGTCGCCGCCCTCACCGCCGAAGCTGCCTCCCTGCTGGGACTTCCCGCAGGCACCCCCGTAGTGCTCGCGCCCTACGACATCGCGGCGACCGCACATGGGGTCGGCGCGATCGAGCCGGGCACCGCGTGCGGCATCCTCGGCACCACGCTGTGCACCGAGACGCCGGTCGCCGAGCCGCCCCTTGACGGTGATCCCGTCGGCGTCACGCTGGCGCTTGACGACGGCTACCTGCGCGCGTTCCCGACGCTCGCGGGCGTCGACGTCCTGCACTGGGCCTGCCGCGCCCTCGGCGCACCCGGTCCGGACGCCCTCGCCGAGCTCGCCTCCCGCGCGGAGCCCGGAGCCGACGGCCTCGTCTTCCTCCCGTACCTTTCGCCGGCCGGGGAGCGGGTGCCCTTCACCGACCCGTCAGCGCGCGGCACGCTCGTCGGCCTGACCCTGCACCACGGGCCCGAGCACCTGGCCCGCGCGGTGTTCGAGGGGCTGTCCCTCGTCGTGCGCGACTGCCTCGCGGCGATCGGCTCGCCCGTCGCCGACCTGCGGGTGTGCGGGGGCGGCGCGGCGAACGCGTTCTGGACCGGCCTGATCGCCGACGTCACCGGCCTGCCCGTGCACCGCTCGGCCGACCGCGAGGTGGGCGCGCGCGGCGCGCACCTGACCGGCCTCGTCGCGACGGGCGCGCACCGCGACCTCGCCGACGCCGCGCGCGGGCTCGTCAGGCTCCGCGACACCTTCGAGCCCGCCCCCGCGCGCTATGACGATGTGTTCACCAGGTTCCGCGCGCTCCGCGACGGAACCCCGCCCTGGAGGCGCGCATGACGGTCTGGGTAGGCATCGACCTCGGGACCCAGAGCGTCAGGGCGATGGCCGTCACCGACGCCGGAGACGTGGTGGGCGCGGCGAGCCGTCCGCTCACCAGCCGCCGCGACGGCGACCGGCACGAGCAGGACCCCGAGCAGTGGTACGCCGCGCTCGCCGCGGCCTGCGCCGAGGCGCTGCGAGACGTCCCGTCCGACGAGGTCGGCGGCGTCGCGGTCGACGCGACGTCCGGCACGGTCCTCCTGGTGGACGACGCGGGCGCCCCCCGCTCCCCCGCCCTCATGTACGACGACCGCCGCGCCGCGGCGTTCCTGCCGCGCGTCAACGAGGCGGGCGGCGCGGTCTGGGACCGGCTCGGCTACCGGGCGATGCAGCCGCCGTGGGCGCTGCCGAAGCTGCTGTGGCTGCTGCGCGAGTTCCCCGGCGACTTCCGGCTCGCCCACCAGAACGACTACGTCAACCGTCGTCTGGTGGGCCGCGCGACGGCCGCCGACCTCAGCAACGCGCTCAAGACCGGCGTCGATCTGATGGCCGAGGACTGGCCGCGCGACGTCATGGCCGCGCTCGGCGTCCCGGACGCGGTGCTGCCGCCCGTGGTCCGTCCCGGCTCTGTGCTGGGGACGGTGTGCGCGGCGGCGTCTAAGGAGACCGGTCTCCTCGAGGGCACGCCGGTGATCGCCGGGACGACCGACGGGTGCGCCGCGCAACTCGGCGCGGGCGCGACGACGCCCGGGAGCTGGAACAGCGTGCTCGGCACGACCCTCGTGCTCAAGGGCGTCACCCGCGAGCCGGTGCGCGACCCGCTGGGCGTCGTCTACTCCCACCGCGCGCCCGACGGCGGCTGGCTGCCGGGCGGCGCGTCGAGCACAGGCACGGGAGTTCTCTCCCGCGACCTTCCGGGCCGCGACCTCGACAAGCTGTCTTACGAGGCCGCCCGACGGCCCGCCCTCGACGCCGTCACCTATCCGCTGGTCTCCCCCGGCGAACGGTTCCCCTTCAACGCCCCCGAAGCGCGCGGCTTCACCCTGGGCGAGATAGACGACGACGTAGCGCGCTACGCGGCCGCCATCAGGGGCGCGGCCTTCATCGAACGGTTGTGTTTCGACTACCTGGATCTGCTCGGCGCTCCGGTCGACGGTGAGATCATCCTGACGGGCGGGGCGGCCCGCAGCCGTTACGTCACCCAGGTCCGCGCCGACGCGCTCGGCCGTCCGGTGACGCTGCGGGAGAACGCGGAACCCGCCCTCGGCATGGCGCTGCTCGCCCAGGGGCTCACCGCGACGATGGCCCGCACCCGCGAGGTGGTCGAACCGCGCCCCGCCGATCAGGCCCACTACCTGCGGTTCGTGGACGCGCTGGCCGCACGGGGCTGGCTGCCCGCCCACGTCGCCGCGCACGCACACGAAAGAAGCGCACGATGACCGATCTTGTCCTCGTCAGGCACGGGCAGACCGTCTGGCACGCCGAGAACCGCTACGCGGGCGTCAGCGACGTCGCGCTGACCGACGAGGGGACGCGGCAGGCCGAACGGCTCGCCGTGTGGGCCAAGGGCGCGGGGCTCGACGCCGTCTGGTCCTCGACCCTGAGCCGCGCCCGCATCACCGCCCAGGCCAGCGCCGACGCGGCGGGCCTCGACCTGCGGGTCGACGCGCGGCTGCGCGAGCTCGACTTCGGCCGGGCCGAGGGGCTCACCAAGGCCGAGCAGGAGGCGGCGTTCCCCGCCGAGCGGGCCGCGTTCGAGGCCGACCCCGCCGCGCACCCGCTGCCGGGCGGCGAGGACCCGCACGCGGCTGCCGAACGGTTCATCTCCTGCCTCGCGGAGATCGAGGGCGGGCGCGTCCTCGTCGTCGCGCACACCACCGCGATCAGGCTCGCGCTGTGCCGGCTGCTCGGCCTGCCGCTCGGCGAGTACCGACGGCTCCTGCCGCGCCTGGACAACGGCGCGCTCACCGAGATCCGCCTGCGCGACGGACGCGCGGCGCTCCTGCAGTACAACTCTCCCACCCAGTGACGGAGCTTTCCCCGTGACCATCCGGATTCTCACAGCAGGCGACCACTTTGTCCTGAACAGCCTTTTTCTCGAGGCATTGCGCCGGGAGATCCCCGGCGACTTCGAGACGCGTGAGCTGACCCTCCCGTGGCCGCTGACGCCGTTCGGCAGGGTCGGCGAGGTCAACGAGGCGTCCGACGTCGAGGACGAGCTGATCGCCGCGCTCGACGGCGTCGACGTCTGCGTGACCCAGATGGCCCCGTTGACCGAGAAGGTGCTCGCCGCCGCGCCCCGGCTGCGGCTGTTCGGCGTCAGCCGGGGCGGCCCGGTGAACGCCAACCTCGACGCCGCCACGGAGGCCGGCGTCGCGGTGACGTTCGCGCCGGGCCGCAACGCGGTCGCGACGGCCGAGCACACCCTGGCCATGCTGCTCGCCGCCACCCGCAGGATTCCCGCGACGCACGGCGACCTCGCGGGCGGCGTCTGGCGCGGCGACTACTACAGGTACGAGAGCGTCGGCCCCGAGCTGGCCGGGAGCACCGTCGGACTCGTCGGCTACGGGGCGATCGGGCGGAAGGTCGCGGCGATGCTGCGCGGGTTCGGCGCGACGGTCCTCGTCCACGACCCGTATCTCGCGCCCGCCGACGCGCCCGAGATCGAGCTCGTCGCCCTGCCCGAGCTGCTGGAACGTTCCCGTTTCCTCAGCCTGCACGCCCGCGCGACCGCCGAGAACCGGGGCATGATCGGCAAGGGCGAGCTCGCCGCGCTGCCGCGCGGGGCCGTCGTGGTGAACTGCGCGCGCGGCTCCCTGCTCGACTACGACGCGCTGTGCGACGCGCTGGAGACCGGCCACCTGTTCGGCGCGGCCACCGACGTGTTCCCCGAGGAGCCGATCCCGGCGGGCTCGCGGCTGCTCACCGCGCCGAACCTCGTGATGACCCCGCACCTGGCGGGCGCGTCCAAGGAGACCGCGATGAACGCCGCGACGATCGTGGCCGCCGACGTCGCCCGGCACCTGCGCGGCGACCTGCCGCTGCACCTCGCCAACCCCGACGTCCTCGCCCGGGCGCGGGGGTAGATCGCGGGATGGATACGGTGGAGCGGTGAGCTTCTGGTCGATCTACGAACACGGTTTCGCCCGCGTCGCCGCCTGCACCGGGCACACGGCGATCGCCGACCCGGCGGCCAACGCCGAGGCCGTGCTGGCGCAGGCGCGGCGCAGCGCCGAGGAGGGCGTCGCGGTCGCCGTCTTCCCCGAGCTGTGCCTGACGGGGTACTCGATCGAGGACCTGCTGCTCCAGGACGCGGTGCTGGACGAGGTCGAGGCGGCCGTCGCGGCGGTCGCGGCGGGGTCGGCCGGGCTGATGACCGTGCTCGTCGTCGGCGCGCCGCTGCGGCACCGGAACCGGATCTACAACTGCGCTGTCGTGGTGCACCGGGGGCGGGTCCTGGGCGTCGCGCCGAAGTCGTTCGTGCCGAACTACCGCGAGTTCTACGAGCAGCGACAGCTCGCGTCCGGCGTCGACGAGCGGGGCGGCACGATCCGGCTCGGCGGCGTAGACGTCCCGTTCGGCGTCGATCTGCTGTTCGCGGCCGACGACGTGCCGGGGCTCGTCCTTTATGCGGAGATCTGCGAGGACATGTGGGTGCCGGTGCCGCCCAGCGCGGAGGCGGCGCTGGCGGGGGCGACGGTGCTGGCGAACCTTTCCGGCAGCCCGATCACCGTCGGGCGGGCCGAGGACCGTCGGCTGCTGTGCCGGTCGGCGTCGTCGCGCTGCCTGGCGGCGTATGTGTACGCGGCGGCGGGCATCGGCGAGTCGACCACCGACCTGGCCTGGGACGGCCAGACGATGATCTACGAGAACGGCGCGCTGCTCGCCGAGACCGAGCGGTTCCCGTCGGGCGACCGGCACGCGGTCGCGGACGTCGACCTCGACCTGCTGCGGCAGGAGCGCGCGCGGATGGGCACGTTCGACGACAACCGCCGCGCCCACGCCGCGCGCACCGACGGGTTCCGGCGCGTCGGATTCGTCCTCGACCCGCCGAGGACCGACCTCGGGCTGCGCCGGCGCGTCGAGCGGTTCCCGTTCGTGCCCGCCGACGCCGCGCGGCTCGCCCAGGACTGCTACGAGGCGTACAACATCCAGGTCGCCGGGCTCCAGCAGCGGCTCGGCGCGATCGGGAACCCGAAGGTCGTCATCGGGGTGTCCGGGGGCCTTGACTCGACGCACGCGCTGATCGTCGCGGCCCGCGCGATGGACCGCGCGGGACGCCCGCGCACCGACATCCTCGGGTTCACGCTGCCGGGCTTCGCCACCGGCGACCACACCAAGGACAACGCGCACAAGCTGATGCGCTCGCTCGGCATCACCGCCGCCGAACTCGACATCACCCCGACCGCGCGGCTGATGCTGAAGGAGATCGGGCATCCGTTCGCCGAGGGCGAGCCGGTGTACGACGTCACCTTCGAGAACGTCCAGGCCGGGTTGCGGACCGACTATTTGTTCCGGCTCGCCAACCAGCGCGGCGGGATCGTGCTGGGGACGGGCGACCTTTCGGAACTTGCGCTCGGGTGGTCGACTTATGGCGTCGGCGACCAGATGAGCCACTACAACGTCAATTCCGGGGTGCCGAAGACGCTGATCCAGCATCTCATTCGCTGGGTCGTCAGCAGCGGGCAGTTCGACGCGGAGACCGGCGGCACGCTCACCGCGATCCTCGACACCGAGATCAGCCCGGAACTCGTGCCCGGCGAGGAACTCCAGTCGACGGAATCGAAGATCGGCCCGTACGCGCTGCACGACTTCACGCTCTTCCACGTGCTGCGTTTCGGACTCCGTCCGTCGAAGATCGCCTTTCTCGCGTGGCACGCGTGGCACGACGCGGACGCCGGCGCGTGGCCGCCCGGGTTCCCCGAAGCCAAGCGGGTGTCTTACGACCTGGCCACCATCCACCGCTGGCTCGAGGTCTTCTGCCGCCGCTTCTTCGCGTTCGCCCAGTTCAAGCGCTCGGCGATGCCCAACGGGCCGAAGGTCTCGGCCGGGGGGTCGCTGTCGCCGCGCGGCGACTGGCGCGCGCCCTCCGACGGCAACGCCGAGGCGTGGCTGCGCGACCTCGCCCGCTGGGACCTTTCGGCGACGGAACCACCGAAGCCCTAGAGGCTGACGGATCAGTGATGAGCGCGGGCGCCCGAAAGGGGACCCGCGCTCACTTCATGTCGCCTTTCCTCCGTGATGGGTACTCACCGGAGAATTACCGGCGTCGAATTGGAGCGATCCAAGGCACATTCGGGCGCGATTTTTGTCACCGGAGTGAGCATTCGCATTACGCAGAAAGTGATGGGTTACATGGGGGGTGCGTTTCGGCTAAGAATGTGGGGCGGTCAGGGGCGGACCGCGCGGCCCGATCGCGTCGGCACCGGCTGACCGCGGCGCGACGGGCCCGTCGAGTCAGGAAAGTCGCGCGAAGGGAAGGGCGCATGGCGCTCCCGATCGGCCTGGCGTTCGTCTCCGGGTGCCTGTACTACCTGGGGTTCGTCTTCTTCAAGGACGCGGCGGCCGTCCTGCCGCCGCTGCGCGCCACCCGGCCAGGGGCCTTCGCGGGCTCCGTCGTGCGGAACGGGCGCTGGCTCGTCGGGGCCGCGCTGATGGGCGCGGGGGTGGTGATCCAGGTCGTCGCCGCGCCGAGACTGCCGATTCCCGTGCTGGTCACCGCGCTGCTCACCGGGCTCGCCGCGCTCGTCGTGCTGTCCCTCGCGGTGACCGGCGAACGTCCCGGCGGGGCCGAGGCCGCCTGGCTGACGGCGATGGCCGCGGGCGGGCTCCTCGTCTCCTGGTCGTCGCCCGCGGTCCCGGCCGAGGTGCCCGGCGTGTCCCTCGCGCTGCTCGCTGTCGTGTCGCTGGGGCTGCCCGTGCTGCTGTTCACGGTCGGCGACGCACGGCCCGACGGCCGGCACGCCCGTCCGCTGACCGGCATCGCCTACGGGGTCGGCGCGGGCGTCCTCGTCGGGTTCGCCGAGCTCGCCTTCAACCTCCAGGCCCGCGCGGGCTGGGGCGTCGACGCCTTCACCGGGCCGCTCGTTCCGCTGTTCCTCGTCGGCGTCACCCTCGGCCTCGCCCAGCTCCAGATGGCGCTCCAGCGCTGCCGTCTCCTCACCGTCGTCTTCGTCGCGACGGTCGTCGCCAAGGCGTTCCTCGTCGTCGGCTGCGGCCTCCTCGCCCTCCCCGCCCCCGGCCCCGCCTTCACCACGCCCTGGCTCCTGGCCGCCGGCCTCCCCCTCATCGTCCTCTCCCTTGTCCTCATCCCCACCCACGAACCCACGGGCCCCGCGCACGAGCCGACGCGGCCTTCCCGTTAGCCGCCCGGTCACAGGTCGGCGGCGTCGAGGACCGCGCGTGCGAACTGCTCGGGAGCCTCCTGGGGGACGTTGTGGCCGACGTCCTTCAGGACGCGGTGTTCGTAGGGGCCGGTGAACTTGGCGCGGTAGGCGGCGTCGCTGCCTCCCGCGCCGAAGGGATCAAGGGCCGCGTCTACGGCGATCGTGGGGACCGTGATGGTGGGGCTTGCCGCGAGTTTGATCTCCAGGTCGTCGTAGCGGGGTTCGCCTTCGGCGAGGCTGAGCCGCCAGCGGTAGTTGTGGATGACGATGGGCACCCAGTCGGGGTTCTCGAAGGCGCGGGCGGTGCGGTCGTAGGTGGCGGCGTCGAAGTCCCAGGTCGGGGAGGCGAGCCGCCAGACGAGCTCGCCGAAGTCGTGCCGGTTGCGGGTGAGGCCCTTCTCGCCGCGCGGCGTCGCGAAGTAGTACTGGTACCACCACACATGCTCGGCGGACGGGTTCAGCGGCTCCTTCTGCGCCGCGCGGTTCGTGATCAGGTACCCGCTCGTGGACACCAGGGCCTTCACCCGCTCGGGCCACAGGGCGGCGACGATGTCGGCGGTCCGCGAACCCCAGTCGAACCCGGCGAGGACTGCCTTCGGGATGCCCAGGGCGTCCATGAGCGCGATGAGGTCTACGGCGAAGGCGGACTGCTGGGCGTTGCGGACCGTGGCGTCGTCGAGGAAGCGCGTGGTGCCGTGGCCCCGCAGATACGGGACGATCACGCGGTGGCCCTGGGCGGCGAGCAGGGGCGTCACGTCGGCGTAGCTGTGGATGTCGTAGGGGAAGCCGTGCAGCAGAATCACGACGGGGCCGTCCTGCGGCCCGGCCTCGGCATAACCGACATTCAGCAGACCCGCATCGATCTGCTTCAACGGCCCAAACCCAATGCCCGCCTCCCCGTCCCCCGCCGGCTCCCCCACCGGATTCCCCCCGCCCCCACTGGCGGCCCGCACCCCCGCAACCGCCCCCACCACCGCCCCAACCGACACCACCCTGACAAACCCCCGCCTATCCACCCCGCCACCCCTTCCCAAATCGACCCAACCCCCAGACCCATCCCCTTGACTCGGCAACCGTCCGGCCACGAGATCTGCCGCGTTCTCTCAAGGTCCGTCCGGAGGCCGGTCCACGCGGAGGCTAAGGGCTTCGGCGCTCACGAGTCGTCGGTGTGCAGCGCGCCGCGCAGCGCCGTGACGGCCTGGGCGACGGCCGCGCGGACGGCCCTGCTGTCGCTGAGCGGGTCGAGCATCATGAAGTCGTGCAGCGTGCCGTTGTAGCGGACGCTCGTGGTCGGCACGCCCGCCTCGGTGAGCTTGCGGGCGTATGCCTCGCCCTCGTCGCGCAGCACGTCGTTCTCGTCCACGATCACCAGCGCGGGCGGCAGGCCGGCGAGCTCGTCAAGTGAGGCGCGGAGCGGCGACGCGGTGACCTCGGCGCGCTCGGCCGGGTCGGTGGTGTAGGCGTCCCAGAACCAGGCCATCGCCTTGGCGGTCAGGTAGGGGCCGTCGGCGAACTCCCGGTAGCTCGCGGTGTCCTGGGCGGCGTCGGTGACCGGGTAGTAGAGCGACTGGTGGACGAAGGTGACGTCGCCGCGCCGCTTGGCCATCAGGGTCAGCGCCGCGGCCATGTTCCCGCCGACGGAGTCACCGGCGACCGCAATGCGCGAGACGTCAAGGCCCTCCCCCGCGCCGTTGGCCGTCAGCCACCTGGCGGTCGCGTATGCCTGCTCGATCGCGACGGGGTAGCGGGCCTCGGGCGAGCGGTCGTACTCGACGAACGCGACGGCGGCCCGCGCGCCCACGGCGAGTTCGCGGACGAGCCTGTCATGGGTGTTCGCGTCGCCGATCACCCATCCGCCGCCGTGCACGTAGAGGATGACGGGGAGGTCGTCTCCCGCGCCGGGCGGACGGACGATCCGCACCCGCACGTCGCCGACGTCGGCGGGCACGGTGATCCATTTGTCGTCCACGTCGGGTTTGGTGGCCGCGGCGTCGCGTTGCAGGTCCTCGAGGAGCTTGCGTGCGCCTTTCGGGCCCAGTTCGTACAGGAACGGGGGCTTGGCTGTGGCGTCGGCGATCGCGCGTGCCTCGGGGTCCAGTGTGCGGGTGCTCATGATGGTTCTCCTTTCGTGGGACGGGGGTTCTCGGTGGGGGAGCGTCAGGTGTTGGTGGGGAGCCAGGTGTTGTAGGGGATTTCGCCGAGGGTTGCGTCGGTGGTGGGGACTAGGGTGAGGTTGTCTAGTTCGGCGCCGAAGTAGTGGGCGTGGGGGTCGGTGACGACGGTGCGGGGGTCGTGCCAGGCGTGGAGTGCTTCGCGGAAGAAGTCGTCCATGCGGTAGCGGGTCGGGCCCGCGATCTCGAGTGAGCCGTTGAGCGGGGTTGCGATGGCGGTCTTGGCGACGTTGTCGGCGACGTCGTCGGCCGCGATCGGCTGGAACGCGACCGGGGCGATGTGGACCTCGCCGTCCTCGGTCGCGCCGTCGGCGATGCGCTTGCCGAACTCGTAGAACTGGGTCGCGTGGACGATCGAGTAGGGCACGCCCGACTCCTTGATCAGATCCTGCTGGGCGATCTTCGCCCGGAAGTAGCCGATGTCGGGACGCCGGTCGGTGCCCACGACGGACAGCGCGACGTGGTGGGCGACGCCCGCCTCCTTCTCGGCGGCCAGCAGGTTGCCCGTCGACTTCTCGAAGAACTCGAGGACTTCCGCGTCCTCGAAGGACGGCGAGTTGGACACGTCGATGACGACGTCGGCCCCCTTCAACGCCGCACCGAGCCCTTCGCCCGTGAGCGCGTTGACACCGGTACTCGGGGCTGCCGCCACCGCCTCGTGTCCCCGCGCGCCGAGCTTCGCGACGAGCTTCGACCCGATCAGCCCGGTCCCCCCGATGATCACAATCCGCATGGTCCCTCCCCTTCCCCCTCTCCGTAATTCCTTTCCCCCCACCCACCGCCTAAGACAGCCCCACTCCCCCACCCTCGACCCACCGCGACCTGCCCTTTTACCGCGACCACCCGCCCGCTTTACCGTCACAAAAGAGAGCTTTGCCCTCTTCTGGGAGACCGGCCGCGCCGCGACAGCGGCCGCGCGAGGGCTCAGGAAAGAAGGCCGCGTGCCTCGTCCACGACGCGGGCGACGATCTCAGCGGCGGGTTCCACCTCATGCACAAGCCCCGCCGAGCAACCCGCATACAAGGCCATCGCCTCAAGGTCCCCGGCCATCCCGGGCAACGGCATCATGTCGCCGTAGCGGAGGTAAGCGGTGCCGTCCGGCCCCGTCGCGACGACGTCGCCCTCACCCGGCCGGTCCGGAGAGCCAGGCCGCCCGGCCGCCTCCCACGCGCGAAGCGTGCTGTTCTCCAGCGCCCGATGCGGCGCGTCAGGCCACCCCCCGTCGAACGCGAGCGTGCGCACGGCCGACGTCTCCGCCGCACCGATCACCCGATCCCGGTAGACCTCATGCGTCGCCGCCTCCCGCGCCGCCAGAAACCGCGTCCCCATCCACACACCCTGCGCCCCGAGCACAAGCGCCGCCGCAAGCCCCCGCCCGTCCGCGATGCCCCCCGCCGCGATCACCGGCACGTCCCCCACAGCGTCAACGACCGCGGGCACCAGCACCATCGTCGGAACCCCACCCCGCACATGCCCGCCCGCCTCAACCCCCTGCGCGACCACAACATCAACCCCCGCCTCCACCGCCGCGACGGCCTCCGCCGCCGACGACACGGTGTGCAGATGGACCGCGCCCGCCCCATGAATGCGCTCGACATAGGGCGCGGGATCGCCCCAGAACGTCGAAACGACCCGGACCCCGGCCGCCAAGCACAGCTCGATCTTCTCCTCAACCGCGAACGCCAGCACCGCGTTCACCCCGAACGGCCCGGACGTAAGTGCCCGAATTCGGCGCAAACTCTCCCTGATCTCCGCGGTTCTCATCCATGTCACCGACAACATGCCAAGTCCACCCGCCGCCGCGACGGCGGCCACCAGTTCTGCGGTGCAGGCGCTTCCGATTGGTGCTTGCACCACTGGAACCCGCATTCCCAGCCGCGCGCAGAGCGCGGTGCCCAGCCTGTCCATCCGCCCATCCTTCCCGCCCGTCGGCTCCCGCGAAAACCCCTCGGCGGCCGTGTCTTGGGTCGGGGTGGGGGTGTGGTTAGTCGGGGGGGTGGGAGAGGGCGTGCATGGTGGGGGTTGTGGTGGTGGAGAGGGATTGCCAGAGGGGGTAGGTGTGGTCGTATTGGGGGGTTAGGGAGGGGTTGGGGTGGATGGTGGGGCCTTCTTGGATGTAGTGGGTGATGGCGGTCCAGGTGGGGAGGGTCGTGGTGGCTATGGCGGCGGAGACGGCTGCGCCGAGGGAGGCGCCGGGGTGGGATTTAAGGGTGCGGAGGGGGGTTTGGAGGATGTCGGCGTGGATCTGTTTCCAGAGGGGGGAGGTGGAGCCGCCGTTGGTGACCGTGGCGGAGGTGAGGGTTATGCCGCGGGAGGCGAGGACTTCGGCGTTGTGGCGGAAGCCGAAGGCGACGCCCTCGAGGGCCGAGCGGTAGAGGTCGGCGCGGTCGTGGCCCAGGTGGAGGCCCGCGAAGACACCGCGGAGGAGGGGGTCGTTGAGGGGGGTCTTTTCGCCCAGGAAGTAGGGGAGGCAGAGGATGGAGGCGGGGGCGCGGTCGGCGGCTTCGGCGTCCATGGCCCGGAGATCGTCAACGCCCAGGAGGGACTGGACCCAGCGGACGAGGCTGCCGCTCGTCGCCATGCAGCCGTTGGGGAGCCAGAGGCCGTCGATGGGGTGGCGGTCCAGGTAGAAGCGGTCGTCGGCGACGGGTTCGGCGCTGACGGCGAGGATGTCGCCCGCGCCGCCGAGTTTGACGAGCCAGTCGCCGGGTTCGGTGAGGCCCGCGCCGTAGGCGGAAAGGACGTGGTCGGCCCCGCCGACGGCGAGGGGGACGCCGCGCGGGAGGCCGACGCGGTCGGCGATCGTGGGCAGCAGCTCGCCGACGACGGTCCCGCCCGCCTCCACCGGGGGCAGCCGGTCGCCCAGCCCGCCCGCCGCGACGGCGGGCGCGAACCGCTCCCCGGAAAGGTCGAAAAGCCCAGATTCGATCGCCCAGTTCAGCTCGACGTGTGGCCGCGCGCCCAGCCAGGTGAGCACCGCGTCGTACGACCCGAGGACCGTCGCGGTCCGCTCCCACACGTCGGCCTCATGCGTCCGCAGCCAGCGTGCCGTGGGCGCGACCGACTGCTGGGTCACCGGCGAGCCGGTGCGGGCGAGGACGTCGGTGTCCCGAAGCAGCTCCCGCACCTCGGCCACCTCGCCGACCGCGCGCGCGTCGTTCTGCAGGATCGCGTTCCGCAAAGGCCGACCCGCCTCGTCAAGGCAGACGACCGCCGGAACCATCCCCGTCGTCGCGATCCCGACGACGCGTGCGGCGTCGATCTTCGCGGCGAGCTCGGCGAGGACGTCGGCGACGTTCGCCTCCCACTGCGCCGGGTCGGCCTCCGCCCACCCCGGCCTGGGCGAGCCGAGCGCGTTGCCGCGCGCGGCCTCGGCGACAAGCCCGCGCTCGACGTCCAGCGCGACGCCCTTGACGCCGGTCGTGCCGATGTCGAGCCCGATCGTGATCGCGGAGCTCACGCCCGCGCCGCTTCCACAAAGCGCCGGGCCCGGACGGGGTCGACCCGGTTCCAGGTGCTGCCGTCGACCTTGAGCGACGACCCGACGATGCAGCCGTCGGCGATCTTCAGCAGCTCGGCGATGCTGTCCTCGCGGGCCCCGGTGTTGAGCATGACGGGCACCTCGTCCGGGACGCTCTCGCGCACCTCGCGCAGCGTCCGCGCGGACGGCTCGGCCCCGGCCATCGGCCCGGAAACAAGGATCACGTCCGCGAGGCTCGACACCACGGTCGAGCGCGCTATCTGCGCGGGCGTACGGTCCCCGATGGGTGAGGCGAACTCCGGCGTCACGTTCATGAAGATCGCGAGGTCGTCGTTGTCGAGACGGCGACGCTCGCGCAGCGTGTGCGCGGCGTTGGTGTTCCACAGTCCCATGTCCGACTCCCACACCCCCGTGACGACCTCGCGCATGAAGCTCGCGCCCGTCGCGACCGCCGTGGCGAGCGCGATCCTGCTGTCCCACAGATAGTCGACCCCGAAAGGCACGGAATCCGGACGGCACTCGGTGACGACCCGCGCCATCACCGCCGCCGCCTCAGGCCCGGCGTTCAGCTCATATGGCCGATCGTTCTCATTGCAGAACATGACGGCGTCGAACCCCGCGTCCACCAGCACCGCGACCTCCTCGCTGACCTGGTCGACGATGCCCTGCACCCCCGCTCCCGCGTCATAAAGGGGAGTCCCCGGCAGCGCCGGAAGGTGCGCCATCGCGATCAGCGGCTTGGCGGTACCGGCGAAGATCGCCGCGAAACGGTTCATACGCTTTCTCCTGTTCGTTCGCCGACGTCCCGGGAGGTCAGGACGACCTCCGCTCCGGCCGCGCGGGCCGCCTCGACCGTCGGATGGTCCGGCGCGGCGTCCGTCACGAGGACGCCGACGGCGGTGATGGGGGCGATGTTGACGAGATGGACCCTGCCGAGCTTCGCCGCGTCCGCGCCCACGAGGAGCCGGGACGAGGCGGCGAGCGCCGCGCGTTTCACGCTCGCCTCGCCTGGGTGGTACTCGGTGAGGCCCTTGTCGGCGTCGACTCCGGCGACGCCGATGACGAAGGTGTCGCAGTTGAAGCGCTCGAAGGCGCGTTCGGCGTCGTGCCCGACGAGGCTGAGCTCCCCCGGCCTGACGGTCCCGCCGGTGAGGATCACATGCGTGCCGGGCTCGTCGGCGAGCGCCGTCGCGACGGGAAGGCTCGGCGTGATCACGGTGAGCCCGAGCCCGCGCCCCCGGATCGCGTGCGCGACCCGCGCGACGGTGCTGCCGCTGTCCAGCACGACTGTCTCGCCCGGACGCAGCAGCCCGGCCATCGCCGTCGCGATGTGGTCCTTGCTCGCGGCGGCCAGATCGTTGCGCAGCCCGTACGACGGCTCGAACGCGGCGGCCGAGACGGGGATCGCCCCGCCGGACACCCGCCGCACGACGCCCTGACGCTCCAGGGTGTCGATATCCCGCCGAACGGTCATCTCGGACACGCCGAACTCCTCGGCGAGCACGCTGAACTGGACCTCGCCGGTGCGGACCACCTGCTGTTCGATGAGTTTCCGGCGGTCCCGCGCGTTCATGGTGTGGTCTCCCTCGTCCGTCGTCCGGTCATCCTGGACGAGAGGATGTCGTAATCGTCCTGCTGACGGCGCGCCGCCGCGGCGAGATCGAGGGTGTGCACGGCCCGGTCGGTCATGAGCCAGTTCCCGTCGGCCATCGCGTGCGTCACCGACGCCCCCGACGTCCCGTACACGAGGGCGGCTTCGAGCGACTGCGCGCCGACGGGACCGCGCGCCACCTCCGCGAGCGGAACGGCGATGAGGTCCGCGACGGCCCCGGCGACGAGCCGTCCGTCGTCGGGCCCGCCCGCGAGGGCGCGGTGCCCGCCGACCGTCGCGATCCGCAGGATCTCGCGCGGCGTGACCTGGTTGGGCACCCGTGAGGTGAACGCGGCGAGCTTGCCGAGGACGCGCATCTCCTCGAAGAGGTCGGTGTTGGTGTTGTTGCAGACGTTGTCGGAGCCGAGCGCGACGGCGACCCCGTGGTCGAGCGCTTCCCTGACGGGCGCGGCGGGCACCCCGCTCATCATCGCGACGCTCGGGATGACGGCCATCACCGCGCGCGTCCCGGCCAGCAGCGGCAGCTGGTCGGCGGGCAGCGTCGTGCAATGCGCGAGGATCGTCGGCACGTCGAGCATGCCGAGGTCGCGCAGCACCTCAAGGGCGGGACGGCCATAGTGTTCAAGGCACCACGCGTCCTCCTCGCCCGACGTGGAGAAGTGGACGTGCAGACCCGCGTCGAGCCGACGGGCGAGGGCGAGTTCGGCGGCCATCGCCTCGGGGGTGTTGTCCACGAAGTACGCGTGCGGGCCGACCCACGCCGACACACGTCCGTCGGCGGGCAGGCTCTCGGCGAAGCGGGCGGCGGCGTCGAGTTCGCGGGCGCGCGCGGCGTCGTCGCCGAGCTCCACGATGCCCCAGGCGATGCGGGCGCGCAGCCCGGAACGTTCGACGGTCGGCGCGATCTCGTCGGCGTAGAAGTACTGGTCGGCGAAGGCGGTGGTGCCGTGCCGGATCATGTCGCCGCACGACACCGCGACGGACGCGGGGACCATGTCGGGCGTCAGGTGCTCCTCGCGGCTGCGCAGCACCGTGAGGAACCCTTCCATCGTCAGCAGCGAGTGCCCTTCTGCGGTCCCGCGCATCAGCGACATCGGCGTGTGCGCGTGCGCGTTGACCAGGCCGGGCATGACGACGCTCGCCCCGAGGTCGGTGACGCCCGGTCCCGCAGGACGCGCCGCGGGCCTCGCGACGGAGACGATCCGCCCGTCCGCGACCTCGACGGCGCCCGGCGACAGCACGGTGCCCGCGTCATCGTTGACCAGCACATGGTCGGCGACGATCAGTTCTGTCCTTGTCACGCGCCCTCCACCCCGGCCATCAGACGGCCGACGCGTTCCCGGTCGACGTCCGCGCGGTCGAACGGCCCGATCAGCCGCCCGTCGTACATCACCGCGACCCTGTCGGAGAGCGCCATGACCTCGTCGAGCTCGGCCGACACCAGCAGGACGCCCGCGCCCGCCGCGCGCGCCAGCGACAGCGCGCCGTGCACGAACTCGATGCTGCCGACGTCCAGGCCGCGCGTCGGCTGGTTGGCCAGCACCACGCGCGGGCTGCCCGACAGCTCACGGCCGATGACGATCTTCTGGAGGTTGCCGCCGGACAGCGAGCGCACCTGACGGGTCGGCGCGGCCCCGCGCACCTCGTAGTCGGCGATCAGCGACGCGGCGAACCGCCGCCGCGCCCGTCGTCTGATCAGCCCGGCCCGGCTGAACCGGCGGGTCCGGAACGATGTGGACACGGCGTTCTCCTCAAGGGTGGCTTCGAGGTTCAGGCCGACGCGCATGCGGTCGGCGGCGATGTGCGCGATCCCGTGCCGCCGGGTCTCGGCGGGGGCGGCGCGGGTGATGTCGTGGCCGTCGATCGCGACATTTCCCGCTTCGAGGCGGCCGAGGCCGGTGATGGCGTCGATGAGCTCGTCCTGGCCGTTGCCGCCGACGCCCGCGACGCCGAGGATCTCGCCGGACCGCAGCGTCAGGTCGACGCCGCGCAGCCCGCTGCTGCCCTCGACGGTCGGGGCCACCGACGCGCCGGAGACGGTGAGCAGTTCGTCGCCGGGCGGCTGCGTCGCGTAGGAACCCGTCATGGGGACCTCGCGGCCGACCATCATGCGGGCGAGCGCGGCGTTGTCCGCGCCGCCGCGCGCGACCTCGCCGACGACCCTGCCGCGCCGCATCACCACGATCCGGTCGGCGACCTCCTGGACCTCCGGGAGCTTGTGCGAGATGAAGACGACAGACCTGCCGTCGGCGGCCAGGCCCCGCACGAGGGCGATCAGCTCGTCGGCCTCGCGCGGGGTCAGGACGGCGGTCGGCTCGTCGAGGATCACCACCTGGGCGTCCCTGGCCAGGGCCTTCAGGATCTCCACGCGCTGCTGCGCGGCGACCGGGAGGTCCCCGACCCGTCGGCGCGGGTCGAGGACCAGCCCTGAGCGTTCCATCAGCGCGCTGACGCGGCGGACGGCTTCGGCGTCGTCGTAGCGGCCGCGCCGGATCGGCTCCCTGCCGAGCAGCACGTTCTGCGCGACGGTGAAGCTCGGGACGAGCTCGAAGTGCTGGTGCACCATCGCCACCCCGTGCCCGATCGCGGCCTGCGGACCGCTGATCCTGACGGGTGTGCCGTCCACCCTGATCTCGCCCGCGTCCGGCTGGTGGACGCCGAACACGAGGTTCATCAGGGTGGTCTTGCCCGTCCCGTTCTCGCCGATGAGCGCGACGACCTCACCCGGCGCGACGGCGAGGGAGACGTCGTCCACCGCGAGCACCTTCGACGTCGCGAAGTACTTGCGCAGGCCCCGGAGTTCGAGGCGCGGCGGCGCGGTCATCGGCGGTTTCCTCCCTCTGTGCGGTGCGGCGGGCTCGTGGTCAGGACTTCAGGCCGACCTTGGCGCAGGCTTCGGACGACGGGTCGTTGAGCGCGTCGCAGACCTTGATCTCGCCCGCGAGGATCTGCTCGCGCAGTTCATTCACCTTCTCGGTGACGGCCGGGACCTTGGAGGCGAGCTTCTCCGGGCCCTTGTCGGCGAAGACCGTCGAGCCGTCGCTCCACGACAGGCCGGTGACCTCGTCGGCGAGGCCCGCCTGGACGAAGCCCGCCTTGAACGCGCCGGTCTTGGCGGCCTCGATGAGCTGGAACGTCGTCTGGTCGACCCGCTTCATGACCGAGACGATGACGGTGCCGGGGGCGTCGCCGTCCTGGTCGGCGTCGACGCCGATGGCGAACTTGCCCTCCTTCTTGGCGGCGGTCAGCACGCCCTGGCCGCTGAGCCCGGCGACGGCGTAGACGATGTCGTTGCCGCCCTGGTACAGCGCCAGCGCCGCCTCCTGGCCGACCGACGGGTCGCCGAACTCGCCGTTCAGGTAGCTCGGGGTGACCGTGCAGTCGGGGCAGGCGGCGAGAACGCCCTGCTTGTAGCCGTAGTAGAACTGGTTGAGCCCGGGGTTGTCGATGCCGAGGACCGCGCCGACCTTCTTGGTCTCGGTCATGCTCCCGGCGACGTACCCGCCGAGGAAGCTCGACTCGTGCACGTTGATGGAGAACGCCGAGACGTTGTCGGGCAGCTTGTCGGCGAAGATGTCGCTCGGGACGCCGAACAGCTGGTCGGGGTTCTCCCCCGCGACCGCCAGCAGCGACTCGGGGTCGAGGCCGGGCGCGATGATGATGTCGGGGCGGGTCGCGACCGTCGAGCGGATGACGCCCTCCTGCTGCGAGACCGACTCGGCCTCGACGACCCGGCCGGTGACGCCGAGTTCCTTCTTGGCCCGCTCGGTGCCGAGGATCGCCGAGTCGATGAACCCTCCGTCGCCCGCCGAGCCGGGGGTGATGAGGGAGTAGCTGAACGCGTCGGGGTCGGCGGTGGTGTCCCCGCCGCCTCCGCCGCACGCGGCGGCGAGCGTCAGGGCGGCGGTGACGGCGGTGGCTCTGAGCAGGGTTCTGACGGGGCTGGTCATGGCGTCTCCTGGGGGGTTTTCGCGTGGCTGTCCGGCGGGTTGTCTGGGGATGCGTCTGGGGATTTGTCGGGGGATGAGCGGCTGGGGAACGGGAAGGGGATGCGGGTGCTGTCACGCCAGAGCCGTGCGACGTTGCCGCGCAGCCTGCCGTGCACGCCCACGAGGACGAGCGCGACGAACGCCGCGCCCTGCGGCAGGAACTGGGTGAGGTTCGCGGGCACGTCCAGCGACTGGAGGCGGATCGCGGCGGCCGAGGCGAACCCGAAGACCGCGGCGGCGGGCACCACGAGCGCCGGCCGGTTGAGCGCGAGCAGCGCCGCGGTGATGCCGATCCAGCCGCGGTCCGCGCTCATGTTGCGGGTGAACAGGCCGACGTCGCCGATCGACAGGAACGCCCCGCCGACCCCCGCGATCGCCCCCGCGACGACCAGCGCCGCGAGCTGGACCCGCGCGACGGGAATCCCGGACGCCGCCGCCGCGACGGGCGCTTCCCCGACGGCGAGGAGATGGCGGCCGCTGCGCGTCCTGAAGTAGATCCCGACCGCGAGCGCGGTGCCCAGCGCGAGGTAGACGAGCACGTTGAGCCGTGCCGTCAGATGGTCGAGGAACGGCAGGTCCGACAGGAGCGGGAGCGCGATCTCCGGCAGCCTGTCGATCTCCGGCGCGTATGTGCCGACGCCGCCCAGGTAGGACCGCATCAGGTACACGGTCAGCTGCAGGACGAGGATGTTCAGCCCGATCGCGAGGACCACGAGGTCGACGCCGATCCGGTGCGCGAACGCCATGAGCAGGCCGATGAGCGCGCCCGTCAGGGCCGCCGCCGCGATCCCGGCCCAGAGGCCGAACGCCGCAGCCGTCAGGACGCCGACGAACGCGCCGGCGAGGACCTTCGACTCGATCGCGAGGTTGAGAATCCCGGCCCTGGCCGAGATCAGCGACGCGATCGCGGCGAAGAGGATCGGGGTGCTGAGGCGGATGCCGCTGTTGAGGAAGTCCGCGACGAGGTTCATGGTGCGGCCTCCGCCTTCTCCGGTGCCTGTTCCTTGGCGGGGTCGTCGGGGGGATCGCCGCGTTTGCCCGCCGCGCGCCGCCGGTCGGCCGCCGCCTCGATCTTCGCCAGCAGCGGGGCCTGGAGCGCGACGAGGACGATCATCAGGGCGAGCGTCGTCGAGCCGATCTCGCGCGGGACGCCTAGCACGATCTGGAGGCCGTTGACCGCGCCGACCGTGATGCCCGCGTAGAGGATTCCGGCGAGGGCCGCGCCGATCGCGGTGGTGCCGCCGAGGATCGCGGCGGTGAGGCCGGTGAAGCCCGTCCCGTCGGAGAAGCCCTCGATGACGCGGTAGTTGGTGCCGAGCACCTGGACGCCGCCGCCGAGCCCGGCCAGCGCGCCGCCGAGCAGTCCGGCGCGCAGCACGCTCGCGGTGCTCGACATGCCCGAGTAGCGGGCGAAGTCGAGCGCCTCGCCCGACATCCGCTGCTCGTAGCCCGTCGTGGTGCGGCTGAGGAAGAACCAGACGGCGACGCACGCGACGACCGCGATGACGAACCCGAGCCCGAACTTGGTCGACGGGTCGAACACCGGAAGCCGCGCGGACGCGTCGACCGGCTTGGTGTACCCGACGGTCGACGCCTCCGCGCGCAGCGGATGGTTCACCAGGAAGTCGAGCAGCAGCCCGGCCATGGCGTTGAGCACGATCGTGATGATCAGCTCGTTGACGTTCAGGAACACCTTGAGCAGCGCGGGGATGACCCCCCACAGCGCCCCGACCACGACGGCCGCCGCCAGCGCGACGACGGGATGGACCCCGCCCGGCAGCGACAGCGCCGACCCGGTGACGGCGGCGGCGAGCCCGCCGAGCGCGTACTGGCCCTCCTGCCCGATGCTGAACAACCCGCTGCGCAGCGACACCACAGCGCCGAGCGCGCACAGCACGATCGGCCCGGCGAGCGCGAGCGTCCCGCTCAGGTTGCAGTAGTCCGCGTTGCACCCGAACCCGGCGTCGAGGACGGTCCGCGCCGCGGTCAGCGGCGAGTGCCCGAGCCCGGCGACCATCACCCCGCCGATCCCGAGCGCGAGCACCATCGCCAGCACGGGCATGCCCACCCGCCTGACCAACCGTGTGACGCCTTCGCGATCCACCGCTCCACCTCCTCCGTCGGCTCCGACTGAGGTGAAACGATCACGGCGAAGTGTTACTAATTCACACTTTCGGGTGTGTCCATCACGTTAATTCCTCACAGATCGCGCTGACGGCTGGGCGAACGCGTCGTCTCCTGAGAGGCTTCGGGGAGCGGTGCAGCGCATCACTTGTGATCGCATCTTTTGCAACCGCATCTGATGCATTGGCAACGACGCAGGTCGAAAGGCTAGGATCGCTGCGTGTCGGAAGAAACAGGCGAGTCCCTGCCCTACCAGTTCACCGATTCGGTCCCGTACCTGCTCAACAGGCTCGGCGTCCGGCTCGGCGAGCGGTTCGCGGTCCAGCTGAAGGACCACGGGCTGACCCTGCCGATGTACCGGGTCCTCGCGGCCCTGCGCGAGCAGGGCGACCAGCGGCTCGGCGATCTCGCCGTCAAGACCTCGATAGAGAAGTCGACGCTGTCGCGGCTCATCTCCACGATGCGCAGTGACGGCCTCGTGTCGCGGGAGCGGCCTGAGGACCAGGGCAGGATCGTCGCGATCAACCTCACGGCCAAGGGCCTCGCCGTGGTCGAGCCGCTCATCCCCGTCGCCGACACCTACGAGCGGGCCGCCACCGCGGGGATGAGCGCCAAGGAGGTCGTCAGGTTCAAGGAGATCCTCCGGACCATGTACGACAACCTCGGCGGCCCCGACGAGGAGCGGTAGCCGCCGCGCCCATCCCCCGCGTGGTTCAGTACTGGCCCTGCGGGGGCAGGCCGAGGGCGGCCTGGCCGGACATGGTGCCGACGGCGTCCCAGTTCAGGGAGATGTGCCTGCTGACCGCGCTGACGTCGCGCCAGGCGCGCTGGATCGGGTTGTCCATGGCGAGGCCCTGGCCGCCGGTCGCGCCGTTGATCGCCTCGACCGCGCGGACGGAGAGCGCCACCGCGAAAGCCTGGCCGCGCCTGCTGAGGATGCGCTCCTCCGGCGAGACCTGACGGCCCTCGCGGGCGGTCGCGGCGCGCAGACGGATGTCGCGGAGCAGGATCTCCTTGGCCGCGTCGACGCTCGCCGCGGCCTCGGCGACCCTGAGCTGGACCGTCGCGAAGTTGGCGATCCTGCTGCCGCCGCCCACGAGCGCGCCGCGCGTCTGACGGGTGCCGGCCATCTCCTGGAAGTCGGCGAGCGCGCCGGCCGCCGCGCCGACGCCGACTGCCGCGAGGCAGGTCGGGATCTGCGTGAGCATCGGCAGACGCAGCGCCGGGTAGTCGGCGTGCAGCGCCGCGCCCTCGGTCGTGCCCGCCATGATGTCGGAGAACGGGAGCAGCCGGTGGGCGGGCACGAAGGCGTCGTCCACGACGAGGGTCTTGCTGCCCGTGCCGGACAGGCCCGCGACGTCCCAGTCGTCGTCGATGGTGTAGTCGGCGGCGGGGATGAGGAAGAACGCTGGCTTGCCGCGCGCGCCCTCCTCGGCGGGCAGGAACGACGCGCACACCGCCCAGGTCGCGGTGTCGCTGCCGCTGGCGAACGACCACCTGCCGCTGAGCAGGTAGCCGCCGTCGGTCTCGCGGGTTTGGCCGGTCGGCGCATAGGAGCCGCAGATCCGCGCGTCGGGGTCGACGTCGAGGACGTCGTGCTGAGCCTGCTCGCCGAAGCAGGCGAGCAGCCACTGGTGCGCGGCGAACAGCCCGGCGACCCAGCCCGTCGACGGGCATGCCGCCGCGAGCGTGAAGATGTGCTCGACCACGGTGTCGAGCTCGGTCTGGCCGCCGCCGAACACCCGCGGCTGCGGAATCCGGAAGAACCCGGCCGCGCCGAGCGCGTCGATCGTCTCGTCGGGCACACGCCGATCACGCTCGGTCTGCCGCGCGCGTCCGCGCGCCTCAGCGGCGATCTCCCGAACCCGCTCAGCGATTTCCCGCGGGGTGGCCAGTGAGCTCTCGGCAGGAGCATCGATCATCTCGAGCTTCCTTTCAAACACGGAGGATCAAACAAGGACAACGACTGCGCACCCCCTTCTCGCAGTCCCTTCGGGACTGCGAGGGAAGGTCGCCTCCCCCGAGGGGAGGTGGGCGGGGACTGCGTCTACGGGTTCGCCGCCCCCCTCAGTCCCGAAGGGACCGCGGGGCGGGTCAGGCGGGCACTGCGTCTGTGGGTGCGCCCCCCTGCAGTCCCGAAGGGACCGCAGGGCGGGTCAGGCGGGCACTACGTCTGTGGGTGCACCCCCCTGCAGTCCCGAGGGGACCGCGGGGCGGGTCAGGCGGGCACTGCGTCTGTGGGTGCGCTGCCCTCCCTGCAGTCCCGAAGGGACTGCAGGGGGGTTAGGCGGGGACTGCGTCTATGGGTTCGCAGCGGCAGTACTTGGTGTTCTGGTAGAGGAGGGGGACTTCCGGGCCGGTGCGCAGGACCTCGGTCACCTCGCCGACGAAGATCGTGTGGGTGCCGTAGGGGATCGTCGCGGTGTTGCGGCAGATCAGGCTCGCCATCCCGTCGGCGAGGAAGCGCAGACCGTCGTCGGTGGTGCGCCAGTCGCCGCAGGCGAAGCGCTCCTCGGGCGGGAGCGCTCCGCTGAACGCGGCGGAGACCTCGGCCTGGTCGTGGGCGAGCACGTTCACGCAGAAGCGGCTGCCGCGCAGCAGCATGTCGTGCAGCAGCGTCCGCTGGTTGACGCAGACGAGCAGCGCCGGCGGCTCCATCGACAGCGACGAGACCGCGGTGACGGTCATGCCGTGCTGCCGCTCGGAGTCCACGGCGGTGACGACGGTGACGGTGGCGGCCACATGACGCATGACCGTGCGGAACGCGTCGGGAAGTCCGTCGGGGTGGTTTGACGGCATCGTCCTGCTCCTTTCGCCGGCCGAGGAAGGGGCGCGGTCCGGCCCCCTCAGCTAAGTTGCATTTGCAACGTTTGTCAATGCATCAGTTCTTGCGGAATCGCGGAAACAGCGCGAGCGCGTTGTCGTGCTCGACCGCGGCGATCTGCTTGGCCGTCAGGACGCCCGAGCCCGTCAGGTTGGCGTTGTTGTGCGTGACCGTCGCCTCGGGCGCGGCCGGCCAGTCCGTGCCGAACAGGATGTGGTCCGGGTCGGTGACCTCGAGCGTGGGCCGCACCGAGTGCGGAGCGCCCGCCAGAGCCGTCTCGTAGTACAGGCCGCGCAGGACGCCGGTGACGTGCGCGGGGCCGATGTCGGCGTCCGTCGGGCCCATGCCCATCTCGGTGTGCTCGGCGATGCGCCAGCCCAGCGTGGGCAGCACGCCGCCGCAGTGCGCGAGGATCAGCTTCAGCCCCGGATACCGCTGGAACACGCCCGTGTAGATCGCGTTCGTGACCGTCCGCGCGGTGTCGAACGGGAACTCCACCACCGACGGCGACCTGCCGAACCCCACAGCCTCAAGGCACGGCGGGTTCCTGGGATGGACCAGCGCGGGCACCTGACGCTCATGCAGTTCGGCAAGGATCGGCTCGAAGTACGGGCTGCCCAGATACTCCCCGTTCACCGTGTTCGTGGAGATCAGGACGCCGTCGAGCCGCAGGACATCAAGGGCGTGCCTGAGCTCGGCGAGCGCACTGTCGGTGTCGTCGGCGGGTATCGCCGCGAACGCCCCGAAACGCCCGGGATACTCCTCGGCGAGCGCCGCGAACTCCTCATTCGCCTTCCGGCAGAAGTCCTTGGCCATCTCGGGCCGCTCCTCAGTGCCCGCGAACGACCACGGCGCGGAGAGGATCTGCGTCTGGATGCCGTGTCTGTCCATGAAGGCGAGCGCCGCCTCCGGAGTCCACTCCACGGAGATCTTGTAGCCGCCCGCGAGGGAGAACCCCGAGGCGAACATCTCGGCGACGGCGGGGCCGAGATAGTGGGCGTGGACGTCGATGCGGTGTCCGGTCATGTGGATTTCCCTTCGGCGTGACTTGGCGGCCAGTTCCGCAACATGACGCGTTCCAGGCCGCCCACCGTCGCCGACGTGAGCAGGCCGAGGACGCCGACGATGGCGAGGCAGGCGAAGACCCCGGCCGAGTCGTACATACGTTGTCTTTCCAAGATCAGATGTCCCACGCCGCCCGTGGACGCCAACATCTCGGCGAGCAGCACGACGATCAGGCAGATCGGGGTCGCCACCCGGACGCCGATCATCACCGCGGGCAGCACCCCCGGCACGATCAGCGTGGTGATCTGGCGCGGCCGAGACAGCCCGAGCGCGCGTCCGGCGTTGATCCTGACGTGCGGGATCGCGCGGACCGCCTCCTCGGTGTTGAGGATGATCGGCCAGACCGCGGTCCCGACGATGACGATGAGGCTCATCGTCAGCGTGTCGCCGAGCAGCAGCACCGCGACGGGCACCGCGGCGGGCGGCGGGAAGTTGCGCAGGAACTCCGCGACGGGCCCGAACGCGTCGCGCGCGAACGCCGACGCGCCGAGCAGCGTCCCGGCCGCCGCGCCGATGACCGCGGCGAGCACGAGCGCCACCGCGAACACCGCGAGGGTCTGTTCGAGTGCGGGAAGGAGCAGGTCACGGTCCTGGACCGCCTTCGTCGCCTCGACCCACTCCCCCGGCGGTGGGAAGTTCACCGAGTCCGGGTCGCCGAACAGCTGCCACAGCAGCAGGACGAGCGCGAGCGGCGCGAGGCCGACGAGCGGGGGGAACAGCGGCCGTCCCGAGCGGGGACGGCGGCGCGTGCCGGGAAGCCTCATGGCCTGTCCTTCACCAGGAGATTGGAGAACGAGAGCCGGGCCGTCAGCAGGAGCGCGGCGTTGAGTGCGGTGCCCAGCAGCGCCACGCACAGCACGTAGACCCACATGCTCTCGGGCTGCAGCGCCATCTGCATCTCCACGATGCCCGCGCCGAGCCCCTGCGGGTTGCCGACCATCTCGGCGAGCACCACGACGATCAGGCTGATGCCGAGCGCCAGCCGCGCCCCCGAGAGGATCAGCGGCGCGGCGGCCGGCAGCATCAGCGAGAAGACGACGCGCGTCTTGGACAGCCGCATCTGGCGTGCCACGTCGATGAGCCTCGGCGGCGCGCCCTGCAGGCCGGACGCGACGCTGATGAGCATCGGCCAGCACGCGGCGTAGGCGGCGACGACGATCTCGGCCCGTACCGTCGGGCCGAGCACGAGCAGCACGACGGGCACGAGCGCGACCGCGGGCAGCGTCCGCATCACCTCGATGGACGCCATCGACAAGCGCCAGGTCTTCGGCGACAACCCGATCGCGGTCCCGATGGCGAGCGCCACCGCGAGGGCCACCGCCCACGCCAGGAGGGCGATGGCGGTGGTGTGCACGACGCGGCCCGCGAGGTCGTCGTCGGTGACGAGCCCGCCGACCGCCGCGACGATGTCGCTGGGCGGCGGGAGATAGGTGAACGTCAGCACGTCGATCCTGACGAGCAGCTCCCACGCGCCGACCAGCAGCACCGGCACGACGAGCCCCGGGAGGTTCACCGCCCCTCACCCCACAGCTCGTCGGCGAGGGTGCGCCGCGCGGTGGTGAACAGCGGCGACTCGCGGGTGTCGAGCTGGTCGCGCTCGCTGGGCAGCCCGGAGACGACCTCGCGCACGACGTTGGCCGGGCTTCCGCCGAGGACGAGCACCCGGTCGGCCAGGTACACCGCCTCGTCCACGTCGTGGGTGATGAAGACGACGGTGAAGCCGGTCTCGCGCTGGAGCCTCAGGAGGTCGTCCTGGAGGGTGGCGCGGGTCATCGCGTCGAGCGCGCCGAAGGGCTCGTCGAGAAGGAGCACCTCGGGTTCCATGACGAGCGCGCGGGCGATCTGCACGCGCTGCTGCATGCCGCCCGACAGCTGCCAAGGCAGGTCGTTGGCGTTGTCGGTAAGGTGCGTCATCTCAAGCGCGCGGTCCACCCGGTCGGTGACCTCGGCCCGGGTGAGCCTGCGCTCGATGCCGAGGGACACGTTGCGCCGGACCGTCCGCCAGGGCAGGAGCGCCTGGTTGTAGTCCTGGAAGACGGTGATCACCTTGTCGACCGGCTTGTCGAACGGCTCGCCGTCGAGCAGGATGCCGCCCCCGCTCGGCCGCAGGATGCCGCCGAGCAGGTTCAACAGCGTGGTCTTGCCCGTGCCCGACCTGCCGACGATGCCGACGATCTCGTCACGGGCGATCTCGCAGGAGACCCCTTCGAGGATCGTGCGGCGCTTGCCCTTGACGGTGAACGAGACCGAAACGTCGCGTACTTCGAGGCGCGGGACGGCGTCTGCGGGCCGCGCCTGCGGGAGGTCAGTCTCCGGCGCGCCCACCTCAGTCACCGCGCCCTCCGACGGCCGGGACGCCGGGACCGGCGTACGCGGGACCGGCGACGACCGTGCGGATCGTGCCGACGCCCTCCATCCAGCTCACCAGCTCGTCGCCGGGGCTCAGGAAGCGCGGGGGCGTACGGCTCGCGCCGATGCCGGACGGGGTGCCGGTGAAGATGATGTCGCCGGGGCACAGCGGGGTGATGTGCGACAGCCAGGACACCAGCGGGCCGATCGGGAAGATCATGTCCGAGGTCCTGTCGTCCTGCATCGTCTCGCCGTTCAGGCGGCAGCCGATGTTCAGGTCGTTCGGGTCGGCGAACTCGTCGGGGGTGACGAGCACCGGGCCGGTCGGGCTGAAGCCGGGGAAGGACTTGGCAAGGCTGAACTGCGGCGCGGGACCCTTGTGCTGGAGCTGCCGCTCCGACAGGTCCTGGCCGAGGGTGAGGCCCGCGACGGCCTCCCACGCGCGGTCCGGCTCGATCCGGTGCGCGTGCGCCCCGATGACGACGACGAGCTCGACCTCCCAGTCGACCGAGCCGTCGGGCAGCGCGATCGTCTGGTCGGGGCCCGCGACGCTCGTCGGGAACTTGGTGAACACCACGGGGGTCTCGGGCAGGTCGAACCCGGCCTCCTTGGCGTGCTCGGTGTAGTTGAGGCCCACCCCGAACACCTGACGGGGCCGCGGGCTCGGCGGGCCGACCTCGGCGTCGGCGGGCAGGGTCGCCTCGACGCCGACGGCGTCGGGGTAGGCGGACCGCGCCCAGGCGAGGAACACCGTCCACTGGTCGAACACCGACACGGGGTCGGGCCCGAAGGCCCCGTCGCTCGCCTTGTGCACGTCCACGAACTCCGTGCCCGTGAACAGCGCGGCTCGTCCGGAGATGTTCGCGATCTTCATGAGTGTTCTTTCCTTGGTGTCAGTTGCCGGCGACCAGGTCGGTCGCCTTCGGCAGGGTGCCGTTGACCTGGCCGGACGCGGCGACGGCGTCGATCCACGGGTTGAGGTTCTCCGCGGTGATGTCGCTCTCCCAGTCAGGCAGCGTGGAGGCCGCCATCACCTGCGGCGGCAGCTTCAGGGCCGAGGCGAGGAAGTCGCGCGCCTCCTTGTCGTTCGCACCGGCCCAGGTCTCCGCGGCGTCGAGCGCCGCGACGAACCCGGTGACCTTCTCCGGGTTCTTCTGCGCCCAGCCCTGGTTCGCGATCCACATCCCGGTGACGGCGGGCGAGGCCACCGACAGGAACGGGTCGCCGAGTCCGGTGTGGCCGGCCGCCTTGAACCCGCCGACGAACGGCTCGATCGTCGCGACGGCGTCGACCCGGCCCGCGTTGAGCTGGTCGAGCATGTTCGGGAACGGGACCTCGACGAGTTCGACGTCCTTGGCCTCCACGCCCGCCTTGCGCAGCGCGGTCTGCACCGACAGGTAGAGCGTGCCGGACAGCGACGGGGTCGCGATGCGCTTGCCCTTGAGGTCGGCGAGTGAGGTGATCTTGGCGGACTTCGAGGCGAAGAGCTGGCCCTGCTGGTGCTCTTCGCTGTCGACGTAGGCGGCCGCGATGACCTTGATGTCGTGGCCCTGGGCGGACGCGGCGATGACGTCGGCGGGGGTGCCCCACGCGATGTCGTACGTGCGGCCGAGGCCCGGCGCGAACGTGGTGATGCTGGTGCTGGGCAGGATCGTGATCTTCACGTCCATGCCGTTCTTCTTGAAGTCGCCGTTCTTCTCGGCGACCAGCGGGAGGGCCGGCGGGGCGGCGGGGTTGATGACGATCCGGACGGGCGCGGCCTCGCTCTTGCCGTCGTCGGATGAGGAACAGGCCGAGGCCGCGGTCGCGGTGAGGGCCAGGGCGAGGGCGAGGGTCGTCCAGCGGGGGGTGGTGGTCATGTCGGCTCTCCAAAGGGGTGGGGAAATGCCAGGACTTGCCGGGGACTTGCGGGAAAAGCGCCGGGGGTCAGCGCTCGGCGTCGAGCAGCGGAGCGCGCATCGCCTCGGGGACCAGGGGCCGCTCGTGCAGGGCTGGGGAGGCCCAGACGGCGACGGGGAGTTCGCCGGTGCCCGGGACCGGGTCCCAGAACAGGGGGTCGGGGGCGAGGTCGTCCATCTCGGAGTAGTAGTACTCGGCGAAGGCTCCGGCGGGGTCCTTCAGGTACCAGAAGTAGTTCGCGGACGCGCCGTGCCTGCCCAGGCCCCACGCGTGCCGCTCCGGGTGGTTCTCGATCATCCGCGAGCCGCCGTAGCCGATCTCGTCGATGTCGCGGACCTTCCACGCGGTGTGGTGCAGCAGCGTCATCGGCGCGGGCAGCAGCACGACGTTGTGGTGGTCGGTCTCGAACCGCATGAACGGGCCGCCGATGACGTAGTCGCTCAGCCGCATGCCGATGCCGTCGATGAAGAAGACCTTGGCCTCCTCTACGTCGGTGCAGCCGATGGCCAGGTGGCCGAGGCGCAGCGGCAGGAGATCGCCGCGCCGGACGAGCTCGTCGCGCTTGACCGACGTCGGGGCGGTGTAGGGGGTCTGCTTCGGGAGGCGTTCGGCGACCGACAGGCGGACGCGCACGCCGCTCACCGGTTCGACGGCGGCGATGGAACCCGCCGCACGTGTCACGCCGTAGCGGGCGAGGCGTTCGGCGATGGCGTCGAGGTCGTCGGGCGAGTCGACGCCGATGTGCACCTCCACGACCTCGGGGACGTCGCCCGGCAGGAGGTGGAGCTGGTCGCCGCCGAGCTCGGTCGCGAACGTGCCGGGCGCGGTCTCCTGGAGGCCGAACTGGCGGTAGAACTCGCGCGTCAGGTCGAGGTCCGGAACGCGTCTGGTCAGGGAGATCAGGCGATGAGCACCCACGAGAAACCTTCTCTCAGCTCGATGTGACCCACACCGTACAATCCTGCATTAGTGAATGCAATGCATAATGCGAAACGCTATATTTGGGGCATGGCAAGCGATGAGCGACAGGGCATCCAGTCCGTCGAGGTGGCAATGGAGGTCCTCACGGCACTTGAGGAGGCACGGCGTCCCGTCTCGCTGTCGACCCTCGCGAACCTCTCCGGACTGCAACCGAGCAAGGTGCATCGGTATCTCGTCAGCCTCGTGCGGTCGGGTCTCGCGGCACAGGAGAAGACGACCGGGCTGTACACGCTCGGCAGCGCGGTAAGGCGGCTCGGCATCGAGGCGCTGCGGCGCGTTGACGAGGCGGGCATCGCCTCACAGCACGCGATCGAGCTGCGCGACCGCACCCAGCACACTGTCCTGCTCGTGACGTGGAGCGACGCGGGACCGACGCTCATCAGATGGGACTACGGCGCGTACCCGCTGCCCATCTCGGTGCGCGTCGGCTCGGTGCTCCCGCTCATCGACTCGTCGGCGGGACGCGTCTGCTACGCCTATCTCCCCCAGGCCATCACCAAGCCGGTGCTGCGCGCCCAGGAGAAGCGCGGCGAGGCCCGCGCCTACACCGACGAGGAACTGACGAAGATCGTCAACGACGTCCGCAGCACGCAGGTGTGCATCACCGCGGGGGCCATCATCCCCGGCCTGTCCGTCGTCGCCTCCCCCGTCTTCGGTCCCGGTGACGGGCTCGCGCTCGTGCTCGGATTCGCGCTGCCCAGCCGCGAGCTCACCGCGCCCGTCACCCGGCGGCTTTCGGACGACCTGCTCAAGGCGAGCAGGCTCATCACCGCCGACCTCGGCGGGCAGGTCAAGGACCCGCCCGCCGAAGCGGGTCAGGCGTAAGCCTGGCTGATCTGCTTGTACTCGAGGAAGTCGTCAAGGCTGGCGACGCCCCCGAGACGGCCGAGGCCGCTGCTCTTGAAGCCGCCCTCCTCGAACTCCACGGCGAGGTTCGCCCAGCTGTTGATGGAGATCAGACCGGCCTCCAGGGCCCGCGCGACCCGCATGGGACGGTCGGAGTCACGGCTCCACACGCAGGCGCTGAGGCCGTACTCGGTGGCGTTGGCCAGCGCGATCGCCTCCTCCTCGGTGTCGAACCGCTGGACCGTCTGGACCGGGCCGAACGTCTCGGTCTGCACGATCGGCAGGTCGGTGCTCGACACCTCGAGCAGGGTCGGGTGGTAGAACGCGCCGCCCTTCAGGTGCGGGAGCGTCGACGGTCCGCCCCGCACGATCGGGACCGCGCCCGCCGCGATGGCCTCCTCGACCGCCGCGTCGACGCGGGCCACCGCGGCGAGGTCGATCATCGGGCCGATCTGGCTCTCGGGGTCGGCGGCCGGGCCGGGACGCACGCTCTCCAGCTGCTTGGCGACCGCCTCGATGAGCTCGTCGGCGATGGAGCTGTGCGCGAGGATGCGGCTGCCCGTCATGCAGAACTGGCCGGCGAAGACCGTCGTCGAGGCGACGATCGTGGGGACGACGGCGGCGAGGTCGGCGTCCTCGAAGACCAGGTGCGGGGTCTTGCCGCCGAGCTCCAGGCTGACGCGCTTCAGGCCGTCGGCGGCGGCGCGCGCGATGGCGCGGCCGGTCCCGGTGCTGCCGGTGAAGCTGATGACCGGGACGCTCGGCGACTCCACGAGCCTGCGTGCGCCCGCGTCACCGGACTCCACGAAGAAGTTCACCACGCCCTGCGGGAAGTCGGGGACGCTCGCGAAGATCTCGGCGACGATCGCGCCGGTCTGCGCGGCCTGCGCGGGCATCTTGACCGCGACGGTGCAGCCCGCGGCCAGCGCCGGGGCGATCGCGCGGATGCTCAGGTAGGCCGGGGAGTTCCACGGCACGATGATCCCCGCGACGCCGACCGGCTGGCGGATCGACAGGGACTGCACGCCGGGCTTGGTCTCGGCGACCCGGCCCTGGTTCAGCAGCGCCAGCCCCGAGGCGAAGCGCAGCGCGCGCGGGATGAAGTGGACCTCGTAGCCCGCCTCGTTGTTGAGCTTGCCGTTCTCGGTGCCCAGGCTCTGCACGAGGTCGCCGAGCCGCGTCTCGAACGCGTCGGCGAGACGGCTCAGCGCGGTGGCGCGGCCCATGGCGTCGTGCCGCCAGCCGCTGGTGGCGAAGGCGCGCGCGGCGGCCTCGATCGCGAGGTCGGCGGTGCCGGCGTCGCCGTCGCTGTAGGTGCCGATCACCTCTCCGGTCGCGGGGTTGACGCTGTTCTTCTCGGTGGGCGAGCTGGTCCACTCGCCGTCGATCCAGTGCTTGACTCTCGGCTGGTCAGACATGGCCTCGTGCTCCGTTTCGGGGGTGGGTGAGCGTCATTTCGGACTGGGGAGCCTCACCGTAACAATCCCTCATTGGTGAATGCAATGCATAATTCAGAATGACTTCGGGCCGTGGCCGACCCCGTCGGGCCGGCCACGGCCTTCGGTCAGGCGGAGTGCTCGACCCCGCCCACCCAGACGCGCTGGATGTCGCGGGTCCTGCGGATGTCGGCGAGCGGGTCGCCGTCGACCAGGACGAGGTCGGCCCGGTAGCCGGGCTTGATGACGCCGCGGTCGCGCAGCCCGAAGGACAGCGCGGGCAGGTCGGTGGCCGAGCGCAGCGCCTCGGCCGGGGTCAGCCCGGCCTCGACCAGCAGCTCCAGCTCCTGGTGCAGGCTGAGCCCGAACGCCGGGCGGACCGGGATGTTCGGCTTGTTGTTGGCGTCCGACCCGGCGAGGATGCGCACCCCGGCCTGGCGCAGCGCGGCGACGCTGCCGCGCGCCGCCTCGTAGTTCATGCCGGGGATGCCGAGCTGGGTGAAGCCCTTCATCATGCCAAGGGTGGGCACCGCGACCCGCGCCTTGGCCGCGTAGCGCGCCGCGGTCGCCGCGCTGATCGCCGTGTCGAGCGGGACGTGGTGGATCAGGTCGATGCCCGCGGTCAGGGCGCTCTCGACCATCGCGGCCGAGGTCGCGTGGCCCATGACCTGCTTGCCGAACAGGTGCGCGGTCTTGGTCAGCGCGGTCACCGTCGCCTGGTCGAGGCCCGGGTTGTCCACGATGATCTTGATGTAGTCCGCGCCCTCGGCGACCCTTGCCGTCACGAACTGCACGGCCTTGTCGGGTCCGGTCACCACGCCGTTCGCCGGGAACCCGGGGATCTGGCTCTGGAGGCTGCCCGGCGCGACCGCGGGCGTGCACGCGCTGCGGATGTCGGTCAGCCCCGGCTGCCTGCGCAGCGACCTGACCACCGACGCCGGGAAGGTCGCCATGTCCAGGCCGGTGGTGACGCCGTAACCGGTGAGCTGCTCCAGCGTGCCGAGGTTCTCCAGGTGGACGTGCGCGTCGATCAGGCCGGGCAGCAGCGTCGCGCCCCCGCAGTCGACCGTGCGGGCGCCGAGGGCGCTGATGCCGATGAGGCCGTTGTCGATCACGACGGTCCGGGGCGCGCTCAGCGCGGTGCCGTCGAAGACCCTGACGTTGGTCAGGGCGATCTTCTCGCCGAACAGGAACCTCCGCTCCTTCGCGGAGACCGGCGGCGCGGCGAGCGTGTGGACGCCGACGGCGGCGGCTCCGACGACCGCGGCGTTCCGGAAGAGGTCACGCCGGGTCCAATCATTGATGCACATTGCCATCATTCCTTTCTCGGGGGGTGGCGGAGACGCAATGGCGGAAAAGCACTGGGGAATTGTGTTTCGCAATGGCGGCGACAGAAATGCGCGGGCCATGGGGAACTGCGGTAGGGGCGACTCGCAGGAGGCGCCGGGGCGTCCAAGACGACGCCGTGACGTTATCAATAATACTTGATAACAGCAAGGCTCCGTCGGGCCCGAAGGCCGATCAGACCGTCGATCAGACAGGGGTGGGGCGGTGACCTGGCCATTTCCCCGGAGCCCATGATCAACACGCGGCGGGGCGAACCGCTATACTTGATAACTCCACCCCATCGGGACCCGAGGAGCGGGCCTTGACCGTGATGCCAGCGCGCCAGTCCGTCCGTCCCATCGCCGCGCGTTCGGTCGTCGAGCAGGTCACCGACGAACTGCGCCGCGCCATCCTGTCCGGCGCGCTCGCGCCCGGCGAGCAGTACTCACTGCGCGAGCTCGCCGGGATGCTCGAGGTCAGCTTCATCCCGATCCGCGAGGCGCTGCGCAGCCTCGAAGGCGAGGGCCTGGTCACCACGAGCCGGGGCCGCAGCGTCATGATCGCGCCGCTCGACCTCGCCGACCTCCAGGGCATCTACCGGCTCAGACGCTCCATCGAGCCCGACATCGCCCGCCGCTCCTGCGCGCTGCTCACCGACGCCGACCTCGACGAGCTCGACGCGGCGGCCACCGGTTTCGGCGACCACTCCCACGGCATGGCCGACATCTACGACGACCACATCGCCTTCCACCTCGCCCTCCTCGCCCCCGCCGTCACCACATGGGAGAACCGCGTCCTCACCACCCTGTGGCGCGCCGGCGAACGCTACATCCGCATCGGCATCGGCCGCCTGGACCCCGACCCCGCCGAGCACCACCGCCGCGCCCAGGCCCACGTCGACCTCGTCGCCCACTTCCGCACCCGCGACCCAGAACAGGCCGCCACCGCCATAGCCCACCACCTGGCCCACAACGAACAAATAGCCCTAAAAGCCCTAACCCCCTAACCCCATTCCCACCCTTCCACGTGCACGTTCGCCCTAGGCGCGGCGGGTTAGGGCGGTTTGGAGGGTTTGGGAGAGGAGGGTGAGGGCGGCGACTACGCCGTCGCGGTCGTTGCCGAGGGGGGAAAGAAGTGCGGCCTCGACGGCGAGCTGGCCGGGGAAGAAGGAGTCGATTGTGGTGGCGCCGGTGGGGGTGATGGTGACGAGGGCGGCGCGGCGGTCGGCGGGGTTGGGGGTGCGGGTGATGTAGCCGCGTTTCTCGAGTTTGGCGAGGGTCTTGCTCATGCCCGCGCGGGATAGGCCGTGGTGTTCGGCGAGGCGGCAGGCGATCGCGGGGCGCTCGGCGTAGCGGAGCGTGATCAGGATGTCGACTTCGGACGGGGTGACCGGCGCGGTCTCGTACAGCGGCTCGAATGCCTGGGCGAGGAGCGCGTTGATCTGCTTCAGCAGGCCCACGACCTCCATCGGGGAGGTGTCGAGGTCGGGCCGGCCCGCGGCCCACTGGGCCCGGACGCCTTCAGGCGTGGGAAGCACTGTCGTCTCCTCGGCTCGGGGTGGCCACCGCCACAATTGTTAACCAGTGAACTACCTGTTAACGTTTTGTCCCATGGTAACCGCGTCCTCCGACAAGCACGTGGCCGAACGCGCCACGAACCTCCCGACCGCGGGACGGGCGGGCGCGCTGATCGCCGTCCTCGCCGCGCTCACCGCGGTGGCCCCGCTCGCGATCGACATGTACGTGCCGGGCTTCCCGTCGATGGGCCAGAGCCTCGGCACGACGAGTTCCGCGGTCCAGCTGACGATGACCGCGTTCCTCGCCGGTCTCGTCGTCGGCCAGGTGCTGCTCGGGCCGGTCAGCGACGCGATCGGGCGGCGCGGCCTGCTGATCGGCGGGAGCGCCGGGTTCGCCGTCGTGTCGGTGCTGTGCGCGCTCGCGCCCAACGTCGAACTGCTGACCGCAGCGCGGTTCCTGCACGGGGTCGCCGGGGCCGTCGGCATGGTCCTCGCCCGCGCGGTGCTCACCGACCTCTTCCACGGGCCCGCGCTGCCCAGGTACTTCGCGCTGCTCGCCCAGATCACCGGGATCGCGCCGATCGTCGCGCCGGTCATCGGCGGGGCGATCCTCGCCGTCTCGACCTGGCGCGCGGTCTTCGCGGCCCTCGCCGTCGTCGGGGTGCTGCTGCTGGTGTCGGTGCTGGCCAAGGTGCCCGAGTCGCTGCCGCGCGAGCGGCGGCGGTCCGACGGGCTCGGCGGCACGTTCCGCGCGATGGGACGGCTCGCCGCCGACCGGTCGTTCCTCGGCTATGTGCTCGTCCTCGCGTTCGCCTCGGCCGCGATGTTCACCTACATCGCGGGGTCGAGCTTCGTGTTCGAGAGCATCCACGGCGTCTCGGCCACCGCCTACTCGGTGATCTTCGCCTGCAACGCGCTCGGCATGCTCGTCGCGAGCAGCGTGTTCGGCCGGCTCGCCGGACGGGTCGGCCTCACCAGGCTGCTGACCGTCGGCGTCGGCATCCTGACGGTCGGGGCGGCGGGCCAGGTGGTGGTCAGGCTCGTCGCGGGCGAGACCATGGCGGGCACGCTGGCGACCCTGTTCCTCACCCTCGTGGGCGTCGGCGTGATCTTCCCGGCGACCATGACGATCGGCCAGACCCTCGGCAGGGGCGCGCCGGGCGCGGCGTCCGCCCTGCTCGGCGGCCTCCAGTTCCTCGCCGGAGCGCTCGTCTCCCCTCTCGTCGGCCTCTTCGGCGACGCGAGCTCGCTGCCCATGGCGACGATCATGCTCGGCGCTGCGCTGCTGACCGTCGCCGCCCTCGTCGTCATGGCCCGGCCGGGGCGGGGGCTCGGCGAGCCCGTCCCGGTGCGCGGCTGAGGGTCGGTCAGCCGACGGGCTCCAGGCGCACCACGACGTCCTTCGAAGTCGGTGTGTTGCTGCCTTCGGCGACGCTGTCGAGGGGGACGAGGACGTTGGTCTCCGGGTAGTAGGAGGCGGCCGAACCCGGGGTCGTGGGGTAGGAGACGACGGTGAAGCCGGGGGCGCGGCGCTCGACGCCGTCGGTCCAGACGCCGACGAGGTCGACGAGTGAGCCGTCGGCGATGCCCAGCGCGGCGAGGTCGTCCGGGCTGACGAGCACGACGCGGCGGGACCCCTTGATCCCCCGGTAACGGTCGTTCGAGGTGTAGGGGATCGTGTTCCACTGGTCGTGCGAGCGCAGCGTCTGGAGGATCAGATGGCCCTCGGGGGCCCGCAGGTCAACGAAGGCGTTGCGGGTGAACAGGGCCTTGCCGGTGGAGGTGCGGAACTCGTAGGAGTTGACCGGGTTCGGCAGGACAAAACCCCCGGGAACGGCGACACGCGCGTTGAAGTCGGCGAAACCCGGGACGACCCTGGCGATCCTGTCGCGGATCAGTGAGTAGTCGGACTCGAAGTCCGCCCACGGGATCGCCGGCTCGTCGCCGAGGGTCAGCCGGGCGAGACGGCCGATGATCGCGACCTCGCTCAGCAGGTGCGGCGACGCCGGAGCCAGCCGCCCGCGCGACGCGTGCACCTCGCTCATCGAGTCCTCGACCGTGAAGAACTGGACGCCGCCCGCCTGCACGTCGCGGTCGCTGCGGCCGAGCGTCGGCAGGATGAGCGCGGTGTCGCCGCAGACGGTGTGCGAGCGGTTGAGCTTGGTGGAGATCTGCACGGTGAGGCGGCACGAGCGCAAGGCCGCCTCGGTGACGGCGCTGTCGGGGGTCGCGCGCACGAAGTTCCCGCCGACGCCCAGGAACACCTTGGCCCTGCCGTCGCGCATCGCGCGGATCGCCTCGACGGTGTCCATGCCGTGCTCGTGCGGCGGGGTGAAGCCGAACTCCGCGCCGAGCGCGTCGAGGAACGCGCGCGGCGGCTTCTCGTTGATGCCCATCGTCCTGTCGCCCTGGACGTTGCTGTGCCCGCGCACCGGGCAGACGCCCGCGCCCGGACGGCCCAGGTTCCCGCGCAGCAGCAGGAAGTTGACCATCTCGCGGATCGTCGCGACGCCGTGGCGGTGCTGGGTGATGCCCATCGCCCAGCACACGATGACGCTCTTGGCCTGGAGCACCATCGCGCTGACGCGTTCGATCTGGTCGCGCGGGACGCCGGTGGCGGCGAGGACGTCGTCCCAGGAGAGTTTCCGGATGCCCTCGGCGAACTCGGTGAAGCCCGACGTGTGCGCCTCGATGAACGCGGCGTCGAGGACCGTGCCGGGGGCTGCGTCCTCGGCTTCGAGCAGCAGCAGGTTGAGCGCCTGAAACAGGGCGAGGTCGCCGCCCGCGCGGATCGGCACGAACTCGTCGGCGATCGCGGTGCCGCGGCCGAGCACGCCGCGCGCCTTCTGCGGGTGCTTGAACCGCATCAGCCCGGCCTCCGGCAACGGGTTCACCGCGACGACCCGGCCGCCGTTCCGCTTGGTCTGCTCCAGCGCCGACAGCATCCGCGGGTGGTTCGTGCCCGGGTTCTGCCCGACGACGAAGACGAGGTCGGCGCCGTGGATGTCGTCAAGGCTGACGCTTCCCTTGCCGACGCCGAGGGTCTGGATGAGGGCGGTGCCGCTCGACTCGTGGCACATGTTCGAGCAGTCCGGCAGGTTGTTGGTGCCGTAGGCGCGGGCGAAGAGCTGGAGCAGGAACGCTGCCTCGTTGTTGAGGCGTCCCGAGGTGTAGAAGAGCGCCTCGTCCGGGGAGTCGAGGGCGCGCAGCTCGGCGGCGACGAGCGCGAGTGCCTCGGCCCAGCCGACGGGTGCGTAGTGGGTCGCGCCGGGCCGCTTGATCATCGGCTCGGTGAGGCGGCCCCGCTGGTTGAGCCACTGGTCGGACCTGCCGTCGAGGTCTGCGACGGAGTGCTCGGCGAAGAACTCGGGCGTGACGCGGCGGCGGGTCGCCTCGTCGGCGATGTGCTTCGTGCCGTTCTCGCAGTACTCGTTGATGTGCCTCTTGTCCGGGGAACCCTCGGGCCAGGCACAGCCCGGGCAGTCGAGCCCGTCGGCCTGGTTGAGCGCGAGGAGGGTGCGCGCGGTCGTCGCCGGGGACATCTGGCCGAGCGCGTACTCCAGCGCGTGCGCGACCCCCGGCACCCCCGCCGCCCACCCCTTGGGCGGCCGCACCGAAAGCCGGTCCGCCCCCTCATCCGCACCCATGATCCCCACCTTCCGTCGCCACCCTGCCGGACACACCGTCTGTCGCCTGATAAACCCAGATGACTCACTTTTCCCGGCAAATCACCGCACGTCAAAGGGTACGACGCCCCGGCGGCCCCCGGCAGGGGGCCGCTTCACCGGGTTCCTCCGGGTTCGGGGTGTGGCCCGGCGCGCCGCCGCGGGAGGGGGCGGCGGGCCGGGCCGTCGGGTCGGGCCCTGCCCCAACCGGTGGGGCCCGCCCGGGTCTTGTGGCCCGCGTCAGGCGGGGGGTTCGACGCCCAGGGATGCGGCGGCGGTGGTGAGTTCGGTCCAGATCTTCGGGCCGACCGGGATGCCGGTGGCGGCGCGGTGGGCGGCGACGGCGGTGCTGCGTTCGCCCGGGTAGAAGATCTCGGTGGACTCGTCGGCGCGGGGGAGGCTTTTGAGGACGGCGAGGGTGTCGGCGACGGCGTCGGGGTAGGCGGCGGGGTCGCCGAAGGCCGCCGGATCGAGGGCGATGATGAGGGCGTTCTGGCGGTGTTTGCGGTCCCCGCCGTGGAACTTCGAGACGATGGGCGCGCCGACGAGGACGCTGGTGATCAGCTCGAACGCCAGGGACATGCCCGCGCCCTTCGCGCCGGACATCGGCAGCGGGATCTTCGCCAGGGCCGGGTCGGTGGTGGGGACGCCGTCGGCGGTCGCGGCGGCGCCCTCGGGCAGCGGGGTGCCGCTGTTGCGGTACTGGGCGATCTTGCCCAGCGCGATCGTGGCGGTCGCCATGTCGAGCAGGACCGGCGGCCTGCCCGTCGCGGGGACGGCGATCGACAGCGGGCTCGTCGCGACCGCCGCGCCCTTCGCGCCGGTGTAGCCCATGTTCGGCATGCCCGCGACGAACGCGACGCCGGTCAGCCCCGCCTCGGCGATCCGCGTCGTGTAGTAGCCGATCGCGCCGGTGTGCACGGTCCCGCGCACGCCGACCGCGCCGATCCCATTGGCCCGCGCGCGGGCGACGGCCTCGTCGGCGGCCATGGTGAGCGCGACGGGTCCCGGCGCGCGGTCGGCGTCGAGGACGGCGACGCCGGGCACGCTCGACGTGAGTTCGATCCCCGGGTCGCGGTTGGCCTCGCCGGACGCGAGGAGTTCGAGGTAGCGCGGCACGCGGGAGACGCCGTGCGAGTCCACGCCGCGCAGGGCCGCCCAGATGAGCACGTCGGCGATGGTCGCCGCGTGCTCCGGGCTTGTGCCCGCCCTGGTGAACAGCTCAGCGGTGAAGCTGGTGAGGTCGGCGGCGGGGACCACGACTTTGGTCGCTGGTGACATCGGGGTGCTCCGGATCTAGCGTGACGTGGAGATGTTGACGACCGCGGTGACGCCCTCGCGGACCGCCTTGAGCGCGCGTTCCAGCGCGGGGGTGAGGTCGGCGGCCCGTGCGACGGTCTCGCCGTGGAACCCGAACGGCTCGGCGAACCTCGCGAGATCCGGCTGGCCGGCGAGGTCGACGCCGAGGAACTCGCCGGTCTGCACGGCCGCGCCCTCGGGGTAGAACCGCAGGTGGTTCATCTTCATGGACAGGTACTCGCGGTTGTTGAAGATGACGATCAGCAGCGGGATGCCGTACCGCTTGGCCGCGTCGAGCGAGGGAATGACCGGGTTGTAGAGGAATGCCCCGTCGCCGACGGTGAAGACCACGGGCCGCTCGGGCGCGGCCAGCTTGACGCCGAGCGCGACGGCGATGCCCTGCCCGAGGCCGCCCTGGACGTAGAAGTAGGAGTCCGGGGTGGACCGTCTGAGGTGCCTGGACACCACACGGCTGTGCGTGATCGTCTCGTCCACGATGACCGGATCGTCCTGCGCGAGCAGCTCACGCAGCGCGACCGCCACCGCGACGGGATCGACGCCTCCCGACGCGGCGGACGCGGCACGCGTCTCGGCCGCTTCGATAGCCTTGACCTCGGCCGCACGCCGCTCCCGCAGGTCGGCGTCCCGCGCGGCGGGAGCCGGCGCGGTCTCGACGGCGAGGCGGGTCAGCTCGCGCAGCGTCGCCGCGACGCCGCCCTCAAGGTAGTGGTCGGCATAAAGCACCTGGTAGGCGACGTGGGGCCGCTGCGGCACCTCGTCGATGACGACGATCCGCGCCCGCGACGGCCTGCGGCTCGGCGGGTAGAACGGCGCGCGGCAGTTCACCAGGATCATCAGGTCGGCGGCGTCCATCCACGGTTCGATGTCCGGGCCGACGTGCAGGTCATGGGTGCGCGGGAAGTTCGCGCACACCGCGGAAGGCGGCTCGACCACGGGAATGCGCAGCGCCTCGGCGAACGCGACGAGCGCTGCCATGCCGCCCGCTTCCCTGCCCGCCGTCTCGGTGACGATGACGGGGTTCTCGGCCGCGGCGATGAGGTCGAGCACCGTCCTGATCTCGTCGGGCGCGCTGACCGTCGCGCCCTTCGGCGCGACCGGCTTGAGCTCGCGCTCCTCCCACGGGTCGAGCAGCACCTCAAGGGGGATGTTGAGGTAGACGGGCCCGGCCGGGGCCCGTTCGGCGAGCTCCGCCGAACGGGTGACCATGCCGGGGAGCGTGTGCACGCTCGCCGCCTCGTTGGCCCACTTGACGAACTGCCTCGCCATGCCGTGCGGCCCACCGACGACCGACAGGTTGCGGTACCACTGCCCGCCCGGGTCGGGGCCGGGTCCGTCGCCGTAGGTGGTGGACTCCGAAGAGGCGACCACCATCGGCACGCCCGCGAGGAGCGCGCCGTGCACGGCCATCGAGCCCTGGAGCAGGCCGGGGCCCGCGTGCAGCAGGACGCCCTGGACGCGTCGGGTGACCAGGCCGTACCCGGTGGCCATGCCGACGGCGACTGTCTCGTGCGTCAGGTCGAGGTACTTCGGGCACGGGAGCCCGTCGCGGTGCCTGCGGGCCAGCGACTCCCAGACCGGGGCCCACTCCGAGCCCGGCGAGGAGAACACGTAGTCGGCGCCGATCGCGTTGAACGCCGCGATGACGGCGTCGCCGCCGTCGGTGTGCGGCCGGTCGGGGTGCGGCTGACCGGGGTGCGGCTGACCGGGGTGCGGCCGGTCGGTGGGGTGCGTCATGTCGGGATCAGCCCTCGATCGGCCAGTCGAGGACGTCGCAGATGCCCTTGCCCATGATGTAGTCGAGCTCTTCCGGGGTGAAGTCGAAGTGCTTGGTGAACTGCTCGATCGTGTCGGTGTAGGTGAGGCCGTGGCCGAGCAGCCGGGTGATGTCGGTGCCCCAGAAGCAGCGCTCGGGGCCCATCTTGTCGACCATGTGGCGCACGTACTTCTCGATGTTGAGGTTCGGGAAGGGCGCGGTGGAGTAGCCGGGGAGCGCGGAGACCTTGACGTAGATGTTGGGGTGCTCGTGCAGGTCGGCGGTCTCGGCGGCCCAGTAGCCGATGGCGTCGTCGACGCAGCGGGCCATGATGCCCATGTGGTCGATGATGATCTTCAGCCCGGGGTGCCTTCCGGCGATCGCGCCGAGCTCGGCCTTCCACACCGGCGCGTGCACCATCGTGGGGATGTTCAGCTCCTCGGCGATCGGCCAGTACCAGTCGTTGGTGCCGTCGATCATCCAGTTGCGGTCCTGCGGCCGGTGGAACGTCAGCCGGGTGCCCTTGACGTGCGGGTTCTGCGCGAAGTCGCGCAGCATCGCGGTGCCCTCCTCCGGCTTGTTCTGCGGAATGCGCGCCATGATGCCGAAGCGGTCGGGGTGCGCCTCGCACGCCTCGAGGGCGTAGTCGATCCGGTCGCCCTCCCAGGACGGCGGCAGGATGAGGGCCCGGTTGACGCCGGCCTCGTCCATCAGCTCAAGGCACTCCTCGTAGCTGAAGGGGTCCTCGCGGTGGCCGTTCAGCCTGATCCGCTCCCGCGCGCCGGGGACCCACGGACGGTCCGGGGTCTCTTCCTTCCAGATGTGGACCTGGGAGTCGACAACGAACATGATCTGTTTCCTATCGATCGGGTGCTGCGGGATCTCGGGTGAATCTGGATAAGACGCTAGAGGGGTGATCGGGTTTTGCGGAGTCCGCGACGCGCAAACGGTTGTTGCACGAATCGCGATGCTCGCGCCGATCAGCCAACGGCTTTTCCTTCGAGCACGTCAAGGACGTACTCGGCGATCGCCATGGACGAGGTAGCCGCAGGCGAGGGGGCGTTCCGGACCGCGGTGACGGGGCCGAGCCGGTGAATGCGGAAATCGTCGACAAGGCCGCCGTCGCGGTCGAGTGCCTGCGCTCGGACGCCCGATCCGGCGCGCACGACGTCGGCCGCGCCGATTTCCGGGACATAGCGGCGCGCGGCTTTCATGTAGGCGCGCTTGGAGAATGATCCGTACATCTCCTTCGCGCCGGTGCGCCAATGCCGTGCCGCCATCCGCCACATGCCGGGCCATGCCGCGATTCCGGCGAGATCGGCGAGGGAGACGTCGGAGAGCTTGTAGCCCTCCCTGGCGAAGGCGAGGACGGCGTTGGGGCCCACCTCGACTTCGCCGGACACGCGCCTCGTGAAGTGGACGCCGAGGAACGGGTAGCGCGGGTCGGGGACGGGGTAGATGAGGCCGCGGACCATGTCCCGTTTTTCGGGACGGATCACCATGTACTCGCCGCGGAAGGGGATGATGCGGGGCTCGTCGGCGTCCCCCGCCAACCGGCTGACGGCGTCGGCGTGGATGCCCGCGCAGAGGATCACCCTGTCGAACTTGAGCGCCTCGGCGCCTGACGAGACCTCCAACCCGCCGGGGACCTCGCGGACGCCGTCGACGGGGAAGCCGAACCTGATCTCGCCGCCCGCGTCGGTGATCTCCGCGGCGAACGCCTGGGCGATCCTCACATAGTCGGTGATCGCGGTGACCGGCGAGTGCAGGGCCGCCAGACCCGTCGCGTGCGGCTCGATCTCGCGGATCTCCTGCGGGCCGATCCTTCTGAGGCCCGGTACGGCGTTGGTGTCAGCGCGCTTGTGGAGGTCGTCCATGCGGGCGACGTCTTCCTCGGTGACGGCGACGACGAGCTTGCCGCACTCGTCATAGGGGAGGCCGCGCTCCTGGCAGTACTCGCGCAGCAGGAGCCTTCCCCTGGTGCACAACTCGGCCTTGAGGCTGCCCGGTTTGTAGTAGATCCCCGCGTGCACGACGCCGGAGTTGTGGCCGGTCTGGTGGACCGCGACCCTGTCCTCCTTCTCCAGGACGACGACGCGGGTGCCCGGCCGTCGCCGGAGGATCTCGCGTCCGATCGCAAGGCCGACAATGCCCGCGCCGACGATTCCAATGCTCTCTTCGGCCATGTTCCGTCAATCCGTTCGTTCTCGCTGTCGCTTCCGTGCGGGCCGCGCCCGTCACCCTCCATAGTGGATCGCGACGGTCTTGACCCGGGTGTAGAAGCGCAGCGCCTCGCCGCCCTGCTCCTTGAAGGCCGAGCCCGAGTCGCGGAACCCGCCGAACGGGTGGTGCACGTCCCAGCCCGAGGTCGTGGTGTTCACCGCGACCTGGCCGCAGTCGACCGCGTCGATGAACGTGTGGGCCGCGCCGAGATCCTTCGTGAAGATCGCGGCGGCGAGGCCGAAGTCGGAGTCGTTGACCGCCGCGATGGCCTCGTCGAGGGTGTCGAAGGCGCGCAGGACGACGACGGGGCCGAAGACCTCGTGCCGCCAGACGTCCATCTCGGGGGTGACCCCGGCGAGGACCGTCGGGGTGACGTAGCAGCCGTGCGCGTAGCGGGGGCCTTCGGGGGGCGTGCCGCCGACGTCGATCTTCGCGCCCTGGGCGACCGCGCGGTCGATGTCGGCGAGCACCCCGGCGCGGTGGCTCTGGCTGACCAGAGGGCCGACGTTGACGTCGGCGTCGCGGCCCGGGCCGAGGCGCAGGGCGGTGACCTTGGCGCGCAGGATGTCGGCGAACGCGTCGTGGACGTCGCGGTGGACCAGGACCCGGCTGGTCGCGGTGCAGCGCTGCCCGGCCTGGCCGAAGGACGCGGCCACCACGGCGGTCGCTGCGGCGTCGAGGTCGGCGTCGGGGAGGATCACCGAGGCGTTCTTGCCGCCCAGTTCGCCCTGGAATCTGATGTTCCGTGCGGCGAGCCTGACCCGCAGGGTCTCCCCCACGCCGTTGCTTCCGGTGAAGGTGACCGCGGCGATGCGCGGGTCGTCCAGGAGGGCGTCGGAGATCTGGCTTGTGCGTCCGGTGACGACGTTGAGGACGCCCGCGGGGAGGCCCGCGTCGTGGAGCGCGCGGGCGAGGTGCAGGGCCGATGTCGGGGTCTCGGTGGCGGGCTTGAGCACCGCGGTGTTGCCCGCGGCGAGGGCGGGGGCGAGCTTGCGGGCGGGGGTGAGCAGCGGATCGTTCCAAGGGGTGATCGCCAGGACGACGCCGAGCGGCTCGCTTTGGAAGCTCGTCCTTGTGCCCGGCCTTACGTCGTGGATCAGCGTGCCGTAGCCGTCGCGGGCGAGGGACGAGTAGTACTCGAAGAAGTCGGCGGCCTTCTCGGTCTCGCCGCGCGCCTCGGCCCTGGTCTTGCCGTTCTCGGTGCTGACGGCCTCGGCGATCTCCGCCGCGCGCTCGCGCAGCAGCGCCGCCGTCCGGGTGAAGATCCGGGCCCGTTCGAACGGTGACGTCCGCCGCCACACCGCGAACGCGGACTCGGCGGCGTCATAGGCGGCGGTCACGTCCTCCGGCGTCAGCGCGGGCACCGCCGCGACGGCCTCGCGCACGTCGGCGGGGTCGAACACCTCGACCCAGGAATCCGCCCCCACCCAGCGTCCTCCGGAAAGCGTCTCCATCGACTGCAAGGCCATCAGGGCTCCTCAGGGCTCGTTCACGGGGTGTCAGGGCGCGCTCGCCGGGCCCACGATAGGAATTCCCCGCCCCCGCAACCATCCGCCGAACGGCATCCATTGCTTGCACGCCACGTAGCCCGTCCCCGACCTCCCCCATGGTGAGATCAGGGAATTCCCACCCCGTCAGTCAGCCCGAACCGGAGCCCCCATGCCCTACGCCGTCATCGCCCACTACCGCTGCGCCGAATCCGACGCCCCCACCGTCCAAGCCGCCCTCACCGCGATGCAGACCCACACCCCCACCGAACCCGGCAACCTCGCCTACATAGTCCACACCGACACCGAAACACCCCCCGGCGAGTCCTCCTTCACCCTCTACGAACAGTACGCCGACGAACCCGCCTTCACCGCCCACACCCAAACCCCCCACTTCCACACCCACATCCTCCAAACAATCCGCCCCCTCCTCACCTCCCGAACCATCTGGACCGGCCAAACCCTCTGACCCCGCCCGAACAGCACCCCCGACGCGCGCGGTCGGGGGTGGGTGGTGCGGGTCAGAAGGTGAGGACCAACTTGCCGGTGGTGCTTGTGTGTTCTTGGGCTTGGAGGGCGGCGGGGAGGTCGGGGAAGGGGTAGGTGCGGTCGAGGATGGGCTTGAGGTTGGTTGAGGTGAGGAAGGCCAGGTCGGCGGCGATGGTTTTGGAGGCGGTGACGTCGGTGAGGGCTACGCGTTGGGAGATGAAGGGGGCGAGGGCCATGGCGGAGATGACGTGGTTGACGGGGGAGATCCAGCGGCCGCCTGGGCCGCCGACGACCACGAGGGCGCCTTTGGGGGTGAGGGCTCGGCGGGTGGCGCGGGCGGAGTGGGCGCCGGCGATGTCGATGAGGAGGTCGTGGGGGGTGGCGGTGCGGGTGAAGTCGTCCTTGGTGCGGTCGATGATGGTGTCCGCGCCGAGGGAGGTCAGGAGGTCGGCGGCGTGGGGGCCGGAGACCGCGGTGACCTGGGATGCGCCCAGGGCCTTGGCGAGTTGGACCGTGAAGATGCCTACGCCGCCGGATGCGCCGGTCACCAGGACGGACTGGCCCTCGGTGAGGTTGCCGTCGTCGCGCAGGGCCATGAGGGCGGTCAGCGCCGACAGGGGGACGGCGGCGGCCTCCTCGTAGCTGAAGTTCTCCGGCTTGGGGGCGAGGGCCGTCTCGTCCACCAGGGCGTACTCGGCGAAGCCGCCGCCCAGCGGCATCGCGTAGACCGCGTCGCCGACGCCGACCGTGGTGACGTCGGGGCCGACCGCCGTGACGTCCCCGGCGAGGTCCGCGCCGAGCACCGGGTACAGGGGACGGCGGCGGCCGACGCCGCCCATCAGCCGGGCGACCCGTGGTTCGCCGCGCAGGTTGTGCCAGTCCCAGGGCTGCACCGACGACGCGCGCACCTTGACGACGACCTGGCCGGGCCCCGGTTCCGGCACCGGGACGTCACGGATCTCCAGGACCTCGGGACCGCCGAACTCGTCCCGTACGAAAGCCTTCACCACGCGCCTCCCCGGCGTCCCCACGCCCGCGAGGGCGCTTCCACCCCGGGCGCACCGGTCCCGGCGCGCCCAGACGATCAAGCGAACCCTCCCCCCTCATCCCCCTTATGCGCAGCGAGTGGCCCGATCCGGACACGGTCCTTCGCCTCGCGCGCCGGCATGGCGGGTTCCTTGCCCCGGCGAGGGCCTGGCCAGAGGCACGTCAGGGCAGGTCCCGGAGGACGGAATGTCGTAGATCGTGGTGAGGAGCCGCTGTGGAAGTCATGCCTTCGCTCGCGGATCGGACCGATTTCGCCAACGCCGACCGGGGGTTCGTCGGAACCGTCGCGGCCGAGCGGATCACCGACGCGGACGGGCGCGCCGTCTGGGATTTCGGGGCGTTCAAGTTCCTTGACGGGCCGTGTCCGGAGACGGCGAACCCAAGCCTGTGGCGGCAGTCGCAGCTGACCGCCAAGCACGGGCTCTACCAGGTGGCGCACGGGATCTACCAGGTCCGGGGGTTCGACCTGTCGAACGTGACGTTCATCGAGGGCGATCACGGCGTCATCGTCGTCGACCCGCTGCTGTCGGTGGAGACCGCCGAAGCGGCGCTCGCGCTCTACCGTGAGCACCGGGGGAACCGGCCGGTCGAGGCGGTCATCTACACGCACTCGCACGCCGACCACTTCGGCGGGGTGCGCGGCGTGGTGGACGACGACGCCGACGTCCCCATCGTCGCGCCCTCGGGGTTCCTCGAGCACGCCGTCTCGGAGAACGTCTACGCGGGCACGGCAATGAACCGCAGGTCGATCTACATGTACGGCGCTGAGCTGCCCAAGGGCCCCGAAGGCCAGATCGGCGCGGGCCTCGGCCAGACGACTTCGACCGGGACCATCTCACTGATCGAGCCGACCGTCTCGATCACCGAGACGGGCCAGGAGGAGACGTTCGACGGGGTGCGGATCGTCTTCCAGCTCACGCCGGGCACCGAGGCCCCGGCCGAGATGAACTTCTACCTCCCCGACCGGCGCGCCCTGTGCATGGCGGAGAACGCGACGCACAACCTGCACAACGTGCTGACGCTGCGCGGCGCGCTCGTCCGTGACGCGCGGGTGTGGGCGCGCTACCTCACCGAGGCGATCGGGATGTTCGCCGACAAGTCCGACGTGCTGTTCGCGTCGCACCACTGGCCGACGTGGGGCACCGAGGAGCTGACCACGTTCCTGTCCGAGCAGCGCGACCTGTACGCCTACCTGCACGACCAGACGCTGCGCATGCTGAACCAGGGCATGACCGGCCCGGAGATCGCCGAGGCGATGGAGCTGCCGCCCGCGCTGTCATCGGCCTGGCACACACGCGGCTACTACGGGTCGGTGTCCCACAACGTCAAGGCGATCTACCAGCGCTACATGGGCTGGTTCGACGGCAACCCCGCCCATCTGTGGGAGCTGCCGCCGGTGGAGTCGGCGAAGCGGCACGTGGAGGCCATGGGCGGGAGCACGGCCGTCGTGACGAAGGCGCGTGACGCGTTCGCGGCGGAGGACCTGCGCTGGGCGGCGCAGCTCCTCAACTACGCGGTGTTCGCCGACCCCGCCGACACCGCCGCGCGCGGCCTCCTCGCCGACGTGTACGAGCGGCTCGGGCAGGGCAGCGAGAACGGGACATGGCGGAACTTCTACCTCCAGGGCGCGGCCGAGCTGCGCGGCCACAAGCCGGCGAACACCCTGGACAGTTCCAGCCCCGACGTCCTGCGCGCGCTGAGCGTCGAGCAGATCTTCGACTCGCTCGCCATCCGCGTCGACGGCCCGCGCGCGTGCGACATCCGGCTGACGATCGACTGGAACATCACCGATCTCAAGGACGAGGTGCGGCTCCGCCTCGCCAACGGCGTCCTCACCCAGATGACGCACCAGGACGGCACCCGGCCCGACCTCACGCTGACGCTCACCAAGCCGCAGCTGCTGAAGGTCGCCGCCACCGGCAGCCTCGACGGCGTCCAGGCCGACGGCGACACCAACGCGTTCACCACGCTGCTCGGCATGCTCGACACGCCGGACCGCGACTTCGACATCGTCACGCCCTGACGGGCCAGGCATCCGCGACGCCCGGCGGGCGTCCGGCATCCGGAGGGAAGCGTGATGCTCGCCGAGGTGCGCGACCGGCTCGTCCCGCGGGCGCAGCGGCGGACGCTCGACGAGGTGACCGCCGAACTCGATCTGAGGGCGGGCGACCGGGCGTCCCGGTACTCGGCGTTCTGGACGATGCTGCTGCTGTCCGCGACGATCGCGGCGGCGGGCGTCGTCGCGGACTCCACCACGACGGTCATCGGCGCGATGATCATCGCGCCGATGTCGACGCCGATCATGGGCATGGCGCTCGGCCTGGTGAAACGGGCGCGGACCGGGGCCGGCTGGTTCGTCCTGGGCGGGGCGGCGGTGGTCGTCACGATCGGGCTCGTGACCTCGCTCGTCGTGCCCGGGTCCTACCAGCTGCTGGACAACAGCCAGATCGCCGGGCGCACCTCGCCGGGCCTGGCCGACCTGCTCGCCGCGGTGGCGACCGGGCTCGCCGGGGCCGTCGCGATCGCCCGGCGCGACCTGGCGAGCGTCCTGCCCGGCGTCGCGGTGCTCGCGCTCGGCGCGCTCGTGCTGTTCCTGTCGAACGTGTTCGCCCTCATCGTGACCGGCGCGTTCGTGTTCGGCGCGCTCGGGTACTCGGGGCGTGGGCGGCGCGGCCGGGCGGTCGCGGCCCTCGGCGGGCTTGGCGTCGCCGTCGCGGTGGTGCTGGTGGCCGACACCGCGGCGAACTACCTGCTCGCGTCCTGGCGGAACCAGGCAAAGAAGGCAGCGACGGACTGGCTCGCCGCCGAGCCCGACGCGTCGGTCATCGGCGTCCGCACCGAGGGCAGGACCTTCCACATCGCGGTGCGGACGCCGTCGGAGCCGCCGCCCGTCGCCGACCTGCTGGCCCGCCTCGACGGGGTCGTCCCTGACGGCTTCCCTGTCGTCGTGGAGACGACGCGGGGACGGCTGATCGAGGCGGGGACCGTCGGGTCGTGAGCGGCCAGACTTGGCTTCCCCTTGGGCTACCCGAACCAACAAATCGGGCATTTCACCCCGCAGGGGAAAGGGGGCTTCCATGTTCCGTCACAAGGCCGAATCCACTCCGGCGGTCACCGAGACCTACCAGATGCAGCAGCGGATGCTGTCGTTCGGCGATGACTTCTGGATCGAGAACGGCCTCGGTCAGCGCGCCTACCGCGTCAACGGCAAGGTGTTCCGGCTGCGCAAGACCTTCACGCTCGAGGACGCCGAGGGCAATGAGCTGCTCCGCGTCCGCAGCAAGGTGCTGCGCGTGCGGTCGAGCTTCACCGTCGAACGTGCCGGGACCACGGTCGCCACCCTGCACAAGGGCATGTTCGGGTTCCGCGACCGCTTCACCGTCAAGGTCGCCGACGGCGCCGACCTGAAGGCGCGCGGGAACATCCTCGACCACGACTACGTGATCACCCGCGACGGCGAAGACATCGCCCGCGTCTCCAAGCAGTGGATACGCGCCCGCGACACCTACGGCGTCGCCGTCACCAAGGGCGAGGACGTCCCGCTGCTGCTCGCCATCGTCGTCTGCGTCGACGCCCTCAGCCACCCCGACCGCTGACCGCTCACCCCTTCTCCCGGTAGGCGTCGAGGGCGGCGCGGTTGGAGGCGTAGTAGGGCAGGTCGGCGAGGCCGTAGTGGGCGAGGAGGTCGCGCAGCGGGCCCGTCGCGCGGGACACCGCGAAGACCACGCCCCGGTCGCCGAGCGTCCTGACGACCTCGTGCAGGGTCTGCGCGCCGGTGGTGTCGACGTCGGTGATCGCCCCGGCGTCGAGGACGAACCAGCGCACCCCGTCGCCCGCGAGTTCCTCGACCCGGTCGGTGAAGGTGGCGGCGTTGGCGAAGAACAGGTCGGACTCGAACCGGCAGATCACCAGGCCGGGCGCGGCCTCCGGGGTGTCGCTCCGGACGAACCTGCCTTCGGGGCCCGGCTTCAGCGCGACCGCGCGGGGCCGCGACGCCCGCCGCACCACCTCGACCGCCGACAGCAGGAAGGCGATCACGACGGCGGTCAGCGACCCGAGGACGGGGACGCCGACCATGCACACGACCGCGATCCAGAACTCCGACCTGCGCAGCCGCCACAGCCTGCGCAGCGCGACGACGTCGAGGAGCTTGACGACGGCGACCGCGACGATCCCGGCGAGTGCCGCGTCCGGGAGGTACCGCAGCACCCCGGAGAAGAACGCGAGAAGGACCGCGACGACGACCGCGCACACCACGCTCGGAATCTGGCTGCGCGATCCCGCCGCGTCCATCGCCGCGGTCCGCGACGCGCTCGACCCCGTCGTCATCGCCTGGGTGAACCCGGCCCCGACGTTGGCGAAGCCGAACGCGCGAAGCTCGCGGTCGGCGTCCAGCGGGTACCCGTGCCGCTCGGCGTAGCGGCGCGCGGTGAGCAGCCCGTCAGCGAGGGTCACCGCGCAGATCGCGACCGCGCCGGGGATCAGCGCGGCCCACTGCCCGAGCGGCACGTGCGGCAGGTGCGGCGTCGGCAGCCCGGACGGCACGGGCCCGAGGATCGACACGCCGTGCTTGTCGAGTCCGGCGACGGCCACCGCGACCGTCGCGAGCACCAGCGCGATCAGCGGACCGGGCAACGCGGGCGCATACCGGCGCAGCCCGACGATCACCGCCATCGTGCCGACCCCGACGGCGACGCTCCACGGCACGGCGTCGGGGATGCCGGTGATGATCTGCCAGAGTTCGGGGAAGAAGTCCTCGGCCGTCGTCTTGATGCCGAGGATCTTCTTCACCTGGCTGGTGAGGATCTCGATCGCCAGGCCCGCGATGAAGCCGACGAGCACCGGCTCGGACAGGAAGTTCGCCAGGAAGCCGAGCCGGAAGACCGCGAACAGCAGGAACACCGCGGCGCAGACCAGGGCCTGGGCGTAGGCGAGTTCCACGTACTGCGGGGTGCCTGGGGCGGCGAATCCGGCGAGCAGCGAGCCGATGAGCGCGGCGATCGGCGCGTCGGGGCTGGCGACGAGCTGCCGTGACGAGCACAGCAGCGCGAAGACGAGCATCGGGACGATCGCCGCGTAAAGGCCGGTCACCGGCGGCAGGCCCGCGATCTGGGCGTAGCCGATGTTCAGCGGGATCGCCAGCGCGGCGAGGGTGATACCGGCGATGACCTCTTTGGCTAGCCCGGCGCGCGGGACGCCGCGCAGGGCCGAGCCCAAGGCGGGCGCGGTCGCGTCAGCCAAGTGCCCGCTCCCGGCGCGCGGGTGACGCGCCGGACGGTGGCAGGTTCCCCTGGCTCATCGGCTCCCCCGCGGCTCGGTGATGACGGCTGAGCCGGGGATACCCGACGGCCCCCCATGCGACGGCCACCACCCCGCCAAGGCTCGTCAACGCGCGGTTTGCGGCGTCTCGGGGTGGGGGGAGGCTCCCTGAGGGATGCCGGCTTCCGGAGGGCGCATGACGATCCGCATGACAGCCGCCTCCGGGCCCGCGTTCCGTTCGACCGGACGCTGACGCCGTGGTTCCCGGGGTCGTCATGCTGCGCGGGTATCGGCGGTCCTGGCTGCGGCCCGATCTGCTGGCGGCGCTGTCGCTGTGGGCCGTCGTCATCCCGCAGGGGCTCGCCTACGCGCAGCTCGCCGGGCTGCCGCCGACGACCGGGCTGTACACGGCGTTCGGCGCGATGCTCGGGTACGCGGTGCTCGGGCCGACGCGGCGGCTGAACGTCGGGCCCGAGTCGTCGGTGGCGATCGTGGTGGCGAGCGTGCTCGCGCCGCTCGCGGCAGCCGACGCGGCGCGGCACAGCGGGCTGGCCGCGCTCCTCGCGTTCCTCGTGGCGGGCTGGCTGCTCATCGGATATCTGGTGCGGGCGTCGGTCCTGATGCGGCTGCTGTCCACGCCCGTTCTGACGGGCTACCTCGCCGGATCGGGTCTGGTCATCGTCATGAGCCAGCTCGGCAAGGTCACCGGGGTGGACGCCGGTTCCGGCAGTTCGCTGAGCAAGGCGGCGCGCGTCCTCACCGGGCTCGGCGGCCTCCAGTGGCCCGCGCTGGTCTGCGCGCTCCTCACCGCCGCCGTCGTGATCGTGCTGCGCCGGGTCTCGCCGCGGCTGCCCGGGCCGCTGATCGCGCTGGCCGCCGCGACCGCCGTGGTCGCCGTCGCGGGCCTTGACGACACGCTCGCCGTCCTCGGCACGGTGCCCGGCGGCCTGCCCGTCCCGCACCTGCCGCACGTGCGGTTCGACGACGTCGTCGCGCTGCTCGGCCCGTCCGCGAGCATCGCGCTGCTGGTCTACGCGGGCAGTGTGCTCACCGCGCGCTCGCTTGAGGCGGCGGAGGGCCGTGACGCCGACGCCAGCCAGGAGTTCCTCGGGCTGTGCGCGGCCAACGCCGCCTCCGGCCTGTTCGGCGGGTTCCCCGCCAACGGCAGCGACTCGCGCAGCGCGCTCCTCGCCGGTTCCGGCGCGAAGACGCAGCTCACCGGGGTCGTCGCGGCGCTCGCCGTCGCCGTCACCGCGGCCGCGCTGCTGCCGCTCGTGCACTACCTTCCGCACGCGGCGCTCGGCGCGATCATCATCGTCACCGCCGTGCGGCTCATCGACGTGGCCGAGCTCAGGCGGCTGTGGCGCGTCCACCGGACCGACTTCGTGCTCGCCGCGGTGACCGCCGTCGGCGTCCTCGTCCTCGGCGTGCTCGAAGGGATCGTCGTCGGCGTCGTGGTCTCGCTGCTGGCGATCCTGCGCCGCGCGATCATGCCGTACACCGCCGTGCTCGGCAGGACCGGCGAGCACGAGGCGTACCGCGACATCGCCAACTTCGCCGACGCCGAGACGCTGCCCGGCCTCGTCGTCTACCGCTTCGACGCGCCCCTGTACTTCGCCAACGCCGACACGCTGCGCGCCGACCTGCGCCGTCTGGTGTCCGAGGCGGACCCGCCGATCCGGCTCGTCGTCCTCAACGCCGAGGCCATCTACGACATGGACACCACGGGCGTGCAGACCCTGCACCGCGTTCTTGACGATCTTGAGGCGCACGGCGTGCGGCTCGCCCTCGCGCGCGTCCGCACGCCGATCCGCGCGCTGCTGCGCGACACCGGCCTTGAGTCACGCATCGGGGCCGACCACATGTACCCCCGCGTGCTCGACGCCGTCGCCGCCTTCCGTCGCACCGACGAGGCATGACGGGCGTCAGACGGGGCCGGTCGACCAGGCGATGGAGCCGTCGGGGCGGTAGATGGTGAGGACGCCGCCCGGACGGACGACGAGGCGGCTGTTGGCGTCGCCGTCGTCGGTGTCGGACGCCCACACCGCCTTGGAGTCGGCGTCGTAGACGACGAGGTTGCCGTCGGACTGCATCATGCAGACGCCGGTCGAGCGGCCACGGGTGCCGGACGCCCAGACCGGCACGTCGTCGCTGCGGCGGTAGAGCACGAGGTTCCCATCCGGCTGGTAGACCAGGTAGCAGGAGCCGTCGGCGGCCGTCAGCGTGTCTCCCCGGTGCATGACCTGGCCCGGCTGCATCGTGTCGCCCGAGGCGGGAGCGCCGACGGGCAGGGGGTTCTGGCGGGTGCCCGAGTCCCACGACGGGGTGTCGTCGGGACGGTAGAGCACGAGGTTCCCGTCGGTCTGCAGGACGAGACGGCTCCCCGCGTCCTTGCCCTCGTGCGTGCCCGACGACCAGACCGGCCGCTGGACGGGATCGTAGATGACGAGGTTGCCGTCGGCCTGCATCACGCAGACGCCGACCGGCTTGCCCTTGGTCCCCGACGCCCAGGTCGGCCGCCCGTCGCACACCCGGTACAGCACGAGGTTGCCGTCGACCTGGTAGACGAGCCGGAACATGCCGTCGGGCGAGGTGATGACGTCGTCGCCGTGCAGGACGCCGCCGGGCGGGAGGGTGTCGCCCTGCGCGCCCGGCAGGCTCGGCATGGTCATGGTGACGACGATGCGCAGCGACCTGGCGACCGCGTTCATGTCGGCGGCCCAGGCCCGGTCCACCCGGACGCGCGGGTCCTCGCCCGCGAAGTGCAGGCCGACCGCCGCGTAGTCGTCCACGCGCAGCCAGACCGAGCCCGAGTCGCCTGGCGCGCTGATCTCGCCGGGCGACGGCCTGAGCTTGTCCGGCATGATGGTGATCTTCTGGTCGCTGACGCCGTCGATGATCCCGAACGTCGTCTGGGTGCTGCGTCCTGACTTGGTGACCGGCGTGCCGACGAGCGGGTTGCCGATGCCCTGGGCCCCGCCCGGGTGGTCCACGATGCCGCGCGCGAACGTCCGCGCGCCGGTGAGGGTGAAGACGGCGGCGTCGAGGGTCTGGTCCCAGCGTTCCAGCGTCCCGACGAGGTTCGCGGCCTTCGACCCCGCCGACGGCTGGACGATCGGGTCGCCCTTCGTGCCGACGTCCTGGACCAGCACGTGGTAGTTCGACAGGCCGAGCGGCAGGCCGGTCACCGCGTCGTGGACGACTGTCCCGAGCGTGCCGAAGCCGTCGCACCTGGGGTTGGCGTTGGCGATGCCCACCCCGCCGACGAGCGGTTCGAAGCGCCCGTCGCGCGGGTTGTCGCCGTGCGGGAGCGGTGCGCTCTCGATCACGTCGACGGGCACGCCCTCGATCTCCGTCGGCAGGATCTCGGCGTCGGGCAGCTCGCTCTCAGCGCGCTTGTCGGTCACGAAGACGCGGATCGCGAGGTGCCCGGAGGCGTCCCCCGCCTTGTACTCGTATCCGACGTCGGCGTGGTGCGCCCCGGGTACGGCGAGGAGCCTTTCCCGGTTGCGGCGCAGGACGTCAAGGACGGCGTCCTGCTCTTCTTGGGTTATCTGTCGCACGAGGCCCCATCGTGTGCGGTGAACGGCGGCGTGCCCGGCCCCCCGAAACCGCCGCCGCGCCCTTTCTGCCATCCGACAGGGCGGGTCGTACAGCGACAAGGCGTCGGTCCGGTGGCGCGCCGGTCCGGAATGCCGGGTCACGGCCAGCTCCACGCGCGGCGGGGGCCCTTGCGGGCGGTCCGGCGACGCGTAGGGGCCCGCCCGGAAGTCCGGACGGGCCCGCACGCGGTCAGCTCACAGTTCGTTGCCCCAGCACATGCGGGCGATGGTCTCGACGTGGATGAGCTTGCGGCGCTGGTCGTCGGCGGAGATCTCGGCGTTCCCGGCGGTGTCGGCGAAGCCCGCCGACGGGGTCACCGCGATGTCCTCGATGTCCTTGAGCTCGGCGGCGACGTCCATCCTGTCCATGATGACGTCGATGTCCTCAAGGGCGGCGACGCGGGGGCTGACGATGCCGAGGGCGGCGTCGCGGTCGGCGGGGACGGCCCTGAGGAGGTCGATCTCGCCCTTCGTGCCCTGGTCGTAGGGCAGCACCCAGCGGTCCACGGGCAGTTCGCCGAACAGCTTCGCGGCCGCCCCGGCGTCGACGTCGGCGGCCCGGTGGGTGGGGCACACGCCGATCCGGAAGCCCTCGGGGCGCTCGGCGACGGCGACGGCCGCCGCGTCGATCGCGATGGCCTCGTCAAGGGTGAGGGGCTGCCCTCCCCCGCCGAAGAGGTACGCCTGGTAGCGGAAGTTGTTGAGCTGGACGAGCCGGACGCCGCGCGCGATCAGCGCCTCGATCTCGGCCCGGACGATGGCGGCGAGCGCTTCACCCAGCTCGACCGGGCTCCGGTACGGCCCGGCCGGGTCGAAGGTCGTCGCGGCCAGGTAGGCGGCCGACGGGAGGGTCGCCTTGGGGGCGGCGGCCCCGGTCAGTTCGGCGAGGCGTGCGACGTCGTCGGCGACGAGGGGCCCGTCGGCCTTCAGCTCCTCGGCGGCGAGCCAGGCGGCACGGCCGTACTTGTCGGTTTCGCCGGTGCGGCGGAAGCCGTGCACCGCGCCGAGGACCGCGCTCCGGAAGTCGGCGCGGCGGAAGTCGCCGTCCGTGACGACCGAAAGGCGAAGCTTGCGCTGGAAGCGCACGGCCTCGGCGATCGCGTCGTCCTCGACGGCGCGCAGGCCCGCCGCGTCGAGTTCGCCCGCCGCGTGGCGGTCGCGCGCGGTCAGCACCTCGGCGGGCCGGATCAGGCTGCCGTGGTGGTCGATGCGGTACTTGAACGTGTCTGCCATCGCTACTTCTCCTCCGCGGGAACGCCCCAGGCCCGGAACTCGAGCTCGTAGCCGAGCGCGGCGAGCACGTCGTCGCACGCCTGCTGGTCCTCGGCGGGGGTGCCGCCCGAGACGCCGAGGCCGCCGAGGATCGCGCCGTCGCGCTTGATGGTGACGCCGCCCTCGGTGGCGACGATCGGGTGGGTGCCCATGGTCGACAGCTGGGCGAAGAACCCTGGATTGCTGTTGGCCCAGTCCTTGAGCATGCTCGTCGGCCGTTCCATCACCGCGGCGCTGTATGCCTTCGCGAGCGCGATGCTCGGGGTGAGGGGACGCGCGCCGTCAGCGCGCTTGACCGACTTGAGGAATCCGCCGTCGTCCACGACCGCGACGCTGAGCGCCTTGCCCAGGGCGAGGCCCTGCTTGAGCACCGCTTCGATGATCTGCTCGGCCTCTTGGAGAGTGAGTTTCATGGGTGTTTTGCCTTCTTCGCCGAGAGGCGCTCGCGGATGCGGACGAGCGCCGCGTTGAACAGGTCGGGGCGCTCCCAGTACATGGAGTGCGGGGCGTCCGGGATGAGCTCGACGTGCGAGCCCTTGAGGAGTTCGTGCGCGCGGCGGACCGTCGCGGGGCTGATGACCGCGTCCTTCTCCCCCGCGAGGAACGTCACCTCAAGGCCCGACGCGACGACCTCGTCAAGGGTCGGCCCGCCGACGGTCAGGTTGCGCAGGTCGGCCATCTTGGCGACGTTGAACGTGCCCTGCTGCTGGAACAGGAAGGTCTTGGCGGCTTCCTTCTCCTGGAACTCCCTGGACAGCAGCCTGTCGATGACCGGCAGCTTGACGGCCTCGGCCCGGTCGGCCGCCACCAGCGGCGTCAGCTCGGGGTGCGCGATGCCGCCCAAGGAGTGGCCGAGCGCGACGCCGCTGATCCTGTCGGGCCTTGCCAGGCCCGCCCGCAGCGCGGCGACCGCGCCGATGGACTGGCCGAACACGAGCACGTCGGTGAGGTTCGCGGCGTCGAGGACGGCGACGACGTCGCCGGGGAAGTCCTGGCCGTCGAACTCCGGCATCGAGGAGTCGGAGTTGCCGAAGCCGCGCAGGTCGATGGTGACGAGGGTGTAGCGATCGCGCAGCGCGGCGACCTGCTGCCACCAGGCGGCGTGGTGGCCGCCCGAGCCGTGGACGAGCGCGATGGCCGGGCCGGAACCGTGGACCTCGTAGTAGATCTTGACTGTGCCGTCGGATAGTGCGACGCCCATGGGCGTTCTCCTTACGGGGGTGGGACGCCGGCGGTCAGTTCGGGCGGCGGCCGTGGAAGACCAGCTCGATCATCGTGTGGTCGGGGTCGTGGATGTAGCAGAACTTCGACTGGTTCTCCGGCCGCTCGATCGGCCTGGTGTGCCGGATGCCGAGCTCCTTGAGGTGGGCGAGGAAGCCGTCCCAGTCGTCCACCTCGATCGCGAAGTGGTAGGGGGCCATCCGGTCCATCTCCTCGACCGGGGTGAAGTGCAGGTCGAAGTTGCCCCGCGTCATCAGCAGGACCTTGGTGTTGCTCTTCGGCGTGATCGCCTTCAGGCCGAACACCTTGGCGTACCACTCCTTGGTGCGCTCGACGTCGGTGGTCGGGAAGTTCACGTGGTGGATGTAACGCGGGCGGTTGCTCATCGCCGGGGCCTTTCTTGAGGTGTCTGCGCAAGGACGACGGGGTTGGCGAGCACGCCGATCCCGCTGATCTCGACCTCGACGGTGTCGCCGGGTTCGAGCTGGCATGTCGCGTCGGCGCCGAGCCACAGGACGTCGCCGGGGTGCATCGTCAGGTATCTGGTCGTCTCGACGATGTAGTCGTAGGGGTCGAAGACCATGGCGCCGGTGGCGAAGGAGGCGCGCTCCTCACCGTTGACGCGCAGGGCAGTGGTCTGGGCGAGCGGGTCGAGGTCGGTCTCGATCCACGGGCCCATCGGTTTGAAGGTGTCGCTGTTCTTGCTGCGCCAGAACGAGCGGTCGGCGTGCTGCCACTCGCGCGCGCTGACGTCGTTGCCGATCGTCCAGCCGAAGACCGCCTCGCGGGCCTCGGCGTAGGTCGCGTGCCGCAGCCTCCTGCCGATCACCGCGACGAGCTCGGGCTCGGCCTCGAACCGTCCGGTGACCTCGGCGGGCCTGACGATCGGGGCGCGGTGCCCGGTGAGCGCGTTGTTGGCGCGGTAGGCGACCTCGGGACGGTCGGGCAGCACCGCGGTCTTGTTGCCGAGCGCTTGGGCGTGCGCGACGTGGCTCTTGTAGTTCATCCCGACGGCGTAGAACACCGGGGGGACGACGGGGTGCAGGAACACTGCGGTGTCGAGGGCGATGACGCGGCCGTCGTCGGACGGGGAGCCGTCGATGGGCGAGCCGGTGAGGACGCGGACGACGTCGCCGTCCACCCGTCCCCACACGGGCCGTCCTCCGAGCTCGACGCGGCAGTACCTCATCGGCCGTCCAGCAGGTGCGAGACGCGCTTGGTGACGAAGTACGCCTCAAGTCCCTCGGGACCGCCCTCTCGGCCGTAGCCGCTCGCCTTCACGCCGCCCGAGGGCGCCTCGGGCACCGAGCCGCCGCAGTGGTTGAGCGACAGGATGCCCGCCTCGAACCCGCGGACGAGGCGTTCCGCGGTCGCGGCGGACTCGGTGAAGCCGTAGGCGGCGAGGCCGTACTCCAGGGAGTTGGCGATCGCCAGGGCGTCGTCGAGGTCGCGGAACCTGACGATCGGGGCGAGCGGGCCGAACGGCTCCTCGGCCATGATCCGCGCGTCGGCGGGCACGTCGACCAGGACCGTCGGCGGGTAGAAGTAGCCCTGACGGTCGAGCCTGGCCCCTCCGGTGAGCGCCTTCGCGCCCTTGGCGACGGCGTCGGACACCAGCTCCTCGACCGCCTTGAGCCGCCGTTCGTTGGCGAGCGGGCCCATCCCGACGCCGTCGGCGAGCCCGTCGCCGACCACGATCTCCTCGGCGGCCCTCACGAACTCGGCGACGAACGCGTCGTGCACGTCATCGTGGACGAGGAAGCGGCTCGGGGAGGTGCAGACCTGGCCCGCGTTGAAGAACTTGGCGGTCGCCGCGCGGCGCGCCGCGACCACGGGGTCGGCGTCGGCGCACACGATGACCGGCGCGTGCCCGCCGAGCTCCATCAGCGACGGCTTCATCGCCGCGCCCGCCGCCGACGCGAGCAGCTTCCCGACCGGGACCGAGCCGGTGAAGGCCACCAGCCGGATCTCCTTGGCCGGGATCAGGCGCGCGGACACCTCGGCCGGGTCGCCGAACACGAGGTTCAGCGCACCGGCCGGAACCCCGGCGTCGGCGTAGCAGCGGACGAGCTCGACGGCAGTCCCCGGGGTCTCCTCCGACGCCTTGATGACGATGGAGCAGCCCGCCGCGAGCGCGGCGGCGATCTTCCGGTTCGGGGAGCCCGCAGGGAAGTTCCAGGGGGTGAAGGCCGCGACCGGCCCGATCGGCTCCTTGCGGACCGAAAGCAGGGTGCCGTCGTCTGAGGGGATGATCCTGCCGTACTCGCGGCGCGCGTCCTCGGCGTCCCAGCGGATCGAGTTCGCCACCCGGACCGCCTCGTTACGCGCCTCGGGGAAGGGCTTGCCCTGCTCGAGCGTCATGATCCGGCCGATGTCGGCGGCGCGCGCGGTGAGCAGGTCGGCGGCCGCGCGCAGGATCTCCACGCGGCGCGCGACGGGGGTGCCGCGCCAGGCGGCGAAGCCCGTGACGGCGGCGGCGAGCGCGCGGTCGAGGTCGGCGGCGGTCGCCTGGGGGACGTGGCCGATGACCTCCTCGGTGGCGGGGTTCACCACCGGGGCGGTGGAACCGTCGCCCGCTTCGCACCACTCGCCCGCGATGTACATCTTGAGCGGGGTGTAGTCGTCTGTCGTCATCATGCCTTCTTCGCGTCGGTGCGCGCCCGGTCGTCGGTGCGCTCAGTGACCGTCGGCGTCCCGGGAGCCGCGCAGGGTCCAGATGTGGTGCGGCGGCGTCGTCTCGTGGACGCGGGTGCCGTAGGAGGCGTCCACCCGGTCCATGTCGGCGGCCAGCTCGACGCGGCCGCCGCAGGGGGCATGGACGAACCGGAAGACGTTCGAGCCGATCGTGTGCCTGCCGAGCCTGCGCGCCTCGCGCCAGCCGCGCTCGATCATGTGGTTGCCGCCCTCGATCACGTGGTCGAAGCCCGGCACCTCGAACGAGACGTGGTTGCAGCCCGCCTTGTCCGGCCGGTGGCAGAGCAGGAAGTTGTGCTGGTCGTCGTCGCCCTCGCACTGCATGAACACGCCCATCGGCTTCACCACGTCGGTCGCGCGGAAACCGAGCCTGTCGAGATAGAACGCGACGGCCTCCTCGCGCCCGTCCTTGGGGATGTTCAAAGCGACATGGCACATCCGGATCGGCCTGACCCGGCCCACCGAAGTGACCGACGAATTCCACCGGGAAACGTTTCCCCAGCTGTTCGCGACACGCGCTTCGGTGAATTCCGTAGGCGTCGGACCGGCGAGTGTGAGACCGACGCCGAAACCCGTTTCGTCGACCGTGTGGAAGACGCCGTGTTCGTCCTCGCGCACCGGCCGGTCAACACCGACGCGGGCGACGAGTTCGGCGAGCGACTCGGGGGTGTCGACGCCCCACACGATCTCCCGGATCGTCGGAACCGCCTCAAGGGCGGGCGGCAGCAGCGGGTCAGGGGCGGTGTCCAGCACGAACGTCTGGCCGACCAGCGTCTGGAACACCGCGCGGGTGTCGCCGGCCCCGACCCGCGCGAGCCCGAAGTCCGTGAAGAACCTGATGTTCTCCGCGAGATCATCGACGGTGTACACCACCGACTCAATGCGCTGGATTCCCATTGCCATCCTTCGTCATTTATCCGCCGGTCGGCTTCGCGGCCCGGCTCGACTTCGATCCTAGGAACTCCGCCACCGCCACGGGGGTGCGGAGCGCTACCGAATGCGCAAGTGTTGGTTGCACGGAGCGGGCCGGTCTCACAATTCGAACGCGGGAATCGGATTCGAGGAGAACCAGCGGGTGAGGAAGTCGAGGAACACCTCGACCTTCCTCGGGGCCTGCTGCGCGGGCCCGTAGATCGCGTACAGGGACCGCGCGGGGACCGGCAGTTCCGGCAGCAGGACGCGCAGCGCGCCGCTCACCAGGTCGTCATAGGCGGGCCGGTGCGGGATCAGCGCGATCCCCCTGCCGTGCACGGCGGCCTTCTGGAGCGCGATGTAGGAGTTCGAGGAGAACGCCACGTTCCTGATCTTGTGCAGGGTGCTCGCGTGGCCGTGCCCGATCCGCCAGACGGGGTCGTTCACGTGCACGAGGCAGTCGTGGCGGGCCAGGTCGTTGGGGTCGGTGAGCATGCCGTGCGCCGCGATGTAGGACTCGGCAGCGCACAGCACGAACGGCAGCGACGCGATCTTCTTCAGCCTGACGCTCGAGTCGCGCAGGTCGCGGGTGTGGAAGGCGACGTCGAAGCCGTCGTCCAGGAAGTCGTAGGTCCGGTCGGACATCCCGCCGAGCTCGAACCGCACGGTGATCTTCGGATGGGCGACGGAGAACGCCGCGATCGCGTCGCCGAGGTCGAGGCTGCCGATCCATTTCGGACAGATGATCGACAGGGTTCCCTCGGGTCTGTCGTGCGCCTCGGCGAGGTTGGCGTCCTCGTCGTCTATCTCGTCAAGAATCCGCTGGGCGAACTGGCTGTAGCGCACGCCGGGCTCGGTGAGGCTCACCGACCGCGCCGTGCGGTTCACCAGCCGCACCCCCACCTGCTTCTCCAGGTCGGCGACATGCCTGGAGATCAGCGACCCCGAGGTGCCGAGCAGCTTCGCCGCGCCGCTGAAGCTGCCGACCTTGGCGACGGTGACGAAGCTCCGCATGACGAGGAGGCGGTCCATGGTTTCTCCCTCACGTGGCGGGCCGGGGCGACCCCGACTTTCGGTCACCCCGACTCGGTTAACTGGTCGTTAAGTGTGTCCCAGGCAAGTGTGCCCCAGGTCACGCCCTACTCGAGGCAGTATGCGGGGGCTTCTTGGAGGTTGTCCTTGGTGATGAGCTTGATCGGCACCTGGGCGATCTTGTCGGCCGTGCCCTTGTTGAGGAGCGTCACCGTGTTCCGCACCGCGAGCTCGCCGGTCGTGGTGGGCGAGTTGGCCACCGTCGCGGCGAACTTGCCCTCCTTGATCGCCTCGATGCCCGGCGCTGAGCCGTTGACCGTCACGATCTTCACGTCGGCCTTGGCGGACTGGAACGCGTTGAGCGCGCCGAACGCCATCTCCTCGTTGGCGACGAACACGTAGTCGAGGCCGGGGTGCGCCTGGATCATGTTCTCCGCGACGTCCTGTGCCTTGGCGCGGTTGAACATGCCGGGCTGGTTCGCCACGACCTTCGCGTTGGCCGGAAGCGCCGCCTCGAAGCCGCCGGTGAGGAGGTCCGAGGCCGCGCCGGGCGCGCCCGCGATGACGCCGACCTCGACTGCCGCGCCCTTGGCGTCCTCGGCGACCCAGCCCGCATCGAGCGCGCCGACCCGCTTCAGGTCGACCACCGCCGCGCCGAGGATCTTCGAGGCGTCGTCGGTGACGACCGAGGTGAGGAAGATCGGGATGTTCGCGCGGTTGGCCTTGGCGATGTCGCCTTCCAGCGCGTCCACGTTGACCGTCTGCACGATCAGCGCGTCGACCTGCCGGGCGATCATGTCCTCGATGTTGGACAGCTCGGTGCCGGGATTCTGGTTGGAGTTGGCCGACAGCAGCTCGACGCCCTCGGCGGCCGCCTCGTGCTCGATCGACTTCAGCAGACATGTGTGGAACTCGGTGTTCGCGCCGTTCACGAACCCGAGTTTGATCCCGCCGTCGGAGCCTCCGGCCTGGCCGCAGGCGGCGAGCAGGGCCGCCGACGCCGTCGCGGCGAAAAGGATGCCCAGAGGGCGCAAGACGGTGTAACGCATGGGGATGCCGCCTTTCGATGGGGTGTGGCTAGCGCGCGCGGCGCTGGAGCTGGTTGGCGACGGCGGCGACGAGCAGCACCGCGCCGACCGAGATCAGCTGCCAGTAGCTGGGCACGCCGACGAGGTTCAGCACGTTGGCGACGACGCCGAGCAGCACCACGCCGAGCGCGGTCCCGACGACGCTGCCGCGCCCGCCCTCCAGGGACGTCCCGCCGATGACGACGGCGGCCACGGCGGTCAGCTGGAGCGACAGCCCGCCCGTCCCGGGGCTGCTCGCGCCGAGCCTGGCGAGCAGCATGATCCCGGCGAGTCCCGCGAGCGCGCCGCCGAGCCCGTAGAGCACGAGCTTGTTGCGGTTCACGCTGATCCCGCTGAGCCGTGCGACGTCCTCGTTGCCGCCGATCGCGAACGCGTCGCGCCCGAACGTCGTGTAACGCATACAGACGCCGATCACCACAAGCACGAGCAGCGCGACGACCATGAGGTTCGGCAGGCCGAACAGCGAGCCGTTGCCGAGCTCGAGCAGGTGGTCGCCGATGGACACGCTCATGCCGTTCAGCACGAGCAGCGCGACGCCGTCGAGCAGCGTCGCGGTCGCGAGGGTCACCACGAACGGGGCGACCTTCATGTAGGTGACGACGAGGCCGTTCACCAGGCCGATCGCGGTGGCGAGCGGGAGGCAGACGACGACCGCCGTCCAGGTCCCGTGGCCCGCGTCGATGAGCTGCGCGGCAACCGCGGTGATCACCGCGACCGTGCTGCCGAGCGAGAAGTCCATGCCGCCCGCCGTCATCAGCAGGGTCAGGCCGCCCGCGATGACCGCGGTGACGCTGACCTGCTGGAGCACGTTCAGCAGGTTCGTCGAGGTGAGGAACGTGTCGGTGCTCGCGCCGGCGAACACCACGATCAGCGCGAGCACGAGGAGCAGGCCCGCGTGCGGGACCGACCTCAGGGCCCGCGCGCGTCGGAACGCTCCAGGCCCCTTGGCGGGCGCGGCGGGCGCGGCGGGACCGCCGTGCGGCGCTGTCGATTCAACGGTCAACGTGGGTCATCCTCCCAGCACTGCCGCGACGAGCTCGTCGCGCGTGATGTCCTCGGTGCGGTATTCGCCGATCGTCCTGCCGTCGCGGACGGCGATGACGCGGTCGGCGAGCCGCATCACCTCCTCGGCGGACGACGACGCGAGCAGCACCGCGACGCCCCGGTCCACGAGGCCGTCGATCAGCGCGTGGATGTCGGCCATCGCGGCGACGTCCACGCCGTTGGTCGGGTCCTCCAGCAGGCACGCGGCGGGGTCGGTGCCCAGCCACTTGGCGAGCAGCACCTTCTGCTGGTTGCCGCCGGAAAGGCCGCCGACCGGGGGGTTCGCGGTGAGCGACACGACGCGGTAGGCGTCGCGGAGCGGGGCGGCCCTGCGCGTCAGGGCGGCGCGGCGGTGCAGCAGCCTGCGGTCGAGGCGGTCCCTGGCAAGAAGCAGGTTCTCGTCAATCGACAGCTCGGGGATCAGGCCGAGGGAGCGGCGGTCTCCGGTGACGCAGCGCAGCCCGCTCGCCAGGGAGCGTCTGACATTCCCGAACGGGACACGCCGGCCGTCCACCCAGAGGCCGCCGCGGTCGGGGCGGCGGCGGCCGGACAGCAGATCGAACAGGCGCGACTGGGCGTCGCCCGCCGGGCCGAGCACCGCGACGACCTCGCCGCGCCGCACCTCGACGCCGAACCCGTCGATCGCGCGGCCGTCGCACAGGTCGCGGACCGCCAGGCCCACCTCCGCGCCGCACGGCTTGCGGACCGGGTGCGCGGAGACGACCTCGCGGCCGACCATCGCGCGCACCAGGCCGCGCTCGTCGGTCTCGCCCGCGCGCAGTTCGCGCACGACGCGGCCGTCCCTGAGCACGGTGATGCGGTCGGCGAGGTCAAGGACCTCGGCTATGTGGTGGGAGATGTAGACGATCGCCTTGCCCGCGTCGCGGAGCCTGCGGACCAGCGCGCGCACCTGGTCGGCGGCCTCCGCGCCGAGGCACGCGGTGGGCTCGTCGAGGATCAGGACGCGGCCGCCGCGCCGCACCTCGCGGGCGATCTCGACCATGGTCTGCTCGGCCACGGTGAGGTCGCCCGCGAGGGCTGTCACGTCGAGGTCGATGCCGAGGTCGCGCAGCGCGGCTTGGGCGTCGCGGTTCACCCGTTTCCAGCTGACGAACGAGCGCCGGTTCGGCAGGCCGCCGAGCATGATGTTCTCCGCGACGGTCAACGCGGTCACCAGCTCGCGGCGCTGCGGGACCGTCGAGATCCCGAGCTTGCGGGCGAGGCGCGCGTTGAGCTGCTTCTGGACGCGTCCGGACACTTCGATATGTCCGGAATCGGGGTTCTCCACGCCCGCGAGTACCTTGACGAGGGTCGACTTGCCCGCGCCGTTCATGCCCATCAGCGCGTGGATCTCCCCCGCCCGCACGTCGACCGACACGTTCCGCAGCGCCACCGCGCCGCCGAAGGTCTTGGTGACGTCGCGGACGCCGATCACCGGGGTGGTGGTCATCGCGGGGCTCACCGTGCGACGCGCTCGTACCCGCGGATGTCGGGGAACGGAGGCTCCCGGTCGGCCTGGAGATCGACCTGGAAGGCGTTCAGGCACATGCCGAGCATGGTGAAGTTGCCGAGCGAGCCGACCGCGTCGACAAGGCCCTGCGCGCCGAAGTGCTCCTCGGCGGCGCGGAAGGTCTCCTCGGTGACGAAGTGGTCGCGCAGGATCTCCACGCAGAACTGGTAGAAAGCCTGGTCTTCCGCCCGGTCGAACACCGGTTCGCGGCGCTCGGCGATCGCCTTGACGGCGTCGGCGGGGACGCCGGACTCGATCGCCTTGTCCACGTGGGCGTTCCAGGAGTACTGGGCGTCCCAGTTGCGGGCGGCGAGCAGCAGGGACAGTTCGCGCAGCCGGAGCGGAAGGCTCGATTCGAACCTGGCGAAAGCCCCCAGCGCCTCGACCTTCTCGCACAGCTCAGGGCTGTTCAGCCAGACCCGGAACGGCCCGCGGACCGCGCCGCGGCGGCCGGCGATGCGCTCGGCGATCTCCTTCTGCCGCTCGTTCATGTCGGCCGGATCAATGACGGGAAGTCTCATGCCCACCGGAACCCTCGCTCTGTGACCCCGACCACTCGGGACCGTTCCGGCATGACCGTACAACTCAGGACAGGGTGGTACACACCGCTACACGCGCAACGTAAAGCTGCACGTCTTGGCACCCCTGGCCGGCACCGTCCCGCTCTACTGTCGAACCGCACGCTACGAGGTGAGTTGAGGGGACGAGACCGTGACGACGATCATCAAGGTTGCCGAGGTGGGACTGCTCGACCGGGGCGGCTCGGTGGTGACGACCCCGTTGATCACCACGGCGTCGGCGGGGGGCGAGAACAAGATCACCAGTGGGATCAGCGTCTACCCCGTCGGGTCGGGCGCGCCGCTGCACTCGCACAACTGCGACGAGCACGTCACGATCCTCGACGGGGAGGCCGAGGTCGTCGTCAACGGGGAGGTGACCCGGCTCGTGCGGCACGACACCACATACATCCCCTCCCCCATCCCCCACCTTTTCCGCAATGTCGGGAACACCCCGCTCCGGATTCTCTGGGTGTACAGCTCCGGTTACGTCACCAGAACGTTCACCGAGACCGGCGTGACGGTCGAGCACCTGTCACCCGAAGACCAGATGGGCAAAGACTGACCCGCTTGAAGCCGCGCAAGGACCCCGCCTCTGCCTGACCCGGGGCCCTCTGGGGGTGTTGCGCGGGGTCAGCCCGTCGTCTGGGTGGATCCCAGGGACGCGCCGTCCAGGCGGGTCGTCATCGCCTGGAGCTGCTGCGGGGTGACCCCCCTGGCGTCGCGCAGGTCAGCGCCCGCCAGGTTGGCCCCCGTCAGGTCCGCGTTGCGCAACCGCGCGCCCCGCAGGTCCGCCCCCTCCAGATCGGCCCCCGTCAGGTCGACCCGGCGGAGGTCGGCCCCCGCGAGGTTCACGCCGCGCAGGTCCGCGCCCGCGAGGTCGGCCCCGCGCACCCGGATCTGCGACAGGTCAAGGTGCTCACCCGCGTTGTGCGGCTGGCCGCCGAGGACGCTCAGCGCCGCGGCGACGTCCGACTGCGGGGTCGCCGGAACCGGGTTCTCCGGGGCCGGGTCGTGCTCGCGCACGAACGCGGCGAGGACGCCCCGCACGGCCTGGCGGTCGCGCGGCGAGTCCGTCGCGACACGCTCCAGCGAGTAGATCGCGCCGGTGCGCACCTCGGGCTTGGTCGAGCCGAGCTGGCGGACCGCCCGCGTGTAGCGGTCGGCGGCCTGGGCCTCCTGCGAGATCTTGACGCCGTCGCGGGCCACGTCGACCTGGTCCTGGTCGCCGCGGACCGTGATGAACCCGGCGATAGCGCCGCCGATCACCAGGATCGTGCCGAACAGCAGCGCGCTGCTGGTGATCCGCTCGCGCCTGCCGCTGGGGTGCAGGTGGCGCGGGCCGCGCGCCGGGCGCGTCACGACGTCGTGCTCACGGCGGCGCGGCTCGGGACGGTCCTCGACCAGCCCTGCCGGGATCAGCATGCCGTCGGTGGTCTCCGCCGGGCTCTCGGGCTCCCCGTAAGTTGGCTCCCGGTAGGAAGACCCCCCGTAAACCGACTCTCGGTAAGGAGACTCCGCGTTGCCGGAGCCCGCGTAGTTCGACTCCGCGTAGCTTGACCCCGCGTAATCGGACTTCGCGTAATCGGACCCCGCGTAATCGGACTCCGCGTAGGTGGAGTGTCCGTTGGCGGCGTGGGCGAGTTCCCGTTCCGCGGTCGTCAGGGTGGCGACTGCCGCGATCGGGCCGCTGGTCACCGAGGCGGCGACCGACGCGTGGGCCGGCGCCGCGTGGCGTCCGGTGAGGTCCGGGGTCGTGGCCTCGGCGGCCTGCACCGGCTCGGCGGCCTCGGGGTGGAGTTCGAGGCTCTCGCGCAGCGCCGGCGGCTTCAGGAAGATCGCCGCGATGAGGCCGACGACCGCGACGCCGAGCGACACCAGGAAGATGTGGCCGGTCGCGTCACCGTAGGCGGCGCGGACGATCTCCGCGAGCGGCGCGGGCAGGGAGGCGATGTCGAGGTTGCCGCCCTGCTCTCCGGTCGGCACGATCCCGATCTTGGTGAAGCCCTCCTTGATCAGGTCGGTGACCCGGGTCGCGAGGATCGCGCCGAGGACCGAGACGCCGATGGTGCCGCCGAGCGACCGGAAGAAGGTCACCGCGCCGCTCGCCGCGCCCATGTCCTTCATCTCGACGCTGTTCTGCACGACGAGGACGAGGTTCTGCATCGACGCGCCGACGCCGAGGCCGATCAGCGCCATCGCGAAGCCGATGTAGACGAGGCTCGTCTCGTGGTCGATCACCGACATCGCGCCGAAGCCCGCGATCAGGACGGCGAGGCCCGCGATGATGTACGGGCGGACGATGCCGGTCTTGCTGATGAGCCGTCCGGAGACCGCCGAGGACACCAGGACGCCGAGCATCATCGGGATCGTGAGCAGACCCGCCTCGGTGGGCGAGTAGCCGCGTCCGATCTGGAAGTACTGGCCCAGGAAGACCGAGCCGCCGAACATCGCCATGCCGACCGCGAGGCTCGCGATGATCGCCAGCAGCGGGGTGCGCTGGCGGACGATGTGCACGGGCACGACGGGCTGCGGGTGGCGCACCTCGACGACCGTCGCGGCGACCAGCAGGGCGATCGATCCGCCGACCATCGCGGCGGTCTGCCACGACATCCAGGCGTAGGAGTCGCCGGCGAAGGTCACCCAGACGAGCAGCAGCGAGACGCCCGCCGCGATGAGGGTCGCACCCCAGTAGTCGATCTTGACGCCGTCCTTGCGGACGTGCGTGACGTGCAGGAACCGGTGCAGGACCACCAGCGAGACCACGAGGAACGGGACCGCGATGAAGAAGCACCAGCGCCAGCCGAGCGGCGAGTCGGCGATGAGACCGCCGATCAGCGGGCCGCCGACCGTCCCGAAGGCCATGACGCCGCCGAGGTAGCCGTTGTACTTGCCGCGCTCCTTCGGCGGGATCATCGCGGCGATGATCACCTGCACGAGGACCTGCAGCGCGCCGACGCCGATGCCCTGGACCGCGCGGAACGCGATCAGCTGGCCGGTGTTCTGCGCGAACCCACAGGCGATGGTCGCCACGACGAACAGGGCGATACCGACTTGGAGCAGGAGTTTCTTGTCGAAGAGGTCGGCGAGCCTGCCCCAGATCGGGGTGGTCGCCGTGGTCGTCAGCAGCGTCGCGGTGACGACCCAGGTGTACTGGGACTGGGAGCCGCCCAGCGAACCGACGATCTGCGGCAGCGCCACCGAGACGATGGTGCTGCTCATCAGGCCGATGCCCATGACCGTGAGAAGACCGATCAGAGATCGCATGATCTCCCGATGGCTCTTGGCCTCAAGTGCCGTGTTTGTCACCAGACGTCCCCCAAGTAACGATTGAACGAGCCAAGGTTACCTGCACTTTGTGCAAAGTTGCACACTGGGCAGAAAGCTTGGATTTTGCATAGCATGGGGGCCATGAGCAGCACGCACGGCCTGCGCGAGCAGAAGAAGGCCGAGACCCGGCGGGCCGTCCACCATGCCGCGATCCGCCTCGCCACAGAGCACGGCTACGACAGGGTCACCGTCGAGGAGATCGCCGACGCGGCCAACATCTCCCGGCGCACCTTCTTCAACTACTTCACCGACAAGGCCGAAGCCGTCATGTTCGGTGAGGAGGATCTCTTTCGCGAGCTGCTCGCCTCAGTGGACCGTCAGCCGCCGGAGCTGTCCGGCTGGGAGGCGCTGCGCGGGGCACTCGACCGGCTGCTCGCCCCGCTCCAGCTGCCTTCGCCCGAGTGGGCCGCCCGCTCGCGCCTGGCCCGTCGCCACCCGTGCCTGCTGGCGCGGCTGCTGGCCGGCCAGGCCGAACTCGAGCGTGACCTTGCCAAACGCGTGACCGACCGCGACGACTGTACCCCCGAACGCGGCCGGGTCGTCGCGTCGGCGTTCCTGTCGGCCATCCGCACGGGCGGGCACCTTTGGTTCGACGGCGCCTGCGCCGCCCCGCTGCAATCCCACATCGTCACGGCGCTGGACGAGGTGGAACTTCCCTTCGCCTGACGGGGTGAGCTTTCTCACCGTCCGGCGCTGCGCTGATACGCCCGGAGTGCGGGCGGACCCGTCGGAAACAGGCCCGGCTCGATCGCCGTGAGGTGATCGAGCCGGGCCGTTGGGTTCTCGGGTCAGGAGGTCGCCTGGGCGATCGCCTTGTCGAGGATCTCCAGGCCGAGGTCGAGTTCGTCCGGCGTCACCGTCAGGGGCGGGGCGATCCGGAAGACGCCGCCCATGCCGGGGAGCTGGACGATGTTCATGTGCAGCCCGAGATCGAGACAGGCCGCGGTGATCGCCTTGCCGAGCTCGTCGGCGGGTTCCTTGGTCGCCCGGTCCTTGACGAGTTCGATGCCCTGCATGAGTCTGCGGCCCCGGACGTCGCCGATGCACTCGTGGCGGTCCTGGAGGGTCAGCAGTCCCTCACGCAGCCGCGCCCCCAGCTCGGCGGCCCGCTCGTGCAGCCGATCCCGCAGCACGATCGACACCACGGTCCTGCCGACGGCGGCGGGCAGCGGGTCGGACACGTGCGTGGTGAAGAACAGGAACCCCCGCTCGTGGCATCGTTCTTCGATCTCCGCGCTCGTCACGACCGCCGACAGCGGCAGCCCCGCCCCCAGCGTCTTCGAGAGCGTGAGGATGTCGGGCACGACCCCGTCCCGCTCGAACGCGAACATCGCCCCGGTCCGCCCGAGCCCCGTCTGCGCCTCATCGAGGATCAGCAACATCCCGCGCTCAACGCACTTGTCCTTCAGTGCGGCGAGATATCCCGGCGGCAGATCAACAAGCCCGCCGGAGCTGATGATCGGCTCAACGAGACAGGCGGCCAGCGCACCCGCCGACTGCGCGTCCACAAGATCAAACGCATGATCCAGTTCACCCCGCCAGTCATGCACCCCGTCCCGGACGAACCGGCTCCGATACGCGTTGGGCGCGGGAATCGCGATGTTCCCCGGCACAGGCGGCCCATACCCGCGCCGCCCGGCACTGTAGGTCGCGGCCGCCGCCCCCGACGTCATCCCATGCCAGGACGTGCTGAAGCTGACGATCTCATACCCCCCGGTATAGAGCTTCGCCATCTTCAACGCGGCCTCGTTGGCCTCCGCCCCCGTCGACAGCAACATCGACTTCTCCAGCGGCTCCGGCGCGATCCCCGCCAGCATCCGCGCAAGATCCACCACCGGCCGGCTCAACATCCCGCTGAACAAATGATCAAGCGACCCCGCATACTCCCGCACCGTCGCCACGACCTCCGGATGCGAGTGCCCCAACACCGCACTCATCTGCCCGGACGTGAAGTCCAGAATCCCCCTCCCCGCCTCATCAAACACATACGCCCCCTCCGCCCGCCCGATCACCACAGGGCTGAACGCTCCCCCATACCGCACCAGATGCCTCTCCACATCCCCCCAAAACCCACTCCCGCCCATGCCAACCCCTCTCCCAGAAGATCCCCAACCCCCACATCCTCCCCCCACCCCCCACCCCCTGACCACCCCACTCCTCCAGGCCCCCCACCCCGCCCGAAGCCAGAAGCAAGGCCCCCAACCCCGCCGACCCCAGCACCCCCACCGCGCGAACCCCCGAGCCGAGACCTATGCGGCATCGCCCAAGACCCACATCAAGAACCCGGATAGGCGTTCATGTACTCGGAGTTCAGGAACTCCGTAAAGGAACTCCACGTACCGCTCAGGCAACGCGTGAACACCCCACCGCTCACGAACACGACCGATCTCCTCCCTCCCCAGCCCAGCGACGGACCCAGCGGGAGCCGCACGCCGCACACCTTCAAAAATCTCCGAAACAGAAATCATCAACCCTCCTGTTGTGATCTTGATACACGCGCGGGCCGACCGGGGCCAGATCGGGAATTGTGGTTGGGGGTGGTTGTCAGGGGCGGATGTTGATGTGGAGTTCGGCGAGCAGGGCGTGGGTGAGTTGCGGAATCTGCGCGGGGTCGAGGGTGGTTCCGGCGAGCTGGGTGGCGCCGGCGAGGCCGCTGATCTGGCTGCCGCGCAGGTCGGCTCCGCGCAACTTGGTCCGGGCGATGCCGGTACCGGGCATGGGGCAGTCGGCGAAGACGACGCCCTCAAGCTTCGACTCGGCGATGGTGGTCTCGCGGAGCATGCAGTCGACGAACGCGAGCGGCCCGGTCGCGGTCAGCTCGGTGAGGGTCGCGTAGTCGAACCGGCAACGCTCGAAGACCACATCGATGAGGGTGAGTCGGCGGGCGTTCACCCCCATGAGGCGGCAGCCGGTGAAGACGCAGCGGTCGATCTTGGTGTCGGTGAGGCGGGCGGAGGCGAAGTCGCAGTCGTCGAAGGTCGTGTTGCTGAGCCTTGCCTGTTCGAGGACGGCTTCACGGAGGGAGACCCCGGTGAAGTGGCAGCCGGTGACGGCGCGGCCGTCGAGTTGAAGGCGGGACCAGTCGGCGTCGGTGACCGCGAGGCCGCTGACGTCGCCGCGGGCGGGCGGCCCGTCGGCGGGGACGAGTTCGTCGTCGGAGGGCAGCAGGACCTTGATGTCGCGGATCTGGCGGATGTCCATCGAGGTGCCTCCGAGGTCGTGGGGCGCGCCCCGCCCAGGCAAGGGCCAGGCCGGGGCGCGCCGTCGTGGTGGTGCCGGCGGAGCTATTTCTTGTTGCTCCAGTTGTCCCAGGTCGGCCGGTTGTCGTGGGCCTCCGGCGCGACGTCCGGGATCGCGGCGGTGACCTCGGCAAGGAACTCCTCCACCGTAGTGGCGGTGGTCGTCTCGAGCAGTTCGAGGACGGGCATGGCTATTTCTCCTTCGGTTGGATCACGGCCGTGGCGGCCGCGAACGCGGTGACGAGGGCCTGTCGGGTGTTGCGGCAGTGGGCGGTCTCGGTGGCGGCGAAGCTGCCGTGCTCGAAGTACCGGTTGCCCGCGTGGGCGCCACGGCAGAAGTCCCAGAACGCGCAGGTCGACTCGCAGCCGTCCAGGCCGTCGAGCAGTTCCGCGATGTAGGGGACGTCGTGCGCGCGGCGCAGAATCGCGGACAGCGACTCCTTCAGCACGTTCCCGACGACGAAGCCGCGGTGCTCGGGGGCGTCGATGCCGAGCAGTTCCGGGGACATCAGGACGAGGTCTCCGTTCCAGGCGATCGTGGGGATCGGGTCGTGTTTGACTCCTGTCCATTCCTCCTTCCGCCCGGTCCTGGCTTTGTTCAGGTAGGCGGCGAGTTGGTCGATCTCCCGGACCCGTAGGTCAGGGAAGCGGTGGTGGGCGGCGATCACGCCGGCCCAGAACGCCTCGGCGAGGCCGGTGTCGACGACGTCGCGGGAGTCGTTGACTCCTTCGAGCTCCTCGATGTTGAACCCGACCTGCGTGCAGCCGAGGCCGGCGAAGAACTCCATCAGCCCGCCGGGATCACCGACGGTCTCCGGGGAGACGACGCAGATCACGGAGAAGGGGATCTCGTGGTCGCGCAGCACCCCGATGCAGCGCATGATCTTCTCGAACGCGGGCCGCCCCGCCCGGTCGACCCGGTTCACGTTCGCCGCCTCGGGCCCGTCGACGCTCACCCCGACCTGGAACCGGTAGGTCCGGAACAACGCGCACCACTGCTCGGTCAGCAACGTCGCGTTCGTCTGGATCGAGTGCTCGATGAGCCCGGCGATCCGCAGGTCCTCGAACGCCAGCACCCGCTGCCTGAAGGTCGCGATGGGCAGGGCGGTGGGTTCGCCGCCGTGCCAGACCACCCCGACCGGCTCCGGGTCGTTCTGTTCGGCGATCGAGGCCGCCGCCGCCTTCACCACCGTCGGCAGGATCTCGTAGCGCTTCTTGCGTCCGGGCAGGTAGCAGTAGTCGCAATCGAGGTTGCAGAGGCTGGTCGGCTGCAGGATCACGGTCCGGAAGCTCCGGCCGATCCGCTCATCGAATCTCATCCGGCGGGTGCGGGCGCTGGTGTCCATGAAATGAGCATCCGACCGCCGATCACGGTTTCCCGCTGACAGACCGATGTCATGACCGCTGACCTGTCCCCGGCATCGCCATGACGTGTCATCGGCTCGGCGATGTCATGTCATCGGCCGGGAGAACCCTCATATCACCCGGGATGATCATGGTGGGTGGGTTAGGTTGCTGGGCATGGTGCAGCGCACGATCCTCATTGATGATGACGGTGTGACCAGAGAATCCGGGCTCGTCTATATCTGCTCGGGCTATCTCGTCGAGGCCGGCCGGGTCCTGCTGGTGCATCACAACGGGTTCGACAAGTGGGTGCCGCCCGGCGGCCATATCGAACCCGGCGAGACCTTCGCCGAGACCGCCGTCCGCGAGGTCAAGGAAGAAACAGGTCTGCTGGTCGAGGCCATCTCCTTCCAACCCGCCGAGATCCATCCCGCCGACGGGAACGCCACCCCGGAGCCGGTGCCGTTCCATGTCGATGTCGAGCGGGAAGGGTTCCGGATCCCCGCGCTCGCCCAGTTCTACTTCGTCCGCCGACTCCCCGGCCAGGACAGCGCCCACCTCCGGGCCGACCTCGAAGAGGTGCATGAGGCCCGCTGGTTCACCCTCGCCGAGCTCGACGACCTGCCGACATTCGAGCAGGTCCGTTCGCTGGCCCGGTGGGCGATCCGGAACTACCCGGTCGAGTCCGAGCGGGTGCCGCCGGAGGTGCGGCCCAGCGCGGGAACCGCGAGAGCGTAGCCGTTGCCGTCTGCGGTCAAGCAGGACTCCGCCAGCTTGACCGCGGTGCCGCCGAACGCTTCGGTGATCGCGGCGTTGAGCCGCTGGACGTATTTCGGGATCGAGGACGGCGAGACGCCCAGCGCCGTCGCGATGGCTGCCACGGCCAAGCCGTTGGGGGCGTGGTGCAGCAGGACTGCCAGGTCGAAGAGCCGTGTCGAGACGATGCAGGCCACCGACTCGTCCGCGGTGCTCACGACGATCTGCCGGCCGTCAGCGACGAGGGAGACCTCGCGGAGTTCGGCGCGCGTGGCCGCGAGCGGCCCGCCGACGGCGTTCGGGTCGTGGCCGGCCATCGTCATCTGTGCGATCCGGATCCGCGCGGCCTCGTAGGCGCACACGGTGTAGTAGGCCGCGCGGATCGTCGGCCGCCGCCGTCCCGAAGCGCCCGGCTCGGTCCAGAGGCCGCCCTCGGGATCCCAGAGGGAGTCCATGAGCTTCCAGGCCCGCGCGAGGCGCTGGTCGTAGGGGCTGCCTCCGGCCCGTAGGACTGCCTGAACTCCGAGGGCGTAGGCCATGTGCTCCCAGGCGGTGCCTTGAACGTCCTTGTCGTCTTCGACGAACGTCTCCCAGCGGGGATGGTGGCGCAGCAGCCACTGCCCGGCTTCGGCGATGATCTGGGAGGGCCGCTTCAGCTCCGGGTCGTCGTGAACTCCGCCGACCTGGAGCGGTGCGTCGTTCACCGGCGGCCCGCTGGTGGTCTGGCCGGTTGCCGCGACGACCGCCATCGAGCACAACGCCGTCTTGCTCGGGGAGGGCGCGGTGTCGACATAGGTCCGCCACCCCCAGGCGCCGCTGGTCCGCCGGTGGTAGAGCAGCCCGGCCAGTCCGTGCGCGATGAGCGGGTCGATCCTCCCGGTGAGTTCGGTGGTGTCGATGCCGCCCGGCAGGTTGAGGCCCGGGCCGAGCCCGGTCAGGGCGTCGCGGAGTTGCGCGAGCGCCGTCACCGCGAGGGCGGTCTGGTGGAGGGAGACGTCGTCGATTCCCGCGACTTCCGGCCAGCCCTGCCCGATCTGGTGCTCGGTGAGCCAGTCGACGCACCAGGCCGCGGTCTGCGCGACCTCCGGCTGAGTGACGAACTCCGGGTAGTGCAGCAGCCCCGTCAACCCGAAGCAGACGAACCGCGTGTTCTCGCCACGGCCGCCCTTCTGCCGGGGTCGGCAGTGCTCCTCGATCGCTCCGGCCAGGTAGGCGAGGGCGTCACGGACCGGCTTCCCGCCGATCCCTGCCGCGCGGAGGATCGGCAGCACCTCGCTGGTGTTCACGACCGAGGAAACCGAGGAGAGCGTCAGTCCCCAGCCGCCGTCGAAGCCCTGGCTCGCCAGGAGGGTTCGGGCGGCGCGGGAGAGACGTCGGTCGTAGGAGGACAGCCCGATCAGCTTCATGGTCGACCACCCCGTCTGCCGCTCACGCCGTTTCTGTGAGGAGAACACACCTGAACTCTCATCGAAAGAGGCCCACGCGGCGCACGAGCCCGGTCAGGTAGTCCAGGGCCGCGCTGCCTGGAAGGTGAACTCACTCTCGATGAAGGTTAGGCCCGGAGCGTGCTTCAGTTCCGCGACCAGGCGGCGCATTGCGGGCGTCGCGGGGTGGGGGTGGGGGACCGCCGCCGGGGGTGGGGCGGCGGTCTGTGGGTGCGGCTGGTTAGGGGGTTGGGTGTTTTAGGGCGGTGGTGAAGGTGGTGAAGGTGGAGGTGGTGAAGTGGAGGGTGGGGCCGGTTGGGTGTTTGGAGTCTCGGGTGGCGATTCCGTTGGGGAGGGGGGCTACTTCTACGCAGTCACCACCGTTTCCAGTGGTGTAGGAAGACTTGCGCCAGTTCAGTTCTTCCATCGGGTGAGTTACTCGCCTTCGCGTTTAATGGCGGTGGTGAGGGCGGTGAAGGCGGAGGTGCTGAAATGGAGGCTTGGGCCGGTTGGGTGCTTGGAGTCGCGGGTGGCGACCTTTCCCAGGAGGGGGGCTAGCTCTACGCAGTTGCCACCGTTTCCGCTGGAGTACGAGGACTTGCGCCAGTTCAGCTCTTCCATCTGTCTATCGCCTTCTCGATCACGGTCAGGGATTCGCTTCTGTTCAGGGCGGCCGCCCTGAACGTCTCAAAACTATTACGCAGGTGCGAGATGGCCTCCGGGCTTTCCACGACTTCGCCGTTCAGCTGGTTGTCCACGTACGCGACCTCTCCTCCACTGCTGAGGTTCGCGATGGCGAAAGCTCCGGAGAATCCGCTACAAACGCTATCAGACAGGGGGAGGAACGCGACGATCACGTTACGCCGCTGGGCCATCTCGTAGAGGTGTTCCATCTGGCGCTGCATGATCCCGTCATCACCGACGCACCGTTCCGGGACTGCGGTATCCATCAGGGCCACGAGGGTCACCGGACTGTCTCGCGTCAGCAGCTCCTGCCGCCCCAGCCTGGTTGCCACGTGCCTGTCGACTTCGGCACCGATATATCCGTGGGCCTCGAAGGTGCGCCTCATGTACTCCTCGGTCTGGAGCAGGCCGGGGAGTACAAGTGGTTCGAATGACCAGATGAACTTGCTGGCGCGTTCGGCTTCGAGCCATTTGCCGAACCATTCCTGGGGCATTGCGTCGTTGATCATGTCGTCGCGGATTCGGGTGAGGTAGCCGGGGTCGGGGGAGTCCTTGGTGGGGTCGCTGAAGCCGAAGTAGGACTCGATCTTGGTGAGGTCCTCGGGGACGGGTATGCGTTCGCCGCGTTCCCACATGTAGACCAGGCTGAGGGAGACGTTCATCGCGGTGGCGAACTGCTCGGGGCGCAGGGCGCGGCGTTCGCGGGCGAGCTTGATCTCCCTACCAAGGAACTTGCGGGGGGTCAGGTGAACGGCCGTCATTTCTCTGCACAGCTCCTGCACAACTCGGGGGATGGTCATGTGTATCGGGTGTGTCCGTGCTTGCTCTCCACAGCCTACGCCGATGAGTGCAGGGTGTGGATAGAAAAAGCAGAAATGCGGAAAGGGAAAGAACTTGCCGCATTGGAAAGTGCGATTCGGCGTAATCTTTATGAGAAGGGTGTGCGCTTATGTCCGTCGGCGGGCGTTCTGGGGCTGCGGTGAATCTGGCGCGGTGGGGTGCGGTGCCGTACATCACGGCGTGGTCGTCGGAGACCGCTTCGCTGGTCACGCTCGTGGTCCGCGACGGGCGGCTCGGCTATGCCGACGAGACCGCCGGGGACCGGGACAGCGCGGGGGTGCTGTGGACGCGCATAGCGTTCAGCCCGGGAGTGGGGGTCCCGCAGTTCGCGAACGTGCACTTCCTGCGGCAGCGGCGCGCGATGCACGGCCTGCTGTGCCAGGTGTGCGGAACGCCCTGCGGGAAAAGCGCGCTGTGGATGCTCTCGCAGAAGGAGTACGAAAGCGCCGAAGGGCCGTGGCCCGCGCCGGTGATGACGTCCCATCCCCCGGTCTGTCCGGGATGCGTGGAACGGTCGACGCGGCTGTGCCCGCATCTGCGTGACGGCCATGTCGTGCTGCGGCCCCGGCGGGTCTCCCCCGCCGCGCTCTCCGGCATGTTCTACCGGCCGACGCCCACCGGCCTCGTGCCCAAGGCGACGACGCTCGCCCATGACGACCCGCGCGTCCGCTGGCTGCGCGCGACCCAGCTGCACGTGCTGCTCGAGGACTACGACCTCGTCCGGCTCGGCGGCATGCTCGTGACGACCAAGCCCGCCGCGTGACCCCCTCACCGGGTCCGGCGTGAGCGGACGTCCTGGCGCTGCCCCGCCGACCCGCAAGGGCCGGAAGGGCAGCGCCGGGATCGCGAGCCTGTTACCGCCCGGGTGGGACCGTGGGGGTCGTCGCGATGTCCAGGATGTCGGCTGCGTGACGGACCCGCGTCGCCCATGGCGTGTCCGGGGACAGGGCCGGATCGAGGGCGTCGAAAAGGCGTGCGCCGTCGGTGGTGGTGGGGCGGCGCGCGCCCACCCGGACGGCCTGGACCAGGGCCACCGCGAGGGAGCCGTGGAGCAGGCGCAGGGTCTGGGATTGCTCGTGGGCGGTCAGCGCGGCCTGGGTGCCGAAGGGCACCACGTCCTGGTTGTGGTGGTTGGTCGGAATGCTCTGCATCGAGGCCGGGGTCGCGCGGCGGCGCATGTTCGCGACGAGCGACGTGGCGGCCAGCTGGACGCCCTGGACGCCGTGGTCGCGCCCCGGCAGCTCCGCGAGGACGGGGTTGAGGCCGCCGTTGCGGTGCGGGTCCATGAGCAGGTCGAGTTGGCGTTCTGCCAGGTTGGCCATCTGGGTCGCGGTGATCGACATGAGGTCGGCGGCGAACGCGACCTGCTGGCCGAAGAAGTTGCCGCCGTGCGCGATGACGTCGCGTTCGGGGAACAGGAGCGGGTTGTCGCTGACGCCGTTGAGGTCGTCGGTGACGACCTGGCGGGCGTGCCGCAGGCTGCTGGCGGCCGCGCCGAGCAGGTGCGGGGCGCAGCGCAGCGTGTACGGCTCCTGGAGCGGGCGGTCGGCCCCCGGCGTGTGCCCGGCGAGGTGGGCGCGCAGGATGGCGGCCTGGCCCGCGGTGTCGTCGTGGCCGAGCGCCTCGAAGATCTCCGGGACGACGAAGTCGGTGCGGCAGCCGAGCACGTCGGCCATGAGCGCGGTGAGCGCGGTCGCCGCGGCGAGGCTGCGGCTGAGCGCGGTGAGCGCGAGCCCGGCCGCCGCCGACGTGACGGACGTGCCGTTGACCAGGGCGAGCGCGTCGCGTCCGGTCAGCTCCAGCGGGACGAGCCCGGCACCGGCCAGCGCCTCGTCGGCGGCCATCCTGGTGTTGCCCAGGTACGCCTGGCCACGGCCCTGGAGCGCGCGGACGGCGTGCGCCATCGGCGCGAGGTCGCCGGACGCGCCGACCGACCCGAACTCCGGGATGGCCGGGGCGAACGACGTCGCGAGGGTGGCGCGCAGCGCGTCCACGACGGCGAGGGACACGCCCGAGCGGCCCTGCGAGAGCGTCCAGACGCGGGCGAGCAGCGCGGCCCGCGCGATCGCGGGCGGGAGATCGGGCCCCTGGCCGACCTCGAGGTGGAACAGCAGGTTCTCGCACTGGTCGGCCGCCTGTCTCTGCCCGGCGAACGTGACGAGCGGCCCGAACCCGGTGGTCGCGCCGTAGATCTCGCGGCCCTCGGCGAGGCACAGGTGCAGGAAGTCGTGGCAGCTCACGACGGCGTTGCGGGCCGACTCGTCGAGCGTCACGGCGACGGGCGCGGCGGCCTGTTCCAGGGCCTCCGGGGTGAGCCGGGCCGGGAACACCAGCGTGGCCGTGACGGGAAGCTGGTCGACGGACATGTCTCCTCCTGGTGGTGTGTGGGCGGCGGCCTATCGGCCGGAAGCCGCCAGCAACTGGGCCTGCGCCGTGCCTGGACGGCTCGGGTGGTCGCCCGGGTCCAAGGCGACGGCCAGGACATGGTCGGCGTCCCCCGTCGCGATGAGGCGGGCCGCGCGCTCCCGGGCCGCTGCCAGCGGGCAGCCGGTGGCCAGGAGGGTGACGAAAGGTCCGGCAAGCCCCCACAGCGCGGCGAGATGGCCGGGCGCGGTGCTTGGCACGTTCTGGAAGAGCAGGTGTTTGGGCACGGGACGCGGCGCGTTCGCGGCCTCGTCTATCGCCGTCTGGGTGACGGTGTCGCCGCGCGTCGCCGCCATGACGAGTCCGACGCGGTCGCCGGCCGCGAGCGGCGGCGCGCCGAAGTGGCCGGTGAGGCACGGTTCCGCGGCCGCCATGAGGAGCGGCGCGAAGAAGGAGACGTCCCAGCGCGGGACCTCGGGAAGCGTCGGATCGGGGTCGCCGGGAGGCGGCCAGTGCGCCTCGGCGAGGACCGTGAGCGCCGCCGTGAGTTCGTCGGGGACCCGGTTTTTTGGAAGGATGGGACCGGCGGGGGCGGCCTGCGCGGCCGCCCCCGTCTGCGTTGTCAGGTTCATGGCGCCGCCAGGACGAGGGCGGTGCTGACACCGCCGAAACCGGTGTTGAGGCTGAGCATGTGGCCGGTCTCCGGAGCCTGCTCGGAGTCCAGCACGAGGTTGAGCGGGCAGCCGTCGTCAAAGCCGGTGAATCCGGCGTTCACGGGCAGCCGCCCTTCGCGGAAGGCGAGCGCGCATACGGCGAGTTCCACCAACCCCGACCCTTCGAGGCAGTGGCCGTGCAGCGCCTTAGTGGAGCTGACGCGCACGTCAGCGGAGTCGGCCGGGAGCCCGCGTAGGATCGCCGCCGCTTCTGCCGCGTCGAACGCGGGCGTGGCGGTGGCGTGCGCGTTGACGTAACCGACGCGCGGACCGCCCGCGCGGGCGAGCGCCTTGGCGATCGCCTCGGCCGGGCCGCGTCCGTCCTCGCGCGGCCTGACCACGTGGTGCGCCTCGCAGGTGTTGCCCCACCCGGCGACGCGCAGCCACGGGCCCGGCTGGCCGGGCCGTGAGTCCGCGCGCTCAAGGACGGCGGCCGCCGCGCCGTCGCCGAGAATCGGCCCGCTGCGGCCCGCGCTGAACGGGCGGCTGACGCCCTCGGCGGTGAGGATGCCCGCGCTGTCGAACGCCGCGAACATGCTCGGGTCGACAAAGCTCCCGCCTGCGACGACGACCCTTTCCTCGGCGAGGTCGGCGATGAGCTCTGCCGCGTCGGCGAGCGCGGAGTTCGACGCCGCGCAGGCCGCGGTGTGCACCGCGACGACCCCGCGCAGCCCGCACGCGGCCGCCAGCGCGACGGCCTTGGCCGCGGTGTCGCGTCCGGCGTGCAGGGCGAGGACGAGCGGCGTCCCCGCGCGCTCCTGCACGGTGAGGCCCGCCTGGTCGCACGCCTCGTCGATGAGGCCGCGCAGGGCCTCGAAGAGATCGGGGTTGCCGGGCAGGGTCGCCGCGTGGTGCGCGCGGTGGTGCCGGGTGTCGAACCGCGTGACGGGCGCGACCGCCGGGACGCCCGAGGCCACGCCGTCTCTGAGCGCGGCGAGGCCGGGACCGTAGGCGGTGAGCGCGGAAAGGCCGGTGACATGCGCCATCACGCCACCCCCGAGGCGACGCGCGCCGCGAGCGCGTCCCCGCCCGAGGGCCGGAACACCACGGGCAGCTCCGCGAGGCCGGAGGTGACGTGGAAGCGGGTGAAGGGTCCCGTGCATCCGGGCCGCCAAGACAGGTCGGCCAAGGGGACCGCCGGGACGAGCTCGGGAAGGCCGCGCAGAACCGTCAGCAGGGCGACCCGGCAAAGGTGCGCGCCCAGGGACGGCGACAGGCAGTGATGCGGACCGTGCGCGAAAGCCAGGTCGTTGCCTACGTCGCGCGAGAGGTCGAGCCGGTTGGGCGCGTCGAACCTGCGCGGGTCACGGTTGGCGAGCCCGAGATGCACCACGACCGCCTCGCCCGGCTCAAGGTAGGCCCCGTGGAACGCCAGCGGCCTGGTGACCAGGCGCGGCATCGGCGCGGCGACCGGCGTGGTGTACCTGAGCAGCTCGTCGATGCCGTGCTCGACCGCCGCGACGTCCTCGGTCATGCCGGGCCTGAGCCACAAGCTGTACAGGGCGGTGGTGAGGAAGTCGGTGACGGGTTCGGTGACCGCCATCAGGGTCGCGAAGACCGTCGAGGTGAGTTCCTGGTCGTCCATGCCGGTCTCGGCGGCGCAGGCGAGCATGGCGCTGATCCCGTCGTCGCCTGGGTCGCGGCGGCGTTCGGCGAGCAGGTCGTACAGCAGCGCCACCATCTCCTCGCGTTCCGCGCCGTACCGCAGCCGCTCGGGCGAGCCCTCGGGCTCGAACAGCGGGGCCGGGGCCCAGCGCGGCATGGCGCGCAGCCGGGCGATGACCTCGGCGGGGTAGCCGAAGAGGTCCTCGGCGAGGTCGAGGACGAACGGGTGGCAGAAGTCGGCGACGAGGTCTGCCGTGCCGCGCTCGGCGATCGCGGCGAGCCGCGCGGCGGCGGCTCCCGGGGCGTCGTGCGCGGCGCGGGCGATCCGCTCGGGCGTGATGGCCGCCGCGCCGAGCGCGCGCAGCCTGCGGTGCGCGTCGCCGTCGGTGTTGAACATGCTGCGCACGATGCTGTCGGTCACCGGCGGCTCGGAGAACCACAGGTAACGCTTCCACCGGTCGCCGCCCGGCTCACTGAACGACCTGGCGAACGTCGGCTCGCCCAGCGCCTTGCGCGCGGCGTCGAAGCCGGAGACCGTCCAGACGAACGTGCCGTCGGGCAGCGGCGCGCGCCAGACCGGAGGCTCCTCCCGGGTGTCGACGCGCTCGGCCTCCGGGCTGTGCCGCAGGCGCGCGTCCATCAGCGCCGCCGTGCCCGGTCCGGCTTCCACCATGGCCCACCCCTCCCACCCGCAATCACACCAAGTAACTATGATGTTGCCATCCGTAGCAATTGCCGGGATGCGCCATTTAAAACGCGCACTTCCGAGACTTCACCGACGTCACTGACGGGAGCGGACATGCGCGACCACCTGCTCGACCCGCACGCTGAACTGCCCACCGAACCGCAGGCCGGGGGCGGTGCGGCCGAGCCCGTCGGGGTCGCGGCGTGGATCGCGCGGCGCGCCGCGCGGACCGGCTCGCGGGTCGCGGTGCGGTACGAACCCGGCGCGCAGGAGTCCGCGCGCAGCGCCGAACTCACCTACGCCGACCTGGACGAGCGGGCGCGGCGGCTCGCGCACGCGCTGCGCGCCGACGGGGTCGGCCCGGGCGACAGAGTGGCCTATCTCGGGCCGAACCGGCCGGGGTTCCTCGAGTGCCTTGTCGCGACGGGACTGCTCGGCGGCGTGTTCGTGCCGCTGAACACGCTGCTGACGGCGTCGGAGCTGGACCACCAGCTCGCGGACTGCGGCGCGCGGATTCTGCTGCGCGACGCGCTCGTGCCGCCGCCCGCGCTCGCCGTGCAGGTCCCGGTGCGGCAGGTCGGGAACGCCGTGTACGAGGCAGTGCTGGCGGCGGCCGAGAGCACGCCGCTTGCGGTGCGCGTCACGCCCGACGACCCGTGCCTCATCCTGTACACCTCAGGCACGACCGGGCGGCCGAAGGGCGCGGTGCTCACCCACCGGGCGGTGCTGTGGAACTGCCTCAACGTGCTCGTGGACGTGGACCTGACCGGCGACGAGGTCGCGCTGGTGGCCGCGCCGCTCTTCCACGCCGCCGCGCTCGGCATGCTCGCGCTGCCGGTCCTGCTGAAGGGCGGGACCTGCGTCCTTGTCGATTCCTTTGACGCGTCCCATGCGCTCGACCTCGTCGCGCGGCTCGGGGTCACCGCGACGTTCGCGGTGCCGACGATGCTCCAGCGGATCGCCGCGCTGCCCGAGTTCGAGGAGGCCGACCTTTCGTCGCTGCGGACGCTGCTGTGCGGGGGCGCGCCCGTGCCGTCGGGGCTGAAGGAGCGGTATGCGGCGCGGGGCGTCGTCGTGCGGGAGGGGTACGGGCTCACCGAGGCCGCGCCGGGGGTGCTCGTGGAGGGGTGTGACGGGCTCGTGCCGCATTTCTTCACCGACGTGCGGGTCGCGGCACTGGCCGGATCGCCGGAGGGGACCGGCGAACTTCAGGTGCGGGGGCCGAACCTGATGGCCGGGTACTGGGGGCGGCCTGAGGAGACCGGGGCGGCGTTCGACGGGGGGTGGCTGCGGACCGGCGACGTCGTCAGGGCCCGGATCGACGGGGTGCTCCAGGTGGTGGACCGGCTCAAGGAGGTGATCATCTCCGGCGGGGAGAACATCTACCCGGCCGAGGTCGAGCTCGCGCTGGCGGAGGTGCCCGGGGTCGCGGAGTGCGCGGTGGTCGGGGTCGCGCATCCCGACTGGGGCGAGGTCGGACACGCCCTCCTCGTCGCCGCCGACGGGATCACCCTCGATCCGGACACCGTCCTGTCCTGCCTCGACGGCGGCCTAGCCCGCTACAAGATCCCGCACACCGCCGAGGTAGTGCCGTCACTGCCGCGCACCCGGACGGGCAAACTACACCGCGCCGAACTCCGAACCCGCTACGGCACCCCGGAATGAGCCGCGCCGACGCCAAGTCGGGCAGCGCGCGTGCCCGTGGGATGGGCCGCGCCCGGACGCCAGGTCGGGCAGCGCGACGCGCCCGAAGGGCGAGCCGCGCGGAGGCCGGGACGGACGGTGCGACGGGCCCGTGGGGGTCGGCCGCACGCGGACGCCAGGTCGAGCGGCGCGACGCGCGCGGAGGGCGAGCCGCGCGGAGGCCGGGGCGGGCGGCGCAACGGGCCCGTCGGGTGAGCCCCGTGCGGACGCTAGGTCGGGCAGCGCGGTGCGCGCGGAGGGCGAGCCGCGCGGAGGCCGGGGCAGGCGGTGCGACGGGCCCGTGGGGGTGGGCCGCGCGCGGACGCCAGGTCGGGCAGCGCGCGTGCCCGTGGGATGGGCCGCACGCGGACGCCAGGTCGAGCGGCGCGACGCGCGCGGAGGGCGAGCCGCGCGGAGGCCGGGCGGGCCGTGGGAGGGGTTCGTGGGGTGGGTGCGGGGTCAGGTGGGGATGCGGGTGAGATCCATGTCGACGTGGGTGGCCCAGGGGGGTTCGCGGACGAGGAGGGTGACTGGGCCGTTGGGGAGGTCGATCTCGACTGTGGGGCGGAAGCCTGCTCGGAGGGCTGTCGTTTCGGTCTTGGTGTTCGGGGCGGCCAGGACGATGCGGCGGCAGCGTGGTTCGGCCGTCCAGATCGCTTCTACTACCGCGTTCAGCGCTTCCGTTGCGGCGGGGGTGGTGGAGAGGAGGGAGATCTCTACGTCCAGCGCGCTGATGGGGTAGGCGGCGCTGAGGCGTCCTGCGGCGCAGCGCTCGACCCGGACTTCGGCGTGGGCGCCGTCGGGGCGGCTGAGCCTGAGGACGCCGCGGGCGCGGCCCCACGGCTCGTGGACCGCCGTCCAGGGTGGTCGCGGGGTGAGGGCGGGGAGCGGCGGCACTGTCATGCGGGTCGTCCTTTCGGTCAGAGGTGGTCGCCGCCGGCCGGGGCCGCGAACCCACGGACGCCGATGCCGCCGTCGACCGAGATCGCCTGGCCGGTGATCGGGCCGCTCTGCTCGCGGGACGCCAGCAGCACGTAGGAGGCGGTGAAGTCGCGCGGGTCGGTACTCGAGTCGTGCAGCGGGATCGACGGCGGCGCGTCGGGCCGTCGTCTGGCGAACGACGCGCCGATCGAGCGTTCGCCGAGGTCGAGGGCCGCGGGGCCGCGCAGGTCGGTGTTCATGCCGCCGCAGGCGACGCCGTTGACGCGGACCTTGGGCGCGAGCTCGTAGGCGAGCTCCCGCATGAGGCCGAGGGCCGCGTGCTTGGAGGCCGTGTAGACGGGTCCGCCGCCGTTCACGTAGAAGGAGGCGTTCGACAGCGTCATGACGATGCTGCCGCGCGTCCGGACCAGCTCACGCCAGGCGGCTTCGGCGGCGAGGAGGTAGCCCTTGACGTTGACCGCGAAGACCTCGTCGAAGGTCGCCTCAAGCGCTGCGGCATCAAGGCGGGTGAGCTGCCGCTGGAAGTCCCAGATCCCGGCGTTGGCGACGAGCGTGTCGAGCTTCCCGAACCGTTCGACCGTCGCGGCGACGGCCCGGTGCAGGTCGGCGGACGAGCGCACGTCGCCCTCGACCGTCAGCACCCGCGACGGGTCCGGCGACCCGGCCGCCGCGACCGCGAGCTGTGCCGGGTCGTTCCCGAACACCGCCACTGACGCGCCCTCGGCGACAAATCGGTCGGCCACCGCCCTGCCGATCCCCGACCCTCCCCCGGTGATCAGGACCGCGTAGCCCGCGAGCCACCCGCTCACGCCAGGTCCCCGAGGAAGTCCGCGACGTGCCGCTCGAACTCGCGGGCCCGCTCAAGCTGGACCCAGTGCCCGCAGTTCCCGAACACGTGCAGCTGCACGTCACGGATCTGCTTCAGCATGAGCTGCGCGCCCTCAAGGGTGATCGTGCGGTCGTCGCGGCCCCACAGCAGCAGGGTCGGGGCCTTGATCCGGTGCATGTCGCGCCAGAGCGGGTCCATGCCGTGCCGCTTGGCGAACGCCGCGTTGTAGCGGTGGTAGAAGGCGATGTGGCTCTCGTCCAGGGAAGCCTCGTAGCGCGCTTTGACGACGTCAGCCCCGAACTGCCTGTGGTCGAAGACCATGGTCCGGATGAAGTTCGCCATCTTCTTCTCCGACGGGCCAGTCCCGTTGTAGTACCGGAACATCTCCTTCTGGCCCTCGGTCGGGGTCGGGCCGAACGGGAGCCAGCCGCCGCCCGGGGCCATCAGGACGAGGCCGGTCACCCGTTCGGGCCTGGTCTGCGCCATCGCGATGGCGGCCGCGCCGCCGAGGCTGTTGCCGAGCAGGTGGAACGTGGTGATGCCGAGCGCGTCGAGGGCCTGGAAGAGGGCGTCCACGGTGATCTCGGTGATCGAGCGGGCGTCGAGATCGGCCTCGGTGGGCCGGTAGCTGCCGCCGAAACCCGGCTGGTCGGGCAGCACCACGCGGAACCGCTTGGTCAGCTCGGGCAGGTTCTGGTGGTAGTTGCTGGCGCCCGACGCGCCCGGGCCGCCGCCGTGCAGCATCACCAGGACGGGTCCCGCGCCCGCCTCGGCCACGGCGATGTCGCCCAGGGACGTCGGCACCACATGCCGGGTGATCGGTTCGGTCTCGGTCACGCGTAACCTCACATGAAGGATCAGAAGAACGTCGAGATGTTCTTGGCGAGAAGGACGTTCTGGTCGAGCAGGATCGTGCGCCTTGCGACGAGCAGGCCGCCGTCGTCGGTGCGGCGCAGGACGTCGGTGCGGCTTCCGGCGAACACGTTCTCCTCGCGTTCCAGCCGGTTGCGGTAGACCAGGAAGGCCGAGCGGACCAGCAGGTCGGCGGCGGTGAACCCCGGATGCTCCGCCGGGTCGACGTGTTCGGCGAGCACGTTCGTCACCAGGTGACGGGTCCGCGACGGCGGGTCCTCCGACCAGGCCATGCCCGAGTCGAACCGGCGGATGCGCCAGGCCAGCGATTCCTTGGTCTCGTCGTAGTAGGCCGCCTCCCCGCGCGCGGCGACCGCGAGTGCCTGCTGACGGCGCAGCCGGTTGGTCCGGGTCGGCATCCAGTAGTCGAGGTCGTCGGCGAGCAGGTCGAGCCAGTCGGCGTAGCGGCCCTCGTCGAGGAGGAACGCCTCGCGGTAGTAGAAGCGCTCGACCGCGAAGTGGGTGTCGCGGTCGGCGGGCCGGCCGGCCTGCGCGGCGTCGGGTGCGGTGATGCTCACGGGTGTCCCTTCTGTCTCGGTCACCGGCGCAGCAGCCTGCGCGGGTCGGTCGCGGGGTCGGCGAGCGCGGCGGCGTCGACCTCGACTGCGCGGTCGATCAGTCGGCGGGCTGCGCGGACAGCCGCCGGGTCGTCCACCGAGGCGGCCGCGACGACCCTGCCGCCGCGCAGGCCGAACACCGCGAACGACGGTTCCGGCTCGCCGCGCATGACCGTGGTGTCGGCGGCGGCCATCGAGCCGACGGCCTCGACGTGGACGCCGTGCCGGTCGCTCCACCACCATGACGCGCTCTCGGGCGGGAGCGGCCGCCCGAGGATCGTGGCGGCGGCACGCTTTCCGTCTTGTTGTGCGGCTTCCCAGTGCCCGGCGCAGGGTCTGAGGAGGCCGTCTACGCGGCGGCGTGCGGAGTCGCCGACCGCGAGGATCGCCGGGTTCGCGGTTGTTTGTCCCTCGGTGACGACTATCCCGGCGTTGACCTCAAGGCCAGCCGCCTTGGCGAGTCCGGTACGCGGGACGAGCCCTACGCCGATCACTACGGCGTCGAAAAGGCGGGGTGTGTTCTCGCCTTCGAGCCGTGCCGCGATGCCGTCGGGGCCGTCCTGGAAGGCGAGGACGCGCGCGGTCAGGGTGGTGATCCCGCGCGCCGGGTGCATCGCGTGCAGCCAGCGCGCCATGACGGGGCCGACCGCAGCCTCAAGGGGGGTCGCGGGTTCGGCGAGGACGACGTCGCAGCCGAGCGCGCGCGCCGTGGAAGCCGTCTCCGCGCCGATCAGGCCGCCGCCGACCACGAGGACCCGCGCGCCGGGGACGAGGGCCGCGCCGAGGCGTTCGGCGTCCTCGGCGTCGCGCAGCACGTGGACGCGGGGGCCGTCCGCGCCGGGGATCGGGGGGCGTGCCGCGTCTCCTCCCGGGGCGAGGATGACGCGGTCGGCGGTGAGGACGCCGCCGTCGGAGAGCGTCACCGAGCCGTCGTCTATCGCGGTGACTCTTGTGCGGGTTATGAGGCGGATGTCCTGGTCGGCGTACCACTCCTCGGGTTGGAGTGCTATCCGCTTGAGGTCCTTGGACCCCAGCAGGAAGTCCTTGGACAGCGGTGGCCTGTCGTAGGGGAACTCCCCTGCGTCCACGAGGTGCAGTACGCCGTCGTATCCGGCGGACCGCAACGCGGCGGCCGTACTGACCCCGGCGAGGCCGCCGCCGACGATCACCACGTGCGCGATGTCGGACATGTCAGGGGGCCTCTCCGGGGAACAGGTAGACCTCGCCGTCGCGGACCTCGACCCGGTGCGGGCGCTGGTCCTCGGTGGCGGGCAGGCCCTGGACCTTTCCGTCCTTCAGGCAGAACTTGGACGTGTGCAACGGGCACTCGACGCAGCCGTCCTCGACCCAGCCTTCCGACAGTGACGCGTCGCCGTGCAGGCATGTGTCGTCAAGGGCCCAGATCGAGCCGTCGGTGTCGTGCAGGAGGGCGATGTGGTCGTCGGTGCCGGTGAGGCTCCGGTCGATCTTCAGGCCCTCGCCTTCGGGGATGTCCGCGACCGCGGCGACCCTGATTCCGGCGCTCATGCCGGGTCCTCCTCGTGCCAAGCTGGGGTGTTCATGAGCTGCCGCCAGCGCGCGTAGAACGACCGTCCCGCCGCGTCGGAGTACAGCTCGCTCGTCTTTCCGGGGTAGCGGCCGTCCTCGCGTTCGCTGCCCATGCCCATCTGGTAGTTCAGGGCGACCGAGTTGGTGACGAAACCGCGCGCGATCGCCTGGACCTCCGACCAGTTCTCGCCGTCGTCCTGCTCGAAGACGCCGCTCGGGCCGAAGGTGCGCAGGTTGTACAGGCGCTGGGCCTCGCGGACCTCCTCCGGCATCGACGCGTCAACGATGGTCCACGCCCACACCTCCATCCGGTCCGGGCCTTTGGGGTGCCAGATCCGGATCGAGCCGTTGACGGGCAGGTAGGAGAAGTTCGGGAAGACCGTCGCGTGGCCGTTGGTCAGCGGGCCCTCGACGCGGGCGTCGCCAAGGCGTTCGCGGAGGGCGGCGTAGTCCGTCCAGTCGTGGACGGCCTGGGCGTCGAACCGGTTGCGCGGGTGGACGGGGAAGCCCGCGCCGTGCCCGTTCGGGTCGACGTACTGGCGGCCCGTACGGTGCACGATCTCCTGCTTGGGCTTTCCGCCGTTCGCCAGCACCGTCAGGGCCGAGGCGTGGCTCATGTTCACGTGGTACCAGTCGGTCGCGAACTGCTCGGCCGCGAGCTTCCAGTTGCCTTCCAGCACCCACTTGTGGACGCCGCCGACGACGACGGTGCCGTGCGCGTCGTGGTCGAGCATCGCGTCCATGTACCAGGCCATGTCGCCCAGCGACGCGCGCAACGGAACCGGCGACGGGTTCCACGTCCCGAAGATCAGCCCGTGGTAGGTCGCCACGTGCGGCACCTCGACAAGGCCCCACTGGGCGGTGTCGAAGGTCTCGGGGTAGCCCTCCCGGTTCGGCACGCTCACCAGGTCGCCCTCGAGGTTGAACGACCAGCCGTGGTAGGTGCAGGTGAAGTTGCGCGTCGTGCCGAAGTCGGCACGGCACACCCGCGCGCCACGGTGGCGGCACGAGTTCAGGTACGCCCTGATCCTGCGGCCCTTGTCCATCGTGACGATGACCGGGTCCTCGCCCATCCACGTGGTGAAGAAGTCGCCGGGGCGGTGGAACTGGTCGGCGTGCGCGAGGAACAGCCAGCTCGGGGCGAAGATCCGGCGCATCTCCTGGCGGTAGATCCGCTCGTCGGTGAAGACCGCGCGATCGAGCAGGCCGCCCTCGGCGTCGACAAGCCCGGCGACGTCAACGTTCCTCGCCGGCTCCGCGGGACGGCGCAGGGCGCCGCGCGGGGTCGCCGTGACGGGTTCGGTGGAGGAGCTCATGGAAGGCATGGAACCCGGTGGGCCCCGCGCGTCGGAACTGCGTGTGCCGCAGGGCGGAACACGGACTGTAGCCGGGCCGGGGGCGCACGGGAGTCTCTGGGCATGCTCGCTGCCACCGCCGTCTCCCAGAGCGCCTCGGACCCCCTTTCCGGTCTTGAGCTGCGCGAAGTCCCGGTACCCACCCCCGCGCCCGGCTGGTCGCTGGTCAAGGTCATGGCGTCGTCGCTCAACATGCACGACCTGTGGACCCTGCGCGGCGTCGGACACCCCGCCGACCGGCTGCCGATGATCCTCGGCTGTGACGCCGCGGGGTACGACGAGCACGGCGCTGAGGTGATCGTCCATCCCGTGCTCGGCGACGCCGAGGCGGGCGGCGGCGACGTCACGCTCGACCCGGCACGCGCGCTGCTGTCCGAGCGGCATGACGGGGCTTTCGCGGAGTATCTGACGGTTCCGACCGGGAACCTCGTGCCCAAGCCGTCGTGGCTGTCGTTCGACGAGGCGGCCTGCCTGCCCGTCGCGTGGGGGACTGCCTATCGGATGCTGTTCACGCGGGCGCGGATCACCGCGGGGGACCGGGTGCTCGTGCAGGGTGCGGGCGGCGGGGTGGCGTCGGCGGCGATCAAGCTGGCCGCCGCCGCTGGGGCCGTCGTGTACGCCACGAGCCGGAGTGAGGGCAAGCGCGCTGAGGCGCTGACGTGGGGGGCGCGGGCCGCCGTGCCGACCGGGGAGCGGCTGCCGGAGAAGGTGGACGTGGTGGTCGAGACCGTCGGGGAGGCCACCTGGGGGCACTCGCTGAGGTGCCTTCGGCCGGGCGGCGTCGTCGTGGTCGCGGGGGCGACCAGTGGGACGAACCCTCCGGCGGACCTGGGCAGGGTGTTCTACCAGCAGCAGAGCGTGCTCGGCTCGACCGGGTGCACGCGGGCCGAGCTCGTCGCGCTGCTGCGGATGATGGAGGCGACCGGCGTCCGTCCCGTGGTGGACCGGGTGCTGCCGCTCGCCGAGATCCACAAGGGCTTCCAGCTGATGATCGACGGCGCGCTCACCGGCAAGCTCGTCGTCCACCCCCACGCGTGAAGGAGACGCAGATGAAGGCAGCAGCCGTCGGGCTGTCCCATTCGCCGCTGATCGGGAAGAACGACCCCCCGGCCGAAGTGCTCGCGCGGGTGGACGCCGCGATCGCGGGGGCGCGCCGGTTCGTGGCGGAGTTCGCGCCCGAACTTGTCGTGCTGTTCGCGCCTGACCATTACAACGGGTTCTTTTACCGGGAGATGCCTCCGTTCTGTCTGGCGACCGAGGCACATGCCGTCGGGGACTTCGGGTCGGCGGCGGGGCCGCTGTCGGTGGACGGGGAGGCGGCGCGCGCGTTGGCGCGGGGGGTGCTCGACCTGGGGGTCGACCTCACCGTGTCGGCGCGGATGACCGTCGACCACGGGTTCGCACAGCCGCTTGAGGTGCTGTTCGGGGGGATCGACCGGGTGCCGGTCGTGCCCGTGTTCGTCAACGGGGTCGCGACGCCGCTCGGGCCCGTCAGCAGGATTCTGGCGTTCGGCGACGCGGTCGGGCGGGCCGCGGCCGGGCTCGGGAAGCGTGTGCTGTTCGTCGGGTCCGGGGGGCTTTCGCATGATCCGCCGGTTCCGGTGCTGGAAGGGGCTCCCCCGCGGGTCGCGGACGCGCTCATCGAGGGGCGTCGGCCGACGCCGGAGCAGCGGGCGCGGGGCGAGGAACGCGTCGTGCAGGCCGGGCGTGACTACGCGGCGGGTTCGTCGCGGATGATTCCGATCAATCCGGAATGGGACAATCTGCTGCTCGACCATCTCGCGAAGAACGAACTCGCGGCGTTCGGCTCGTGGACCGTCGCGTGGATGGGCGAGCAGGGCGGCGGGTCGGCCCACGAGGTGCGCACGTGGATCGCCGCCCACGCGGCCCTCGCCGCGTCCGGCCCCTACGAGATGACCGCGCGCTTCTACGAGGCGATACCCGAGTGGATAGCGGGCTTCGGCGTCACGACGTCCCGCACGGTCTGACCTTCCCGGGTTTCCGGCGCGGCGGGCGGGGGATCGCGTAGCTTGGTGCGGCCCCGACGCCCATCAGTGAGGACCCATGCCGAAGCTCGTCGACCACTCCGCACGCCGCCGCGAGATCATCCACGCGACCTGGAGGCTCATCGCCGAGCACGGCATCGACGGCGCGACGATGCGGGAGATCGCCCGCGAGGCCGGATTCGCCAACGGCGCGCTCACCCACTACTTCGAGGGCAAGGACGACCTGCTGCGCGCGTCGTTCGAGTTCGTCTACGAGGAGACCAACAGCCGGATCGGCGCGGCGATGGGCGACGCGACCGGCCTCGCCGCGCTCCGGCTGTTCTGCCTCGAAGTGCTGCCGCTTGACCAGACGCGGCTGCTCGAGGCGAAGATCGTCCTGCCGTTCTGGGGGCGGACGACCGCCGATCCCGTCCTGTCGGCGGTGAACGCGCGGGCCATGGCCGTCTGGCGGGGGTGGATTCTGGGGTATCTCGGCCAGGCCGCCGAAGAGGGGGACATTCCGGACGGGACCGAGCTCGAACCACTCGTGGACGAACTGCTGTCCGCGCTGCTCGGCGCGCAGGTCGTCGCCGTCATGGAACCGCAGCGGTGGGACGGCGGACGGCAGCTCAGGATGCTCGACACGCTGCTCGCGCGGCTGCGGGCCTAGGCGTCAGACTGCGCCGTCGCGGACGAGGTCGGCGAGCGCGGCGAGCACCCTGTCGATCGACGGGCGGGCGTCGGGCTCGCGGGCCATCGCCGCGCCGATGAGGGGGCGCAGGGCCTCCGGCAGCGCGGACAAGTCCGGGGACGTGCGCCAGATCGCGTCGAAACCGGCGACGGCGTCACCTGCGGAGGGGTAGGGGTGGCGGCCGCCTCCCGCGGCGAAAGCGACGAGGTAGCCCCACGCGTAGACGTCGGAGGCCGCCGAGGGGCCGACCCCGAAGAGGCTCTCCGGCGGGCGGCTCAGCATCTTCTGCATGCCGCCGAGCGGGTCGGCGTGCTCCTGGTCGGGCGGGTCGGGCAGGCCCACCCCGCACAGGACGGTGCCGGACTCGGTGAGGACCACGTCGTTCGGCTTGAGTACGCCGTAGACGAGGCCGTGCCTGTGCAGGCCGTTCAGGGTCACCGCCACGCCGATCGCGAGGCGTTGCAGGTCGCGTCCCGCTACGGGGCCGTAAGTCGTGGCGTAGGCGGCGAGGTCCCTACCGTGGACGTACTCGCGGATGACGAACTTCTCGGGGCCGTCCAGCCGCCACGCGACGATCCGCGCCGACGCCGGGGGGTCGGCCCTGCGCGCGGCCTCCAACTGGGCGGCGCAATGCTCGTAGCCCTCACCGCGCAGGACCGTCAGCGACAGGGGGGAGCCGTCGGGCGCGATCGCCCGGTACACCGTGTTCATGCCGCCGGGGCCCGCGCCCCTGGCGATGACCGCGTCGAGCGCGCACCCGCCCACCTCCGCCGGGTCGTCCACCGGGGACGTCCACCCGGACGGCTGCCCTCCGACGCCGTCTCCCGCCACCGCGACCATGAGTCCCCTCCCGACGCCCGACCCTGCCCCCCACGCATCCGACGCCCCTTCGCCACCCCCAGTTCACCGATGTCCGACTTCGGCCATCCGACGGCCCCGCCCGGTACCGCGCTCAGCGGCGGGGCCGTCGTCGTGGCCGGGGCGTCACAGCTTCTTCTTCAGCAGCTTGAGCAGGCCGGTCCTTCCGGTGATGATCTCCACGTGGTCCTTGGCGGCCTGCTTCACAAAATCGGGGTGCATCCCTGGGCTCCGCTCTGGGTCTTCGGTTCTTCCGACACCTCCAACCTCGCGCTAAGCCCTGCGCCGGACATCGTCCGAATGCCTTATCCCCGAGCCGCCTGGGTGCGCCTTAGACGGCTTATGTCCGGCTAAGGCGGTCTAAGACGCCTCAGGAAACGTGAGGTCGGAGGCGTCAGGGGTGGTCCGGGCGGGGCGCCGGATTCTGTCGGTGGGCCGTGCGAAAGTGGGCCCGACCGCACGCCGACACGATGAATGGAGCGTCACCGATGAGCCGCCATGTACAGATCACCTTCGACTGCCACGACCCGGGGGCGCTGTCGACCTTCTGGTGCGCGGTGCTCGGGTACGTCCACCCCGGCCCGCCCGGCGTCGAGCTGGCGGCGGACGCCGATCCCCTCGCCGCCTGGGACGACTTCCTCGCCCGCGTCGGCGTCCCGGAGGAGCACCGCAACAGCCGCTCGGCGATCGAGGACCCGGAGGGCGCGGGACCACGCCTGTTCTTCCAGCGGGTGCCGGAAGACAAGGTCGTCAAGAACCGGGTGCACCTCGACGTCCGCGCGGCCCCCGGCCTCCAGGGGGCGGAGCGCATGGCGGCGCTGGAAGCCGAGTGCGACCGGCTGATCGCGCTCGGGGCGAAGCGGCTGCGTCGTGAGGAGCCCGCTCCCCCGTTCGGTGCGGGCCACATCGTCATGCTCGACCCCGAGGGCAACGAGTTCTGCCTCGACTAGCCACAGCCGGGAAGGGTGAAGCTGTTGACCGGTGTTAAGGAGGTCACTATGTTGTTATCAAATATAACCGGGGTATACCCCGGTTCGCTGTCGCAATGGAGGTTAAGACATGGCCGACTGGGATGTCGACGTCCTGATCGTGGGAGGGGGCCCGGCCGGTCTTACCGCGTTCACCCAGCTCCGGCAGATGGGCGTCTCGACGCTGCTCGTGGAGCGGCGCGACGGCACGTCCAAGCTGCCCAAGGCGCACTACCTCAACTCGCGGTCGATGGAGATCTTCGGCCAGCTCGGCATCGCCGACGCGATCTACGAGGCGGGCGCGCCGCAGGGCAACATGGCGTCGACCGCGCTGTACACGTCGCTGGGCGGCGACGACCTCAACGACCGGCGGCTCGTCTACACCTGGGACGCGTTCGGCGGTGGAGCGCTCCAGCCCGCCTACGACCGGACCAGTGGGTACAAGTCGGGCAACCTCGCGCAGAAGCACCTTGAACCGCTGCTGCGCCAGCACGCCGAGCGGTACGGCGCTGAGCGCGTCATGTTCCGGCACGAGATGGTTGCGGTGGCGCAGGACGACGACGGCGTCACCGCGACAGTCCGGGGCGGGGACGGCGAGTTCGAGGTGCGCGCCAAGTACCTGATCGCGGCGGACGGCGGCAACTCGGTCGGGCCCGCGCTCGGCATGCGGCTCGTGGGCGAGCCGCCGTTCGTCAGGGTCGTCGGGGTGCACTTCGCCGCCGACCTCGCGCCCTACGTGCAGGACGACACCTCGCTCATCAGGCTGATCGTGCGTCCGGACGCGCAGGGGCAGATGGTCCAGGGCGGGCTCGTCGCGATGGGGCCGAAGAACTGGAACCGTCACTCCGAGGAGTGGCACCTGAACATCGTGGTGCCGATCGGCGTCGACCTCGGCGCGCGGGACTGGGACGACGAGCAGGCCCTCGCGCAGGTCAGGCACATCCTCAAGATCGACGATCTGCGCGGCACGATCCTGCGGGTCAGCGAGTGGAACATCGAGGGCGTGCTCGCCGAGCGCTACCGGCTCGGCCGCGTGTTCTTCGTCGGCGACGCCGCGCACCGCCACCCGCCGACCACGGGACTCGGGCTCAACTCGGGCGCGGCGGACTCCCACAACCTCACGTGGAAGCTCGCGGCGGTGCTCGCGGGCCTGGCCGACGACTCGCTGCTCGACAGCTACGAGACCGAGCGCCGCCCGGTCGCGGCGCGCAACATCGACTGGGCGCTGTTCACCTTCACCAACCACCTCGCGGTCCAGACCGGATGGGGCATCCTGCCCGGCGCGCCCGTCGAGGCGAACCTCGCGGCGTTCCACTCGACCCTCGCGGACACGCCGTCGGGCGCGGCCCAGCTCGCCCGGCTGCGCGAGTTCCTGGCGATCCAGCGGACCGAGTTCCAGGCCCGTGACGTCGAGATGGGCTACGTCTACGAGGGCTCGGCCGCGGTCGTCGCCGACGGCACGCCGCCCCCGGAGCGCGACCCGCTCGGCCTCGACTACCGGCAGACGACGCGTCCCGGCGCGCGGATGCCGCACGCGTGGCTGGAACGCGACGGCTACCGCGTCGCGACACACGACCTCCTGCCGCCCGGCGCTTTCCTCCTCCTCGCCGGTTCCGACGGCGCAGCCTGGGCCGACGCCGCCCAAGCCCTGGCCCTCGACCTCAACCTGGACATCCACGCCTACCTGATCGGCCCGAACGCCCACCTGACCGACCCCACCGGCGCCTGGCAAGCCCTCCGCGGCCACGACGACAAGGGCGCGGTCCTCGTCCGCCCCGACGGCCACATCCTCTTCCGCTCCCCCACCACCACAGAAGACCCCCGCACAACCCTGCGGAACGCCCTCCGAACAACCCTGGGCCTCCCGGCCTAACCCCCCCGCCGTGGGCACGCCCCTCCTCCCGAGGCCCGTGCCCACGGCGGTCCACCCACCAAGCCACCGCACCACGCCGGGCCGATCGAGGCGGCGGCGAGGCGACGGACCGGGCCCGCCGGGCAAAGCGCCGAGCCGAGACAGTCGGGCCGTGGGACCGAGCCTCGGGGTTAGGGGGTGGGGAGGTTCAGGCGGCGGGCGGTGGCGGCGGCTTCGGTGCGGGAGGATGCGCCCAGTTTGGCGAGGATGTTGCTGACGTGGACGCTTGCGGTTTTGGTGGAGATGAAGAGGTTTTGGGCGATTTCGCGGTTGGTGCGGCCTTCGGAGAGGTGGGTCAGGACTTCTAGTTCTCGGGCCGTGAGGCCGTGGGAGGGGGAGGTTGTGGTCAGGCGGCGGGTCAGGGCTCTCGCGCGGGATTGGAGGGGGGTGGCGGCCAGGGAAGCGGCGAGGTCGGCGGCTTGAGAGGCGCGGGTGCGGGCGAGGGCGCGGTCGCCGTGGGCGGCGGCGGACTCGGCGGCGGACAGCAGGGCGTGGGCGAGTGGGTACGGCTGGCCGACGGACTCCCATGCCTCGATGACGGGTCCCCAGTCGGGGCGGCCGCCGGTCAGCCGGGCGGCCTCGGCGTCGAAGGTGGCGCGCTGCGCGGCCTGCAGGCGGCCGTAGACGGACGTCGCGGCGGCGCGCTCGGCGAACGGGGCGAGCTGCCGCGCGGTCCGCGCGGCACGGGCCGCGGTGATGAGGGCGGGCCAGGTGTAACGGGAGTCGTCCGGCCTGCCCGACAGCGGCAGCGCCTCGGCGAGGCTGCGCAGCGCGGCTTCGGCGTCGCCGCGCGCGAGCGCGAGTTCGGCCTCGGCGCGCAGCAGCGGGATGAACTCCTGAAGCCGCTTGTCGACCTCCCAGGCACGGGTCTGGCGGCACCTTTCGAGCAGCGTCGCCGCCTCCTCGTACCTGCCACGGCCGAGCGCGATCTCGGCGTCGATCTCCAGCAGGCACGCCTGGTGCGCGAGCGGCGGGTCGACGTGCATGCCCTGCTCGATCGCGGTGCGCGCCTCGTCCCAGCGGCCGAGCGAGTAAAGCGACTCGGCGCGGTTGATCGCGAGGAAGGAGCCCTGGGTGCGGAACAGCCCCCACTCGCGGGCCCATTCCATGCCCTCGCGGGCGACCTCCGCGCCCTCGGCGTGCCGTCCCGCGCCCTCCAGGAAGTGCGACCGGTTGACCGCCGTGCGCAGCAGCAGCTGGACGAAGTCGTGCTCGGTCGCGATCTTCTCGGCCTCCGCCAGGACGGCAGGCGAACCCTCCCCGTAAGCCGAGGCGCTGTCCAGGCAGGCGAGGGTGAGCAGCACGCTCGCCTCGGAGTACAGGTCGCCGACGCGCCGGGCGACGTCGAGCGCGTGTCCGGCGATGCCGGCCGCCTCGTCGTTGTGCCAGCTCTTGTAGATGTATTGGGCGAAGTTCGCGAGGATGCGGGCGATCCTCGTGTCCGGTTCGAGGGTGCCGACGATCTTGACGGCGTCGCGCATATCGTCGAGCCAGCCCGGATGGCCCTCCCGGTGCCTGAGCCTGCCGCGCCGCTCGAGCAGTGACGCGCGGCGCTTGGGCTCGGCGTCGCCGATCGTGCGCAGCAGCTCGGTGGCGAGCTTGATGCCGCGGTCGCTCGCGCCGCCCAGCTCGGCGGCGCACACCGCCTCGTCCATGACGTCGAGGACCGACGTGCCGATCTTCTCGTCCGCGTCCGGCACCCGGTCCCACAGTTTCAGGACGCGTTCCAGGAAACGCAGCTGCTCGGCGTAGGCGGCGGACTTCTCGGCCTGGGCGGCCGCGCGCCATGCGCTGATCAACGCCCACTCGACGTTGTGCGCGGCGTGCCAGTGGAAGGCGAGTTCGGCGGCGGCCCGGCCGGGCGGGACGAGGGTTGCGTCGTCCTCGAGGACCTCGGCGTAGCGGGTGTGCAGCCTCGTGTGCTCGCCGGGCAGGAGGTCGTCATGCAGCGCCTCGCGGATGAGGGCGTGGCGGAACGCGTAGCCCTCTCCGTCGACAGCGAGGACGTTGCCTTCGACGGCGGGCCGCAGGTCGCGGGTGAGGCCGCGCTCGTCAAACCCGCTGACGGCGGCGAGCAGCCGGTGTTCGATCCGCGCGCCGCCCGCGCTGGCGATCCGCAGCAGCTCCTGGGTGTCGTCGGGCAGCCGCTGGACGCCCGCGACGAGCAGGTCGCGCAGCGACTCGGGCAGCTCGCAGGCGATCTGGCCGTCGGCGTCCATCAGCGCCTCGACGAACAGGGGATTGCCCTCGCTGCGCTCGTAGAACTGCCCGACGCGGCGCGGCTCTGGCTCGCTGCCGCGCAGGTTCCGCATGAGCTCGGCGACCTCGCGCCGGGTCAGCCTGCCCAGCTCGCACCGCGTGACGCGGTCGATCCTGGCCAGCTCGGCGAGCAGCGGCCGCAGCGGGTGGGCGCGGTGCAGCTCGTCGGAGCGGAACGTGACGGCGATCAGCAGGGACGCCGCCGCGCCGAGGTTGCGGACGAGGAAGGTCAGCAGGTCACGCGACGACTTGTCGGCCCAGTGCGCGTCCTCGATCAGCAGGACGACGGGGCCGCGCGCGGCGAGCCTGTCGAGCAGGGTGAGGACCTGCTCGAAGAGGCGCACCTGGAGGTATCCGGGCTCGCCGGAGACCGCGTCGCCGAACTCGGGGAGGAGCCTGGCGAGGCCGTCGGTGCGGCCGTCGAGGAGCGCGCCGACGCCCTCGGCCCCCATCTCGCGGACCAGCGCGCGCAGCACCGCGGTGAAGGGCGCGAACGGGAAGCCGTCGACGCCCAGTTCCATGCAGCCGCCGACGAGGACGCGCGCCCCCTCTGCCTCGGCCTGCGCGGCGAACTCCCGGACCAGCCGGGTCTTGCCGACCCCCGCCTCGCCCCCGAGCAGCAGCGCCCGCGACTCCCCGCCGCGCGCGTCGGCGAGCGCGTCGCCGAGCGCCCTGAGCTCAGCGGAGCGCCCCACCAGATCAGAAGCCATCAAACCGGACATAGTGCTATCTTGCCGCAGCCCTCTGACATTCCGCTCCGCTCGACGGCCTGGATCAGCAGCCGCACGCGGGGGCGGTCAGGGGGTCGAGCCGTGAGCCGCGGGTGGTCGTGGGGTTGCCCTCGCGTATCCAGTACTCGATGCCGCCCAGCATCTCCTTGACGGGGTAGCCGAGGCGGGCGAGGGCAAGGGCGGCGCGGGTCGCGCCGTTGCAGGCCGGGCCCCAGCAGTAGGTGACGACGGGGACCGCGGGGTCGAGGAGGTCGCGGGCGCGGGTGGGGATCTCGGCGGTCGGGAGGTGCAGTGCGCCGGGGATGTGGCCCTGGTCCCAGGCTGCCGTGTCGCGCGAGTCGACGAGGACGAAGCCCGGGTCGCCCGAGGCGAGGGCCGCCCTGACGTCGGCGACGTCGGTCTCGAAGGCGAGCCGTGCCGCGAAGTGGGCGACGGCGTCGGCGGACGGGGCGGGCGGGGTGCTGAGGACGGGAGATGCGGAAGACATGCCAGAAAGGTTATTTTTCGGCGTCCCGCCCCGGAAGTGACGATCCCCTGCGCTACCCGCCGATCACCGTGAATCCCATGGTAGAAATCGGCGGTGACCGCTGAATCCCTTGACGAGACCGATCTCCGCCTGCTCGAGGCGCTCCAGCGCGACGGACGGGCCACCTACGCCGAGCTCGCCAGGACCGTGTCCATGTCGGCGAGCGCCGTCACCGAACGGGTCCGCCGGCTTGAGGAGACCGGGGTGATCACCGGTTACGCCGCGACCGTCGATCCCGAGGGGCTCGGCCTGACGATCCTCGCCTTCGTCCGGCTGAAGTACCCGACGGGCAACTACAAGCCCTTCCACGACCTGCTCGACACCACCCCCGAGATCGTGGAGGCGCACCACGTGACGGGCGAGGACTGCTTCATGCTCAAGGTCGTCGCCCGCTCGATGCGCCACCTCGAACAGACGACGGGGCGGATCGCGGGACTCGGCTCGATCACCACGAGCGTCGTCTACTCGAGCCCGCTCCCCCGCCGCATCCTCACCTCGCCCCGCGAGTAGACCCGGACCGCGACGCCGAAAGAATCCGGCCGGGAGCACGAAGACCGGGCCGGGAGCACGAGGAAGGGCCCCCTCCGAGGAGAGAGCCCTTCTCGCGGACCCCGTCCGGTCGTCACGACGACGTCACCGGACGGCGTGGTCCTGGGTCCTACCGGTGGCCGCCCCAGCCGCCGCCGTGGCCGCCCCAGCCGCCGTGGCCGCCCCAGCCACCGCCGCGGTGCCCGCCGCCGTGCCAGCCACCGTGCTTGCCGCCGTGCCGGTGGCCGCCCCAGCCGTGGTGCTTGCCGCCGTGGCGGTGACCGCCCCAGCCGCCGTGCTTGCCGCCGTGGTGCCGGTGGCCGTGGTGCTTGCCGCCGTGGTTCCAGCCGCCGTGGTTCCAGCCGTGGTGGCCGCCGCCATGGTGGCCGTGGTGGTGTCCGTGCCCGCTGCTGCTCGTCGGCACCGCGGCCGCCGATGCGCCGGGTGACGCCCCTAGGATCGCCGCGCCTACGATGGCTCCCGCCACGGCGATGCGCCGTGCGATCGAGGTCGCCTTCATGTTGATTCCCCCTCGTCACGTATGTCACGGAAAGTGACTGACAGTGCCCACACTCTCACAGGACGTGACAATCCCATAATGATCTTGTCGTACACCCCCAAAGCGCCCCCAACTCCGCAGAAAACCCGCACAATTCGCCGTCCGGACGCTCGATCGGCGCACATCCCCACGCCCCACGCCCCTGTCGCCTTCACGACCCGCGAAACCCGCGTCAACCGCGTCCCGGGGGAACACCGGCCCCCGGTACGCCATCCCCGCGCTCCCCCAGAGGTCCACCGGAATCCGGTAGATCTCCGGCGATGAACCCGCTCTCCTTACGCCCCCCACACCCCCGAACCCCGCGAACCCCTGTGGCGTCGACGGTTCCGCGCCCGTCGCGCGCTCTCCCGTCGACGCGCTCCGAGCGCCGCCGCAGGCCCTATCGTGAGAACTCGCTGAGATCCGTGGAGCCGATCCCCCTGCCGAAGAACATCCACCGAGCCGATAGGTGAGCCGCCGTGAACCTCGCCAGCCTTGACCTGAACCTCCTCGTGGCGCTGCACGCGCTGCTCGAGGAGCGCAACGTCACCCGCGCGGGCCACCGGATCGGCCTCAGCCAGCCCGCGACCAGCGCCGCGCTCGGCAGGCTGCGCCGGCACTTCAACGACGAACTGCTGGTGCGTCAGGGCAACGCCTACGAGCTGACGCCTCTGGGCGCGGCCCTACGGGAGCGGTCGGCGGGCGCGTACCGGATGCTCGACCAGCTCTTCACCGCCCGGATGGAGTTCGATCCCGCCACCGAGGAGCGCGAGTTCGCGCTTTACGCGTCCGACTACGCGGTCGCGGTCTTCGGCGCCGACCTCTCCCGCGAGCTGAGCGAGGTCGCCCCCGGCGTCCAGGTGCGGTTCATGAACATCGCGGCCGGGCTCGTCGAGCAGCCAGAGGCGATCCTGACCGGGGCCGACGGGGTGCTCATGCCGCACGGGATCATCAGCGGCGTCAACGCGCTCGACCTGTACGACGACGCGTGGGTGTGCCTTGTGTCGGCCGACCACCCCGAGATCGGCGACGCGCTCACCCTTGCCGATCTAGCCCGTCTTCCGTGGGTCTCCTACCAGCGCCTGTACGACGCCCCCGTAGCGCGTCAGATAGCGATGCTCGGCCTTGAGCCGCACGTCGAGGCGTCGGCCGCGAGCTTCGTCCTGCTGCCCGATCTCGTCGTCGGCACCCGCAGGGTCACGCTCATCCAGCGCAGGCTCGCCGACCGCCTCGCCGACCGGTCGCGGTTCCGGGTGCTGCCGTGCCCGTTCGAGGCGGTGCCGGTGAAGGAGGCGCTGTGGTGGCATCCGATCCACGCCCAGGACGCCGCGCACGCGTGGCTCAGGGAGACCGCAGTGCGCGTGGCGTCCCGGCTGCCCGCGCTTCCCGAACCTGCGTGACGAGCCCGGCCCGCCCCGGCGCGGGCAGCAGCAGAAGGATCGCGGTGAGCAGGGCGAAGACGATGATCCCGTCGAGCCAGTAGTGGTTGGCCGTCGCGACCACCACGAAGACGGTGAGCAGCGGGTGCGCGAGCCACAGCCACCGCCAGCGCGACCGTCCGACCGCGATCAGCCCGATCGCCACCACGAGCGCCCACCCCACGTGCAGCGACGGCATCGCCGCGAACTGGTTGGCGAGCCCCCCGGTCTCCACGTCCCCGTAAGGCGACGGCCCGACCAGCCGCCCGGTGTCGACCAGCCCGAACGACGGGACCATGCGCGGCGGCGCGAGCGGGAACGCCAGATGCAGGACGAGTCCGGCGGCGGTCAGCAGCGTGAGGGTCCGCCGAACCCACACATAGTGGGCGGGATGCATGCGGAACATCCAGATCAGGAACACGATCGTCGCGGGGAAGTGGACCCCGGTGTAGAAGATGTTCGCGAGCTTCGGCCAGGCGTCGTGGTACAGCAGGACGGCCTGGACCGTCGTCTCCGACGGCAGCCGCAGCCCGCGTTCCCAGTCCCAGACCTTCGCCGCGTTCGCGAACGCCTCGGCGACGTTGCCGTTGGCGAGGAGGCGGCCGAACCGGTACAGCGCGTACAGGACGGTGATCAGCGCGAGTTCGCGGACGATCTTCGGCCGGGGGGCCGGGACGGAGTACTGCGGGAGCAAGGCCCGCTCCTTTCATGCGGACGCCGTCGGGGGCGACGGCGGTCCCGGCGGGGGGCCGGGACGGGGGGAGCCGGGGGTGGGGCCGTGGTCAGAGGCCCAGGGCCGGTGCGATCAGGTGGTCGACGTATCCGTTGGCCCACTCCTCGTCGAGGGGGTCGCCGAGGATTCCCTGGCCCATGAACGCGCCGAACAGGGCGCTGCGCACGTACGGCAGCGCCGCGCGGTCGGCGGCGACCTCGCCGCGCTCGACCGCCCTGGCGAGCAGCCGCTCGGTCGCCTCGGAGCCGGGCCGCAGGAAGTGCGTGCGGAACGCCTCGAGCAGTGCGGGGTCGCGGTGGATGGCCTGGGCCATCGCCCGGTTCAGCTCGGGGTCGCGCCGTTCGATGAGGACCACGGCGAGCCGCTTGAGGTCGCCGCGCAGGGTCCCGGTGTCGATGTCGGCGACGTCGAGGCACCCGCGCCAGCTCAGCGCCCGCGCGACGAGTTCGGGCTTGCCGCCCCACTGCCGGTAGATGGTCGCCTTGCTCATGCGCGCGTCGGCGGCGACGTCGCCGACGCTGAGGAGTTCGTAGCCGACGGCGCGCAGCCGGTCGAGGACGAGGGCGAACACCTCGCCCTCACGCAGCGGCGACACCCTGCTCTTGCGGGACTTGACCGGCTCCGGCACGGGTCCCCCTTAAGTGAACGATCGAGTTTCTTTACGATAGGACGAACGCCGGGTTAACCGTGCCTTTAGTCCCGAGATCTGCCTCACAGCCACCTCACGTCACTCCCCTTGCCCCGACATACCCGGACGATCGCGGCCCCTCGGCGCGCCCGGAACACGTCAAGACGCGCCCTGGTTGATGATCGGTTGGGTAAGGCGCGGGTCAGGACTGCTTTCGCGAGCCGTCCGATCGGGGATTGTTGCCTCCGGGGGCCGACGCCGACGGAAGGGGGCCGATGACGACGTCCGGGAAGACCTCGGCGTTCGGCCGCTTCGGTCCGGCCGACCTGCTCGGCGCGCTCGGCATCGCGTCGGTCGTCGTGGTGCTGTGGCTGTGGACGCGCTACCACGGGCCGCCGAGCCTCGCCTCGTCCGACACCGTCCTGTGGTCACTCGGCCTGCTCACCGGGCTGCTCGCCGCCGACCTCATGGTGCTCCAGGTGCTGCTGCTGGCCAGGGTCCCGTGGGTGGAGCGGGCGTTCGGGCACGACAAGCTGATCCGGCGGCACCGCTGGATCGGCTTCGCCGCGTTCTGGCTGATGATCTGTCATCTGGCGATGGCGACGGCGTGCCGGGTGTCGCCCGGTCTGCCGGGCGTCAACGTGCGGCTGTGGGAGTTGTACATCCATCGGCATTGGATGTTGTTCGCGACGGTCGGGACGGCCCTGCTCGTCCTTGTGGTGCTGGCGTCGCTGCGGCCGGTGCGAAGACGCATCCGGTACGAGTCGTGGCACCTGCTGCACCTGTACGCGTACCTGGGGATCGCGTTGAGCTTCCCGCACATGGTCGCGCACGGCACCGACTTCCGCGATCCCGTCGCACGGGCCTACTGGTGGGCGCTGTTCGGGTCGGCGCTCGGGGTCGTCGTGGTGTTCCGGGTGGCGCTGCCGCTGTGGCGGTCGGCCTACCACCGGCTGCGCGTGACCGACGTGCGGATCGAGGCCCCCGGCGTCGTCTCGGTGACGATGACGGGCCGCGACCTCGACAGGCTGCGCACCCGCTCAGGCCAGTACTTCATCTGGCGGTTCCTCGACGGGCCCGGCTGGAGCCGCGGCAACCCGTACACGCTCTCGACGGCCCCGAAGGCCGACAAGATGCGGATCACCGTCAAGGCCGCCGGGGACGGCAGTTCCCGGGCGGCGTGCCTTGCCCCGGGCGTCCGGGTGCTGATCGAGGGCCCGTACGGGACGCTGACGGCGGCGCGCCGCAAGCACCCGCGGATGCTGATGATCGCGGCGGGGATCGGGGTGACGCCGATGCGCGCGCTGCTCGAGGACACCCCGTTCGCGCCGGGCGAGACGACCTTCATCTACCGGTACTCCCACCACGAGCACGCGGTCCTGGCCGACGAGATCCGGGAGATCGCCGTCCGGCGCGGGGTCGAGGTGCACTTCCTGCCGGGACGCCGCCGCTCCGGCGTGTCGTGGCTGCCCGCGGGGTCCGAGCACACCGACGACGCCGAGGCGCTGCGCCGCCTCGTCCCCGACATCGCCCACCGCGACGTGTTCGCCTGCGGCCCGCCCGCGTGGCTCGGCGCGGTGAGACGCGCGGTCCGGCGCGCCGGAGCCCACCCCGACCAGGTCCACACCGAGGACTTCGCCTGGTGACGCCCCCTTCCGCAGGACACCGTGGCCGTGGGGCCGTCGGCTCCGTCGGGAGCCGTTGACATTCGTGAGGAAGGGAGACGCATGCGCCGCGTCACGCTCTGGATCTGCGCCACCCTCGCCGCGCTCGCCCTGCTGTGGGCGCACCAGGTGAACGTCGCCGAGTCCGGCAAACCGGGCAGACCACAGCAGTTCAGTCAGACGAGTGCGCCACGAATAGGCGACTCGCCTTAGCGCGCTGTGGCGGCGGCGTGGCACGCGCCGTAGCCGTCGGCGCGGGCGACGATCCTGCCGTCGCGCACGAGGATCGCGGCCTGGGTGTCGTCGCCCGCGCCGCCGAGTCCCATGGCGGCGGATATCTCGCCCGTGGGGTCGTGCGCGACGCGCAGCCTGGGCAGCGCGTAGGGCGGGAAGGCGGCTTGCAGGCAGAACGCGGCCTCGGCGACGACGAGCCTGGCGAGCGGGCCGAACTCGCGCGGCTCGGCCGAGACGGGCACGACGGTGACTGTTCCGTCGGGCGTGGCGCGGACTGCCTCCTCGATCGCGCCGAGATGGCGCATGCCGAGGACCGCGACGACCCCGTCGGCCGCCAGCGGGGCGGGGACGCCGCGGACGGCGTCGAGGGCGGGCGGGGGCGTCCAGACCTCGTCGACGGGGCGCGCCTTGCCGACGTAGGGCAGGTGCGGCGGGTCCCAGCGCTCCTCGGGCTCGTCCCTTGCCATCGCCCCGCAGGCGCGGACGACGTCGAACGGCTCCCCGAAGCCCGGCGCGGCGGCCGCGAGCGCCTCCGCGCCGCGCAGCAGCGTGAGCGCGTTCTCCGCGACGCGCACCCGCCGCCCCCCGAACGTCCGGGAGGGGTCGATCCGCTCGAGCGCGAGCCCGAGCAGCAGCGCATCAAGCGCCATCAACCCCGCGTACGCACTACGGGCGTACTCATCGACCGCGATCTCCGAGACCACCTCCCGCCCGAGCCGCGCCGCCGCCTCCGGGTCGTCCAACGCCAGCGGAAGCCGCCCCGTCCAAGCGCGCGCGAACTCGGTGAGCGCCTTGACGGGATCAGCCGCACCCGCGACGACGGGCTCCGAGACGGGCCCGCGCAACACGGCGGCCTCGGCATCAAGCGCAAGCACCTCAAAATACAGCGCCCGCTTCCCAGCGAACCCGGAGTAAACGGCCCCCCTGGTCAGCCCCGCCCGCTCAGCGATCCCATCAACTGTCGCCCCCCGAAACCCCTCGGCGAGAAACTCCGCCCGCGCCGCCTCAAGCACCCTCCGCCGAGTCCGCGCCTGCTGCTCCCCCCTACCGCCGTCCCCCATACCCACCCCTTCTTCTCAGCACAGCCCAAAGGCCGCATCCCAACTCTGCCCCGCAGCCCCAAAGGAACCACGCAACCCCACCCCGCAGTCCCTTCGGGACTGCGGGGCAAAAGAGCCCCGCACCCAAAGAGACCGCAGGACCGAACGGCCCCGCCCGCCCCGAAGAGGTCGCAGGGCCAACAAGCCCGCACGCCCCAAGAGACCGCAGGGCCGACGAGCCCCGCGCGGCCCCAAGAGACCGCAGGGCCGACGAGCCACGTGCGGTCCGAAGGACAGCGGCGGGCCCGGGCTCCGCCCCGCGGTCTCAGAAGCGCGACACGCCCAGCTTCTCCGCGCAGTCCCGAAGGGACTGCGCGGAGAAAGAGCGCCGCGCGCCTCGGAGAGACTGCGGGGCCAACAAGCCCGGCCGCGCCGAAGAGACTGCGGGGTGGCGAGCGCCGTGCGGTCCGGAGGACAGCGGCGGGCCCGGGCTCCGCCCCGCGGTCTCGGGAGTGCGGTGCGCTCAGCTTTTCCGCGCGGGCCCGGAGGGGCTGCGCGGAGGGGCTTGTCAGATGATGTCATCATCTGGGGTGGGTATGGGAGGGGTTAGGTCAGGGCGGTGGCGGCGGCGCGGCCGGCTTGGCGGCCGGAGAAGAGGCAGCCGCCTAGGAAGGTGCCTTCGAGGGAGCGGTAGCCGTGGACGCCGCCGCCGCCGAAGCCGGCGACCTCGCCTGCGGCGTAGAGGCCGGGGACGGGGGTTCCGGCGGCGGAGAGGACGCGGCCGGAGAGGTCGGTCTGGAGGCCGCCGAGGGTTTTGCGGGTGAGGATGTTGAGGCGGACCGCGATGAGCGGGCCCTTGGCCGGGTCGAGGATGCGGTGCACGCCCGCGGTCCTGCTGAGCTGGTCGCCCGGGTACCTGAGCGCGTTGCGGATGCCCATGACCTGGACGTCCTTGGTGTAGCCGTTGACGGTCTCGCGGTCGCGCGCCTCGATCTGACGGCGCAGGGACGCGGCGTCGATGAGGTTCTGCCCGGTGAGCCGGTTCATCCCCGCGACGAGCTCGTCAAGGGTGTTCGCGACGACGAAGTCCTCGCCGTGCTGCATGAACTTGCGGATCGGCTCGGGGGTCTGCCAGGCCCGCGACAGCGTCAGGGGGATGTTCTTGTTGGTGAGGTCGGGGTTCTGCTCGGAGCCCGACAGCGCGAACTCCTTGCCGATGATCTCGTCGGTGAGCACGAACCACGAGTAGTCGTAGCCCGTCGCGAGGATGCGCTTGAGCGTCGAGATCGTGTCGTACCCGGGCAGGTCGGGCGAGCCGAAGCGGTTGCCCTCGGCGTCGAACCACATCGAGGACGGGCCGGGCAGGATGCGGATGCCGTGGTTGGCCCAGATCGGGTTCCAGTTCTTCAGGCCCTCGGTGTAGTGCCACATCCGGTCACGGTTGACGATCCTGCCGCCCGCCGCCTCGGCGATGCCCAGCATCCTGCCGTCGACGTGCGCGGGCACGCCCGTCACCATCGACTCGGGGGCCTCGCCGAGCCAGTCGGGCCAGTTCTGCCGGACCAGGTCGATGTTCCCGCCGATCCCGCCCGAGGTCACGATGACGATCGGGGCGCTCAACGCGAAGTCCCCGACGACCACCCGGGAGCTCGCGACGCCGCGCGGGGCGTTGCTCGGTTCGAGGACCGCGCCGCTGACGCCGTCGACCGCTCCCCCGGTGACGGTGAGCTCGTCCACGCGGTGCCGGAACCGCAGCGTCACCAGGCCCTTGGCGACTGCCGCGCGCACCCGCTTGGCGAACGGCTCGACGACGGCCGGGCCGGTCCCCCAGGTGACGTGGAAGCGCGGCACCGAGTTGCCGTGGCCGTCGGCGAGGCCGCCGCCGCGCTCGGCCCAGCCGACCAGCGGGAACCAGCGGACGCCCTGCTTCCACAGCCAGCTCCGCTTCTCGGTCGCGGCGAACTCAAGGTACGCCTCGGCCCAGCGGTACCCCCAGTAGTCCTCGCCGAGCGGGTCGTCTATGCCCCGGTCGAAGCGCGCGGTGCCCAGCCAGTCCTGGCGCGCCAGCTCGAGCGAGTCCTTGACGCCCATGAGCCGCTGCTCGTCGGAGTCGATGAAGAACAGGCCGCCGAACGACCAGAACGCCTGGCCGCCGAGGTTGGACTCGGGTTCCTGGTCGAGGAGGATCACCCGCCGTCCGGCGTCGGCGAGTTCGGCGGTCGCGACGAGGCCCGCGAGGCCCGCGCCGACCACGATGACGTCCGCGTCGGCGGCCCTGCCGGAGGCCCGCGCCGCGCCCGCCGAGGCGAGCGTCGCGGTCGCCGCGAGCGCGGAGCCCGCGAGGGCCTGCCGCCGGGTGAGGGGAACGTCCATGGGAGACCTTTCGTGTCGGGGATCACAGCGAACCAACCCGAACAAGCGCTCGCTAGTGCCACGGGCTCAAGTCCGCGGCCCGGTTTGCGGCCCCGCACACAAATCCGCATGATCAAGATCGGATAACTCGGGCGTCCCCGGGCGAACACCCGGCCGCCTTCGGACGTCGGAATCCGTGTCGCCCGCCGCCCGACCCACGACCGAGAGACCGCCTTGATCTCCACCGCACCCGGCGGCCCGCCCGCCGGTCCGCGCGCCCGCGCCGCCCGCGCCCCCGGCGCGTCCGCACTCCTGCTGTTCGGCTGCCTCGCCGCCCTGCTCGTCGCCGCCCGGCTCGTGCTCGCGCCGCACGTCACCGACGCCGCCGTGCAGGCGTGGGGCACCATCTTCGTCGCGATCTGCGTGCAGGCGCTGCCCTTCCTCGTCTTCGGGGTGGCGCTGTCGGCGGCCATCACCGCGTTCGTGCCCGCCGAGACCTGGACCAGACTGCTGCCCAGGCGCGCGGCGGTCGCGGTGCCCGTCGCGGGCGCGGCGGGGGCCGTCCTGCCCGGCTGCGAGTGCGCCTCGGTGCCGGTCGCGGGCAGCCTCATGGCGCGCGGCGTCGCGCCCGCGGCCGCGCTGACGTTCCTGCTCGCCGCGCCCGCGATCAACCCGATCGTCATGGTCGCGACCGCCGTGGCCTTTCCCGGCCAGCCCGGCATGGTCGCCGCGCGGTTCGGCGCGTCGCTCGCCGTCGCGGTGCTCGTCGGGTGGGTGTGGGCGTGGCTCGGCAAGGGCGAGTGGATCAAGGTGCCCGCCCGTCCGGCGCACGACGGCGGCAAGTGGGACGCCTTCCGCCAGGCCGTCCGGCACGACTTCATGCACGCGGGAGGGTTCCTCGTCGTCGGCGGGGCCGCGGCGGCGACGATCAACGTTGTGGTGCCGTCGTCGTGGCTGACCGGGCTCGCCGGGATCGGGTGGGCGTCGGTGCTCGTCCTCGCGGTGCTGGCCGTGCTGATGTCGATCTGCTCGGAGGCCGACGCGTTCGTCGCGGCCAGCCTCACCGCGTTCTCCCCCACCGCGAAGCTCGCGTTCCTCGTGGTCGGGCCGATGGTCGACCTCAAGCTGATCGCGCTGCAGACCGGGATGTTCGGGAAGGCGTTCGCGCTCAGGTTCGTCCCGCTGACGTTCGTGCTCGCCGTGTCCGTCAGCTCGCTCGTGGGGGTGGTGTTCCTGTGACCAGGGCCGCGCAGAACCTGCTCATGGTCCTCGTCGGGGCGACCGTCCTGTGGATCACCCTGGTCAGCGGGGAGGTCCTGAACTACGTCAAGCCCGTGCTGCGGTACCCGCTGGTCGCCGCCGCGCTCGTGCTCGTCGCGCTCGGCATCGCCGGGATGCGGCGCGACTGGCGGCCCGCCGACGACGACCACGACCACCACGACGGGCACGGGCACGACGGGCACGGCCACGGGCACGGCGGCCCGAAGGTCGCGTGGCTGCTGGTGCTCCCGGTCGTCGCCGTGTTCGCGATGGCGCCGCCCGAGCTCGGCGTGTTCACCGCGGAGCGCACCGACCAGCGCATCCAAGCCAAGCCCGCGCCTGTGGCCGACGGCTACGCCCTCCCCCCGGGCGCCGACCCTCTGCCGATGTCCATCGCCGAGTTCATGGGCCGCTCCTACGAGGCGCAGATAGGCGGCCAGGCCACCCTCACCGACAGACGGGTCCGCCTGACCGGCTTCGCCACCACCGGCGAGGACGGCCGCTGGCTCCTCAACCGGCTCCAGCTGAACTGCTGCGCCGCCGACGCGATCACCCTCCGGCTGACCGTCTTCGGCGCGCCCAAGCCGCCCAAGGGCCAGTGGGTCGAGGTCGTCGGCGTCTGGCGGCCCGCCGGGACCCCGGACGGGAACGGCGTCTACGAGCTCCAGGCCGAGAGCGTCGAGAAGACCGCCAAGCCCGCCAACCCCTACGCGTGACCTCCCGGCCCCTTCTGTGATGATGGAGGGGTGCCGGAAGGTGACAGCGTGTGGCGGGCGGCGCGTGACCTGCGCGAGGTGCTCGCGGGCCACGAGCTGCTGGAAGCCGACCTGCGCGTGCCGCGCCTGGCGACCGCCGACCTGACCGGACGCGTCGTGCGCGACGTCGTCCCGCGCGGCAAACACCTGCTCATCCGCTTCGACGGGATGGTCCTGCACAGCCACCTGCTCATGGACGGCGCATGGAAGGTGTACCCGTCCGGAGCGCGCCGCCGCGCCGAGCCGTACTCGTCTGGGCCGCACCCGTCTGGGCCCGGAGCGCGGGCTTTCAAGGGCCCGACTTCGTCGGGCCGCCCGCGCGCCGGGCCGTACGCACGGGCCCCTGAGCGCCGCCAGGCCGGGCCGTACCACCAGATCCGGGCGGTGCTGCGGACCGAGGCGGGGACCGCCGTCGGGTACCGGGTGCACCAGCTCAGGCTCGTCGCCGACGAGCGCGAGGTCGTCGGGCATCTCGGGCCCGACCTGCTCGGGCCCGACTGGGACGCCGACGCCGCAGTCGCCAACCTCGCCGCGAAACCGGAGCGGCCGATCGGGGAGGCGCTGCTCGACCAGCGCGACCTCGCCGGGATCGGCAATATCTTCAAGTCCGAGATCCTGTTCACCGGCCGGACCCATCCGCTGACCCCTACGGGCCGTGCCGATTTGCCCGTCCTTGTGGAGATCGCGCACCGGCTGCTGCTGGTGAACCGGGAGCGGCCGAGGCGCGTCACGACGGGGTCGGCCGCGCAGCCGCTGTGGGTGTACGGACGGGCGCGGCGGCCGTGCCTGCGCTGCGGGACCCCGATCCGGGTCGCCGGGCAGGACGACCGCGTCACCTACTGGTGTCCGCGGTGTCAGCCCGCCCCCTGAGCCTCCTTGAACCGCTCGGCGAACGCACGGTACTGCGGGGTCGTCCCCGACGGGTCCCACACCGCCATCGTGACGTGCTCGAACACACCGGAGAACGGCGCGGTGCGCGGGCGGCCCGACGAAGTCGGGCCCTTGAAAGCCCGCGCTCCGGGCCCAGACGAGTACGCGTTGTCGAGGAGGTCGGCCCACACGTCGGCGACCTCGCCGGGGTCGTTGCGGAAGACGCCGCAGCCCCACGCGCCGAGCACGAGCGTGCGGTGCCCTTCGGCGGCGGCGAGCGCGAGCACCTTGGCGGCGCGGGTGCGCAGCGCGCCGGAGACGTCGACGTCGGGGGCGAGCGCGCCACGGTTGGGGGCGGGCGAGGTGATGAACGCGACCTCGTATGGGTCGGTGAGCAGCGCGCCGGACTCGTCACGGAACACCTGGACGTGTGGCGAGTAGATCATCCGGTCGGAGTACCTGGCGTCGCCGGCCGCGCGGTGCGCGTCGTAGAACTCGGCCTGGAAGCGGCGCAGGGTCGGATAGAGGGTCGACGCGCGGGCCAGGGCCTCCTCCTGGGCGTGCGCGCCGCGCAGGAAACCCCCGCCGGGGTTCTTGGCGGAGGCGAAGTTGAGCGCGGCGACGCCGGGGCCGAGGCGGCGCGCGGCCTCGAGGGTGGTCTCTGGGGTCAGCCGCAGGACGGTCGCCCTCTCCCCGGTCTCGGGACGCGGCGCGTCGTGCGCGTGGACCAGGCGGGCGGCGGCCACGGCCCTGGGCACGTCAAGGGTGACGGTGCGGCCTGCCACGCGGTAGGAACCCGCCTCGATGATCGCCATCGTCTCTTCGGCGATCGCCTTTCGATTCAGTCTCATAGTGAGAACATCTCATCGGCACGGCGGCGCGGCAACGGGTTTTCCGCGTCCGGCGCGGCGCGGACGTGCGAGGAGGCCGCACCCGGCTCCGCCGGATACGGCCTCCTCGTTGTGCGGCGACACCTTCCCCGAGAGGCGCGCCGCTGGTCCGTGCCCTGGTGAGCCCTGAGGGCCCGGGTGGGCACCGCCGGTCAGTAGCGGCCGGTGCGCGACCTGCCGCCGCGCAGCGCCGAGACAAGGCCGACGCCGACGGCCGCGAGACCGATCTGGAAGACCAGCTCGATCCAGTCGACGCCGTTGGTGGTGGCGACGCCGACGCCCTGGGCCAGCGCGGTGCCCAGGAGGGCGGCGACGATACCCACGCCCACGGTCAGCAGGACGCCGATCGGCTGGCGGCCCGGCAGCACCAGCCGGCCCAGCATCCCGACGATGGCGCCGACGACGATGGCGGTGATGATTCCTGCGACGGTCATATGTCTCTCTCCCACTCAGAAGGTGTCAGCATGAAACATGCCCCTTGACCATTCCTTGAATCACTTTTTAGCCGAAAGAGACGCGCGTCACGCTTTTATCACTGAGCGTGTCCGACGGCCCAGGCGGCCAGAGACGGCGACATAACCGCAGGTCAGAACCGCAGGATTCGGCAAGAAGAAAGCGACCATGGGCCGACAAGGAAACACGCTCTGTAAACGCAACCCGGCATCAGGAGACCCTCACACCCCTCGATACGCGGGCGCGAAACCCGTCCGCGACGCCGATCACGGGACGATCTACGAAAAGATGTGTTTATCTTTCCGTGATTGGGGATGGTTCTTTACGCACGGGTTCGCGACCTCTCGTCGTGGGCGCGTCCCGGGCACACCCCGTCCGACAGCAGAAGGGCACATGATGACCAGCGAGAACCTGGGGCACACGGCCACGCGCGACCCCGAGGTCGAGGCCGTCCACCAGGAGATCGACAACACCCGCCGTTCTCTCGGCAGGACGGTGACGCTGCTGGCCGACAAGGCCGACACCTCGGCCCGCGAGGGCCTGCGCGCCGCCAAGGAGAAGGCGGGCCACGCCGTCGCGGAGCCGGAGAGCCGGACCAAGGGCATCGCGCTCACCGCGGCCGCCGCCACGATCGGCGCACTGGTCTGGGCCCGCCTCCACCGGGCCAGGCACGTCTCACGCAAGGACCGCGCGCTGAGCGCGGCACGCGCGTTCGGCGACCAGGCGCTCGCACAGGGCAGGACCGTGGTGACGCACCCGACCGTGGTCGGCGCGGTGGAACGCGCCCGCACCTCGGCGAGCACCCCGACCGGGCGCTCCCGGCTCGAGGGCGCTTCCGGCGCACTCGGCGCGATCTTCGCGCTGAGCGTCGCGCGCCGCGCCGCCCGGCGCGGCCACCGCGACGGCTGACCCCGGGAAACGCCGTGTGGGCCCCCGCCTGTGACCAGGCGGGGGCCCGCACGTGTGCCGGACGGCGGCTCAGGTCTTGCGCTTGCGCACGCCGTTGTACTCGAAGTCGTAGACCGTGTTGTTGAGGCGGAGGCCGTCGACCGCGCCGACGAACGCGTTGTCGCGGCCCTTCTGGAACTGGACCGAGTAGGTGACGACCGCGTTGGGCAGCGCGAGCTTCAGCTCGGCGAACGTGCACGGGTCGGCGAGGATGCAGCCGCTGTCCGCGCCGGTCTGGCCGGTGGCGAACCACTGGCTCCCGTCGGCCGCCGCGTCGTACTCCTGCCAGCGGTTGGGCAGCCTCGGCGACGGTGACGACGGCGCGGTCGACAGGTGCGGCAGGTAGCCGAGCGTCGAGTAGTTGACCGTGTCGTTCAGGTTCGGGTCGACCTCGAAGGCGATGCCGGGCAGCGCGACGCCGTCGATCGAGTCCATCCCCGCGAAGATCGAGTACCGGACCGTCCTGATGTCCCTGAGGCGCAGCCCCGCGAAGTCGGTCTCGTTGCCGTAGGCGACCTTCTCGGCGTTCGTGACGACTGTCGGGTCCGGGCCGGCGGCGACCTCGAGGCCGAGGCTGCCGCGCCCGTACGGCGGCGCCTGGGTGGCCGCCGACGTCGCGCTCGTGCGGCCCCACGGCCCGAACCTCAGGTCGGCGACCGGGGAGCCGAGGGTGTTCCGCCCGATGACACCCCACTTGTCGGAATACACCCAGCCGGATTCCGCGGCGGAAGCCGGGGCTGCCGTCGCACCCACCGCGGCGACACCCGCCGCGACCGCGCCGCACATGGCAAGCGCCAGCGGTCTTTTCACCCTCACACACCCTCCTCGGCCGGACCCGGGGTCGGGCCGCCTCGGGTGGCGGCGCGTACCGGACTCCGCGGGGTCCGCGCGATTCCTCCCCTCCCCCGGGCCCGGCCAAATCCGCGAAGCGGTCTTTGAGTAATTCTTTAGACGGCCGAATGTGTGGAAATGCCAACACCTTCTGACAACTGCCCGGAAAGCCAATGATTCCGTTTTACCGGATTCGGCAGGAGCTGTCGGGCGGGAACATCGGCGCTGGTGAACGTGGGTTTTCCGGTACGTCGAATTTCTGGTGATCTTTCGTTTTCCATGGAGCTTGCGGTGAAGATCACCGGGTATCCAGAGCTCTCAGGACGCCACGTCACAAGGCGGCGGCGCGCGCCCCGAAAGGCGGACCCGAATGGACCCCACGTCAGCGCTGGACAGACGCCGTGCCCTCAGCGCGCTGGGCGCGGCCGCGCTCTGCCCGCTCGTCGGCGGACCCGTCTCGGCGAGGCCCGCGGAGCCCGCGCGTCCGGGGCACAGTCCGTCACTCGGGCCCGGCGAGGCGTGGCGGCTGCTGCGCAAGGGCAACGAGTACTGGGTGGGCGACCGGCTGCGGCATCCCGACCAGAGCAGCGCGCACCGGCACCGGCTCGCCGAGGCGCAGCACCCCTTCGCGGTCGTGGTGACGTGCATCGACTCGCGGCTGTCCCCCGAGATCGTCTTCGACCAGGGCATCGGCGACCTGTTCGTGGTGCGCACCGGCGCGCACACCCTTGACGACCTCGTCACAGGCTCGATCGAGTACGGCCCGCTCCAGGACGGCACACCCCTCATCGTCGTCCTCGGCCACCAGAGGTGCGGCGCGGTGAGCGCGGCGGTCAGCGCGCTGGACGGCGGCCGACGCGCCCCGGGACATCTCGCCGACGTCGTCGAGGCGCTGCGGCCCGCGGTGACCGAGGCGCGCCGCGCGGGCGGCGACCTCGTGGAGGCGACGGTGCGCGCCCAGATCACCCGTACCGTCGCCGTGCTCGAACACGACCCCGCGCTCGCCTCCCGGGTCGGCTCTGGCCGGCTGGGGCTCGTGGGGGCCTACTACGAGCTGGGCACCGGCCGTCTCAACGTGCTGCGCACCAAGGGCTTCACGCCCTGATCCCGGGGTCAGAGGGCGACGACGGCGCGGCCGCTCAGGGCGCCGTCGCGCAGCGCGGCGTAAGCGGCCGTGGTCTCTTCGAACGGGAAGAGTTGGGTGTCGTTACGCACCTCTCCGGAGGCGGCGAGGGACAGGACCTCGCGGAGGTCGGCCACCGAGGAGCCCTGGAAGGTGAAGATCTCGGCGTCCTTGGGCAGGCCGCCGAACCACGGCCTGTCGTAGGTGCCCCCGGCCGCGCCGACGAGGCCGAACGCGCCGCCGGGCGCGACCGAGCCGACGCCCGCGCGCAGGGTGGCGTCCGCGCCGACGAAGTCCAGGACGGCGTCCGCGCCGTGGCCGGTCAGCGCGCGGACGGCACGGGCGACGCCGCGCCCGCCCGGGATCGTCTCGTGCGCGCCGAGGCCGCCCGCGCGGGCGAGCGCGTCGGGGTCGGTGTCGACCGCGACGACCCGCGCCCCGGTCAGCAGCCGCAGGAACTGCACGGCGAACCCGCCGAGCCCGCCGACGCCGATGACGACGGCGGTGCCGCCTTCCGGGACGCGCGGGAGCACCCTGCGGACCGCGTGGTAGGAGGTCGCCCCCGCGTCGGTAAGGGGACCCGCCGTCACCGGGTCGAGGGAGGGCGGGAGCCTTACGAGCGCCCGTATGTCGTCCACCAGGACGTATTCAGCGAGCCCGCCGTCGCGGCCGTAGCCGCGTCCGTAAGGGCGCTCGGGGCAGACGCTGTCGAGGCCGCGCGCGCAGAACCGGCAGGAGCCGCATGACGCGGGCGACACGATGGCCACCGCGTCGCCTTCCGCGACCCCGTGGACGCCCCTGCCCACCGCCGCGACATGTCCCGAAGTCTCGTGTCCGAGCGTGAACGGGGCATGCCAGCCGAGCGCGCGGGCGACGTCGGCGGTGATGCCGGGCATCGCGAGGTCGGAGTGGCACAGGCCGCACCCCGCGACCCGCACGACGGCCTCGCCGGGACCCGGTTCCGGTACCTTGACCTCCGCGAACGCGGGTTCCGCCAGCCAAGCTCCGAGCCGGTAAGCCCGCATCGTCAGTCCCACGACACCTCCGCACGCCGCCTTCGCCGTCCCCCCGTCTTACCGCGAATCCCGCCACATCCGGCATATACGAACAAGATTCGTTATTTTCTTGCCATTCCGGTTCACGAAGGCTGGATCGTTGACGGCGTCCGGCCCGAGTTGTGCAGAGGCATTCGACCCGGATTTGGGCTTCATCCATGTCACGTCCGGATATGACGGCCTTCGGGGGTGTGCGCGGTGTCCGAACTGCTCGTGGGGACGTCCGGGTGGATGTACGACGACTGGCGTGGCGGGTTCTATCCGAGGGACGTGCCCAAGAAGGCGTGGCTCGCGTACTACGGCGAGCGGTTCCCGACCGTGGAGAACAACAACGCCTTCTACCGGTTGCCTTCACACGACACCTTCGCCGACTGGAAGGCCGCGCTTCCCGGCGGCTTCGTCATGGCGGTCAAGGCGAGCAGGTACCTCACGCACATGAAACGGCTGCGCGATCCCGCCGAGCCCGTCCGGCGGCTGATGGACGCCGCCGAAGGGCTCGGGGCCGTCCTGGGGCCCGTGCTGCTGCAGTTGCCGCCGACGATGCGCGGCGACCCCGACCGCCTCGACGGGTGCCTGCGCGCCTTTCCGCGCCGCGTCAGGGTCGCCGTGGAGCCCAGGCACCCCTCGTGGTGGACCGACGACGTCCGCCGCGTCCTCGAGGCGCGCGGGGCCGCCCTGACGTGGGCCGACCGGCTGGGCCGTCCGCAGAGCCCGCTGTGGAGGACCGCCGACTGGGCCTACCTCCGCTTCCACGAGGGCGCGGCCGAACCCCGTCCGCACTACGGCGACCGTGCCTTGCGCACCTGGCTCGACCGGCTCCGCGAAGGCGGCCCTTTCCAGCGCGCTTACGTCTACTTCAACAACGACCAAGGCGGGGCCGCCGTACGCGACGCCGAGCGGTTCCGCGACCTCGCCCGCGCGGCGGGGCTCAGCGCGCCCGCGACGCGGCGTGCGCGGCGTACAGCAGCCGCAGGGAGCCGATCTCCGCGACGTTCTTCGTGAGCTCGACGGTCACCCACGCGAGCGCGTCAGAGAGCGGCTGAGCGAGCCCGAAAAGGGTCACCGACCGGGTGTCGAGGTCGGCGTCGGCGACCCCGTCGAGACAAGTGCGCCAAGCCGCGACGAGCGCGCGCAGCCGCGCCGCCGACGCCGTCGCCGAGCCCGGCCAGACGGGCATTTCGGGGCCCGGGACGCCGAAGCACTCGCGCAGCGCGGCGGTCCACCACAGGTCGATGTGCCACATCAGCCACGCGATCGTCGGGGTGGGCACCGGGTCGGGCTCGGTGTCCGCCCAGTCGGCGGCCCAGCCGCCCGCGCCGTCCGGACGGACCGTCCACGACGTCGGCGACGGCTCCCACAGGCACTCGGCGTCGCCGAGGCCGTCGAGGTGGTAGTCGAGCAGGGCCTCGGCGACGGCGAGCTGGTGCAGGAGCAGGGCGGCGCGCGGCGTGGGCATCCCGGCAGTCTGCCCGACCGCGCGCCCGCGCCGCACCCGGGTTTACGCGCTCAGTCCAGCCCGGCGAAGGCGCGGAAGAACGCCTCGTGGTCGAGGGCGACGGTCAGGAAGGTCCCCGAGCCCGGCGCCGGGCGGCCGCCCCAGCCGCCCGGCTCGCGGTACACCTCGGCCTCGGCCCAGACGGCGATCTCCGGGTCCAGCGCGCAGCAGGCCGCCGTGGGGTCGTGCAGGAGCTTGCCGTCCCGCTTGCGGCGCAGGTACAGCTCCATGCCCCGGTGGATGAGCGCGAGCGAGGGCGAGTCCGCCGCGTGCGGGGCTAGACGGTCGTGGAAGGCGCGGTCGTATCGGACGGCGTGCGTGACGTTCTTCGACACGAGGTCCCTGCGGCCGATCGCGGCGGACGACAGCGCGCCCAGGGCCGCGCGCGGCGCGCCGTTGAAGTTGAACGTCGGGCACACGTCCTTGCCCGCGAACTTCTCAAGCCGGTGCTCGGGCGGGACGAGGGCGTCGCCGGCGAAGCCGCCCTGGGCGACCCATCTGTCGAGCCGCAGGTCCGGGTGCTCCTCGAGCAGCGCGCCGAGGTGGTGCGGCGGGCCCCCGGTGACGAGCACGGCACGGGGGTGCGCGGCGAGCGCGTCGGCGAGGACCCGCGTGGCGGGCGCGTCGGGGTCGGCGGCGGGCCATGCGCCGAGCCACTTGCGGTGGAATCCCGAGACGTGGTCGCGGCCGGTGCCCGGGTCGCGGCCGCCGACGCGCACGTCGGGGCGGCCGAGCAGATCCAGCACCCGCCGGACGAGCCCGATCTGGTCGGCCGAGCCGGGCGTGACCGTGACCGCGCGCAGGTGCGCGCGCGGGTGTCCGGCGAGCAGGCACAGCGCGAGGACGTCGTCGGGGTCCTGGGTCTCGATGTCGAGCAGCAGGTCAAGCACACAAGCCTCCCTCGGAGGGCGGGAGACGCGGTGAGCCTAGCCGGGTGACGGCCCTGCCCGCGAAGGGTTTTTGGACGCCCACCAAGCCCCAGAAACTCTCACAGAGTGACTGATCCTGCGATTTCTGCAACATTGACTGCTGGAAGTGATTTAATCATCACCCATCGTGGCCGACCGGACATTAGCGGTCGGTCCCCCCGCACTGACCGCGACGGCACTGCGCCGTCCCGTAGGCGTGCGCGCGTCTCGGAGGACGCCGCGGGCCTCGGGTCCCTCGGTCAGCAGACACGTATGGAGAGATTCGTGCAGGTTTCCAAGATCGGGCGAGCGCTGGCACTCGGGCTCGTGCCGCTGTTCGCGCTCGCCTTCCCCGGCCCCGCGGTGCCCGAGACGACCGGGCACTCCGCCGTCGAGCGGCCGAGAACCGGACCGCTCGGCGCGCCCGACCACGTCGGCTTCGCCGTCGCCGACATCAACGCCGCGGTGTGGAAGCTGCGCAAGGGCACGGGCAACCGGTTCACGCAGATCCGCACGACCCAGCCGGTGGTCGCCGTCGCGGGCCACGGCACGTCCCGGATCGAGATGCGCCGCGCCCGCACCCTGCGCGGCGCGCCGCACCTCGAGCTGCTCCAGGCGAACGCGCCCGGGCCCTGGTCGGCGACGCCGTCGCAGGCCAAGCCGTACCTGTCCTACACCGTGCCGGACGTGGACGCGGCGGCGTCGCGGCTCGTCGGCGCGGGCTTCCAGCGGGTCGCCGACAGCGGCGCGTTCTCGTTCTGGAAGGGCTCGGGCGGGGTGCTCGTGCAGCTCATCGAGAACTCGGCCGCGCCGACCGGGCAGGACGCGGGCCAGCCGCCCGGCATCGACCTGGGCAAGGTCCGCAACATCTCGATCCTGCCGTGCCCGCTCGCGGCGGTCAGGTCGCAGGTCGCGCAGATCTCGGGGATCTTCTTCGCGCCGCAGGTCGCCTACGACATGCCGTGGGCGCTCGGCGACGGGTCCTCGGTGTTCGTGCACGAGACGGTCGAGCTGGGCAGCACGAACGCGCCGTACGTCAGCATCGTCACCCAGGCCCCCGCGCTGCCGCTGAACGGCTGCACGACCACGAACACCCCGTTCTACCCGGTCTTCCTCACCGCCGACGTCCCCGCCGCGGGCGCCCAGCTCGACGCGACGGGCTTCACCCGCCTCGCCGCCGCGACCCCCATGGTCTCCCTGCACCGCGCGGCAGGCATCTCCCTCGAAGTCGCCCACACCAGCTTCCTCCCCTGACCCCCAACGCGGGCGGCCCGGTTCCCCCGGACCGCCCGCACCACCCGCACCAGGGGGCCGCGACCACCGCACCTGGACCCGGCGTCGCCGACGGGCCCGCGCTCCGGCGCAAGACGGGCCTCGTCGGCGAGCCCGCGTCACAGGCGCGACAAGCGGCCCGCACGCCCGCGTTACGCGCGCGACAAGCGCAAGAAGGGCCCGCCTCGTCGGCGAGCCCGCGTCACAAGGCGCGACAAGCGGCCCGCCTTCGTCGGCGGGCCCGCACGCCCGCGTTACGCGGGCGACAGGCGCAAGAAGGGCCCGCCTTGTGGGCGGGCCCTGTGCGCGGCCGCGTTGTGGGTGCGGCGGGTGTCCGGAGGAGGGTCCGGCTTCGTTGGCGGGCCCTTCTCCGCGTTAGCGGGCGGTGAAGCTCGTCGGGAGGGAGGCGAAGCCTCGGTTGTTCGAGGAGCCGACGCGGACGGCGCTGTCCTCGTCGATGTCGTAGTCGGCGATCGCCGAGCTGAGCGTCTGGAGCGCGATGCGCGCCTCAAGGCGGCCGAGGATCGAGCCGAGGCAGTGGTGGCGGCCGTAGCCGAACGCCAGGGAGCCTGAGGTGTCGCGGCCGAGCACGAACGCGTCGGGGTCCTCGAAGACCTCGGGGTCGTGGTTGGCCGCGCCCGTCATGAGCAGGATGCGCGACTCGGCCGGGATGACAGTCCCGTGCACCTCGACGTCGGCGACGGTGGTGCGCGCGATGGTCTGCGACGGCGGGTCGTAGCGCAGCGTCTCCTCGACCCAGTCCTCGATCCTGCCGCCGAGCGCGAGCGCCTTCTGGTCGGGGTGCGACCACGCGGCGTGCCAGGCGTTGCCGAGCAGCAGCATCGTCGTCTCGATGCCCGCGCCGACCAGCAGGATGAGGATCGACACGACCTCCTCGGGCGTCAGCCTGTCGTCGCCCTCGGCCGCGTCGAGCAGGCCGGACAGCAGGTCGTCCTGACGCACCTTGGCCCGGTCGATCGTCAGCTCGGTGTAGTAGCCGACGAGCGCCCCGACCGCCGCCATCGCCGACGGCGGCAGGTCCCGCACCGGGCCTCCGTCCGGCTCCCGGTACATGATCGCCATGCCGAGGTCGCGCACCTTGGCGCGGTCGGCCTCGGGCACCCCGACGAGCTCGGAGATGACGTCGGTCGGGAAGCCGCCCGCGAAGTGCATCAGGTCGAAGGCGTCGCCGGACAGCAGCGGCTCGAGGTGGCCCCTGGCGATCTCGCGCAGCCGGGGTTCGAGCGCCTGCACCCGCTTGTTGGTGAACGCGCTCTGCACCAGGGACCGCAGCCGGGTGTGCCGGGGCGGGTCCATCGCCACGAACGAGAAGATCTGCTCGGCCTGCGGACCCCAGAACGCCGGCTCGAGGCGCAGGCCGTTCTTGCTGGAGTACCGCTCGGAGTCCTTCAGCGCCTCGACCACGTCGGCGTGCCGCGACAGCGCGTAGAAGTCGTCCTCTTCGTTGCGGTAGACGGGAGCCTCCTCCCGCATCCGCTTGTACACCGGGTACGGGTCCTTCTGGATCGCGAAGTCGAACGGGCTGTAGTGCAGGTCCATGGGCTGCCTTCTGGGACGAGGGGCGGTCGTGCGGGGCGTCATAGACGATCATGTACCAATCGCGCCGGTTTTACAGGAGAATGCCGGTTGTGGATATCGAACGGGTGCCTCGGGGGATCGACGCTTCGCGTGCCCATCCGGCACGGCGGTACGACTACTGGCTGGGCGGCAAGGACAACTTCACCGCCGACCGCGAGTCCGCGCGCATCATCGCCGACGCCTTCCCGACGATCCGCCTTTCCGCCATCGAGAACCGCCGCTTCCTGCACCGCGCCGTCCGCTACCTCGCCGAGGAGGCCGGGGTCCGGCAGTTCCTCGACATCGGCGCGGGCCTGCCGTCGGCGGGCAACGTGCACGAGATCGCCCAGGAGATCGCGCCCGAGAGCCGCGTCGTCTATGTCGACAACGACCCGATCGTCCTGGTGCACGCCCGCGCGCTGCTGAACAGCTCGCGCGAGGGCAGGACCGCCTACCTCCAGGCCGACCTGCGCGAGCCGGAGAAGATCCTCGAACTGCCCGAGCTGTACAAGACGCTCGACATGTCCAAGCCCGTCGCGCTGATGCTGCTCGCGGTCTTCCACTTCCTCGAGGACGACGCCGAGGCGCACCACATCCTGCGGACCCTGCGCGCCGCGCTCGCGCCGGGCAGCTACATCGCCCTGTCCCACGCCACGAGCGACGACCTCGCCTCCCCGGTGGAGGAGCACGACGTCGTCAACAAGCAGAGCGGCATCCCCTTCCGGCTCAGGACGGCGGCCGACCTCGCCGGGTTCGTCGAGGGGCTCGAACTCGTCGACCCCGGCGTGATCACCCTGCCGCACTGGCAGCCGAACGTGCCCGAGCGCCAGCGCGCGCGGCCCGGGGACATCTGCATGCACGGGGTCGTCGCGCGGGTGCCCTGAGCCGTCAGCCCAGCGCGAGCGCGCCGTTCGGACAGGCCCGGACGGCCCTTGCCGCGAGGTCGGGATCGGGTTCCACGGGCAGGATCACGACTGTGCCGTCGGCGTCGTCCTGGTCGAACATGTCGGGCGCGGTGAAGACGCACTGGCCCGCGCCGCGGCAGGCCGCCAGGTCGGCCCGGACGCTCACCATGTGACGGGCAGGGCCGCGACCCCGTAGACGAACTGCTCGGGCCGGAACACCACTTCCTCGGCCGGGACGGCGAGGGCGAGCCCCGGAGCGCGCTCGAACAGCCTCGGCAGCGCGACGTTCATCTCAAGCCTGGCCAGCGCAGCGCCGATACAGGTGTGCATCCCGAACCCGAACGCGACGTGGTGGCCTGGCGGGCGTGAGGCGTCGAACGTCTCGGGGTCGCCCTCGAAGTGCGCGGGGTCCCGGTTGGCGGCCGACAGCGACACGACGAGCCCGTCGCCCGCCTCGACCCGCACCCCGCCGACCTCGACGGGTTCGCGTGCGGTCCTGGCGAGGCCGAAGTGGACGATCGACAGGTAGCGCAGCAGCTCCTCGGTGACCGCGGGCGCGTACGACGGGTCGGCCTTGAGCCTGGCGAGCTGGTCGGGCGTGCGCAGCAGCGTGAACGTGCCGAGGGACAGCATGTTGGCGGTGGTCTCGTGCCCGGCGATGAGCAGCAGCCGGGCCATGAGGACCAGTTCCTCCTCGGTGAGCGTGCCCTCCCTGACGTGGGCGGTGACCCTGCCGAGCAGGTCGTCGGTCGGCGCGGCGACCTTGGCGGCGATGAGGTCGGTGAGGTAGCCGTACAGCCGTTCGGCGGCGGCGACGGCGATCGCCGGGTCCGCCTCGACGTTCAGGAACTCGAGGCTCGCGCGCTGGAAGAAGTCGTGGTCCTCGTAGGGGATGCCGAGCAGCAGGCAGATCACCAGCGACGGGAGCGGCAGCGCGAAGTCGGCGACGAGGTCGGCGGGCGGGCCCTGCGCGAACATGTCGTCAAGGAGGTCGTCGACGGCCTCCTCGATCGACGGTTTGAGCTGGTTGATCCGCCGAACCGTGAACTCGGCGGCCAGCATCTTGCGCATCCTCGCGTGGTCGGGGTCGTCAAGCCGCAGGAACGACAGCGCGCCCTTGACGGCCGGGACGGGCAGCAGCTTCGGAAAGGCCGGGTCGGAGTCGTCAACGCTGAAGCGCGGGTCCGCGAGCACGGCACGCGCCTCGGCATGCCCGCCGACGAGCCACGCGGTACCCCCGTCGGCGAGCCTGACGCGCGCGGGCGGCCCGTCCCTGAACTCCTCAAGCCCGACAGGAAGCCCAAGCGGATCCTCCCGCTTAGTCGGCATTTCCGGTGTCTGCACCATGACGTTCCCTTCGCCGGTTTCGCCCAGAAAGTAAGCCGCCTCCACCAGAAGATCAAGACTCTCAGAGTGAGACTTCCATACCAGCAAAGACAGGGCCCCCACGGCGACGCCGCCGCCCGCCGCGTGGGACGGGCGGCGGCGACACCTCACCGTGACGCCGGGGCCCTCAGCGCGCGGGTGAACGCGGTGAGGTCGGGGGCGTCGGGGAGGCCGTAGGTGCGCGCGGTCACCTCGTCGGCTTCGACGTCGGTGAGCAGGCGCGTCGCGTTGAGGCGGAACTTCAGGGCGAGCTCGTCGGCGGTCAGCGGGTCGCCGGGGCCGCCCCGGTTGACGTCGACGCGCTCCTCAAGCACCTCGCCCGAGGTGAGGGTGACGCGCAGGACCGCGGGGAACTGATGCGGGAAGATCTCATCGCAGCGCGCGTCGGGGGCGCAGTGCACCTTGGCGGCGAGCGCGAGCCGCGCGGGGTCGGCGGCGGCCGCGTCGGTGAAGTCCTCGTGGAACAGGCCGAGCCCTCCGCCGCCGAGCAGCGCGGCGGCGACCGTGTACGGGCCGGAGAACGCCGCGTGGTACCCAGAACTCGGCCGGATCTTGTCCTCACGCGGCTCGCCGATCGTGCGCAGCACCGGGGTCGGCGCGCCGAGGTCGATCCGCTCGATCGCGGTGACGTCCAAGCCCCTGGCGCGCAGCCTGCGCGCCGCGTCGATCCCGGCGTGGGTGAAGTGGTTGCACGGGTAGGGCTTGAAGAAGATCCCCGGCAGCTCCCAGCGCTCGCCGAGGCCGTCGAGGAGCGGTTCGAGGTGGTACTTGTCGCCGCAGAACGCCTGGAGCAGGCCGAACCGGCCCTCGAGGACGGTCGGCGGGCCGGTGAGGCCGGTGCGGGCGAGCCCTGCCGCGGTGACCGCGGCGTGCGCCGCCCAGCCGCAGTGCACCCGCTTGACGGTGCCGCCGGTCCGGTTTGCCTCGAGCAGGCCGGAACCCATGCTCGCGGCGATGCCGAGCGCGTGCGCGACGCCGTCGGCGGCGAGGCCGGACAGCATCGCGGCCGCCGCCGCGCCGCCGAGCGCGCCGCAGATCGCGGTCGCGTGCAGGCCGCGTTCGAAGAACACCGAGTTGCCCAGGCCGGGGTCGTATCCGGCCATGCCGACCCGGACGGCGATCTCCACGCCGACCCCGATCGCGTCCAGGAGCTGTGCCCCGGACGCGCCGCGCGCCTCGGCGACGGCGAGCGCGGCGGGCACGACCGACGCCGACGGGTGCAGGACCGAGGGCAGATGGGTGTCGTCGAAGTCGAGCGAGTGCGCGAGGGTGCCGTTGAGCAGGGCGGCGCTCGGCTCGGGCAGCGGCGCGGCATGGCCGAGCGCGGTCGAGCGGCCCGCGCCGCCCCACTCGGCGACGAGCGCGCCGACGGCCTTGGCCGGGGCCTCCGCGGTGGCGGCGAGGCTGTTGCCGAGCACGTCGAGTACCCTCCGGGCGGCGTCCGCGCGCAGCTCGGGCGGCAGCCCTTCGGCGCGGACCTTGGCCGCGAAATCACCGAGGAGTGCGACGGCGGTGCTCACGCGCTCACCGCCGCGAGCGGACGGACGGGTGAGCCGGTGCCGCCCTTGATGCGCAGCGGCGCGAGCACGAACGCGAACTCGTGCACGCCCTGCTCGGCGAGGTCCTCGAGGTTCAGGTGCTCCATGATGTAGATGCCGTTCTCCACGAGCAGCAACCGGTGCACCGGCAGCACCGCGTGGCCCGCGCCCGCGGGGATCTGCTCGTAGGCCGTGGTGTCCGCGCCGGTCGCGACGATCCCGCGCGCGGCGAGCCACCGGGCCGCCTCGACCGTCGCGCCGGGCACGCCCGCGGCCTTGCTCAGGTAGGTGTCGGCGTCGCCGAAGTTCCGCGCCCAGCCGGTGCGGATCAGCGCGACGTCGCCCTCGCCCGGCGCGACGCCCGCCCGCTCGGCCGCCGCCTCGAGGTCGGCGACGGTGACGCCGTACCCCGCGGGAAGCGTCGGGACCCCGTGGACGGCGGCGACGTCGAGCAGGACGCCCCGGCGCAGCAGGCCGGGCAGGGTCTCCGCGCCCAGCGCGCTGAACGCCCCGCCCTTCTGCGCCTCGGCCGCGTCGATCCCGCCGTGCAGCTCACCGCAGTGGCTGACGTGCGAGAGCGCGTCGATGTGCGTGCCGACGTGCCCGCCGGTGACGATGATCTCGTTGGCCGCCGACCCCCCGTCGGGCCGTTCCATGTCGCCGTGACGGCGGATGAGCGTCATCCGGAAGCCCGGGTGGTTGGGCGAACACGGCATGCCGGTGAAGAACGGCTGCCCGAGCTCGATCAGGCGGACCCCGGCGGCCACGGCGGCCAGCAGCGGATCACGTGCGGTGGTCTGGGACATCGGCTTTCCTCGTCCTCTGGGGTGCTCGGAGTTGTCAGCGGTCAGGGGTTGGGGGCGTCGGCGAGGGCGGTGAGCCAGCGGGCGCGTTCCAGGACCGCGCGGTCGACGAAGCGGCCCGACGGGTCGATCCAGGCGGAACCCGAGGTGTCGGCGCGGGCCAGGAGGTCGCGGGCCCAGGCCGTCTCGGCGGGGTCGGGGGCGCAGACCTCGTGGACGACGGGGATCTGCGCGGGGTGGATGACGGATCTGCCGAAGAAGCCCGCGGCGCGGCCCTCGACGGTGTCGGCGCGCAGGCCGTCGAGGTCGCGGACGGTCGTCCAGACGCTCTGCGCGGGGCTCGGCAGCCCCGCCGCGCGGGCGGCGACGACGATCCGGGAGCGCGGCCAGGCCAGCGCGGCCCGGTCGGCGCGCAGGTCGGCGGCGAGATCGGCCTCGCCCAGGGAGATGCCGTGGACCAGCGGGTGCGCGGTGGCGAGCGCGAACGCGTTCTCGACGCCGCGCGCGGACTCCACGAGCGGGAACACCGGGACGCCCAGCGCGTCGGCGACGCGGCGCAGCTCGCCGGGGTCCTCGCACTTGGGGACGCGGACCCCCGCGAGCGCGCCCGGCGCGGCGGCCAGCGCGGCGAGGTCGGCCCGGCCGGGCTCGGACGCCGGATCGTTGATCCGCACGTAGGCGGCCCGGCCGTCGCCGAGCACGGTGAGCGCGGCGCGGCGGGCGGCCTCCTTGGCCGCCGCCGCGACCGCGTCCTCAAGGTCGATGACGACGGCGTCGGCGGGGCCGTCGAGCGCCTTGCCGATCCGGTCCGGCCGGTCGCCCGGCACGTACAGCCACGACCTGATCATCCGACGACGCCCTTGGCGCGCAGGTCGGCGAGGCGTTCGGCGGTGACCCCGTACCGGGCCAGGAACTCCTCGGTGTGCGCGCCGAGCGCGGGGCCCGTCGAGCGGATCTCGCCCGGCGTCTCCGACAGCCGGAACAGGATGTTCTGCATCCGCACCGGGCCGAGTTCGTCGTCGGGGACCGTGGCGATCGTGCCGAGCGCGGCGAACTGCGGGTCGGCGAGCACGTCGGCGGCGTCGTAGATCGGCGCGACGGCGGCCTGCGCCTCCTCGAACGCGGCGATCACCTCGGCCCTGTCGCGGTCGGCGATCCAGCCGCCGACTGCCGCGTCGAGCTCGTCGGCGTGCTGGGCGCGCTCGGCCCCCGAGGCGAACCACGGCTCGGCGACGAACTCGGGTCGTCCGACGAGCCGCATGACGCGCTCGGCGATGGACTGGGCGCTGGTGGAGACCGCGACCCACTTGCCGTCGCGGGTCCGGTAGGTGTTGCGCGGCGCGTTGTTGGACGACCGGTTCCCGGTGCGCTCCTGCAGGACGCCGAGCTGGTCGTAGGCGATGATCTGCGGGCCGAGCAGGGTGAGGATCGGCTCGATGATGGCCATGTCCACGACCTGGCCGCGGCCGGTGTGCTCGCGGGCGCGCAGCGCCGTCATCACCGCGAAGGCGGTGGTGAGCGCGGTGATGCCGTCGGCGAGGCCGAACGGCGGCAGGGTGGGCGGGCCGTCGGGCTCGCCGGTGATCGCGGCGAAGCCGCTCATCGCCTCGGCGAGCGTGCCGAACCCCGGGCGCCCCGCGTACGGGCCGAACTGGCCGAACCCGGTGACGCGGGCGAGCACGAGCCCGGGGTTGATCGCGCTCAGCGCGTCGTAGCCGAGGCCCCACTTCTCCAGGGTGCCCGGCCTGAAGTTCTCGATGACGACGTCGGCGTCGGCGACCATCGCGCGGAAGATCTCCTGGCCCTCGGGCGAGCCGAGGTAGAGGGTGATCGCCTTCTTGTTGCGGCCGATCATCTTCCACCACAGGCCGACGCCGTCCTTGCTCGCGCCGTGGCTGCGGACCGGGTCGCCCCTGGGGTGCTCGACCTTGACGACCTCGGCACCGAAGTCGCCGAGCAGCGTCGCGGCAAGCGGTCCGGCGAACAGCGTCGCGGTGTCGATGACCCGCAGGCCCTCCAGGGCGCGTGCCATGGCGTGCACCTTCCTTTCCTCGTCACCCCGCCGCCTCGTTCCTCTTAGCGGAACGACGAAGAGCCGTTGATCGGTCATGCCCTTCGGCCGGGGAAGCCCAAGTTCGCACTGATCACGGCGTATCGTCAAGTTCGTCCAGGAGATTGACCCGGGCGGTCGGCGGATGTCACGATAAGGCGTAGCCAGATCGTCGTTCCTGTGAGCGGAACAAGAACAGGGCAGCCGTCCGACCCCGCACCGCGGGCGGCGGCGCGCAGGAAGGCACGGAGCTGACGCGATGAGCGCAACGGATTTCACCGGCCCCGACCTTGTGGTCGCGGGCGCGGGCGGCGGCCTCGCCGGGGCCCTGCGCGCGGCCGAGCACGGCCTCAGCGTGCTCGTCGTGGAGTGCAGCGAGCACTTCCGCAGGGGCAACAACACCTCGATGTCCACCGCGATGTTCCCCGGCGCGGGCTCGCGCTGGCAGGCCGAGGCGGGGGTCGCCGACTCCCCCGAGGCGTTCGTCGCCGACATCATGGCCAAGACCAAGGGCAGGGCCGACGCGCGTCTCGCGGGCACCCTCGCGGCCGTCAGCGCGCCGCTCGTGGAGTGGCTCGCCGACGGCGTCGGGCTGCCGCTGTCCCTGGTGACCGACTTCAACTACCCGGGCCACTCCGTGCCGCGCTGCCACTCGCTGCCCGGCCGGCACGGCACGTCCGTCATCGACCATCTGGCCCGCCGCGTGCGCGAGCACCCGGACATCGACCTGCTGATCCCCGCCCGCCTGGTGGACGTGCGCACCGGCGAGGACGGCGCGGTCAACGCCGCCGTCGTGAGCCTGCCGGACGGCACCGAGGAGGAGATCCCGACCCGCGCGGTCCTGCTCGCCACCAACGGCTACGGGGCCGACCGCGCGCTGGTCGACAAGTACCTTCCGGAGATCGCCGGGGCGCTGTACCAGGGCGGTGAGCACTCGCGCGGCGACGCGCTGCGGATCGGCGCACGCCTGGGCGCGGCCACCGGCTTCCTCGACGCCTACCAGGGCCACGCCGCCGTCGCGGCGGGCGCGGGCACCCTGCTCGGCTGGGCCACGATCATCCGGGGCGGCGTCCTCGTCGACCGCACCGGCCGCCGCTTCGGCGACGAGACCCGCGGCTACTCCGAGTACGCCGCCGAACTCGCCGCACGCCCCGAGGGCACCGGCTGGATCGTCATCGACAAGACGATCTACGACGAGTGCCAGGCGTTCCAGGACTTCCGCGACGTGGACAGCGCGGGCCGCATCCTGTGGGCCGACGACGCCGCCGCGCTCGCCGAGGTCACCGGCCTGCCCGCCGGACCCCTCGCCGCCGAACTCGCCGCGTCCGCCGCCGCCGCGCGCGGCGAGGCCGCCGACCCGCACGGCCGCGTCCACTGGGAACGCCCCCTCGAGCCGCGTTACGCCGCCGTCCGGGTGCTGCCCGCGCTCTTCCACACCCAGGGCGGCCTCATCGTCAACGAGGACGCCCTCGTCGTCAACGGTTCCGACACCCCGATCCCCGGCCTGTACGCGGCCGGGGGCGCGGCGGCCGGGATCTCCGGCCACGGCGCGGACGGCTACCTGCCGGGCAACGGCCTGCTGCCCGCCTTCGGCCTCGCCTACCTCGCCGCCGACCACCTCGCCCGCGCCCTCGGGCGCTGACCCGCTCCGATCCCCTGGAGGACAGTTTCCATGGCGTCCATCGAACTGCTGCTGAAGAGCGTCCGCGCCGTCCGGCCCGGCGACGCCGACGGGACGCCCCCGCCCGTCGACATCGCGGTCAACGACGGCAAGATCGTGCGGATCGCGCCGGACATCCCCGCCGACGACGCCGCCGAGGTGGTCGACGGACGCGGTCTGCTCGCCTTCCCCGGCGTGGTGGACGCCCACCAGCACTGGGGCATCTACAACGAACTGGCCGTCGACACCGCGACGGAGAGCCGGGCGGCGGCCCAGGGCGGCGTCACCACCGCGCTCACCTACATGCGGACCGGCCAGTACTACCTGAACAAGGGCGGCTCCTACCGCGACTTCTTCCCCGAGGTCCTCGCCGCGTCCGACGGCAAGGCGTACGTGGACTACGCCTTCCACCTCGCGCCCATGTCGGCGCAGCACATCGGCGAGATCCCGTACCTCGTGGAGGAGCACGGCGTCACGTCGTTCAAGATCTTCATGTTCTACGGCAGCCACGGGCTGCACGGCCGCTCGACGAGCCAGAGCGACTTCCTGATGATCCCCGAGAACGAGCGCTACGACCTCGCGCACTTCGAGTTCGTCATGCGCGGGGTGCAGAACGCGCGGGAGATCCTGACCGACTACGCGCCGCACCTGTCGCTGTCGCTGCACTGCGAGACCGCCGAGATCATGACGGCCTACACCAAGCTCGTCGAGCAGGACGGCTCCCTGACGGGCCTGCGCGCCTACAGCGCCTCGCGTCCCCCGCACTCCGAGGGCCTCGCCGTCACCATCGCCTCCTACCTCGCGCACGAGACCGGCCTGCCGAACATCAACCTGCTGCACCTGACCTCGCGCAAGGCGATGGAGGCGGCGATGACGATGGCGGGAACGTTCCCGCACGTCGACTTCCGCCGCGAGGTCACCATCGGCCACCTGCTCGCCGACGTGGACACCGCGCACGGACTCGGCGGCAAGGTGAACCCGCCGCTGCGCGAGCGCGAGGACGTCGAGGCGCTGTGGGGCCACGTGCTCGCCGGGAACGTCGACTGGGTCGTGTCGGACCACGCCTGCTGCAAGGACGAGATGAAGTTCGGCGCGGACCGCGACGACATCTTCCTCGCCAAGTCCGGCTTCGGCGGCGCCGAGTACCTGCTTCCCGGGCTCGTCGGCGAGGGGACCAAGCGCGGGCTGTCCCTCCAGGCGATCGCCCGCCTCACCTCGGCGAACCCGGCACGCCGCTACGGCCTGCTGGGCAAGGGCGACCTCGCCGAGGGCCTGGACGCCGACATCGCGCTCGTGGACCCCGACGCGTCCTGGACGGTCAGGGCCGCCGACTCCGAGTCCACCCAGGAGTACACCCCGTTCGAGGGCTTCGCGATGACCGCGCGGGTGACCGACACCTTCGTGCGCGGCGCGCGCGTCCTGGCCGACGGGAAGATCGTCGGCGGGCCGACCGGCCGCTACGTCCCGCGCGGGCGCTGACCCGAACGCGCCGGCCCCGTCTCCGCTCCCCGGAGGCGGGGCCTCGCCGTATCCCCACGACCTTAGGATCATGACGTGACGGACAAGACCGCCGCCGGAAGGGCGGCCCCGCGCCCCGCCCCCGAGCCCTCCGGCACCGAGACCGCGGCCCGCGTCGCCGACGTGCTGCTGCTGTTCGTCGGCGGGCCGCAGTACCTCGGCGTCAGCGCGATCAGCCGGGAGCTCGGCCTGTCCAAGGCCGTCGTGCACCGCATCCTGCAGTCGCTGGTGTCGCGGGAGATGCTGCAGACCGACCCCGGTATCCCCGGGTACCGGCTCGGGCCGGCCTCGGTCGCGCTCGGCGCGAGCGCGCTGTCCAGGTTCGAGGCGCGCACCGCCGCGCTGCCCGTGCTGCGGCGGCTGCGCGACGAGACCGGCGAGACGACCACGCTGTCCGGGCTGGTCGGTGAGGAGCGGGTCTACCTGACCCAGTTCGAGAGCCCGCGCGAGGTCAAGATGACGGTCGAGGTCGGGCGCAGGTTCCCGCTGTACGCGGGCTCGTCCGGCAAGGCGATCCTCGCGTTCCTGCCCGACTACCGGCGTGAGGCGGTGCTGGCCGGGCCGCTCGAGCCGATCACCGAGCGGACCGTCACCGACAGCGACGCGCTGCGCGCCGAGCTCGCCGGGATCGCCAGGGAGGGCGTCGCGGTGTCGATCGGCGAGCGGCAGTCCGACGCCGGGTCCATCGCCGCCCCCCTGTTCGGCCCGGACGGCGAGGCGCACGGCTCGATCAGCCTGTGCGGCCCGGCCCACCGGTTCACCCCCGACGTCGTCGGCCGGCACCGCGAGCTCGTCCTGGCCGCCGCCGAGGAGATCAACCGCAGCTGGGCCTGGCTGCGCTCCCCCGAAGCCCGCTGAGCCCGGACCCTCCGGCCCGGGCCCAACGGGACGCCTCACCACAGTTCCGGGTCGGCCTTTCCGCGTGCGGACGGGTTGAGCGCGTCGCGGACGGCGTCGCCGAGCAGGTTGAACGCGACGACCAGCAGCATGATCGCGACGCCGGGGAAGACCGTCGCCCACCAGGCGAGGCGCAGCGTCGTGCGGGAGTCGGCGAGCATGCTGCCGAGCGAGAACCCGGGCGGCTGGACGCCGAGGCCGAGCAGGCTGAGCGCGCTCTCCACGAGGATGAGGACGCCCGCGCTGGTCGACCACAGGATGACGACGGGTCCGAGCACGCTCGGCGCGATGTGCCGGAACAGGATCGCCGGGGTCCGCGCGCCGATCGTGCGCGCGGCGGTGACGAAGTCGAGCCGTTTGGTCTGTGACACCGAGTTCACGATCGTGCGCGCATAGTTCACCCATCCCCACACCGCGAGGATGATCATCAGTTTGACGATGCCGGGCCCGACGACCGCCGCGAGCGCGACGCCGACCGCCACGAAGGGCACCGCGAACTGGATCTCCGCGACCCGCATGAGCACGATGCCGAGGCTGTTCTCGAAGTACCCGGCGAGCAGGCCGAGCACAAGCCCGAACAGCGCCGCGCCGGTGGCGGTGACGACGCCGACGACCATGCTGAGCCGCAGCCCGAACAGGATGCGGCTGAACACGTCGCGGCCGAGGGTGTCGGTGCCGAGCAGGTGCCCGCCCTGCCCGCCGAGCCAGGACGGGGCCTGGCTAGCGGCCTGGAGGTTCTGCTGTGCGGGGTCGAACGGGGCGAGCAGCGGCGCGCACACCGCGACGAGCACGAGCACGCCGAGCAGCGGCACCGCGATCCTGCCGGTGGAGTCGGCCCACACGCGGGCGGCGATCTCGGCGGCCCGGGAGCGGCTGCGCGCGGCCCTTGGCGCGCGGTGCTTGGAGACTTCGGTCGTCGCCGTCGTCATGATGGCCTCCTGGAGGTCGGTCGCCCGGCGGTCATGCCGCCGCCTTCGCGCGCAGCCTTGGGTCGACGAGCCGGACGATCACGTCCATGCCGATGTTGACCAGGGTGATGAGCATCGCCATGCAGAACACGCTCGCCTGGACCAGGGGGAAGTCCTGGTTGGTGACGCTGCGGATGAGCAGCGCGCCGAGCCCGTTGTAGCCGAGCAGGGGTTCAAGCACGAGCAGTGAGCTGAACAGGAAGGAGAACTCGATGCCGAGCCAGCCGAGCAGCGGCGGGAGCGCCCCCGGCAGGGCGTGGCCGAGGAGCACCTTCCACGGGGGCACGCCCTTGGAGCGCGCGGTGAGCACGTGCCCTTCGGTGAAGGAGTCGAGGAGCTGGCCGCGCACGAGCCGCGCGGTCGTCGCGACCGCCGCGAGCGTCAGCACCAGGACGGGGATCACCAGGCTCGTCATGCCGCCGCTGCCGGTCGCGGGCAGCCACTTGAGGTTCACCGCGAACAGCAGGACGAGCAGCAGCGCCATCCAGAAGTAGGGGACGCTGCCGGTGAGGAACGTCGCGGTCATCAGCAGCCTGCCGCTGGCCCGGCTGGGCCGCAGCGCGGCGGCGACGCCGATCGCGAACGACAGCAGCACCGCGAGCAGCAGCGCGGGCACCACGATCCACAGGCTCGCGCCGATCCGCTCGAACACCATCGCGGCGGCGGGCTGGTGGAACGCGAACGACTGGCCGAAGTCGAGGGTCGCCGACCCGACGAGCGCGTGCCAGTACTGCACGAGGACCGGCGCGTCGAGGCCGAGCCGTTCCCTGGTCGCCTCCACGACGGCGGCGCTGGCGTCGGGCGGGGTCAGCAGTTCCGCGGCGTCGCCCGACAGCCGGGCGAGGACGAACAGGAACGTGGTGACGCCGAACGCGACGACGACGAGCATGAGCAGGCGGCGGACGAGGTAGCCGGTCATCGCGGCCCGCCCGAGGCCGCGGCTTCGACGATCCTGCCGAGGAAGGCACGGCGGTCGGCGGCGAGGCGGGCGGCGAGGTCGCCGTCCGGCTGGAACTCGTCAAGATCGGCGGCGGTGACCGAGCCGCGCTCGGCGAGCAGATGCTCCAGGACGGTGCAGCGGTCACGCATGACCCACACCTCGGAGGCGACCTCCATGAGGGCGTTGAACAGCCCGTCGAGGTGTTCCGGGCGGGTCAGGTAGACGGGGTCGTCGGCGGCGAAGCCTGGCATCGCTCACCCCCCTTTCTTGACGGTCAGCAGGGCGGAGTCCGGGCGGACCAGCGGCGGCGGCTCGGGAAGCGCGCGGTGCAGGTCGACGCCCGCGAGGCGCAGTTCGCCCGGGAAGTGGCAGGCGGCCTGACGGCCTTCGGCGACGGGCGCGAGCGCGGGCGCCTCGGTCGCGCACCGCTCGCGGGCGAGCGGGCAGCGGGAGCGGAACGCGCACCCGGACGGCCGGTCGATCGGCGACGGGATGTCGCCGCGCGGCACGATCCTGTGCTCGGCGTCGCGCTGCATCGAGGCGAGCACCGCGGTGTAGGGGTGGGCGGGCTCGGCGAACAGCGCGGCCACCGGCCCGATCTCCACGACCCTGCCGAGGTACATGACGGCGACGCGGTGGCTGAGGTGCCGCACGAGCGCGAGGTCGTGGGTGATGAACAGGTACGCCAGGCCCCGGTCGCGCTGGAGGTCCTGAAGCAGGTTGACGACCTGGGCCTGGACCGACACGTCGAGCGACGCGGTCGGCTCGTCGGCGACGATCAGCGACGGGTCGAGCATGAGGGCGCGGGCGATGCCGACGCGCTGGCGCTGCCCGCCGGACAGCTCCTGCGGGTAGCGGCCCGCGAAGGCCGGGTCGAGCCCGACCTGTTCCATCATCTCCCGTACCGCGCGCGCACGGTCGGCGGCGTCGCCGACCCCGTGGACCTTGAGCGGTTCGGCGAGGACGTCGCCGATGCGCTGGTAGGGGTTGAGCGAGGTCGACGGGTTCTGGAAGACCATCGCCATCCGCCGCCGGACCGCCTCGCGCAGCGGCCCGCCCTTCAGGGCGGTGACGTCACGGCCCTCGAACTCGACGCGTCCTGCCGTCGGCTCCTCAAGGCGGATGAGCATCCGGGCGACCGTCGTCTTGCCGCTGCCGGACTCGCCGACGAGACCCAGGGTCTCGCCCCTGCCGACCTCGAAGGAGACGCCGTCCACGGCCCGCAGGACACGGCCGCGGCCGACCCTGAACTCCTTGACGAGGTCGGCGACCCTCGCGACGGGCTGCTGTGTCACGGTGTTCCTCCGATCGGGCCGTAGCCCTCCGCGCGCAGGCACGCGGTGATCCGTCCGGGGACGACCTCGCGCGGCGCAGGGTGGGCCGAGACGCAAACGTCCTCGGCGCTGGGACAGCGGGCCGCGAAGGCGCAGCCCGGCACGTCCTCGGCGGGTCCCGGCGGGCGGCCCTCGATGGCGTGGAGCCGTCCGCCGGTCTGCGCGCCGGGCGCGGCGCGCAGCAGCGAGAACGTGTAGGGGTGCCGGGGCCTGGCCAGCACCTCGGCGGTCGGGCCCGACTCGACGACCTCGCCCGCGTACATGACGACGAGCCGGTCGGCGAGGTCGGTGATCACGTCGAGGTCGTGGGTGGCGATGACGATGGACAGGCCGAGGTCGCGGTTCAGCTCGCGCAGCAGCTCAAGGATCTGGGCCTGGGTGGTCACGTCGAGCGCCGTGGTGGGCTCGTCGCAGAACAGGACGGACGGGCGGGCCACCAGCGCCATCGCGATCACGATGCGCTGGGACTGGCCGCCGGAGATCTCGTGCGGGTACGACGCCATCCGCGAGGCGGGGTCGGGGATGCCGACCCGCGCCAGCATCGCCTCGGCGAGCTCGGCCGCCGCCTTCTTCGACAGCGACGGGTCGGCGGTGCGGGCCGACTCGACAAGTTGCGCGCCGATCCGCTTCATCGGGTGCAGCGACCGCCAGGGGTCCTGGAAGATCAGCCGTGCCCGGCTCGCGCGGAGCCGCCGCATCTCCCGGCGCGGCGTGGCCAGGACGTCCTGGCCGTCGAGGACGATCGAGCCGTCGACCCGCGCGCCGGGCGGCAGCAGCCGCAGCGCGGCGAGGATCGAGGTCGACTTGCCCGAGCCGGACTCCCCGGCCAGGGCGACGACCTCGCCGCGCCGCACCCGGAACGTGGCGTCCCGGATGATGCGCAGGGGGCCGCGCCCGGACGGGAGCGACACGCGCACCCCGTCCATCACGAGGGCGTCGGGGCCCTGCGCGGCGTCGGCGGGCGGCGCGGTGGCCGTCGCCGGCAGTCTTGTCTTCATGCCGCCTCCTGTCCGGGGTGCGCGGGGCGTCGGGCGATGGTCAGCCACGGGTAGTTCCCCGGGCCGAGCGGTTCCTGCCGCACGTCGGTGAAGCCCGCGGCCTCGGCGACCGCGACGAGGTCGGCCGTCGCGGCGGTACGCCACCACGGCTCGTTGCCGTTCTCTGCGTCCCAGTCGTCGAGCCACGCCTGGTGCCCCGCGCGTCGCCGGTAGGGGGTGACGTCGGAGAAGACGAGGTCGCCGCCCGGGGCGAGCAGCCGGAACGCCTCGGCGAACACCGCGCGGATCGCGTGCGGCGGCAGCTCGTGCAGCAGGATGAACGACGTGACGAGGTCGAAGCCGCCCTCGGGGAGCCCGGTGTCCTCGGCGGGGGCCCGCACGAGGGTCCAGGCAAGGCCCCGGTCGGCGGCCCGCCGCTGGGCGTAGCGCAGCGACGCCGTCGACAGGTCGACGCCGGTGATCGCCGCGTCCGGGTAGGTCTGGGCGAGTTTGAGCGTGTACTGGCCGGTTCCGCAGCCCAGGTCGCAGATCGCGGAGTACCTGTCGCGCGGCGCGGCCGCCGCGACCGCGCCGCGCTGCCGGAAGATGTCGCCGTAGGCGGGCACGAGCAGGTAGCGGTACACCAGCTCGTGGTGGACGAACCCCATGTGCGCGTGCCCGTCCCAGCCTCCTTCGGTGCCGTGGAACTCGTACTTCCAGTAGCGCGGCACCGCCTCCTGTCCCCGGTCGAGGATCGCCGTCGGGTCCGGCGCGGCGGCGAGCTCCCCCAGCTCGGCGCGGCGTTCGGTGAACGCCGCGACCGCGCGCGGGGTGAGCGAGCGCCGGTTCCAGCGCAGTGCCGCGCCGACGACCGCCTGCTCGGGACGGTCGGCGACGGCGCGGTCCGCCGCGGCGCGCAGCCCCTCGATCGGCGCGGTGGGATCGCCCTCCCACGCCGCGACCTCGGGAACGCCCTCCACCACCGCCCTGACCCGCGCGCGCAGCGGCGCGAGCGCGGCCCGGTGCGCGGCCAGGAACTCAAGCTCCGCGCGGCCGCGCTGGTGGAGCCTGACGGCGGGGTTCATGCCGTCGGGGACGGCGGTCTCGTCCGGGGACATGTGCCTCAGCCCTCCTTGACCACGCTGTCGAGCAGGAGCATCAGGCCGTTGGTGTTGTCGAAGCCGGACACGCCCTTGCGGAACCCGCCGACGGTCGGGGCCGCGTAGGTGTGCAGGACGTAAGCCTGCTCGTTGAGGTACGCGGCGCAGGCGTGGAGCTTCTTCTCGCGCTTGTCCGGGTCCATCTCGGTGCGCTCGGCCTCAAGGAGCCGGTCCCACTTGGCGTCCTTGACGAACGGCTTCTTGGACGACGACACGTGCCCGTACATCCGGTCGGCGTCGAAGATGCCGGTGTAGGACGCGCCGCGGTAGAAGACGTCGGCGTCGGAGCCGTTGCGGAACGTCTGGACCCAGACCGGGACCTCCACGGCGGAGATCTTCGGCTTGAAGCCCGCCTCCTGGAGCTGCGCCCCGACCGCCTCGTAGAGCTTCTTGTAGAGGTTCATGCCGAAGATCTCGATCTCCGCGCCCTCGGCCCCGGCCTCCTTGAGGAGCTTCTTCGCGCCCGCGAGGTCGTAGGGGGTGCGCTTCAGGCTCTTGTCGTAGCCGAACACGCCCTCGGCGGCGACCTGGCCGTCCTCGAGGGTGCCCGCGCCGAAGTTGATCGCGTCGTTCAACGCGGCGGCGTCCACCGCCATGACCGCCGCGCGGCGCACCCTGACGTCGTCGAACGGGGCCTTCGTGGTGTTCAGCTGGAGCATGTTCTGGTTGCCGCTGAAGTCGGCCTTGACGGTGAGGTCGTCGCGTCCGGCGAGGGTCTTGATGCTCTCCGCGCCGAGGTTCTGGGCTGCGTCGATCTCGCCGGCCTCGAGCGCGGACGCGAGCGCGCCCGGGTCGGTGAAGTAGCGCAGCGAGATGTTCGGCGTCTTGGGCTTGGCGCCGTAGAAGCCGTCGTAGGCGCTGAACTCGATGCCGGAGTCCACCTGGAAGCTGTCGATCTTGAACGCGCCCGAGCCGATCGGGTTCGCGGTGAAGCCGTCCGCGCCGACCTTCTTCCAGTGCGCCTCGGGGACGACGAAGACCTGGCCGATCCTGGCGAGCAGCAGCGGGTCGGGCGCGGTCGTCTCGATCCGCAGTGTCGTCGCGTCGACCTTGCGGACCTCCTTGATGGTGGCCACCGCCGTGGCGTTCGCGTACTGCTGTGCGGCGAGCTCGGTGAAGCTGAAGACGATGTCCTCGACCGTCACCGGGGAGCCGTCGTGGAACGTGACACCCTGGCGGAGCTTGAACTTCCAGACCGTGTCGCTGGAGCGCGACCACTCCTCGGCGAGACGCGGCGTCGCCTCGTCGTCGCCGCGCAGCTGGCGGACCAGCGCGTCGAACGCGTTGAACTGGAACGTCGTGTACTGCTCCTGCATCGGGTTCAGCGTGTCGTCGACGATCACCGTGCCGATGGTGAGGGGGCCGCCGCCGTCGGACGCGCCGGTGGAGCCGCCGGGGCCGCCGCAGGCGCTGAGCAGGCCGCCGCCCACCGCGACGCCGCCGAGCGCGATACCGCCGCGCAGGAACCCGCGACGGTCCACCGCCGCGCCGGAGAAGATCTTGTCCGCCACTTAACGCTCCTGCTTCTCGGCGGCCGCGACGGCGGCCGTGACTCTGGTGTCGGGGTCGAGGACCGCCCCGAAGACCCGGCTGACGAGCGCCTCGCGCTCGGCGCGCAGCCTCGCGGCGAGGTCGGCGGACGGCGCGAGGCCGTCCACCGCGGCGGCGGCGATGACGCCGTGCCGCTCAAGCAGGTGCTCGAGCACCAGCGTGCGGTCCTTGAGAATCCACAGTTCCGACGTCAGCTCCGCGATCATGCGGGCCAGGTCGTCGAGCCGGTCGCTCTCCAGATAACGGGGGGTTCGTTCGCTCATGTCATGCCTCCTTGCGGCCGCGCACGATCCACGGGTAGTCGCCCTTGCCGAGGCCGTACGCCTCGACGTCGGCGAAACCCGCCTGCTTGACCAGCGCGGGAAGGTCAAGCTGCAGGTAGGAGCGCATGAACGGCTCGCCGCGGTGCTCGGTCTCCCAGTCCAGGACGACCGCGCGGAACGCGGCGTTGCGCTCCTGCGGGGCGATGTCGCCGATCACGAGGTCGCCGCCGGGTTCGAGGACGCGGAACGCCTCGGCCAGCACCGCCTCGGTCGCCTTCGGCGGCGTCTCGTGGAACAGCGTGAAGACCGCGACGAGGTCGACCGAGCCGGCGGGCAGTCCGGTGGCCTCGGCGGGCGCCTGCACCAGCGTCCAGTCGCGGCCCTCGTGGACGGCGCGGGCGCGCGCGTACTTCAGCTGGGTGGCCGACAGCTCGACGCCGGTGTAGTGGCTGCCCGGGAACTCGGTGCTCAGCACCGTGGCGAACCTGCCGTTGCCGCAGCCGAGTTCCAGCACGTGCCGGTAGTCGCGGCGGGGGGCCTCGCGGGCGACCTGGGTGCGGTGGTCCATCAGGCTCTCGCCCGCGCGGGCCGCGCCGACGCCGCCGGGCACGAGGACGTACCGGTACCCGAGGTCGTGGATGACCACGCCCATCAGGTCGTGGCCGTCCCAGCCGCCGGTGGTGAGGTGGAAGCCCGCGGTGAAGTAGTCCGGGGTGGCCACCTCGGGGTCGAGGGTGAGCGAGCCAGGGGCGTCGCCGGGGACGTCGAGCCACTCCTCGATCGCCGCGCGCGCCTGCTCGGCGGCCGGGATCGAGCGGACGTAGATCTCCTCGGCGACGTACCGGGTGTAGAGCCTGTCGAACAGCCAGGGGCCGTGGTCGGCGAGCGCGGCGCGCACCGAGGCGCGGCGGGCGGCCAGGTCGAGCGGCGGGTCGGTGACGACCTCGGCGTACCGGGCGGCGGCGGCCTGCTGGAGCACGCCTCCGGTGTAGCCCTGGAGCGCGCCTAGGAACTCGAGGCCCGAGCGGGCCCGCTGGTTCACGGGGACGTCCAAGACATCCTCCTTCTCCATCTCAACAAACGGGGATTCTTATAATGTGAGAATTAATAACTATCAGGTGAGAACGCGCGGACCCCGGGTCCGTTCGACGCGGGACGACAGCATCGACGAGCGCAGCAGATGGGCGCGGGCGAGCTCGGGGTCGGCGGCGGTCCTGCGCATGTGCGCGTTCTGCCGCCGCCGCTCGGCCGGGTCCTCCTCGCCGAGCATCTCCCAGTTCTCATGGGTGACGACCCGGACGTAGTCGTGCGCGACCGACCTGCGGGTCTCGTCGTAGGCGTCGGCGAGCGCCGGGTCGCCCGACTCGGCCGCGAGGATCGCCGCCGCCGCGGCCGCCGCGTCGTGGATGCCGCTGTTCATGCCCATCCCGCCGAGCGGGTTGTTGATGTGCGCGGCGTCGCCCGCCAGCAGCACCCGGCCGACCCGGAAGGTCTCGGCGACCCGCTGGTGGACCCGGTAGATGCGGGTGTGGACCAGGTCGTAGCCGTCGGGGTTCGGCGCGATCGCCTGGAGCCGCGCCTCGACGCCGGCGCGGTCGAGCGCCGCCTCGGCCTCGGCCTCGCCCGGCGGGATCGGGAACAGCACACGCCAGTGCAGCGGCGTGCGCAGCAGCACGAGCCACTCGCGCGGGTCGGAGATGTAGTTGACCGAGGCGATGCCGGGGATCAGCGCGGCGAAGTCGGTCGTGGTGGACGCCACGAGGAACTGCTCGGGGTAGGTCATGCCCTCGAAGGCGAGGTCGAGTGAGCGCCGGACCGCGCTGTGCGCGCCGTCGGCGGCGATCACCCAGCGGGCGCGGCACTCGATCATGGCGGCGTCGGCGTCGGGCGAGCCCGCGACGGAGACGACCGCCGACCCGTCCGCGTCGCGGGCCGAGTTGACGTGCGCGCCCTGGTAGATCCGCACGTTGGGCAGGTCGGCGAGCCGGTCGGCGATGATCCTGACGAGGTTCTGCTGCTCGCTCTGCAGCCGGTAGGGGAAGCGGGTGTCCCCCGCGATGCGAGCCAGGTCGAAGTGGGCGATCAGCCCTTCCTCGCGGTCGCGGTACTGGTAGGTGTCGGAGACGAGGCCGACGTCGTGCAGGGCGTCGGCGACGCCGAGGTCGTCAAGGAGTTCCAGCGTGGGCGGGTGGAACGTCGAGGCACGGGACTCCTCGGGCGAGCCCGCGGCCGCCTGGCCGGACTCCAGGACCGTCACCCTCAGCCCGCGCAGGCCGAGCGTGAGCGCCGCGGTGGCGCCCACGGGGCCGAGGCCCACGACCACCACGTCGGACTCCTCCGGGGGCCGTGAGTCGTTGAAGCCGAGAAGCACGGATTCCTCCATCACTAGCAGCTCTCACACTGCGGTAACCATGCACTCGCTATGCGGGAAAGCTAACGATGACCGGAGGAGTAAGTCAATGGCTGGCCGACACGAGTTGACCGATTGGTTACACCGAACGTCCCACGTCAGGACGGCGAAAGGCCCCGGCACAGGGGTGCCGGGGCCTTGTTCGCGAGGCTGGGAAGGGGTTATCGGATGTTAGGAACGGCCCTCGAGAACACGGGAGATCTCGGCAGCGCCGCCCACCACGAGGTCGATGATCCGCGCCCGGTCGGCGTGCTGGAGCCGGTAGAGCGGACCCGCGACGCCGAGCGCCGCGACGACGTCGCCGCAGTCGCGGATCACCGCCGACGCGCCCCAGATCCCCTCGTCCACCTCGCCGAAGCTCTCCACCCAGCCGACCCGGGCGACGGTGTCGACGTCGGCCTCGATCTGTTCGCGCTGCGGCGCGGTGAGGTCCTTGACGGTCGCGAGGTAGCGGCGGCGGTCGTCGGGCGGCATCGAGGCGAGCAGGACGCGCGAGGCCGAGCCCTTGTGCAGGATCATCGGCTGGCCCGGCTCGAACTGCAGGCGCACCGGGTGGGGCGACTCGGCGCGGTCCACGCACGTGGCGTTCCAGCCGACCCGTTTGATGAGGAGGGTCGTCTCCCCGCCCTTCTCGGCGACCGACGACAGCACGGGCCGCGCGACCTTCTCCAGGGAGTCGCCCGCCGCGCGGGCCGCGCCCGCGAGACCGACGAACAGCAGGCTCAGCCGGTACTCGCCGGGCCTGGCCTCCTCGACCATGCCCTCCTCGCGCAGCACGGACAGGTACCGGTACACCGAACTGAGCGGCGTTCCCAGCTCGGCGGCGAGCTCGGCGGCGGTGCGGGTGTGCCTGCGCTCGTTGAAGGCGAGCAGGAGGTGCAGCACCTTGCGGGAGCTCTCCGCCCCGCTGCGCCGCTGCACAGGGACGTCCGTCTTGTCCGGCACAGCTCCTCCTCATCCCCTTGACCGCCGGCCTCGCCGGGATCTACGGTGTCCTACATCGTAGAAACAAGTCTCTCACACTACGAGAAATCAGCACTCTCCGGCCCACAACACACCGGAGGAACCGACCGCATGGTGAGCCAAGCCAAGGTGAGACACGTCGTCCTGCTCACTTGGAAGCCGACCGCCACGGCCGCGCAGAAGCGCGCCGCGGAGGAAGCTTTCCATGACCTGCCCCGGCATGTCACCCAGATCAGCGCGCTGTCCTGCGGATCCGCCCTCGAGTTCGCTGAGGGCGGCGCGGACTTCGCCGCGGTGCTCGACTTCGCGAGCGCCGACGACTGGCGGGCCTACCAGGAGCACCCCGCCCACCGCGCGCTGGTGGCCGAGCGCCTCGCCCCCATCCTCGCGGGCCGCTCGGTGATCCAGTTCGATGCCTGATCCGTCCCACGGCTCCCCCGGCGACCGCGCGCTGGCCGACGACTACCGCGCCGCCGGGTTCGGCGGCAGCGTCGGTCTCGGCGCGCGGCCCGCGCTCGTCGTGGTGGACCTCGTGCGGGCCTACCTCGACCCGGCCTCGCCGCTGTACGCGGGCGCGGAGGCCGCGGCCGAGCGCACGGCGGAGCTCGCCGACGACGCGCGACGGCTCGGCCACCCCGTCGTGTTCACCTACGTGGAGTACCAGCCGGGCGGCGCGGACGGCGGCCTGTTCTACCGCAAGGTGCCCGCGCTGCGGCTGTTCGACCGGGGCTCGCCCTGGGGGCAGCCGCCGCCCGCCCTCGCGCCACGGCCCGGCGACCTCGTGGTGACCAAGCAGTACCCCTCGGCGTTCTTCGGCACGTCCCTGGCATCCACCCTGACGGCGCTCGGCGTCGACTCGGTCGTGGTGACCGGGACGTCGACCAGCGGGTGTGTCCGGGCGACCGCGCTCGACGCCCTGTGCCACGGCTTCCGGCCCGTCGTCGTCTCCGACGCCGTCGCCGACCGCGATCCACGGCCGCACGAGGCCGCGCTCTTCGATCTCTCCGCGAAGTATGCCGACGTCCATGACACCCGCACGGTGCATGACCTGTGGAAGGAAGCCGTATGACCCCCCAGAACGGTTACCCCGCCGACCGCCTGCGCGCGCGGATGAGCGCGGGCGCGCCCGTGCTCGCCGCGGGCTGCCACGACGCGCTGTCCGCGCGGCTGGCGACCGAGGCAGGATTCGAGGCGATCCACCTTTCCGGCGCGCTCGTCAGCGCCGTCACGTTCGGCCTGCCCGACCTCGGCTACGTGGGCGCGTCGGACATGCTCGACGCGCTCGGCCGCGTCACCTCGGGCACCGACCTGCCGATCATCGCCGACGCCGACACCGGCTACGGCGATCCGCTCCAGGTCGCCGCGACGGTCCGCAGGTACGAGCGGGCGGGCGCTGCCGCGCTGCACCTCGAGGACCAGGTGATGCCCAAGCGCTGCGGCCACATGGAGGGCACCCGCCTCGCGCCGCTCGAAGACGCCGTCGGCAGGCTGCGCGCGGCGGCCGAGACCCGTGAGCGACTTGTCCTGATCGCCAGGACCGACGCGCTGCGCACGGCCGGGCGGGATGAGGCGATGCGCAGGATCGCCGCGTACGCGGCGGCGGGCGCGGACGCCGTCTTCGTCGAGGGCGCGATCGACGCGGCCACCGTCGCCGAGGCCCGTGACGCCTCGGGCGGCCTGCCCGTCCTTGTGAACTTCTCCGCCGCGGGGAAGGCCCCCGAACCCGTCGCGGACCTGGCCCGCGCCGGATGCCGCATCGCCATCTTCCCCGTCGCCGCCGCCCTCGCGGGCGCGGCGGCAATGCGCGACGCCTACCGCTCGATCCTCGCCACCGGCGCGGCCCCCGAGCCGCCGCTGGGCTGGGACGAGTTCACCACGGTGCTCGGCCTGCCCACGCTGTCGGCGAACGAGGACCGCTGGAAGGCAGTGCCCGCCCAGCCCGACTCCCCAGAGAAGGAACCCGCATGACCACCGTGCTCGCCGACCGCGCAGTGTTCGGCGTCATCATCCCGTCCACCAACACCGCAGTGGAGGACGAGTACTACCGCTTCCGCGCACCGGGCGTGTCGTTCCACGCGGGACGTATCCTCATCCGCAACGCCGTCCTCGACTCCGACGAGACCATGGAGGCGTTCCTCGAGGACCTGCGCGGCGAGATCGGCAACGCCGTCACCTCGGTCCTGACCTGCGAGCCGGACGCGCTCATCATGGGGATGAGCGCCGAGACGTTCTGGGGCGGGGTCGAGGGCAACGCCCGCTTCGAGGCGTGGATCAGGGAGATGTCGGGCCTCGACGTCTACACCGGGGCCTCCGCGACGCACCGGGCGCTCCAGGCGTTCGGCGCGCGGCGGATCGGGGTGATCACGCCCTACCAGCCCGTCGCCGACGAGCAGGTCAGGGCGTACTTCACCGAACTCGGCTATGACGTCCACGCCGTCCACGGGCTGAAGTGCGGGTCGGCGACGTCCATCGCCGACGTCACCCCCGAGGAGATCCGCGCGGCGTTCGCCAAGGTGGACGCGCCCGACGTCGACGTCCTGGTCCAGGCCGGGACGAACCTGCCGGTGATCGGGGTCGCGGCGGCGCTCGAGGAGGAGATCGGCAAACCGGTCGTCCCGATCAACGCGGCGACCCTGTGGCACGCCTACCGCAGCCACGGCATCACCGACCCCGTCCCCGGGGCCGGCCGCCTGCTGGCGACCCTGTAAGACGACAGCACGAAGGTAAGGAAAGACAGATGGCAGTGGTTCGGGTCGCGGCGGCCCAGTTCTTCTCCGGGGCCGACCCGGAGGCCAACCTCGCGCTGTGCGCGGGGTACGTGCGCGAGGCCGCCGCGCAAGGCGCGCGCCTCGTGGTGCTGCCGGAGAACGCCAACCGGGTGCGCGACTACGGCTCCCGCGAGGAGTGCTACGAGCGGTCCGAGGCGCTGGACGGCCCCTTCGTGACGGGGCTGCGGGCGCTCGCGGCCGAACTCGGCGTGTACGTCGCGGCGGGGGTCGACCTGCGCGGCGACGCCTCCCCCGTCGTCCACATCGGCTCGGTGCTCGTCGGGCCGGACGGCGCGCTCGTCGGCGTCCATCACAAGCACGTCCTATGGGACTACGAGTACACACTGTTCACGCCGGGCGACCACCCGTATGAGGTGTTCGACACCGAGATCGGCAGGATCGGCCTGCTGCTGTGCGCCGACGGGATCGTCCCGGACACCCCGCGCGCGCTCGCCCTCATGGGCGCGCAGATCCTGTGCAACTCGCTGAACTCGCGCGGGCCCGACGAGTACCGCGTCCACGTGCCGCTGCGCGCGCTGGAGAACCGGGTCTGGCACGTGGCGGCCAACACCGTCGGCGGGCCCGAGCACGAGTGGCCGTGGATGGGCGGCTCGCAGATCGTCGCGCCCGACGGCACCCGCCTCGCCGACGCGGGCGAGGACGAGCCCGGCCTGATCGTCGCCGACATCGACCCGGCGATGGCCGACGACAAGGTGATGCCCGGCGTCGGCGATCTGTTCGGATGGCGGCGTCCCGACCTGTACGGGGTGCTCACCCAGCCGCTCGCGGACGTCCCCGCCGCGGCGATGTACGGGCCAGCCCCCGCCGACATGCCTCCCCGGCCGCTGCCGGTGGCGCTGCTTCAGGTCAGCTTCTCCCGCAACACCGAGTGGACCGTGCTGCGGGCGCTCGGCCAGGTCGCGCACGCCGCCCGGCAGGGCGCGCGGCTCGGCGTCCTGCCCGAGCTGTTCTGCCTCGCGCCCGGCGAGGCGGCGGCCGACCCGGCCAAGGCCGCGGGCCTGTCGCGCGACGTGCTCCAGCGGCTCGCGGCGGCCTGCGCCGAGCACAAGATCTGGGTGGCGGCGAGCCTCGTCGAGGCCGAGGGCGACCGGTACTACTCGAGCGTCTATCTGCTGGACGACACCGGCGCGGTCGCGCACCGGTACCGCAAGACGCACCTCACCGACGCCGACCGCGCCTGGGCGACGCCCGGTGATTCCCTCGCCGTCGCCGACACCGCGCTCGGCAGGATCGGCTTCATGGTCGGCGAGGAGGTGTGGGCACCCGAGGTGGCGCGGGTCCTTGCCGTCAACGGGGCCGAGCTGATCGCGCACCCGACGTCGTGGACGACGCCGGAGGCCATGCACGTCGCGGCCACCGAGCGGACCGAGGAGAACCGCGTCCACCTCGTGTCGGTGACCAGGCTCGACGCGCCCGCCGGGCTCGGCAGCCAGATCGTGCGCGCCGACGACTTCGTGCCCGGCCAGCCGATCGCGCTCATGCGCTACCCGAGCGGCTACTGGACCCGTCCGGGATTCGAGGAGCAGCTGGTCATGGACCTCGACCTGCGCGAGTCCAACGACAAGATGATGGGCCACCACCTCGACCCCCTCGCGACCCGCGCACCCCAGCTGTACGGGAGCTTCACGGCGTGAGGGGGCGTCGGCGCGGCAGGGGGGCGACCCCGCCGCGCCGACGCGTTCATGGGCGGGGCGGTCCCTCGGCGAGCCGCCGCAGCAGCGCGCCCTCCGCCTCGGCGGCGGCGCCGGGCGTCCACGACGTCAGCGGCACCGCCCTCAGGTGGCGGCCGAGCGGGTCGAGGAGACGGCCCGCGAACTTCAGAATCCACAGCGCGACGGCCCGGTCGGTGACGACGAGGTCGGGGCTGTGCTCGGCGAGGGACGCCTCGAACGCCGGGATCGCGTCGATCGAGCGCAGCCACACCGTGAACAGCATGTTGTGCGCGCCCGACAGGGACACGCACATCCGTGTCTCACGCCGCCCGGCGAGGCGCGCGGTGACCTCCGCGACCCGGTGGGCGGGGACCGTCGCCCAGAACGTCACGCTGACGGGCCAGCCGGAACGCGACCGCGCCACCTCGCACCGGTAGGCGATCGAGCCCTCCCGCTCAAGGCGTGCGAGACGGCGTCGTACCGTCGTCTGGCTGAGGCCCGTCTTGGCGGCGAGGGACGCGGCGCTCTGCCGGACGTCCTCCCCGAGGACCTTGATCAGGCGCAGGTCGGCGGCGGTGAGGCCGCCCGACCCCGGGCGTCCGGGCGGGGCCTCGGACGCCCGGGTTCCCGGCCCGGGGATCGTGTTGCCGCCCTCGCGGCCGCCGGCCCGCTCGAGCCTCCAGCGGCTGCCTTCGGCGTGCAGGGTCGTCGCGAGGTCGGTGCGGGTGGCCGCGACGCCCGGCAGCGCGCCGAGCCGGAACCCGACATACCGCGCGAGTTCCGCCTGGTCGCCGAAGATCGCGGTGACCAGGAGGTCGCGCCGCCCTGTCACGTGCTCGATCGTGAACAGGTGCGGGTCATCGGCGAGTTCGGCGGCCACCTCGTGCGTCCTTCCCCGCACACAGTCGATCTCGATCATGGCGACGATCGGGTGCGCGCCGGGCAGCGCCGTCGGATAGCAGGTCAGCCAGGCGAGGCCCGCGCCCGTCAGCCGCGCCCAGCGGCGGGCTGCGGTGGAGGCGTCGACGCCCAGGGCCGCGCCGATCGTCACCCAGTCGGCGCGGGGACTGCGTTGCAGGGCGGCGACGAGGAGGAAGTCGAGCTCGTCGAGGTCGGCGGATTCCAGCAGTGGATCGGGTGGCAAAGGTCAATCCCTGCGTTTTCCCGGTGGTGGCTGAGTACTTCGTCAGGATACGCGGCATGTTCCAGCACGACGACGCCGCCGAACTCGGCCCCGACCTGCGCCGCCTGCGCCGCGACCTGCACCGCGCGCCGGAGATCGGCCTCCACCTGCCCCGCACCCAGGAACGCGTCCTCGCCGCCCTCGACGGCCTGCCCCTCGACGTCACCACCGGGGAGCGGCTCAGCTCCGTCACTGCGGTGCTGCGCGGCGGCGGGCCAGGGCCGTCGGTGCTGCTGCGCGCCGACATGGACGCGCTGCCGGTCCAGGAGGACACCGGCCTCGACTACGCTTCGCGGGTCGCGGGCGCGATGCACGCGTGCGGCCACGACCTGCACGTCGCGGGCCTGGTCGGCGCGGCACGGCTGCTCGCCGACCGCCGCCACCGCCTCGCCGGGGACGTCGTCCTCATGTTCCAGCCGGGCGAGGAGGGCTACGGCGGAGCGCCGATCATGATCGAGGAGGGTGTGCTCGACGCCTCGGGCAGCCGCCCCGTCGCGGCCTACGCCCTGCACGTGTTCTCCACGATGCTGCCCGCGGGGATCATCGGGACGCGTCCCGGCACCCTCCTCGCCGCGAGCGACTCGTTCGACGTCACGATCCGGGGCGCGGGCGGGCACGGCTCGGCCCCGCACACCACCCGCGACCCCGTGCCCGCGATGGCCGAGATGATCACCGCGCTGCAGACGCGGGTGGCCAGGGCCGTCAACGTGTTCGACCCCGCCGTCGTGACCGTCGGGTCAGCGCACGCGGGCAGCGCCCGCAACGTCATCCCCGAGACCGCGCGCCTCGAGGGGACCGTGCGGACGTTCTCGGAGAAGACCAGGCACGACGTGCGCGACATCGTCGTCGAGACGATCGAGGGCATCGCCAGGGCGCACCGGGTCGAGGTCGACATCGACTACAGATTCGTCTACCCGGTGACGCACAACACCGCGTCCGAGGCCGCGTTCGCGCTGGAGACGGCGGTCGAGCTGTTCGGCGGGGACCGGGCGTTCGAGGCCCCGCAGCCGCTCTCCGGATCCGAGGACTTCTCCTTCGTGCTCGGCGAGGTCGGCGGCGCGATGCTCGGCCTCAGTGCCTGCCCCGCCGATCGCGACCCGGCGACCGCGCCCATGAACCATGCCCCGCAGGCCGCGTTCGACGACGTCGTCCTGCCCGACGCCGCCCTCCTGCTCGCCTCCCTGGCCGCGCGGCGGCTCGCCAAGGCGGCCGCCGCGTGACCGCCGCACCGCCCCGGGGCGTGACCGGCGGCAGGGACACGACGGTCCGCGCGGTCGTCGGCATCCTCGTCATGTTCGAGATCACCAGCGGGTTCCTCCAGGGCGGGCTCACCCCGCTGCTGCCCGCCCTCGGCGAGCACCACGGCGTCGCCGACTCCGACCTCAACTGGGTGCTGTCACTCCAGCTCCTGGCCGCCGCCGTGTGCGTCCCGACGTTCGGGCGGCTCGGCGACCTGTACGGGCACCGCCGCCTGCTGCGGATCGCGCTCGTCATGCTCGCCGCGGGCACGCTGCTCGTCGCGCTCGCGCCGAACCTCCAGGCCCTGCTCGTCGGACGGGTTCTGCAGGGCCCGCTTGCCGCGCTGCTGCCGCTCGAGGTCGCGCTCGTCAAGGACAGGCTGCCCGAGGACAAGGCGCGGCAGGCCATCGCGCGGCTCGTCGGCTCCCTCACCTTCGGCGGGCTGCTCGGCGCGGTGATCATGGGCGCGGTGCACGAGGCCGTCGGGAACGTGCGGGTGGCGCTGCTGCTGCCCGCGCTGCTCGCGGTCGGGTGCGTGCCGATCTCGTTCCTCAGGGTGCCCGAGAGCGTCCCGCGCGCCACCGGACGGGCCGACTGGCCGGGGCTGCTCCTGCTCGGCTTCGCGATGATCGCGATCCTCTCCGGGGTGTCGCGGGCCGAGGCGTCGGGGTGGATCTCCCCGGGCGCTCTCGGGCCCCTGGCCTTGGGCCTCGCGCTGCTCGCGGGGTGGACCAGGGTCGAGCTGCGCTCCGCCGACCCGCTGGTGGACCTGCGGGCCATGGCCGACCGCAGGATCGCGCCGTTCTTCGCCGTCGCGTTCCTGTTCGGCATCGTCTTCTTCGGCGTCCAGACCCCCGACACGACGTTCCTCGCCGCCGACCCCGAGACCGACGGCTACGGCTTCGGCCTGTCGGCGCTGTCCCTGTCGCTGATGGCGCTGCCCGCGACCGTCCTTGCCGTCGCCGGGTCGGCGTTCACCGCGCGGATCGCCCGCGGCACCGGCTACCGGGCCGCGCTCGTGCTGTCGTTCGGGCTGGTCTCGGGCGGCATCCTCTTCCAGGCGCTCCTGCACGCGGAGCTGTGGCAACTGGTCGTCGCCAAGATGTTCATGGGCTTCGGCGCCGGCCTCGCCCTCGGCGCGCTGCCTACGGTGATCGTCGAGGCCGCCGACCCGGGCCGCACCGGGGTCCTCACCGCGCTCTACAACAACGTGAAGACCCTCGGCGGCGCGGTGGCGGGCGGGGTGATCGCGTCGGTGCTGGCGACCATGGCGCTCGAAGGGACCCCGACGGAGGCCGCCTATGTCGTCGTCTGGCTGCTGTGCGCGGCCTGCGCGGCGGTCGCCGGAGCCGCCGTCCTGTTCGCCCGGAGGACGGAGACCGCGCGGGTGCGATAGTTTTCCGAGCGATAAGACCGGAATTCTGGGAGTAAACGGAGAGCGCCACGTTGGAGACCCATCTGCTCGGGTTCTGTGCCGGGGCGCTCATCTCCGTCGTCACCGCCCCGGTCGGGGTGTCCGGGGCGGTGTTCCTGCTGCCGGTGCAGCTGAGCGTGCTGCACGTGCCGAACCCTGCGGTGACGCCGACGAACCTGCTCTACAACGTCGTCTCCGGGCCGGGGGCGCTGCTGCGGTATCGGCGGCGGGGGCAGCTCGGGGGGCGGCTGAGCCGGCTGCTTGTGCTCGGGACACTGCCCGGGGTGGTCGTCGGGGCCGTCATCCGGGTGTTCGCGATTCCCGGGCCGCAGGCGTTCCGGCTGCTGGTCGGGGCGTTCCTGCTGCCGCTGGGGCTCTGGCTGCTGTACCGGACGCTCAGGCCCGCGGTCGCGGGCGGGGGGACGGGCGGGGCCGAGCCGTCGGACCGGTCGATCTCGGCGATGGCCGCCGGCGTCGGCGTCATCGGGGGGATCTACGGGATCGGGGGCGGCTCGATCCTCGGCCCGATCCTCGCCGGGCGCGGCATGCCGATGGCCCGCGTCGCCCCGGCCGCCCTCGCCTCGACGTTCGTGACGTCGATCGTCGGCGCGCTCACCTACCTCGTCCTGTCGTTCGTCACGAGCGGGGACATCGCGCCGCACTGGACCCTCGGGATCGCGTGCGGGCTCGGCGGACTCGTCGGCGGGTATGTCGGGGCGCGGCTGCAACCGCGGATGCCGGAACGCTTCCTGCGGCTGCTCCTCGGCGCGCTCGCCTGCGCCCTCGCCGTCCTCTACCTCTCCGACGCCCTCCGCTAGACGCCGGGGCCCCGCCCTCCGGGGTCGACGAGGAGGGCGGGGCGGCTCTGCCCGGAAGGCGGGACCTCGGGGGACCCGGCTTCCGGTGTCAGGCGATCAGACCTCGACGTTCTCCTCGATGCGGCGCAGGTGGTGGCGGGCCAGCGCGAGGTTGGCGCGGCCCCGGTCGAGCGCGGCGTACATGAACAGGCCCTGCCCGCTGCGGCTCGTGAGCGGCCGGATGATGTGGTACTGCTTGTCGAGCGTGATCAGGATGTCCTCGATCGACTCCTTCAGCCCGAGCTGCTCGATCGTGCGCATCTTGGAGCGGACCACCTCGGTGTTGCCCGCCGCCGCGATCTGGAGGTCGAGCGCCTTGGTGCTACCGAGCACTCCCAGCGCCATGCCACTGCTGTAGTCGACGATCGCCACGCCGAGGGCGCCATCGATCGACATCATCTCCTTGAGCGACTGGTCCAGGTTCGACATTCCTCATCCTTTCGTTGGTGGGTTCTGGCAGGAAGGCCGCGATGGCCCGTGCGACGGGCCTTGCCTCCAGATGGAGCCGGCCCAGGGTCACCCCTGGACCGGCGAGGATCGCCAGGGCCGCGGTCGGCCCCACGGCGTAGATCGCGACGTGTCCGCCGCTGTTGCGGATGACGACCTCCTCGAAGGTCCCGTCAGCCGCGGTGCGGGCGACACGGTCCGACAGGGACAGCTCGGTCGCGGTCATCGCGGCCATCCCGTCGGGCTCCACCGGGTCGGGCAGGTCGCTCGCGACGAGGAACCCGTCGCAGGTCGCGACAAGGGAACCCGTCATGTGCGGCACCCTGAGGCGAAGCTCGTGCAGGTGTCTCCAGATCCGTTCATCGCTCATTCCAGCTCCCTCAGCGCGTCGTGCAACCGTGTCAGCAACGCGAGATCGGCGTCGGCCCACTTCGTCGGCCCCTCGAAAGGCGGGGCCCCCGCTTCCCGCAGGGGCGCACCCCCGACCCGGACGCCCGGCGCGGGGCCGTCGCCCGCGCCGGGCAGCGGGGCCCGGACGAGCGCGGACGCGACGAGGCCGCGGACGGCGAGAGTGCACCCGAAGCGGGTCCGTCCGAGCTCCCGCGCGAGCCCGGACGGGGTCTTGCGCCCGTCGGCGTTCAGCAGGATCTCCAGCTGGAGACCCGTGAGGATCACCCGCTGACGACGCTGCCTGCGCACCGGCTCGACCGGGCCGTCGTCGGCGAGCGGCGACGGCCACGCCTCGTCGAGCAGGCCCCCGCGGCGGCGCGTCTCCACGCAGAGCGTCACCGGGTCGACCGCGAGGAAGTCCGGCCAGTAGCCGCCCCTGCCCTCGTGGAAGACCGGCTCGTGCGGTGAACGCAACAGGAAGAACGCCGCGTCGAACAGCTGGACGAGCGCGTGCGCCTGGAGTTCGGCGCCAGTGAGGCGGGCGGGAGTGGCGGGGCCTTGCCCGGGGCCCCGGCTGCGCAGCCGCTCCCACCCCTGCTCGCTGAGCCGTCCCGACGCCGTCAGCAGGTCGCGCAGACTCGGCGTCAGGCCGGTCTCGACGTGCGCGACCGCCCCGTCGAGCAGGTGGAACGCGCCGTCCTCGCCGAGCAGCAGCGTCCCGGTGGCGCGCTCCCCCGCCAGGCGCTCCAGATGGGCGCGGATCTGCCTCATCCGGCCGCCAGGTCGCGCAGCACGTCACGCATCCTGTGCCTGGCGAGCGCGATGTTGCCCCGGTCGGCCGCGAGCGCCAGGTGCAGGCACAACCGCGTGTCCGTCTCGGTGGTGACCAGCGCGAGCAGATGGTGGCCTGCCGTCCCGCTGACGGTGATCTCCTCGATCTCGTCACCGGTGCCCGCCGAGCTGAACACCGGGCTCGCGACGACGGCGCGCACCAGCTCCGCGGCCCCCGCCGCGTGCTCGGCGGCCTCGCCGTCCGCCCTGCCCTCGGCGGCGATGACGAGGCCGCTGGCGAAGTCGACGAGGCCCACGGACCTGGCTCCGGGGATCGCCATGACCGCGGTCAGGCAATCCTCAATCGCCGGCACCGCGTCCCCCCGTCACCCGAAATTTCGAAGTGATCGGAGGTTATCGACGCGGAACAGGCGAATTCACCGGGTCACTGACAACCGTTATGAGGTACCAATAAGTACTTTTCTCCCGAGGTAGGGGGGTTAAAGGATTTTCCCCCGGAGTGGAACAAGCCTCAACCGATGAGGTCCACGAGGTCGGCCACAGAGTCAACGACCCGTGACGGACGGTAGGGGTACCTCTCCACCTCGTGCCGACGGGTCACGCCGGTGAGGACGAGGATCGTCTCGAGACCCGCCTCCATGCCCGCGACGACGTCGGTGTCCATCCGGTCGCCGATCATCGCCGTCGACTCGCTGTGCCCCTCCACCTGCCGGATCGCGCTGCGCATCATCAGCGGGTTCGGCTTGCCCACGAAGTAGGGCTCGACGCCCGTGGCCTTGGTGATCATCGCGGCGACCGCGCCGCACGCGGGCAGCGAACCCTCCTGCGACGGCCCGATCGGGTCGGGGTTGGTGCAGATGAACCTCGCCCCGCGCTCGATCAGCCGGACCGCCCTGGTGATCTGGTCGAAGCTGTAGTTACGGGTCTCGCCGAGGACCACGTACTCCGGGTCGAGGTCGGTGAGGATGTATCCGACCTCGTGCAAAGCGGTCGTGAGCCCCGACTCCCCAATGACGTAGGCGGTCCCGTGCGGCCGCTGGTCGTTGAGGAACTTCGCGGTCGCCAGCGCCGACGTCCAGATCATCTCCGGCGCGATGCTCAGCCCCGCCGCCGCGAGCCGCGCGGAAAGGTCGCGCGGCGTGTAAATCGAGTTGTTAGTGAGAACGAGCAAGCGCTTGCCCGAACCCAGCACTTTCGCGATAAAGGCTTCCGCCCCCGGAACGGGCTTCCCCTCGTGCACGAGGACCCCGTCCATGTCCGACAGCCAACACTCAATGGGCTTCCGCTCGATCATCCCCCCATTCTCCCAGCCCCCCACCCCCCAAACAACGCCCCCACCCACCCCCACCCCACCCCCCACCCCCCAACCCCCTCCCCCTCACACCCCCACCCACTCCACCCCTCCGCCCCCCTCTCGCCACCTCCCCGCCCCCGCGCTCTCCACCTCCCCGCCCCAGCGCTCCACCTCCCCATCACACCCACCCCCCACCACACTCCCACCCCCACCCACTCCACCTCCCCGCCCCCCGCGCTCTCACCTCCCCGCCCCCCGCGCTCCCACCTCCCCGGCCCCCGCGCTCCTACCTCCCCGCCCCCCGGGGACAGCGCGACCCGGGGGCCTGCCGGGGCCGCGCGAGGGCCTACCGCAGGGGCGCGCGGAGGGGCCGACCGCGGGGAACGCGGGAGCCGACCCCGGGGCTGCGCAGGGGCCGACCGCGGGGCTGCACAGGGTCCAGCCGCGAGGGCACGCGAGAGCCAGTCGCGGGGGCGCGCGGAGGGAGCGCGGGGGCCGGTCGCGGGGGTGCGCAAGGGCCGACCGCGGGGCTGCACAGGGTCCAGCCGCGAGGGCACGCGAGAGCCGACCGCGAGGGCCGCGCAGGGACCGACCGCGAGGGCGCGCGGAGGGGTTCGGCCGCGAGGGTGCGCGGGGGCCGGTCGCGAGGGCGCGCGGAGGGGTTCGGCCGCGAGGGTGCGCGGGGGCCGATCGCGAGGGCCGATCGCGAGGGCCGATCGCGAGGGCCGATCGCGAGGGCCGATCGCGAGGGCCGATCGCGAGGGTGCGCGTGGCCGGTCGCGGGGCCGTCGCGGGGGTGTGCGTGGCCGGTCGCGGGGCCGTCGCGGGGGTGTGCGTGGCCGGTCGCGGGGCCGTCGCGGGGGTACGCGTAGCCGGTCGCGAGGCCGTCGCGGGGGTACGCGTAGCCGGTCGCGAGGCCGTCGCGGGGGTACGCGTAGCCGGTCGCGGGGCCGTCGCGGGGGTACGCGTAGCCGGTCGCGGGGCCGTCGCGGGGGTACGCGTAGCCGGTCGCGAGGGCCAGTCGCGAGGGCCAGTCGCGAGGGCCAGTCGCGAGGGCCAGTCGCGAGGGCCAGTCGCGAGGGCCAGTCGCGAGGGCCAGTCGCGAGGGCCAGTCGCGAGGGCCAGTCGCGAAGGGTGCGCAGAGGGGTTCGGCCGCGGGGAGGGTGTGCGGGGGCCGGTCGCGGGGGTGCGCGTGGCCGGTCGCGGGGGCCGGTCGCAGGGGTGCGCGGAGGGGTCGGCCGCGAGGTGCGCAGGGGCCGCGGGGAGGGTGTGCGGGAGTCGGTCGCGGGGGTGGGCGGAGGGGTCGGTTGCGGGGGTGGGCGGGGGGGCTGTGGGGAGGGTGTGGGGAGAAAGTTCGGGGGGCGGGAACATTGGGTGGGGGGTGTCGGTTGTACAGCACGTGGCCGATGTGATTCGGGTGTCCCCGGGCCCCATCTAATGCCTTCACGGAATACCGTTCGGCTGGAGCCGTGTTGTGCCTTTCGCCGAGAGGCGACCCCGCGCATCGCGCCGCATCGTGTGGCCGGGCCCGTCCGTACTCCGGACGGGCCC
>NZ_JAWZTE010000013.1:0-267437 GCF_033875155.1 Actinocorallia sp. A-T 12471 | reverse complement strand
CTCTAGCCGCTCTAGCCGCTCTAGCCGCTCTAGCCGCTCTAGCCGCTCTAGCCGCCCTAGCCGCCCTAGCCGCCCTAGCCGCCCTAGCCGCCCTAGCGTTTCCATTCGCCATAGCAGACCTAGGGGCTCCTAGCACCTCTAGCAGCGCTAGATCCCCTAGCCCCACCAAGGCTCTTACCGGCGCTAGGGGCCCTAGCGTCCCCCGGCGGCCCTGACAAGCCGAGCGTCCCCTAGCGGGCCGAGAAGCCCCTAGGGATCTAGCATCGCTGAGGTCCTAGAGGTCCTAGAGGTCCTAGAGGTCCTAGAGGTCCTAGAGGTCCTAGAGGTCCTAGAGGTCCTAGAGGTCCTAGAGGTCCTAGAGGTTCCGGGCGGCCCCTCGGTATTCCTATTGGGTCTAGCAGGCCCAGCGACCCTAGCGGTGCTAGGGGTTCTATCGACTGTCGCAGACCTAGTGGGCCCAGGAAACCTGGCGGGGCTAGAGGCGCTTTCGAGACTCGCAGTCCTATCGATATGCGAAGTCCTAGCGGGCTTTGAGTTGCTAGTGGGCCTCGCAGTCCTAGCGGGTTTAGAGGGTCTAGTGAGTCTTGGGGTTGCCGGGTGGCGGTGGGGTGGGGGTGTGTTGGGTGTGGTTGGTGGGGGGGGCGAGGGGGCGGGGGCCTGGCGGCGAGGGGGCGGCCGCGGGCGGCCCCAATCCGCCCTGGGCGGCCCCGGGCGGCCCAATCCGGCCCGGGCGGCCCCCGGGCGGATTGGGGGACGCGGGGGTGGGGGTGGGGTTAGGGGGTGAGGAGGCGGGATAGCCAGCGGGCTCGGGCGGCTCGGGCGTCGCGGGACAAGGTGGTGTGGGGGGCGATGCCGTCGAAGCCGTGGAAGCCGCCGGGCCAGACGTGCAGTTCGGCGACGCCGCCGGCCTGCCAGATGCGTGAGGCGTAGGCGACGTCCTCGTCGCGGAAGGTTTCGGCGGAGCCGACGTCGATGAACGCCGGGGGCAGGCCGGACAGGTCGGTCGCGCGGGCCGGGGCCGCGTAGGGGGAGACGTCGGGGCCGCCGCGCGCGTCGCCGAGCAGGGCGGTCCAGCCCGCCTCGTTCGAGGCGCGGTCCCAGACGCCGAGCCCGGCCATCTGGTGCGACGAGGGCGTGTCGTTGCGGTCGTCGATCATCGGGCACATCAGGAGCTGTCCGACGAGCGCGGGCCCGCCCCGGTCGCGGGCGAGCAGCGCGAGCGCAGCGGCGAGCCCGCCGCCCGCGCTCGCCCCGCCGACGATCACCCGCGCGGGGTCGACGCCGAGCTCCTCGGCGTGCTCCACGGCCCAGACGAGGCCCGCGTAGCAGTCCTCGACGGGCCCGGGGTGCCGGGTGCCCGGCGCGAGCCGGTACTCCACCGACACGACAGCCGCGCCGACGCCCTCGGCGAGCTCGAGAGTGTCGGGGAGCCCGACCTTGTTGTCGCCGATGACCATGCCGCCGCCGTGCGTGTGGTAGATCAGCGGGTACGGCGCCTCGACGCGGGTGGGCAGGCAGATCAGCAGCGCGATGTCGGGCGCGCCCTCGGGCCCGGGGACGAACCGCTCCTCGATCGTGTAGGCCCCGTCGCGCGAGAACGACTCGGGCGACGGCTGCTCGACGGCGGCCGCGAACGAGTCCTTGAGCTTGTCGAGGTCGGCGAAGGCGTCCGGCGGGAGCGCCTCGTTCATCACGCGGAGCACGGGCGCGAGCTCGGCGTCGAAGGGCGGCGGCGGTCCGACCGGCGTGCCGGACGCGGAATGTGCTGTAGTCATCGTCGACTCCCAGGGGTGGTGTGACCGGAGTCACCATGGTCGCCGTGCGACGGCCTGAAGTGCGCCCGCCGCGCGGCGGATTCTACCCGCCATCTGGCGGGTCACCCCTCCCCGCCGGACGCCGCCCGCCGTTTGGCGGCGATTCGCGCGGGGATGGTCGAAGGAGAGAACTCGGGGGAGGAACCGTGGCGTCGCAGCACATGCCCCAGCCGGGGGCGACACACCCCCCGTCGACCAACGGAAAAGCCCCACACTCGCGCCCCGACGACGTCACCCGGCACGCCGCCCGCCCAGGCAAGCCCGCCATCCCCGACGACGTCGCCCGCCCGGTCGAACCCGTCGTCCTCGATGACGTCGCCCGCCCCCTCGCCCGCCCGGGTGAGCCCGTGATCCTCGACGGTGTCGCCGGGCACGCCGCGCGCTCGGGCGAGTCCGTCGTCCTCGACGGCGTCGCCCGCCCCCTCGCGCGCCCAGGCGAGCCCGTCATTCCCGACGGCGTTGCCCGGCACGCCGCGCGCCCGGTCCAGCCCGTCGTCCGCGACGCCGCGCGCTTGGGCGAGCCTGTCGTTCTTGACGGAGCGGTCCCGCCGAGGGGGCACGAACTTGGGCAGGGGACCGTGGTCGTTAACCGGGAGCTGGCCGACACCACGGGCCCGCACGCGCGCTCCCGCAGGCACCTGGAGATCGCCCTTCCGGAAGGATCTTCCTACCAGCCGGGAGACTACCTGGCGGTTCTCCCTCGCAACCCTCCGGAGGTCGTGGACCGCGCGCTGGCCGCCTTCGGCCTCGCCCGAGACGCCCCCTTCACCCTGCACGGCATCCCCCTCACCGCGGCCGACCTGCTCACCGCCCACGTGGCCCTGACCGAGCCCGCGACCCCCGCCCGCGTCGAGCGCCTCGCGGTCACGACCCACGCCGTCCTCGCGGCGGCCGAGTCGAGCGGTCGCGCCATGGTCGAGGGGATCAGAGGTGGGAGGGGGGTTACGGTGCTTGAGCTTGTGGAGAGGTTTCCGGGGGTGGATTTTGCGGGGTTTTTGGGGCTGCATGGGGCGCTTGTGGCGCGGAGGTATTCGATCTCGTCGTCGCCGCGGTGGGATCCGGGGCGGGTGTCGTTGACGGTGGCGGTGGTGCGGGATGCGGCGGGGGCGTTCGGGGGGTCGGCTTCGACGTACCTTGCCGGCGTTGTGCCGGGGGAGGCGGTGCGGGTCGGCGTTGTGCGGTCGGGGAAGGCGTTCCATCCGCCGGAGTCCCTTGCGACGCCGATGGTGATGGTCTGCGCGGGTACCGGTGTCGCGCCGTTCCGCGGTTTCCTCCAGGATCGTGCCCTGCGCGCCGCGCGCGAGGGCGTGACGCCCGCGCCGTCACTGCTGTTCTTCGGCTGCGACCACCCCGACGTCGACTTCCTCTACCGCGACGAGTTCGCCGCGTGGGCCGCCGCCGGGATCGTCGAGGTGCGCCCGGCCTTCTCCGCCGCGCCGCGCGACGGCGTCCGCTATGTCCAGGATCGGGTCTGGCGCGACCGCGTGGACGTCATGAACCTCCTGCGCCGCGACGCGGTCTTCTACGTCTGCGGCGACGGCCGCCGCATGGCCCCCGCCGTCGCCGACACGTGCGCCCGCGTCTACGCCGAGGGGACGGGCGCGACGCCCGGCGAGGCCGAGGAGTGGCTGGCGCTGCGCCTCCACCACGGCCGCTACCGCAGCGACGCCTACCTCTGAGCGCGGCATACCCGGCACAATGACCGGAGCCGACCGAGGAGGACAGCAGTGAGCCAGGGCTGGACGCCGCCGTCGTTCTCCTACCGGACCTTCGCCGCGTTCTTCGAGGACCTGGCCGGGCGCGGCGCGCTGCCCGCGCGGCTCGATCTCAGCGCCGTCGCCGGGTATCCGCCGTCGGTCGGCCCGCAGCTGCTCGACCTGCTCGAGCGGATGGGCCTGCTCGACGCCGACGGCACGGTCGCGCCAGGCCCGATGCGCGCGGTCGTCTCCGGACGCACCAAGCGCAGAGACTTCCTACGGGCATGGGCACGCGAGGCGTACGCCGAGCAGCTACGCCTTGTGGAGGCGGGTGCGCCAGAAGAGGAGCTGCACGCGAGCTTCGCCGCGTTCGGCTACCGCTCGCACAAGGTGCCGCGCGCGGTCCGGTTCTTCCACGAGCTGCGCGCCGACCTCGGCCCGCTCACCCGCGTCCGCCCATGATCGGCCCGGGGACGGGCAGGTCGGCGCGTGCCACGTCCTCGGCGGGCCAGTTCACCGACGGTGCGGACAGGCCGTGCGCGTGCCAGTCGTGCACCGAGGAGGTCGGGACGGTCAGCCGGCAGGTCCGGTGGGCGGCCGCCTGGTCGTAGCGCGGCCCGTCGAGGGCGACGCGACGGGTCCAGCCGCGCCCGAGCGCGTCCCTGCACCAGACGGGGTCGCCCGCCGCCACCTGGGGGAGCGGTCCGGTGAACGCGAGGAGTTCCGGCCGGGTCCGGTCGCGTGCCGACGGGCCCGAGCGCGCGGACGGACCCCGCATCGCACCCCCGTCACGTCGTCGCACGCCGGTGCCTGCGCGGGCCGTGTCAAGGGGGCCCGGGCGTGGCAAGGCGAACCTATCTACTACAAGTATGTAGTAGATCATCGGACATGTCGACTGTGCCAGACTTGCGCCACCCCCGGCCGAGAAGGTGAGCATGTTCGACCACTTCGCGTACTCAGTTCTCGTCGCGCCCGCCCTCGTGCTGCTCGGCGCGTGGCTGCTCGCCGACCGGCTGAAACCCGCGGTGGCCGTCAAGGTGTTCGCGTGGTCGGCGGTCACCGCCGCGGCGTGCGCGACGGTGAACGTGCTCGCGTTCGTGCTCAAGGCGGTCTCGGAGCTGTCGGCGGTCGCGGCCTGGGGCGGCTGGTCGGCCGAGGTCGTCAAGGCCGACACCGCGCACGTGCCGTGGGCGACCGGGCTGTCCGTCGTCTGGTTCGCGGTCAGCTCCGTCGCGGTGCTCGTCGGCTGGCGGCGCTACCGCGCGTCGCTGCGCGCGGCGTGGGAGGAGATCGACCACATCGAGGGCCACCTCGAACCCGGCGACCTCGAACCCGCTGACGCCGACGTCGTCGTGCTGCCCGACGACCGCGTCGACGCGTTCGCGCTCCCCGGCAAGTCCGGCGACGAAGGCAGGGTCGTGGTCACGACGGGCCTGCGCGACGCCCTCGCCGCGCCCCAGTTCGCCGCGGTCCTCGCGCATGAGCGCGCCCACCTCGACGGCGGCCACCACCAGCTCGTCTGGTTCACCCGCCTTTCCGCCTACGCGAACCCGCTGCTGTGGCCGCTCGTGCGCCGGGTGTCCTACCTGGTCGAGCGGGCCGCCGACGAGGAGGCCGCGCGCGCCACCGGCAGCCGTGGCGACGTCGCGCGGGCCATCGCGCACGCGGCGCTCGCGGTCAAGGAGACCGGCGCCGGCCCGCGCCCGCCCGGGCTGCTCGCGATGAGTTCGCCGCCCGGGGTGGTGCCGCGCAGGATGGCCGCGATGACCGGCCCCGAGGTGCGCCGCCGCTGGCTGCTCGGCGTGCCGGTGGTGCTCGCCGCGAGCACGATCGTGTGGACCGGCGAGTGCGCCTACGACCTGTACGAGCTGCTCGCCTACTCCTCCGACGAGAACGACTGACGGCCCGGGCACCCCGCCCCCCCCGTCCCTGAAGACCCCCGGTGCCGCACCGGGGGTCTTTCCGTGTGCCCGCCGCGCCCGGAAACGCGGTCGCCGACAGAGCCGGACGGCCCCGGCGCGCCGGTGTTTCCGTCCGGTTTCCTGGCGGGTTGACAGCCGCCGCGCATCCACTACAAGCTTGTAGGAGTTTAGCTTAGCCTTACCTAACCGGCCTGCTCCGTGGCCCGCACGGAGACGGAAACCGGCTGCTTCGCCATGCCGGAAATCCGGTCGTCCCGCCCCCCAGGAGGCACACCCATGTCCACCAACCCCTTCGACGACGAGAACGGCACGTTCCTCGTCCTGGTCAACGCCGAAGGCCAGCACTCGCTCTGGCCGGTGTTCGCCGGGACCCCCGAGGGCTGGACCGCCGCGCACGGCCCCGACACGCGCGCGGCATGCCTGGAGTACGTCGAGCGGAACTGGACGAACATGCGGCCCGCGAGCCTCGTCGCCGCGATGGCCGAGGACCGGACGGCCTGACCCGTCCCGCGCCGCCCGCACCGTTGTCGAAGGCTGAGGTCCCCATGTCCCTGACCCCCTCTCCGTCACCCGATCCGCTCGCCGTCGCGGCCGCGCTCGCCAGGCGCGCGGCAGGGCCGTACGTGGTCTACGAACGGCACGGCGTCTGGACGTTCGCGACCGACGCCGTCGCCGAACTGCGCCTCGACCGGGAGCGCGTGACGCTCGTCCACGGCGCCGCGGTGCGCACCGAGAAGACCGGCCCGCACCCGCTCCGCCAGGTCGCCGCGCTGCTCGCCGAACTCGGCGCGGACCTGCCGTGGCGCAGCGCCTACGGCTGGGCCGCGTTCGAACTCGCCCACCTGCTGCACGGCGAGCCCGCCGCGGCCGGCCCGGACACGCTGCTGCACCTGCTCGTCCCCGGCCGCGAGATCACCCTCCGCCCCGACGGGTCGGCCGCCGTGTCCGACGCGTCAGCGCGGGCCGAGTACGCCGCCGCGCTCGCCGCGCCCGCGCCGCCCGCCGCCGCGCCGCGCGACCCCGCGGTCTTCCGCGACGTCGCCGCCGACGCCTACAAGGACGCCGTGTCCCGGGCCGTCGCCGACATCAACGCGGGCCTCCTGGAGAAGGTCATCCTCTCCCGCGTCGTGCCGGTCCCCGGCGAGATCGACCTCCCGGCCACCTACCCGGCGGGACGGCGCGGCAACGACCCGGCCCGCTCGTTCCTGCTCGACCTCGGCGGCGTCCGCGCCGCAGGATTCAGCCCAGAGACGGTCGTGGAGGTGAAGCCCGACGGGGCCGTCTCCACCCAGCCGCTCGCGGGCACCCGCAGCCTCGTCGGCGACCCGGACACCGACCTCGCGCACCGCCGCGACCTGCTCACCGACCCCAAGGAGGTCTTCGAGCACGCCATCTCCGTCCGGCTCGCCCAGGACGAGCTGCGCGCGCTGTGCAAGGACGGCTCCCTGCACGTCGCGGAGTTCCTCGACGTCAAGGAGCGCGGCAGCGTCCAGCATCTCGCGTCGCGGGTGTCGGGCGTGCTCGCCGACGGCGTCGGCCCGTGGGACGCGTTCGCCGCGCTGTTCCCCGCCGTCACCGCCTCGGGCATCCCCAAGCCGCCCGCGCTCGACCTCATCGCCCGCCAGGAGAGCGAGCCGCGCGGCCTGTACAGCGGCGCGGTCATCGCGCTCGACGCGCACGGCGGCCTTGACGCCGCGCTCGTGCTGCGCTCGGTCTACGCCCGCGACGGCCGCACCTGGCTGCGCGCGGGCGCGGGCGTCGTCGCGATGTCGACGCCGGAGCGCGAGCTCGAGGAGACCAACGAGAAGCTGCTCAGCGTCTCGCGCTTCCTGGTCCCGGCCGCCGCGCAGGGCCCCGACCTTTCCGCCGACTCCCTGCGCGCGCTCGCGGCCCGCCTCACCGAGGAGGAGCCCGAGGACATCGCCCTCGAGGACAACCTGTTCGAACTCGGCCTCGACTCGATCGCGCTGATGAAGCTCGTCGGGACCTGGCGGCAGGCGGGCGTCGAGGTGAGCTTCGCCGACCTGGCCGAGCGGCCGACGCTCGACGCCTGGACCAAGCTGCTCGGCGCGCGCCCGCCCGCCGCCGCGCCGGAACCCGTCGCCGCCTCCAACGGCTCATATGACGGCACCTTCCCGCTCGCCGTCCTCCAGCACGCCTACTGGGTGGGCAGGGGCGCGGGCCAGCGGCTCGGCGGCGTCGCCGCCCACCTGTACACCGAGTTCGACGGCGCGGACGTCGACCCCGACCGGCTGCGCGCCGCGATCGGCCTGCTGGTCGAGCGGCACCCGATGCTGCGGGTCGTGGTCACCGACAACGGCCGCCAGCGCGTCGCGCCGGTCTCGGGCTGGCGCGGGCTCACCGTCCTCGACCTGCGCGACGCCCCCGACGACGAGCGCGCCGCACGGCTGGAAGAGCTGCGCGACGGGTGCTCGCACCAGACGCTCGACATCGAGGCGGGCGAGGTCTTCTCGACCGCGCTGACCCTGCTGCCGGGCGGGCGGACGAGGCTGCACCTCGACGTCGACATGGTCGCCGCCGACGCCGTCAGCTACCGGGTCATGCTCGCCGACCTCGCCCGCTTCTACGCCGACCCCGACGCGGGCATCCCGCCGCTCGCCTACGACTACCGCTCCTACCGCGCCGCCCGTCCCGCCGCGCGCGCCGAGGCCGCCCGCCGCGCCGCCGCCTGGTGGCGCGACAGGCTCCCGACGCTGCCCGGCGCGCCCGACCTGCCGCGTGCCCTGCGCGCGCCGGACGGGCCGCCGCGCGTGACACGTCGCGCGGTCACCCTGACCTCGGGGGAGAAGGCCGCGCTGGAGAACGCGGCGCGCGCCCACGGCGTCACGCCCGCCATGGCCGTGGCCAGCGCGTTCGCCGAGGTGGTCGGCGCGTGGAGCGCCGAGCCGCGCTTCCTGCTGAACGTGCCGCTGTTCGACCGCGAGCCGGTCCACCCCGACGTCGCGGGCCTGGTCGGCGACTTCACCAGCTCGGTCCTGCTGGAGATCGACCTGAGCGCGCCCGAGGCGTTCGTGGACCGGGCGCGACGGGTCCAGGCGCGGATGCACGCCGACGCCGCGCACGCCGACTACACCGGCGTCGAGGTGCTGCGCGACCTCACCCGTCTGCACGGCGAGCAGGTCATCGCCCCCGTGGTGTTCACCAGCGCGCTGGGACTCGGGGAACTCTTCGACGGGAACGTGCGCGGCGCGTTCGGCGAACCGGCCTGGATCGTCTCTCAGGGCCCGCAGGTGCTGCTCGACGCGCAGATCACCGAGCTGAACGGCGGCCTGCTCGTCAACTGGGACTCCCGGGAGGACGAGCTCGCCGACGACGTGGTCGACGCCATGTTCGCCGCGTTCACCGGCCTTGTCCGTCGCCTCGCCGCCGACCCCTACGCCTGGCGCGAGCCCGCCGGGGGGTTCCTGCCGGACGGGCAGCGCGAGCGCCGCGCCGCCGTCAACGCGACGGACCGGCCGCGCTCGGGCGCGCTGCTGCACGACGGGTTCTTCGCCCACGCGGCCGCCGCGCCCGAAGCACCGGCCCTGCTGGGCGACGAGACAGTCTCCTACGGGGAACTCGCTGACCGGGCGCTGCGCGTCGCGGGGGCGCTGGTCGCGCGCGGGGTGCGGCCCGGCGAGCCCGTCGCGGTGACGCTGCCGAAGGGGACCGACCAGGTCGCCGCGGTCCTCGGGACGCTGGCGGCGGGGGCGTCGTATGTGCCGATCGGCGTTGAGCAGCCCGAGGCGCGCGTCGCAAGGGTCGCGGCGCGCACCGGCCACCGCGTGGTCCTCGCCGAGTCCGGCGACGGCCTCGTGCTGCCGGTGGCCGAGGCGCTGACGGCCGAGCCGCTCGCCGCGCCCGTCGCCGTCCCGGAGGAGGCCACCGCCTACATCCTGTTCACCTCGGGCTCGACCGGCGAGCCGAAGGGCGTCGAGGTGCCGCACCGCGCGGCGATGGCGACCATCGAGGACCTCATCGACAGGTTCACGCTCGGCCCCGCCGACCGCACCCTCGGATTGTCGGCGCTCGACTTCGACCTGTCGGTCTTCGATCTCTTCGCCCCGCTGTCCGTCGGCGGCGCGGTGGTGCCCGTCGCCGAGGACCGACGTGACGCCGCGCGCTGGGGCGCGCTCGTCGCCGCGCACGGCGTCACGGTGCTCAACTGCGTGCCCGCGCTGCTCGACATGCTCCTCGCCTCGGGAACACCGCTAGGGCCGACGTTGCGCGCGGTGCTGCTCGGCGGCGACAGGGTCGGCGTGGACCTTCCCGCGAGGCTCGCCGCCGCGGCGCCGGACTGCCGGTTCACCGCGCTCGGCGGCACGACCGAGACCGCCATCCACTCGACGTTCCTCGAAGTGACCGGGCCCGTCCCCGCCGACTGGCACTCGGTCCCGTACGGGGTGCCGCTGGCCAACGTGCGCTGCCGGGTCGTGGACGCCGTCGGCGCGGACCGGCCCGACTGGGTCGCCGGGGAGCTGTGGATCGGCGGCGCGGGCGTCGCGCACGGCTACCGGGGCGACCCCGAGCGGACCGCCGACAGGTTCGTGGCGCACGAGGGCGGCCGCTGGTACCGGACCGGCGACCTGGCCCGCTACCGGCCCGACGGGTGCCTTGAGTTCCTCGGCCGCCGCGACGACCAGGTGAAGATCAGGGGCTACCGGATCGAGCTCGGCGAGGTCGAGGCCGCGCTGGCCGCCGACCCCGAGGCCGCCGCCGCGGCTGCCGCGATCGTCGGGACGGGCGGCGCGCCGGTGCTCGGCGCGGCGGTCGTGCCGGTGCCTGACGCGCCCGACGGCGTCGCCGCGCGGATCGCCGCCCGGGCCCGCGAGCTGCTGCCGCCGCACATGAACCCGAGCCGGATCGTCGCGCTCGACGCGCTGCCGCTCACCCCGAACCGGAAGGTCGACCGCAAGGCGGTCGCCGCCGCGCTCGAGGCCGAAAGCGGCGAGGCCCACGGCCCGGCACCCTCGGGGGCGCTGGAAGAGGTCATCGCGCTGGTCTGGCGGCAGACCCTCGGCCTGGACAGGCTCGGCGCGCGCGAGGAGTTCTTCGCGGTCGGCGGCGACTCGGTGCTGGCCACCGCCATCATCGCCCGGCTGCGCGACATGCTCGACACCGCGTCCCTGTCGGTCCGCGCGCTGTTCGGCGCGCCGACCGTCGCGGGCCTGGCCGCCGCGCTCGTCCGCGACCAGGCCCGGCCCGGACGGCTCGAGGAGATCGCCGAGCTGGTCTGGGAGATCGAGTCGCTGAGTGACGCCGAGGTCGCGGCGCTCATGGACGAGGAGGACGCGGCGTGAGCGGCCTGCTGGAAGGAGCCGCCCCCTGGCCCGAGGAAGCCGCGCGGGCCTACCGCGCGGCGGGGGTGTGGCGCGGCGAGACCCTGGGCGACCTGCTCGCCGCCTGGGCCAAGCGGTCCGGCGACGCCGTCGCGATCGTCTCCGGCGCGGACCGGGTCAGCTACCGGGAACTTGACCTGCGGGCCTCGCGGACGGCGGCCGGGCTGCTCGCGCTCGGCGTCAGGCCGGGCGACAGGTTCGTGGTGCAGCTCCCGAACACCGCCGAGTTCGTGACCCTGCTGTTCGGGATGCTGCGGATCGGCGCGGTCCCCGTCATGGCGCTGCCCGCGCACCGCCGCACCGAGATCCTGCACCTCGCCGAGCTGTCCCAGGCCGTCGGGTATGTCACCGCCGACGCCCGGGAGGGATTCGACTACCGGGACCTCGCCGCCGAGGCCGTCGCGGCGGTGCCGAGCCTCAGGCATGTGCTCGTGCTCGGCGACCCCGGCCCTTACACCGCGCTCGCCGACGTCTCCGCCGACCCGGCCGCGCTCGCCGACGCCGCGCCCGTCGCGGCCTCGGACGTCGCGGTGCTGCTCATCTCCGGCGGCACGACCGGACGGCCCAAGCTCATCCCGCGCACCCACGACGACTACGCCTACAACGCCCGCGCCAGCGCCGAGGTGTGCGGGCTCACCGAGGCCGACCGCTACCTCGTCGCGCTGCCCGTCGCGCACAACTTCCCGCTCGCCTGCCCCGGCGTGCTCGGTGCGCTCGGCGTCGGCGGCACCGTCGTCATGACCGAGAGCCCGAGCCCGGACGCGGCGTTCCCGCTGATCGAGCGGGAACGCGTCACCGTCAGCGCGCTGGTGCCGCCGCTCGCCCGGCTGTGGGCGGACGCCGCCGCGTACGCGTCGCACGATCTGGCGAGCCTGCGGCTGCTCCAGGTCGGCGGGGCCAAGTGCGACGCCGACCTCGCCCGACGGCTGCCCGGCGCGCTCGGCTGCGCGCTCCAGCAGGTGTTCGGCATGGCCGAGGGGCTGCTGAACTTCACCCGCGCCGACGACGACCCAGAGACCGTCGCGACGACCCAGGGCCGCCCGCTCAGCCCGCACGACGAGGTGCGCGTGGTGGACGACGACGGCGACGACGTCGCGTCCGGCGCGATCGGGGAGCTCCTCACGCGCGGCCCGTACACGCTGCGCGGCTACTACCGGGCCGACGCCTACAACACCACCGCCTTCACCCCCGACGGGTTCTTCCGCACCGGCGACCTGGTCCGCCGCACCCCGACCGGCCACCTTGTGGTCGAGGGACGCGTCAAGGACGTCGTCAACCGGGGCGGTGAGAAGGTCCCGGCGACCGAGCTGGAAGACCTCATCCTCGCCCACCCGGCCGTCGGGCTCGCCGCGGTGATCGGGCTGCCCGACGACGACCTGGGCGAGCGGCTGTGCGCCGTCGTCGTCCCGGCCGCCGGAGCCGAGCGGCCGCCCAAGCTGAAGGAACTGAAGGCCCATCTGACGGCGCTCGGCGTGGCCAGGTTCAAGCTGCCCGACCGGCTCGTCGTGCTGCCGGAACTGCCGCTCACCGCTGTCGGCAAGATCAGCAAGCGGGACCTCGTGGCCCGCCTCACCAGCGAGGAAGGGCCCCGTCCGTGAGCACCAAGGACCCCGCGGCGCTGCGCCGCGCGCTGCTGCGCCGCCGTCTCGCCGAACGCGACCTCGCCGACGCGCCAGCGCCCGTCGCGGCGGCGGCGTCGGCGTCGGCGTCGGCCGGAGGAGTGCTGCCCGTCTCCGGAGGGCAGCACCGCATGTGGTCGCTCCAGCAGCTCGACCCGGGCACCACCGGCTACAACGTCAGGATCGCGCTCGACCTCGCCGGGCCGCTCGACGCCGACGCGCTCGTCGCGGCAGTCCACGGCGTGGTCGCCCGGCACGACATCCTGCGGACCACCTACCGGATGGGGGAGGACGGCGGCGTCGTCCAGGTGGTCCACGCCGAGCTGCCGCCCGTGGTCGATCACCGCGACGCGACGCCCGAGACCGTCGGGGAACTCTGCACGGCCCTGGCCGCCGCGCCCTTCGACCTCGCCAACGAATCGCCGCTCAGGATCGGCCTCTACCGGACCGGCGCGGACACCGCCACGTTCCTCGTCGTCGCCCACCACATCGCCTGGGACGACGCCTCCTCCGCGGTCTTCTACGGCGACCTCCTCGCCCTCTACCGGGGCGCGGACCTCCCGCCCGCGCGCCAGTTCGCCGACGTGTCCCGCACCCTCCCCACCCCGGACGCCGCCGCCGGCCTCGCCTTCTGGCGCAGCGCACTCGAACCGCTGCCGGAACCCCTGATCCTGCCCGGCCTCGCCGAGGCCCGGAACACGGGCCAGGAAAGACCCGGCTCCACGCAACCCGAGTTCCCCGCCGAACCCACCGGTGCCCGGGACACGGGCCCGGAAGGCTTCGCCGGGCGGCCCGGGTCCCGGGCCGGAGTCACCGGAATCGAGCGGGAGGGTGCGGATCAGGCGCGGGGGCTGCGGCCCGGTGCGGCCGCGCGGGTGCGCGGGCTTGCGCGGGCGCGGGGGACGACGGTCTTCATGGTGCTGCTCGCGGCCGTCACCGAGCTGCTGCACCGGCACTCGGGCGCGCGTGACGTGGTCGTCGGCGCGCCGGTCGTCAACCGCGACGTTCCCGGCGGCGACGAGGTCATCGGCTACCTCGGCAACACCATTCCGCTCCGGATGACCGTCGAGCCGGACGACACCTTCGGCACGCTCCTCGCCCGCGCCAAGGCGGTCTGCGTCGGCGCGTACGCCTACCAGGACCTCGACCTCGACGAGGTCGCCCGGGCCGTCGACCCCGACCGGACCCGCGCCGCGTCCGGGTTGTTCTCGGTCGTGCTGTCGCTGCGCGCGCCGGTCCTCGACCCGTTCCGCGCGGCGGGCCTTTCCGCGGTCCGCCGTCATGTGCCGGGCGACGACGTCAGGTTCGACCTGACCGTCGCGGTCGAGACCGACGGCGACGACATGTCCGTCGAGGCCAACCACCGGCGGCACGCCGCCGACGCCGTCACCGGAATGCTCGCCCACTTCGACGCGCTGCTCGACGCCCTGCTCGCCGACCCCGACCTGCCGCTGCGCGAGGTCGAGGCGCTGCCCGAGCGGGCGAGGCTGCTCGGCGAGTTCAACGCCACGGGGGACTTCCCGGTCGAGGAGCGGCTGTTCCCCGAGCTGTTCGCGGTGCGCCGAGCGGCCGCGCCCGCCGCCGTCGCGGTCGTGGACGGCGGCGTCGAGACCACCTACGCCGCGCTCGACGCGGCCGCCAACCGGCTCGCCCGGCTGCTCGTCGCGCACGGCGCGGGCCCGGAGACCGTCGTGGCGCTCGGCGTGCCGCGCTCGGCCGCGATGGTCGAGGCGGTGCTCGCCGTCGCCAAGGCGGGTGCCGCTTATGTGCCCGTGGACCCGGCCTACCCGGCCGAGCGGATCGCGCACATGCTGTCCGACGCGCGGCCCGCCCTGCTCGTCACGACCTCAGAGGCCGCCGCGACGCTCCCGCAGGGCCCGCCCGTCCTGCTGCTCGACGCGCCCGAGACCCGGGCGCGCCTCGCCGAGCTGTCCGACGCGGACCTCACCGACGCCGACCGGACCGCCCCCCTGCGGCCCGACCACCCGGCGTACGTCATCTACACCTCGGGCTCGACCGGCACGCCCAAGGGCGTCGTCGTCTCCCAGCGCGCGCTGAGCGCGCACCTCGGGTGGGCGCTGCGCCGCTTCCCCGGCCTCGCCGGACACACCCTCGTGCACTCGTCGCTGTCCTTCGACTTCACCGTCACCCCGCTCCAGGGCACCCTCGCGGCGGGCGGGACCGTCGAGCCGTGCGCGCCCGAAGAACTCGGCGACGCGACGGGCGCGGCGACCTTCCTGAAGATCACGCCGAGCCACCTTCCGCTGCTGCCTTCGGTGCGGTTCGCCGACTCGGGGCCGCGCACCCTCGTCATCGCGGGCGAGGAGCTGCGCGGGGAGGCCCTCGCCGCGTGGCGTCCGCCTGCCGGGCTCGACGTGATCAACGAGTACGGGCCAACCGAGACGACAGTCGGATGCCTGCTGCATCCAGTTTCGCCCGATGTGGGGGCGGGGTCGGTGCCGGTGGGCTCGCCCGTGGACAACACGGTGTGCCACGTGCTCGATGACGCGTTGCGGCTCGTGCCCGTCGGGGCTCCCGGCGAGCTGTACGTCGGCGGGGTGCAGCTCGCGCGCGGGTACCTCGACCGGCCGGGGCAGAGCGCCGCCCGGTTCGTCGCCGACCCGTTCGGGCCTCCGGGCGCGCGGCTGTACCGGACGGGGGACCTTGTGCGGCGGCTGCCGTCGGGGGCGCTTGAGTTCCTGGGCCGCGCCGACGACCAGGTGAAGGTGAGGGGCTTCCGGATCGAGCCGGGCGAGATCCAGGCCGTGCTGGTCGGGCACCCGTCGGTGGCCCAGGCCGTCGTGGCGGCGCGCGATGACGGACCTTCCGGGAGGTATCTCGCGGCTTACGTGGTCGCGGCGGAAGGGGTCGTTCCGGACGCCGAGACGCTGCGCGGGCACGTCGCCGCGGCGCTGCCCGAGCACTGTGTGCCCGCGACCGTGACGGTGCTCGACGCGCTGCCGCTCTCCCCGTCGGGGAAGGCGGACAGGCGGGCGCTGCCCAGGCCGTCGTTCGGGGAGGCGGAACCCGGCGACGCCCCGGCCCGCGAACCCGCGACGACCGCCGAAGCAACGCTCGCCAAGCTGTTCGCCGACGTGCTCGGCCGCCCCTCGGTCGGCCTTGACGAGTCGTTCTTCGCGCTCGGCGGCGACAGCATCGTCGCGATCCGACTCGTCGGACGGGCCCGCAAGGCGGGGCTGAAGATCACCCCGAGGGAGGTGTTCGCGCACCGGACCGTCACCGACCTCGCCCGGGTCGCGGTCCCGCTCGACGCCGCGCCGTCCGTCCCGGCCGCCGACGCCTCGGGGGTAGGGCCCGTCGCGGCGACGCCGATCGTCCGCGCGTTCGCCGAGCGCGGCCCGCTCGGGGACGCGCACCACATGTGGGTGCTGCTGGACCTGCCCGAGCGGCTTGACGCCGCCGCGCTCGAACGGGCCGTCCAGGCCGTCCTCGACCGTCACGACGCGTTGCGCGCGAGGCTCGACAGGTCGGGGCAGTTCGGCGGGACCCTTGAGTTCCGGCCTGCCGGAACCGTCGCCGCGTCGGGGGTGCTGCGCCGGGTGGGCGATCCTTCCGGCGACGCCGTCGCACGGGAGCGTGCCGCCGCCGTGGCCGGGCTCGCGCCCGCCGACGGGCGGGTGTTCGAGGCTGTCTGGCTCGACGGCGACGCCTCGGCGCTGCTGCTCGTCGCCCACCACCTCGTGGTGGACGGCGTGTCGTGGCGCGTCCTTGTCGAGGACCTCGCCGCCGCCTACCGGGACGCGGCAGCGGGCCGCGCGCCCGCGCTCGCACCCGTCACGACATCGTTCCGCACCTGGGCCGACGGGCTCGTCGCCCAAGCGGCCGCCCGCTCGCCCGAACTCCCTGCCTGGCGGGCGATCCTCGACGGGCCCGACCCGTCGCTCGGGTCACGCCGCGCCGACCCGGCCCGCGACACCTGGTCCACCGTCCGGACCACCACGGTTCGGCTGTCGGCCGCGACCACCGAGGCGGTACTGGGCGACGTACCCGCCGCGTTCTTCGCGGGCGTTGACGACGTCCTGCTTTCCGGACTTGCCCTCGCCCTCGCTGAGAGCGGGTCTCCCTCGACCGCCGTCCTCCTCGAAGGGCACGGAAGGAGGGAGGCCGCGGTGCCCGGCGCGGACGTCTCGCGGACCGTCGGCTGGTTCACCGCGCAGCATCCCGTCCGGCTTGACGCCTCGGGCCTCGACGTCGCCGACGCGCTCGCCGGGGGACCCGCCGCCGGAGCCCTGGTGAAGCGGGTAAAGGAGCACCTGCGCTCGCTGCCGGACCACGGCATCGGCTACGGCATGCTCCGGTACCTCGACCCCGACGGCCAGGCCGCGCTCGGGCCCTTGCCTGAGCCGCGCGTCGGCTTCAACTACCTCGGCCGCTTCGACGCCCCCGACGGCGGCTGGCGGATCGCCCGCGACGGACTCGGCGCCGCCTACACGCCCGACATGTCACCACCCGCCGGTCTTGTCGTGAACGCGGTCACCGAGGACACCCCCGACGGGCCGCGCCTGACCGCGCACTTCATGTACGCGTCCGGCGTGTTCACCGACGCCGAGGCCGCGGCGCTCGCGTCCGGTTGGACCCGCGCGCTTGAGGCGCTCGCCTTGCACGCCTCCGGCGCGGGCGCGGGCGGGCGGACCCCGTCGGACCTGCCCCTGATCTCCCTGAACCAGAACCAGCTCGACGCCCTCGAGGCCAAGTGGAGGAAAGCATGACCGCAGGAGGATCGCCGATCGAGGACATCCTGCCGCTGTCACCCCTCCAGAAGGGGCTGCTGTTCCACTCGGTCCTCGACGACGGCGCGGCCGGGGTCGACGTGTACGTCGCGCAGCTCGTCGTGGACTTCGCCGGGCCGTTCGACGCCGCGCGCATGCGCCGCGCGGTGAACGCCCTGGTCGCCCGGCACACCGCGCTGCGCAGCGCCTTCGTGCTGGATGTCGGCGACCCCGTCCAGCTTGTGCTGCGTTCGGTTGAGGTGCCGTGGATCGAGCTCGATGTGAGCGGCCCCGACGCCGAGGAGGCCGCCGACGCATTCGTCGCGGAGGACCGGGCGCGGAAGTTCGACCTCGGGGAACCGCCGCTGCTGCGCGCGGCAGTGCTGCGGCTCGGGCCCGACGCGCACCGCCTCGTCCTCGCCAACCACCACATCGTCATGGACGGCTGGTCGACGCCGCTGCTCATGCGCGACCTTTTCGCCCTTTACGCCGCCGACGGCGGTGACCCCGGCCTGCCGCACGCCGCGCCCTACCGCGACCACCTCGCCTGGCTCGCCGGACGCGACCGCGCCGCCGCCCTCACCGCGTGGAAGAGCGCGCTTGACGGCGTCGAGGAACCGACGCTGCTCGCCCCTTCCGTCCGGGACACGCCGGCCGTGCTGCCCGCCGAGCACGTCGAGACGCTTCCGGCGTCGCTCGGGGGCGCGCTCGCTGGCGTGGCCCGTTCCCTCGGCGTCACCGTGAACACCCTCGTGCAGGTCGCGTGGGGGCTGCTCACCGCCCGGCTGACCGGCCGCGACGACGTCGTCTTCGGCGCGACGGTCGCGGGACGGCCCGCCGACCTGCCGGGGGTCGAGGCGATGGTCGGGCTGTTCATCAACACGCTGCCCGTCCGGGTGCGGCTGCGGCCCGCCGAGTCGCTGGCGGATCTCGCCGTGCGCGTCCAGGCCGAGCAGGCCGACCTGCTGGACCACCAGCACGTCGGCCTCGCCGAGCTCCAGCAGGCCGCGGGCTTCGGCTCGGGCGAGCTGTTCGACTCCCTCGTGGTGTTCGAGTCCTTCCCGTTCGACTCCGCCGCGATCGATGCGGCGCTCAGCGCGGGCGGCCTCCGCGTGACGGGCGTGCGCCGCCCGATCTCGACCCACTACCCGCTGACCCTCATGGTGATGCCGTCGGCCGACGGGCTCGAGGTCACCCTCAAGTACCGGCCTGACCTGTACTCGGCCGCCGAGGCGGGAGACCTCGTCGCACGCTTCCGGCGTGTGCTCGCCGCGCTCATCGCCGACCCGTCCGCCCCCACCGCCGCAGCCGACCCCCTGACCGAGGCCGAGTCCGCCGCTCTCATCGCCCGCGCGCTGGCGGACACCACACTCGACGCCCCCGAGACAACGCTCACCGCAGCTTTCGAGGCAGTCGCCGACCGCACCCCCGACGCCGTCGCGATCGTGGACGGCGACACCACCCTCACCTACGCCGAACTCGACGCCCGCGCCAACGCCCTCTCCGCCCGCCTCGCCGCCCTCGGCGCGGGCCCCGACCACCTCGTCGCACTCCTCCTGCCCCGCTCAGCCGACCTCGTCGTCGCGGCCCTCGCCACCCTCAAAACCGGCGCCGCCTACCTCCCCATCGACCCCGCCTACCCCACCGACCGCATCACCTCCACCCTCCAAGACGCCACCCCCACCGCCCTCATCACCCCCGAAAACTTCATCCTCCCCACCCTCACCCCCACGTCCCCCGAAGGCCACCCACACCCAACCCCCGCCCCAACGCCCCTCGCGCCCCCTGCGGCCCTCGCCGCAGGCCGCGCGGAGCCCGCCGACGCCTCCGCGCCGCCCGCCCCCGCCCCCGGAGGCCGCGCGGCCGATGCGCCGGAAGATCTCGCGCGGCCCGTCGCGGCACCTGTAGGCGGCCCGCACCCCACCGCCCCCGCGCCCCTCGCGCCGCCCGCCGACGCGGCCGCAGGCCGCGCGGAGTCCGCCGATGCGCGCGGAGGTCTTGCGGTCCCCGCTGCCGCGCCGGTTCGTATCGGGCCTGACGCCGGGAGTTCGGCCGTCAGGCTTGGGCGGCGGGGCAGGGCTGATGCGGCCGCGTACGTGATCTATACCTCGGGGTCGACTGGGACGCCGAAGGGGGTTGTCGTGTCCCATCGGGCTGTCAGCGCGCTTATGGAAGCCGCTCGGGCGCGGTTCGCGTTCGGGGCCGATGACGTGTGGACGCTTTTTCACTCGTTCGCGTTCGACTTCTCGGTGTGGGAGACGTGGGGGCCGCTGCTGCACGGCGGTCGGCTTGTCGTCGTCTCGCACGGCGACTCCTGGTCGCCCGCTGATTTCCTCGGGCTGCTGTCGCGGCACGGGGTGACCGTGCTCAACCAGACGCCGTCGGCGTTCTTCCAGCTCGACGCGGCCGACGCCGACCAGCCCGGCACCCCGCTCGCGCTGCGGACCGTCGTGTTCGGCGGCGAGGCGCTCGACCCCGCGCGGCTCGCCGACTGGCACGCGCGCCGTCCGGACGGGCCGCGCCTTGTCAACATGTACGGGATCACCGAGACGACAGTTCACGTCACCTACCGCGCGCTTGACGAGGCGGCCTTGGCGTCGCCGTCGAGCGTCATAGGGCGGGGGCTGCCAGGGTTCGGCGTGCACGTGCTCGACGGCGCGCTGCGGCCCGTCCTGGACGGGGTGCCCGGCGAGCTGTACCTGAGCGGGCCGCAGCTCGCGCGCGGCTACCTCGGGCGTCCGGGGCTGACCGCCGCCCGGTTCGTCGCCGACCCGTTCGGCGCGCCCGGCTCCCGCCTCTACCGGACGGGCGACCGCGCGCGCTGGACCGCGTCCGGAGAGCTGGAGTACCTGGGCCGCGCCGACGACCAGGTGAAGATCCGGGGCTTCCGGATCGAGCTCGGCGAGATCGAGGCGGCCCTCGCGGCGGTCCCCGACGTGACCGGCGCGGCGGTTGCCGTCCGGACCGGGCCGTCCGGCCGCGCGCTCGCCGGGTACTACACCGGCAAGGCCGACCCGCGCGACGTGCGGGCCGCGCTCGCCGCGCGGCTGCCCGAGCACATGGTCCCCGCCTCGCTGACGCCCCTCGACGCCTTCCCGCTGACCGCGAACGGCAAGCTCGACCGTCGCGCGCTTCCCGAACCCGCCCAAAACGCCGTCGCGGGCCGTGCGCCCGCCGACGAGACCGAGCGGCTGATCGCCGGGCTCTTCGCCGAGCTGCTCGGGCACGCGTCGGTCGGCGCGGACGCCTCGTTCTTCGACCTCGGCGGCGACAGCATCGTGTCGATCCAGCTCGTCGCCAGGGCCCGCGCGGCGGGGCTCAGCCTCACCCCGCGCCAGGTGTTCGAGCTGCGCACGGTCGCCGAGATCGCCGCGGTCGCCCGGCCCGTCGCGCAGACCGCGCCGGTCGAGGCGGCGACGGGTGAGACGCCGCTGACGCCGATCATGCGGGCGTTCCTCGAGCGCGGCGGGCCGTTCGAGCGGTTCTCCCAGGCGGTCCTCGTGCCCGTCGCGCCCGGCACGCCCGCCGACGTGGTCGAGGCGGCGCTCCAGGCCGTGCTCGACCGGCACGACATGCTGCGCGCCGTCTTCCCCGACGGGTCCGACCACCTCGTGGTCCGGCCGGCCGGTGCCGTCGAGGCCGCGAGCGTCCTGCGGAGGGTTCCGCTGCCCGCCTCCGACGCCGCCGCGATCCTTCGCCGCGAGCACGCCGACGCCGTCGCCGGGCTCGCCCGCGCCGAGGGCGTCATGGTGCGGGCGACCTGGCTCGACGGCGGCGCCGCGCCCGGCGGCCTGCTGCTCACCTGCCACCACTCGGTCACCGACGGGTTCTCCTGCCGCATCCTCGCCGACGACCTCGCCGCGGCCCTCGCGGCACCCGGCGAGCCGCTGCCCGAGGTGCCGACGTCCTTCCGCGCGTGGGCGCTCGGCCTCGCCGAGGCAGCCGCGGCCCGCGCGGACGAGGCCGACCTGTGGCGCGCGATCGTCGCGGACGGCGATCCCGTGCTCGGCGCGCGCGCCTTCGACCCGCGCCGCGACACCCGCGCGACGGTCAGGACCGTCGCGGTCACCCTCCCGGCCGACCTGTCGGCGGCGGTCGTCGGCGACGTCGCCGCGGCGTTCCACGCCGGCCCGGACGACGTGCTGCTCGCCGCGCTCGGCCTTGCCGTGCGGCGCTGGCGTGCCGCGCGCGGCGCGGACGTCCCTTCGGCGCTGGTGAACATCGAGGCGCACGGCAGGGAACAGCACCTCGTCCCCGACGCCGACCTCTCCCGGACCGTCGGCTGGTTCACCACCCAGTACCCCGCCCGCCTCGACGCGTCCGGAATCGACCTCGACGCCGCCTTCGCCGGCGGCCCCGACGCCGCCGTCATGGTGAAGCGCGTCAAGGAACACCTGCGCGCGCTGCCCGACCGCGGCGCGGGCTACGGCCTCGTCCGCTTCCTCAACGACGCCCCCGGACCCTGGCCCGAACCCCAGATCCTCGTCAACTACGTAGGCCGCGTCACCCCCACCGACTCCGACCCCCTCGGCTTCGCCGCCCTCTCCTTCGGCGGCGTAGCCCCCGCCGCCGACCCCGCCCTCCCCGCAGGCGCAGCCCTAGTCCTCAACATCGCCGCCACCGACACCCCTTCCCACCCACACCCCGAGCCCACAGCACAGGCTTCCGCAGCGCCCGACCGAGAGGTCCTCGAGCCGTCATCCGGGCCCGCAGCGCAGGCCGCTGAGGGCCAGGCCGAGGTTTCCGGGCGGTCGTCCGAGCCCGCAGCACGGGCTTCCGACCGCGCGGTCCCCGAATCGTCATCCGAGCCCGGCACGCGGGCTGCTGAGGCCCTGGTCCCCGGGTCGTCACCGGAGCTCGGGGTGCGGGCCGGTCAGGGTCGGGCCCCAATTTCCGGGCGGTCGTCCGAGCCCGCAGCGCGCGCTGCTGAGGGCCAGGCCGTTTCTTCCGAGCCCCGGGAGTGGGGTCCTGAGGGGCAGGGGCGTGGGCGGTCTGGGACGGAGCTTGTGGTTCGGGCGCAGTTTGCTGAGGCGCTGTTCACGGAGGACGAGGTTGTTGAGCTCGTCGGGCTGTGGCGTGCGGCGCTCGGGGCGGTCGTGCGGGCGGTGCGGGATGGGGGTGGGGGCGGGCGTACGCCGTCTGATCTGGCGCTTGTGCGTGCTGAGCAGGCCGATGTGGAGCGTTGGGAGGCGGTTTATCCCACTCTGTCGGATGTGCTGCCGTTGTCGCCGTTGCAGGAGGGGTTGCTGTTCCATGCGCGGTTCGACGCGGAGGCCGCCGATCTGTACGCGGTCCAGCTCGTCGTCGACCTTCGGGGGCCGCTGGACTTCGCGCGCTTGCGGGGCGCGGCCCGGGCGCTTCTTGACCGGCATCCCGTGTTGCGGACGGCGTTCGCCGACACCGGGGCGGGCGATCCCGTCCAGATCGTGGTTGACGGGGTCGAGCCGAGCCTGCTGCGGCGTGATCTCGCGCCCGCCGACCTCCCGGCGTTCCTCGACGCCGACCGGCGCGCGCCCTTCGACCTGTCCCGCCCGCCGCTCCTGCGGCTGACCCTGCTGCGGCTCGGTGACGACGACCACAGGCTCGTCGTCACCAACCACCACCTCGTGCTCGACGGCTGGTCCACGCCCCTCATCGTCCGCGACCTGTTCGCCCTGTACGAGAGCGCGGACGTGCCGTCGGCGCGGCCGCGTCCGTACCGGGACTTCCTTGCCTGGCTCGCCCGCCGCGACCGGGCCGAGGCGCGCGCGGCCTGGGCCGACGTGCTCGACGGCGTCGCCGGGCCGACCCTCGTCGCGGGCCCGTCGGCGGGGGAGGAGGAGCCGGCCGAGGCGGTGGCGGCGCTCCCCGCCGAACTGACCGCTCAGCTCGACCGCGCCGCGCGCTCCACCGGCGTCACCCTGAACACCCTGCTGAACGCCGCGTGGGGAGTCGTCGTCGGCGGGCTGACCGGCAGCTCCGACGTGGTGTTCGGCGTGACGGTCTCCGGCCGCCCGCCCGAACTCGCGGGGGCGCAGGACATGGTCGGCCTGTTCGTGAACACCGTGCCGGTCCGCGTCCGCTGGTCGCCCGCCGACACCGTCGCCGCGCTGCTGCACAGGCTGCACGACGCGCACACCCGGGTCCTCGACCACCAGTACCTCGGCCTCACCGAGATCCAGGAGGCGGCCGGCGCGGACGGACCCCTCTTCGACACCCTGATGGTCCTCGAATCGTTCCCGCTCGAGACGTCGGGGCTGCTCGACCCGGCCCGCTCGGGCGGCCTGCGCGCGGTCCCCGGCTGGTCGCGCGGCTCGACCCACTACCCGCTGTCCCTCACCGCGCTTCCCGACGGCGACGTCCTCCGGATCAAGATCGAGTACCGCGCGGACGCGTTCCCCCGCGCGGCCGCCGAATCCCTGCTCGCCAGGGTCCACACGGTCCTCGCCTCCTTCGCGGCCGACCCCGACGCCTCTCTTTCCCGCCTTAACGCCCTATCCCAGGACGAACGTGCGCTCGTCGCCTCGTGGAGCGCCGCATCCGCCGCCCCCTCGGGAAGCGGGACGATCACCGCGTTGTGGGATGAACAGGTCGCGTGGTCGGCGGACGCCGTGGCGGTCTCCGGGGAGGGCGGGCCCGTCACGTTCGGCCTGCTCGACGCGCGCGCTGCCGGGCTCGCGGCCCGGCTCGGCGACCTCGGCGCGGGACGCGAAAGCCGGGTCGCGCTCGCGCTGCCGCGCTCGGCCGACGCGTTCGCCGCGATGCTCGCGGTCTGGAAGACCGGCGCGGCGACAGTCCCGCTCGATCCCGCGCACCCGCCGGCGAGGATCGCCGCGATCCTCGGCGCGGCGAGGCCCGATCTCGTCCTCACCACCGCCGACCTCGCCGCGCGGCTGCCCGCCGACGCCCCCGGCACCCGTGTCCTCCTCGACGACCCGGCCTCGTGGACCGGCGAGTCACGTCCGGCGGGGCCCGCGAGCCCGGACGCCGCCGCCTACGTCGTCTTCACGTCGGGCTCGACGGGGACGCCGAAGGGCGTCGTCGCGACGCACGGGGGAGTGGCGAACCTGGTCCGCGCCCACCGGGCGGCCCTCATGGACCCGGCGACGGCGCGGCTCGGCCGTCCGCTGCGGGTGCTCAACATGCTCTCGCTCGCCTTCGACGGCTCGGTCGACGCCCTCACCTGGATGCTGTCCGGCCACGAGATGCACGTCCTGCCCGACGCCCTCATGGGCGACGCCGAAGGGGTCGTGCGGCTGGTCAGGGAGCGGGCGATCGACCTTGTTGACGCGGCCCCGTCGTTCCTTGACGTGCTGCTCGCCGAAGGGCTGCTGACGGGTCCGTGGCGGCCGTCGGTGGTCGTCACCGGCTCCGAGGCGGTCGGGCCCGCGCTGTGGCGCGCGCTGGCCGAGGCGGATGTGACGGCGGTGAACTTCTACGGCCCGACCGAGACGACGGTCGACGCGACCTGGACCAAGATCACCGGAGTTTCCCCGCATATCGGGTGTCCCGTGGCTGGTCTGTCCGGTTACGTGCTGGATGCGGCGCTCACCCCGGTCCCGCCGGGCTGCCCGGGCGAGCTGTATGTGGCGGGCCCGGGTCTGGCGCGCGGCTACCTTGACCGTCCCGGGGAGACCGCCGCGCGCTTCGTCGCGGACCCCTTCGGCAGCGGAGGCCGCCTCTACCGGACAGGCGACCTAGCGCGCTGGACTCCGGATGGAACCCTTGAGTTCCTGGGCCGCTCCGACGACCAGGTGAAGATCCGTGGTTTCCGCGTGGAACCCGCCGAGGTCGAGGCGGCGCTGACCGCGCTGCCCGGCGTCGCACAGGCCGCCGTGGTCGTCCGCACCGACACCGGCCGCGCCCGCCTCGTCGCCTACGCCGTCCCCGACCCCGCGTCGGCCGCCCTCGATCCGGAGTCGCTGCGGAAGAACCTGCGAGCGCGCGTGCCCGACCACCTCGTGCCCGAGGCCGTCGTGCTGCTCGATGCCCTGCCGCTGTCCCCGCACGGCAAACTCGACCGGCGCGCCCTACCCGCACCCGCCGCACAGCACGGAACCGGAGGAAAGCCCCGAACCGCGACCGAAAAACTCGTCGCCGACCTCTTCACCGACGTACTCGGCCTCACCGACATCGGCCTCACCGACAACTTCTTCACCCTCGGCGGCCACTCCCTCCTGGCCACCCGCCTCACCTCCCGACTACGCGCCGCCCTCGGCCACGACATCTCCATCCGCGCAATCTTCGACACCCCGACCATCACCACCCTCGCCACCCACCTGGACACCCTCACCCCCAACACCAACCGCACCACCCCCCTCACCCCACCCGCCGCCACCACCCACCGTGCCGCGCACCCTGCCGCGCTCGCGGCCGACGCGGACCGTGGCGCGCACCTCGACTCGGTTGCCGTCGCCGCCGACCTCGTCGCGCACCCCAACCCGCTCGCGGCCGATGCCGACCGTGCCGCGCTTCTTGACGCGCTCGCCGCCGACTCCGACCGTGCCGTAGGCCCCGACGCCCTCGCGGCTGGTGCCGACCGTGGCGCGCACCTCGACGCGCTCGCGGCCGACGCCGGCGATGCCGCGCACCCTGACCCGCTCGCGGCCGGTGCCGCAGGGGTCGCGCGCCCTGCCGCGCTCGCGGCCGACGCGGACCGTGCCGCGCACCGCGACCCCCTCGCGGCCGATGCCGACCGTGCCGCGCTTCTTGACGCGCTCGCCGCCGACTCCGACCGTGCCGCAGACCCTGACGCCCTCGCGGCTGGTGTCGACCGTGCCGCGCACCTCGACGCGCTCGCGGCCGACGTCGGCGATGCCGCGCACTCTGGTGCCGACGGGGTCGCGAGCCCTGTGGCGCTCGCTGCCGAAGCCGACCGGCTTGCGGGACGGAAGCGTGGGCGGGGGGAGGCTCGGGGCCGTTCGGCCGGGGCGGGGGTTCGGGCTGGGCTTGTGCGGGGGGAGTGGACGGCGGGGCCGCCTGCGTCGTCGGCGCAGCGGAGGTTGTGGTTCCTTGATCGGCTTGAGGGGCCGTCCGCGACCTACAATCTGCCGTTCGCGGCCCGGCTCAGTGGGCCGCTCGATTCCGAGGCGCTGCGCGCGGCGTTCGGCGACGTTGTCGCGAGGCATGAGAGCCTGCGCACGGTTTTTCCCGATATGGGCGGTGTGCCGGTTCAGCGGGTGCTTCCCGAGGTTGACGTGCCGTTCACGGTCGCCGACACGACCGAGGACGCGGTGGGCGGGGAGGTTCGGGCGTTCTGTGCGCGGCCATTCGACCTCGGGGCCGAGCCGCCGCTTCGGGTGCTGCTGTTGCGGCTCTCGGCCGAGGAGCATGTGCTGGCGTTCAGCGTCCACCACATCGCGGGGGACGAGGGGTCGACCGGGCCGCTGCTGCGCGACCTGTCGGACGCGTACGCGGCGCGGCTGTCCGGCGCGGCCCCGGACTTCGCCGAGCTGCCCGTCCAGTATGTCGACTATGCCCTGTGGCAACAGCGCCTGCTCGGCGACCCGGACGCCCCGACCGCGCTCGCCGAGCGCCAGCTCGCCCACTGGAAGGACGCCCTCGACGGGCTGCCCGAGCAGATAGCCCTTCCCGTTGACCGTCCGCGCGGGGCGGTCTCGGGCGGTGCGGGGCGTGTGCGGGCGGAGGTGCCCGCGGCGACGCGCGCGGCGCTGCGTCCGCTGCTCGCCGAGACCGGGGCGAGCGACGCGATGCTCGCGCACGCCGCGGTCGCCGCGCTGCTGCACCGGCTCGGCGCGGGTGACGACGTCCCGCTCGGCGCGCTCATCTCCGGCCGGACGGAACCCGCGCTCGAACCCCTCGTCGGCTTCTTCGTCAACACAGTGGTGCTGCGCGCCGACCTGTCCGGCGACCCGACCCCGCGCGAGCTGCTGCGCAGGGTCCGCGCGGCCGCGCTCGACGCCTACGCGCACGCCGACGTCCCGTTCGAGTCGGTGGTCGAGGCGGTCAACCCCGCGCGCGCGACGGGCCGCCACCCGCTGTTCCAGGTCCTTGTCGACCACTGGACCCCGTCCGGCGACGAACCCGGCCTCACCGGCCTGTCCGTCAGCGCGCTGGAACCCCCGGCCCCGGACGCCGCGAAGTTCGACCTCGCCTTCGGCTTCACCGCCGACCCGGGCTCCGGCGCGCTGCGCGTCTCCGCCGAGTACGCCGCGTCCCTGTTCGACCGCACGACCGTCGCGGGCCTCCTCGAGAGGCTCGCCCGCCTCCTCGCCGCGATGGCCGAGCACCCGGACACCCCGCTGCGCGACCTCGACGTCCTGTCAGACGACGAACGCAGCACCCTCCTGCACACGTGGAGCGGCGCGGCCGACCAGCGCGCGGCGACCGGCACCCTGACGGACCTGTGGGCGGAACGCGTCAGCGCGGCCCCGGACGCCGAGGCCCTGCACGACGCCGACGGCCCGGTCACCTACGCCGAAGCCGACGCCCGCGCAACACATCTCGCCGCCCACCTCGCCTCCCTCGGCGCGGGCCCCGAGGAACGCGTCGCCGTCGCCCTCCCGCGCTCGGCGGACGCCGTCATCGCCATGCTCGCCGTCTGGAAGACCGGCGCCGCGACCGTCCCCCTCGACCCCGCCCACCCCACCGACCGCCTCACCACGATCCTCACCGAATCAAACCCCCGCGCCATCATCACCACCCCCACCCTCGCCACCCCCCTCACCCAAGACGACATCCCCACCCTCCTCCTCAACACCGCCGCCAGAACGACCAACGCACCGGTCGCCGACGGCATACCGGTCGTCCGCCTTGACGCCCCGGCCACGAGTGCCAGCGCGGCGCTCGGCGACGACGTGCCCGACGTCCGCGTTGACGCCCCGGCTAGCCCGCCTAGTCCGCCTAGCCCAGCTAGCGCGGCTAGCCCGGCTAGCCCGGCTAGCGCGGCGGTCGGCGACGGCGTGCCCGTCGTCCGCGTTGACGCCCCGGCTAGCCCGCCTAGTCCGCCTAGTCCGCCTAGTCCGCCTAGTCCGCCTAGTCCGCCTAGCCCGGCTAGTGCGGCTAGTGCGGCTAGCGCGGCGGTCGGCGACGGCGCGCCCATCGTCCGCCTTGACGGCGAGGCAAGGGCGGCCAGCGCGGCGGGCGCTGACGGCGTGCCCGTCGTCCGCGTTGACGCCCCGGCTAGCCCGCCTATCCCGGCTAGCCCGCCTATCTCGGCTAGCGCAGCTATCCTGGCTATACTGCCTAGTCTCGATAGCGCGCCTAGCGCCGCTAGCGCCGCTAGCGCGGCGGGCGGCGATGGTGTGTCTGGTGTTGGGCTTGGTGGGGCGGGGGTGGTGGGGCCTGGGGCGGCGGCCTATGTGGTGTTCACGTCGGGGTCGACGGGGCGGCCGAAGGGGGTTGTGGCGGCGCATGGTGGGGTTGCGAGCCTTGCTGTCGCGCATCGTGCCGCGTTCATGGAACCGGAGAGGGTGCGGCTTGGGCGTTCGTTGCGGGTGTTGAACATGTTGTCCCTTGCGTTCGACGGGTCGGTGGACTCGCTGCTGTGGATGCTCGCCGGGCACCGGATGGACGTCCTGCCCGACGCGCTCATGGGCGATGTCACCGGGATCGTCGCGTATGTCCGCGATCATCGGATCGATGTGGTGGACGCGTCGCCGTCACTGCTGGAACAGCTCATCGCCGAAGGGCTGCTGACGGGTCCGTGGCGGCCCTCGGTGGTCGTCACGGGCTCCGAAGCGGTCGGTACTGCGCTGTGGCGCGCCCTCGCCGAGGCGGATGTGACAGCGGTGAACTTCTACGGCCCGACCGAGACGACGGTCGACGCCACCTGGGCCCACATCACCGGCGAAGCACCGCACATCGGACGTCCCGTAGCCGGACTTGCCTCCTACGTGCTCGACGCGAGGCTGCACCCGGTCCCCGTCGGCGTCCCCGGCGAGCTGTACGTCGCGGGCGCGGGCCTGGCGCGCGGCTACCTCGACCGTCCGGGCGAGACCGCCGCCCGCTTCGTCGCCGACCCCTTCGGCACCGGAGGCCGCCTCTACCGCACAGGCGACCTAGCGCGCTGGACGCCGCAAGGAACCCTCGAGTTCCTGGGCCGCTCCGACGATCAGGTGAAGATCCGCGGCTTCCGCGTGGAACCCGCCGAGGTCGAGGCAGCCCTGACCGCATTGCCGGAGGTCGCCCAGTCCGTCGTCCTCGCCGGTAAGGACGGCGATTCCGTGCGCCTCGTCGGCTATGTCGTGCCCGCACCCGGGACGACCCCCGACCCGGCGACGCTCCGCGCGGCCCTCCGGCCGATCCTGCCCGCGCACCTCGTCCCGTCGGCGGTCGTCGTCCTCGACGCCCTCCCGCACACCCCGCACGGCAAGCTCGACCGTAACGCCCTGCCCGCCCCGTCCTTCACCGGCGGCGGCACCGCCCCGCGCACCCCGTCAGAAGAACTCGTCGCCAGCCTGTTCACCGAGGTCCTCGACGTCACCGCCCCCGGCGCCGACGACTCCTTCTTCGACCTCGGCGGCCACTCCCTGCTCGCGGCAAGGCTGCTGGCGAGGCTGCGCGCCGAGACCGGCCGCACCCTCCCGCTGCGCACGGTCTTCGACGACCCCACGGTCTCCGGCCTCGCCGCCGCGCTCGACGCCGCGACCCCCCAGCCCGTGACCGTCCCGCTCGAACCACGCCCCAGGCCCGCACGGCTCCCGCTGTCCCCGGCCCAGGCCCGGCTGTGGTTCCTGCACCGGCTGGAAGGCCCGTCCGGCACCTATAACGTGCCGTTCGCGGCACGGCTGCGCGGCCCGCTCGACGTCGCCGCCCTCACCGAGGCCCTGGCCGACATGGCGGCCCGCCACGAGACCCTGCGCACCGTCTTCCCGGACGACGACGGCACCCCCTACCAGCACATCCTCCCGCCAGGACCGGTAGCCGCGCCGGTCACCGACATCCCCGAGGAGGAGATCGAGCCCCGCGCGTCGGAGATCGCCGCCCGGCCCTTCGACCTCGAACACACCCCGCCGCTGCGCGCCGAACTCCTGCGCGTAGCCCCCGAAGACCATGTCCTGGTCCTCGTCGTCCACCACATCGCGGGCGACGACTGGTCCACCGGCCCCCTGCTCGCCGACCTGTCCGCCGCCTACCGCGCGCGGCTGTCCGGCGCGGCCCCCGGCTGGGACCCGCTGCCCGTCCAGTACGCCGACTACACCCTCTGGCAGGACGCGGCCCTCGGCTCGGTCGACGACCCGGACAGCGCCCTCACCGCGCACCTCGCGCACTGGAGGTCGGCCCTCGCCGGGATGCCGGAAGAACTCGCGCTGCCCGCCGACCGGACGAGGCGCGGCGGCCCGGGCGGGCTCGTCGCCTTCCCAGTGCCCGCCGAGACCGTCGCGGGACTGCGCGCGCTCGCGCGGGAGTCGGGGGCGAGCGAGTTCATGGTCGTCCAGGCCGCCGTGAGCGCCCTGCTGCACCGGCTCGGCGCGGGCACGGACATCCCCCTTGGAGCGCTCAACGCGGGCCGTGACGACGCCGCGCTGCACGACCTCGTCGGCTTCTTCGTCAACACCGTGGTCCTGCGCACTGACGTCTCCGGCGACCCGACCGCGCGCGGCCTGCTCGCCCGCGTCCGGGAGACCGCGCTCGCCGCCTACGCGCACGCCGCCGCCCCGTTCGACCGGGTCGTGGAGGCGGTCAACCCGCCGCGCGCGGCGGGCCGCCACCCGCTGTTCCAGACGATGGTCGACTTCAGGACCGCCGCGCCCGCCGCACCCGGCCTGCCCGACGTCGAGGTGACGGTGCTGTCCGGCGCAGCCGCCGCTGGCGCGAAGTTCGACCTCGCCGTCAACTTCGGCCCGCTGCCCGACGGCTCCTACGACGGCACCATCGAGTACGACGGCGGCATGTTCGACCACGCGACGGTCACCACCCTCGCCGCGCGGCTCGGCCGCGTCCTTGACGCGTTCGCCGCCGACCCCGACGTCCGCGTCTCCCGGATCGACGTGCTCGACCCGGCCGAACGCCGCCGTCTCGTCGCCGACTGGAACGCCACGGCAGCGCCCGTCCCGGACGCCACGGTCCCCGGCCTGTTCGCCGCGCGGGCCGCCGCGACCCCCGACGCCCCGGCCGTGGTGGACGGCGACCGCGTCCTCACCTACGCCGAACTCGACAGCCGGGCCGACGACGTCGCCGCGGCCCTCCTCGCGCGCGGCGTCGGCGCGGAGGACATCGTGGGCGTCCACCTCGACAGGTCAGCCGAGCTCGTCGCGGTGCTGCTCGGCGTCCAGCGGACCGGCGCGGCGTTCGTCCCGCTGGAACCGGCGTGGCCCGACCGCCGCTACGCCGACGTCCACGCCACCGCGCGGCTGCGCGCGGTCGTCAGCGCCACCGGCGAGGGCCTGCCGGAAGGCGTCCCCGTGCTCCGCACCGACGAGATCGGCAAGGCCGCCGCCCCCGTCGTCCCCGCGCCCCTGCACGGCGACGGCCTCGCCTACGTCATCTACACCTCGGGCTCCACCGGGACCCCGAAGGGCGCGATGATCTGCCACCGCGCGATCGCGGCGCGCCTGCTCTGGCAGGAGCGCATGCTCGGGTTCGGGCCCGGCGACGCCGCCCTGTTCAAGGCCCCGCTCGGCTTCGACATCTCGGTGAACGAGATCTTCCTGCCGCTGGTGACCGGCGCGACGGTCGTCGTCGCCGAGCCGGGCGGGGAACGCGACGTGGAGTACCTGCTCGACCTGATCGTCAGGCACCGGGTGAGCTTCACCTACCTCGTCGCGTCGATGCTCGACATGCTCCTCCAGCTCGACGGGATCGGCGCGGCGGTCCCCACGCTCAAGCACGTCTGGTGCGGCGGCGAGGCCCTGACCCCCGACCTGTTCGCCAGGTTCCGCGCGACCCTCGACGCCGTCATGTACCACGGGTACGGCCCCGCCGAGGCGACGATCGGCGTCAGCCACCAGTTCTATCGGGACGGCGAGGAACGCCACGGCATCAGCATCGGCCGGCCCAACCCCAACACCCGCATCCACGTGCTCGACGCGGCGCTCAACCCGGTGCCGGTCGGCGTCCAGGGTGAGCTGTACACCGGGGGCCTGCCGCTCGGCCGCGGCTATGTGGGCGATCCGGGACAAACTGCCGCGAAGTTCGTCGCCGACCCCTGGACGCCCGGCGAGCGCCTGTACCGGACCGGCGACCTGGCCCGCTGGGCCCCGGACGGCACCCTCGAATTCCTCGGCAGGGCCGACCATCAGGTGAAGATCCGGGGGATGCGGGTCGAGCTGCAGGAGATCGAGGCCGCGCTCGGCGAGCACCCGGCGGTCCGCCAGGCCGTCGTGGTCGTGCTCCGCAACGCGGCGGGGGCCGACAGGCTCGTCGGCTACGTCGTCGCGCGGTCCGGCGCGGAGTTCGACCCGGCCGAGTTGCGGTCGTGGGCGGGCGGACGGCTGCCCGAGCACATGGTGCCCTCGGTGCTCGTGCCGCTGCCCGCGTTCCCGCTGATGCCGTCGGGCAAGGTCGACCGGCGCGCGCTGCCCGAGCCGGAGACCGAGACGACGTCGCGCGCGGCGGGCACCGAGACCGAGCAGCTGGTCTGCGGCGTCGTCGCCGACCTGCTCGGCCTCGACAAGGCGGGGCCCGACGACGCGTTCTTCGCGCTCGGCGGCGACAGCATCGTCTCGATCCGCCTCGTCGCCCTGCTGCGCGCGGCGGGCCTGACCGCCTCACCGCGCGACGTGTTCGAGCACCGCACCCTCGGCGACCTGGCCGCCGCGCTCGCCGCCCGCCCGCGCCGCGCGACCCGCGCCACGAAGACGCTGCCCGCGACGGGCCGGGTCCCGCTCACCCCGCTCATGCGCGAGGTCATGGCCCGCGACGGCCTGCGCGCCCGCTTCGCGCAGACCGCCGTCCTGGAGACCCCGGACGACCTCGACCCAGCCCGCCTCGTCGCGGCCCTCGCCGTCCTGCTGAAGCGGCACGACGCGCTGCGCGCGGTGGTCACGCCCGACGGCGACGGCTGGGCCATGGAGATCCCCGTAGAAGCCCCCGAAGCCGCCTCGCTGCTCCGGCGGGTGGAGGCGGGCGCGTGGGGGACCCCCGAGGCGATCGCCCTCGTCGAGCGGGAGACCGCCGACGCCGTGGGACGGCTCGACCCGGCCCGCGGCGTGCTGCTCCAGGCCGTCTGGTTCGACGGGGGAGCCCACGGCGGACGCCTCGCGCTCGCCGTCCACCACCTCGCGGTCGACGGCGTCTCGTGGGGCGTGCTCGTGCCCGACCTCGCCGCCGCCTACGGGACAGGACCCGACCTCGGCCCGGCCGGGACCCCGTTCCGGCACTGGGCGCTCGGCCTCGTGGAGGCGGCCGCGCGGCCCGCGCGGGTCGCGGAGCTGCCGCTGTGGAAGGCGATGACGGAGGCCGACAGCGCACAGCTCGGCGCGCGGCCGCTCGATCCCGCGATCGACGTCGGCGCGACGCTCGACACCGTACGCGTCGCGGTCCCCGGCGCGACGGCCCGCGCGGTCCTCACCGACGTGCCCGAGGCGTTCTACGCGGGCCCGGACGACGTCATGCTCACCGCCCTTGCCCTTGCCGTCGCCGCGCGCACCGGACGTCCGGCGGTGCGGGTCGCGCTCGAAGGGCACGGCCGCGAGGAGAACGCGGTCCCGGGCGCTGACGTGTCGAGGACCGTCGGCTGGTTCACCGCCAAGTACCCGGTCGCGCTCGATCTAGCCTCCGTCGACGTGCACGACGCGCTCGCGGGCGGGCCGGACGCGGGCCGCGCCGTCAAGGCGGTGAAGGAGACCCTGCGGTCGGTGCCGGACCGCGGCCTCGGCTACGGGTTGCTGCGCCACCTCAACCCCGAGACCGCGCCCGACCTCGCGGCCGCCCCCGAACCGCCGATCCTCGTCAACTACCTGGGCAGGTTCGGCGGAAGCGCGGCAAGCGGCCCCTGGACCCAGTCGGCGGAGTTCGCGGCCCTCACCGGAACCGACGACCCGACGGCCCCGGCCGCCGCGCCGCTGGAGGTAACGATCCTCGCCGAGGACACCGACGACGGGCCGGTCCTGCGCGCCTCATGGACCTACCCCTCCGGGCTGTTCGCGCGCTGGGAGGTCGAGGCGCTCGCCGAGGCGTGGACCGTCGCGCTCGACGGGCTCGCCGCGCACGTCTCCGGCGACGGGCCCGTCGGCGGGCACACCCCGTCGGACATGGCGCTGGTCTCCCTCGACCAGGACCTTCTTGACTCCTTCGACGAAAGGTGGCGCACCCCGTGAGCAGGTCGAACGTCGAGGAGGTCCTTCCGCTCGCCCCCCTCCAGGAGGGCCTGCTGTTCCACGCGCTCACCGCCGCCGAGGCGGGCGGCGCGGCCGACCCGTACACCGTGCAGACCGTCGTGGACCTGGCCGGACCGCTGGACAGGGCACGGTTGCGCCGTGCAGCCGAGGCGCTGATCGAGCGGCACGCGGGACTGCGCGCCGCGTTCGTCACCGGCCCCGCGGGCGCGGTCCAGGTGGTGCTGCGGCGGGTCGCGGTGCCGTGGCGGGAGTGCGACGACCCCGCCGAGGCCGCCGCGCGGATCGCGGTCGAGCGGGCCCGCCCGTTCACGATGGACGAGCCGCCGCTGATCCGGTTCCTGCTCGCCCGCACCGGGCCCGCCGCGCACCGGCTCGCGGTCACCAGCCACCACATCCTGCTCGACGGCTGGTCGGGCCCGCTGCTGCTGCGCGACATGTTCCTGCTGTACGCGGGGGAGAACCCGCCGCGCCCGCGCCCGCACCGCGACCACCTCGCCTGGCTGAAGGCGCGGGACCGCGACGCCTCACGCGCGGCGTGGCGCGCGGCGCTAGACGGGCTCGCCGAACCCGTCATGCTCGTGCCCGAGGCCGCCGACCTTTCGTCCGGGCGGCCCGCCGAGGCGGTGCCCGTCCCGCTCGACGCGCGGACCGCGCACGGCGTCGCGGAGCTCGCGCGGGAGCACGGCGTCACCGTCGCGACGGTCATCCGGGCGGCGTGGGCGGTCGTGCTGGCCCGGCTGACCGGCCGGGCGGACACGGTGTTCGGCACGACGGTGTCCGGCCGTCCCGCCGACCTGCCGGGCGCGGACACGATGCTCGGCCTGTTCGTCAACACGGTCCCGGTGCGGATCACGCTCGACCCGTGGGAGACCGTCGGCGAACTCCTCGACAGGGTGCGCCGCGAACACGCCGCGACGGCCGACCACGAGTACCTGGGCCTCGCCGAGATCCAGTCCCTGACCGGCCTCGACCGCCTCTTCGACACCCTCCTCGTCGTCGAGTCCTACCCCGTGGACGAGGCCGAGATCGCCCACGTCCGCGCCACCGCGGGCGTCACCGTCACCGCCGTCGACACCCGCGACGCCACCCACTACCCCCTCAGCCTCCTGGCCCTTCCCGGCGATCCCCTCACCCTCACCCTCGAACACCGCCCCGACCTCCTCCCCACCTCCCGCGCCACCGAGGCCGCCACCCTCCTCGGGGACGTCCTCACCACCATGACCACATCCCCAACCGCCCTAGTCGCCTCCCTCGCCCGAGACGAAATCCCGACCGCCCCCACCCCGGCAGCCGCCTCCGCGCGGAACGCGACCGCGCCCTTGGAAGGGCCCACATGGGACCCGGTGGCCGCGTCCGTGCAGAACGCGTCCGCGCCGTCGCCCGCGTCGGGCCCGCTGGCCGCGTTCGTGCAGGACGTGACCGCGCCCTTGGAAGGGCCCACATGGGACCCGGTGGCCGCGTCCGTGCAGAACGCGTCCGCGCCGTCGCCCGCGTCGGGCCCGCTGGCCGCGTTCGTGCAGGACGTGAACACGCCCTTGGAAGGGCTCACACGGGGCCCGGTGGCCGCGTCCGCGCCGTCGTCCGCGTCGGGCGCGGTGGCCGGGTCCGCGCTGGGCGCGGGCGTGCTGTCGTCGGGCGGTGGGTTCGGGCAGGGGGGTTGGCAGGGGGTTGTGGAGTTGTGGCGGGGGAGGGTCGCGGGTGCGCCGGAGGCGCGGGCGTTGTCCGGGGAAGGGCCGGGGGCGCTGACGCTCGCGGAAGCGGATGAGCGGGCGGAGAGGCTTGCGCGGCATCTTGTGGCGTGTGGGGCGGGGGCTGAGGGGCGGGTGGCTGTGGTGTTGCCGCGTACGCCTGATGCGGTTGTGGCGCTGCTCGCGGTGTGGAAGGCAGGGGCCGTCGCGGTGCCGATCGATCCGGCGCATCCGGTGGGGCGGGTCGCCGATGTTCTCGCGCAGGCGCGGCCCGTGCTCGTGCTGACCACCGGGAGGCTGGCGGCGGGGCCGCTCGGCGAGGCGTTCGGCGCGCTGCCCGAGGCGCGGATGGACGAGCCGGACTCCTGGACGGGGCGGGAAGCCGCGCGCGGGCCCGTCGGTCCAGACTCGGCCGCTTATGTCATGTTCACGTCGGGTTCGACCGGGCGGCCCAAGGGCGTCGTCGCGACGCACCGCGCGCTGGCGAACCTCGCCGAGGCGCACCGGACCGCCCTCGTGGAACCCCTCGCCGCGTACCTGGGCCGCAGCCCGCGGGTGCTGCACCTGACGTCGTTCGCGTTCGACGCGTCCCTCGACCCCCTCGCCTGGCTGCTCGCCGGCGCCGAGGTCAGCATCCTGCCCGACGCGCTCATGGGCGATCCCGCCCGCGTCGTCGCCGAGACCGCCGCCCACGCGATCGACTTCCTGGAGACCACCCCCTCCTTCGCCGACCTGCTGCTCGCCGAAGGCATCCTCGCCGACCCGGAACCCGCCGACCTGCGGGAGCACAGCCCGGCACACGGGTCCCCGAGCGCCCGGGTGCCGGGCGGGCTCGCCGCCCTCGCCGTCGGCGCGGAGCCCGTGCCCCCGGACCTGTGGGCGCGGCTCAGCGCGCTGGACGGCCGCGCGGTGAACCTCTACGGGCCGACCGAGGCGACCGTCGACGCGACATGGACGCCGATCCGCGCCGACGCCGCCCCGCACATCGGACGGCCCCTCGCGGGCGTCGCCGTCCGCGTCCTCGACGGCTTCCTCCGCGAAGTCCCCGAGGGCGTCCCCGGCGAGCTGTACCTCGCGGGCGCGGGCCTGGCCCGCGGCTACCTCGACCGCCCGGGCGAGACCGCCGCCCGTTTTGTCCCCGACCCCCGGGGCTCGGGAACGCGCATGTACCGGACGGGCGACGTCGTCCGCCGCACCCCGGCCGGGACCCTCGAGTACCTGGGCCGCGCCGACGACCAGGTGAAGATCCGCGGCCACCGGGTCGAGCCCGGCGAGGCGCGGGCCGCCCTGGCCGCGCTGCCCGGCGTCGGTAACGCCGCGGTCGTAGCGCGCGCTGACGGCGGCGTCACCCGCCTCGTCGGCTACCTCACCCCGGCCCCGGGGGCGCGGCCCGACCCCGACGCGCTCCTCGCCGCCCTGCGCACGAGGCTGCCCGACCACCTGATCCCGGCCGCGCTCGTCGTCCTCGACGCGCTCCCGGTCACCCCGAACGGCAAGCTCGACCGCGCGGCCCTGCCCGCGCCCGCGTTCGCCGCCGCCGCGCCGCGCGAACCCGCGACCCCGACCGAGAAGGCCCTGTGCGCGATGTTCGCCGACCTCCTCGGCCTGCCCTCGGTCGGCCCGGACGACGCCTTCTTCGCGCTCGGCGGCCACTCGCTCCTCGCCGCCCGCCTCGCCGCCAGGGTCCGCCGCGACCTCAACGCCGACCTGCCGGTCCGCGCGGTGTTCCACGCCCCGACCCCCGCCGCGCTCGCCGACGTCGTCGAAGGCAGGGTCCCCGCCGACCCCGCCTCGGCCCTCGCCACGGTGCTCCCGCTACGGCGTGGCGAAGGCGTCCCGCTGTTCTGCGTGCATCCGGCGCTCGGCCTCGGCTGGCCGTACGCGGGCCTGCTCCCGCACCTCGGCCCGGACCGTCCGCTCTACGCCCTCCAGGCCACCGAGGCAGCAGGTCCGCAGACCCTCCAGGGGGTCGCCGCGCGCTACGCCGCGGCGATAGCCGACGAGGTGCCTGAGGGTCCCGTCCATCTGCTCGGCTGGTCCCTCGGCGCACCCCTCGCCCACGCCGTAGCGCGCGCGCTTGGCCGCGCCGGACGCGACGTGCCCGTCCTCATCCTCCTCGACGGCTACCCGGGCGTAGGCGAGCCCGACGGCACCACCCCCGAGGAGTTCCTCGCCGCCCTCCGCGCACGCCTAGGCGGCCTCCTCGCGGGCCTGCCTGACGCCAGGGTGCGCGCGGTCGCCGCGAGCCTCCACGCCACCGCGAACCTCGACACCGCCGACGTCGAGGGCGTCTTCCCCGGCCGTGCCGTGCTCATCCAGGCGAGCCCCGACGACCCCGCCCACCCCGTGGACCCGTCCCTCTGGACGCCCTACCTTGCCGAACCCCCACAGATCGCCCGCGTGGACGTCCCCCACGCGGACCTCATGACCCCGGCTGCGCTCGACGCCGTCGGCCCCCTGGTCGCCGCCGCGCTGCGGTCCGGCGACACCCTCTCCCCTGAGATGAAAGGCACCACCCAGTGAGCGACGTGACAGGCCGCTTCGGCGGCTCCCCCCTCACCCGCAGATCCTTCCTCCTCACGCTGTCGGCCGCGGCGCTCACCGCGGCCTGCGGCGGTGGGGAGGACACCCCCGAGACCACGCCGTCGGGCGGGGCGGCCGCGGGCTTCCCGGTGACGATCAACGGCAAGGAGGGCAAGACCGTCCTGCAGTCCGCGCCGAGCCGGGTCGTCAGCGTCGGGTTCCTGCGCGACACCGACGAGGCCGTCTCGCTCGGCGTCGTGCCGGTCGCGGTCACCCCCGCGATCAACTTCCCGTCGGGCCTGCCGCCGTGGGTCGAGGCGAAGCTCGGCGGCAAGGCCCCCGAGCAGCTCGCCTACGAGGACAGCCTCCCGTTCGAGAAGATCGCGGCCCTCACGCCCGACCTCATCCTCGCGACGGACAGCTACGGCCTCGCCGACGACTTCGCCGACCTGTCGGCGATCGCCCCGACCCTGTCGTACGAGAAGGACGTCGCCGAGGACTCCTGGCAGACCCGGGCGACCCGCATCGGCCAGGCGCTCGGCAAGGGCGACGAGGCGGCCCAGCTCGTCAAGGACGTCTCGGACCGCATCACCAAGGTGAAGGAGGACAACAAGGCGCTGTTCGCGGGCAAGACGTTCACCTTCAGCCTGCTCAACGCCGAAGGCTCCCTCGCCACCGTCACCCTGGCCGAGGACGCGTCCGCGAAGTTCCTGTCGGAGCTGGGCCTGACCCTGTCGGACAAGGTGACGAAGCTGCCGCAGGCCGGCCCGGCCGGGCGCGCGGTCGTCTCGCCGGAGCGCACCGACGTGCTCGACGCCGACATCGTGCTGTTCTCGTTCCGCAACGAGGACGAGCGCAAGAAGGTCGAGGGCGACCGGCTCTTCCAGGGCCTGGACGCCGTCAAGCGCGGCGCTTACGTCCCGCTCGACGTCGGGACCGCGCTGTCGATGGCGTTCCCGTCGACGCTGAGCATCCCGTACGCGCTCGACAAGATCGTGCCGCAGCTCGTGGCCGCCGCGGGCAAGGTCTGACCGCACCCGAACACCGCCGCCCGTCCCGCGCGCGGGGCGGGCGGCCCGGAGGACCCATGACGTTCACCACAACACTTCCCCTCGTCGTGGAGGGGACCGGACCCGTCGCCGCGCCGTTGCGCGAGCACCGCGCGAGGCTGCGGGCCGGTCTTGTCGAGCACGGGGCGCTGCTGCTGCGCGGCTTCGACGTCGGCGGCCCCGACGGGCTCGCCGACGCGGTCCGCGCGCTCGCGGGCGAACCGCTCACCTACACCGAGCAGTCGTCGCCGCGCAGCGTCATCAAGGGCAACGTCTACACCTCGACGTCGTACCCTCGGCAGGCGGAGATCCCGCTCCACAACGAGATGTCCTACCAGGCGGTCTGGCCGCTGACGCTGTTCTTCCACTGTGTGGAGCCGCCGCACACCCAGGGCGCGACCCCGCTGTCGGACGTCCGCCGCGTCTACGAGCTGATCGACCCCGACGTGCGCGCGGAGTTCGAGCGCCGCCGCTGGCGCGTCGTGCGGACCTACGGCGACGACGTCGGCCTGCGCTGGCGCACGGTCTTCGGCGCGGAGACCCGCGCGGAGGTCGAGGCGCAGTGCGCGCGCGGCGGCATCACCGCCGAGTGGACCGGCGACGACGGCCTGCGCACCACCGCCGTCCGCGACGCGGTCCACCGCCACCCGGTGACCGGCCTGCCCGTCTGGTTCAACCACATCGTGATCTTCCACGAGAGCAGCCTCGACGCCGACGTCCGCGAGGCCCTGCACGACGCCTACGGCCCCGACGGCTTCCCCCACAACACCTTCTACGGCGACGGCGGCACGATCCCCGACGACGTCGTCGCCCACCTGCGGCACTGCTACCGGGCCGCCTCGACCCGCTTCGACTACCGGCGTGACGACCTGCTGGTCGTCGACAACATGTCCGTGGCGCACGGCCGCGAGCCCTTCACCGGCCCGCGCGAGATCGCCGTCGCCATGGCGGAACCCTCAGGGGAGGGCTGAGCCGGACCCGCGCGTCCGACCCCCGCGACACGAGTACCCCGGTGCCGTCTCCCGGGCCCGTCAGGGCCGTCGGGGCGGTGCCGGGCCGGTGTTCGCGTGCCGGGTCGGACGCGGGGTCCGCTCGGGTCAGGCGGGGCGGTGGGCCGACCAGGCTTGCCACAGGCCCGCGTAGCGGCCGCCGAGCGCGACGAGTTCGTCGTGCGCGCCGCGTTCCACGATCGCGCCGGAGTCGAGGACGAGGATGAGGTCGGCGTCGCGGGCCTGGCTGAGCCGGTGCGCGACGGTGACCGACGTCCGTCCTTCCAGGACCCGGGCGGCGGCGGCTTCGAGCTCGCGTGAGCCGCTGCTCCCCGCCTCGGCGGTCGCCTCGTCCAGCACCGCGATCGCCGGGTCCGCCAGGACGAGCCTGGCGAGCGCGAGGTGCTGTGCGTGCGCGGCGTCGACGGGGTGCGCGCCCTCGCCGACCTCGGTGTCGAGGCCGTCGGGCAGCGCCTTGGCCCACGCGGCGAGGCCCGCGACCTCGAGCGCGTCCCACAGGTCGCGCTCGGCCGCGTCGGGCGCGGCGAGGCGCAGGTCCTCGGCGAGGGTCCCGGCGAACACGTGGACCTCCTGGGTGACCAGCGCGACCGTCGCGCGCAGCCGCGCCGCGTCGAGTTCCCCGGTCGGGACGCCGCCGAGCCGGACGGTCCCGGCGTCGGGCGGGTGCACCCCGGCGATCAGCTTGGCGAGGGTGGTCTTGCCGCCGCCGCTCGCGCCGACCAGCGCCACCGAGCCGCCCGCAGGGACGGTGAAGGACACGTCCTTCAGCACGTCGTGGCCCTCGACGTAGGCGTAGCGCAGCCCGGACACCTCGATCGTGCCCTCGGCGGGCGTCGCGACCGTGTCGGGAAGGCCGTCCTCGGGCAGGTCGGTGACGCCGACGAGCCGCGCGAGGCTCGCGGTCGCCGACTGGAGCACGTCGAGCAGGAACAGCACGGCGTTGATCGGGTTGAACGCGCCGGCGAAGTACAGCGCCGCCGCGCTTGCCGCGCCGATCGAGATCGCGTTCGCGTCGACAAGGACAAAACCGGTGATCAGCACCGCCGAAAGGCCGAGCAGCTCGGCGGCGTTGAGGCGGCCGAAGAAGCGGGTCTGGAGCAGGGTGACGGTCACGACCGCGGTGATCGACCTGTCGACCCGTCGCCCGACGAGCCCGACGTGCGCGTCGGCGAGGCCGAACGCGCGCACCGCGCCGGCGCCGCTGAGCGTGTCGAGGAGCTGCTGTTGCTCCCCGCCCGCCGCCGCCCTCTGCTCGGCGTAGATGGGCGAGGCACGCCGCACGTACCAGCGCGCGGTGTACGCCTGGATAGGCACGGCGATGAGGGCGGCGAGCCCGAACCGCCAGTCGAGCGCGGTGAGCCCGACGAGGGTCAGCGCGAGGATCAGCGCGGCCTGGGCGAACTCAGGGACGGCCTCGCGAACCGCCTCGCCGACCATCGCGATGTCCTCGGTGATGCGCGAGGTGAGGTCGCCCGACCCGCCGCGCTCGATCCGCTCGAGCGGCAGCCCGAGGGCGCGCGCGACGAAGTCCTCGCGGATCGCGGCGAGCACCTGCTCGCCGAGGCGCGCGACGGCCCACAGCCCGGCGAACGCCAGCGCGCCCTGGCCGAGCGCGGCGGCGGCCAGCAGCGCGACGGGCGTGGTCATCGCGCCCGCCGAGCCGGTGACGGCGAGGTCGATGATCCAGCCGAGCAGCGGCGCGGCGACGAGGCTGAGCGCCGCCGCGCCGACCAGGCACGCCGTCGCGAGCGCGACCCTGCCCCGGTGCGGGCGCAGCAGCCCGAGGATGACCGCGCGGGTGCGCGCCGGGTCGGCGATCGGCAGCAGCGCGGGTTCGGGGGCGGTCGTGCTCATGTGAGGACCAGTTCGCGGTAGTCGGGGCGGGTGTCGAGGAGGTCGCCGTGCGGCCCGGCCGCCGCGACCGTCCCGTCCTTGACGAGCAGGACGCGGTCGGCGGCGGCCAGCAGCGCAGGGCTCGAGGTGACGATGATCGTGGTGCGGCGCGCGCGCAGCGCCCGCAGGCCGTCGCCGATGCCCGCCTCGGTGACGGTGTCGACCGCGTTGGTCGGGTCGTGCAGCACAAGCACGGGCGGGTCGGCGTGCAGCGCGCGGGCGAGCGCGACGCGCTGGCGCTGCCCGCCCGACAGGGAGTTGCCGCGTTCGGCGACCGCGGTGGCGAGGCCGTCGGGCAGGGCCGAGGCGACCTCGTCGGCGCGCGCGGCCCGGACGGCGGCGGTGATGTCGCCGCCGCGTCCGGCGTCGATGTTGGCGGCGACGGTGCCCTCGAACAGCGCGGCGCCCTGCGGGACGGCCAGGATCGCGGTGCGCAGCGCGTCGGGCGCGAGGTCGGCGAGGGGACGGCCGTCGAGCGTGACGTCGCCCGCGTCGGGGTCGGCCTGGCGGCCGAGGTAGCGCACGAGCGCGCTCGCGGCGGCCGGGTCGGCGCAGCAGACCGCGACGGTCTCGCCGGGCGCGACGGTGAAGTCCGCGCCCGCGAGGCCGCCTCCGGTGAGCCCGCGCACGGCGACCTCACCGGCGACGGGCGAGACCGGCGCGCCCTCGCCGCCCGGGGTGGCGGGCTCGGCGTGCAGCACGCCGCCGATCCGGCCCGCCGACGCGCGTCCGGCCGCCAGCGCGGCGGTGATGTCGCCGAACACGCCGAGCGGCCCGACGAGGAACTGGGCGAGCCCGACCGCCGACACCAGCTCACCGACCGAGATGGTGCCCGAGGCGGCCATCCGGCCGCCGACGAGCGCGATCAGCGCGAGGAACAGCCCGTTCAGCGTGACGACCGCGCCGGAGTAGACGGCCTGGACGCGGGTCGTGGCGAGCGTCGCGTCGAGCGAGTCGCGGCTGACCGCCCGGTATCTGGCGAGGCCCGCGCGCTCAGCGCCGAGCCCCTTGAGCACCCGGACGCCGCGCACGAGGTCGACCGCGACGGCGGCGGCACGCGCCGCGCGCTCCTGCTGCTCGACCGTGCGCCGCTCGAGCGGCGCGCTCAGCCGGTTCACCAGGAAGAGCAGCGGGGGAGTGCCGAGCAGGATGAGCAGGCCGAGCGGCACCGACACCACGAGCAGCCAGATCCCGGCGACGAGCATGCCCGCGATCGCCGCGACAAGGTGCGGCAGCCGGAAGTTGATCATCGCGGTGCGGCGCACGTCGGCGGTGGCGATGCTGACGAGCGCGCCCGGCAGGTCGGCGCGGCGGCTGCCGCGCGGGTGCAGGGAGCGCGCGGCGACGGCGAGCTTCAGGTCGCGGTCGGCGCGCACGGCGGCCTGGGTGCCGACGCGCATGCCGAACCGCCACGAGAACGACAGCACCGCGAAGTCCACCGCGAGCACGCCCAGCCACAGCAGCAGCGCGCCGACGTCGCGGGGCCCGGTCGCCCGGTCGATGACGACGCCGATGAGCACGGGTACGAGCGCCTCACCCGCCTGGTGTCCGGCGAACAGCGCGGCCGCGCCGAGCACGCGCCAGCGCTGCGCGGAGATCGACGCGCCGAGCACCGACGCCTTGGACGCGCGCACGCTCGCCGCGCTCATGCGGGACACCATCGGGTCACGCTCAGCCTCCCGAAGGAATCCTTAAACTATTGTTAGCCTTACCTTAGTCAACTACAGGGATGTAGGAGAAAGCGGGTCGGGTGTGACAGGACGGACCAGTGCGGCGGTCTTCGCCGCGCCCCCAGCCGACCCGTCAGTCCATCGGGCCGCGCGCGCGTCGGCCCTCGCCGCGGGCCTGCTCGGCGCGGTCGTGCTCCTCGTCGCGCTGTGCGCGCTGAGCCTCGCGGTCGGCGCGCGCGACCTGCCGCTGCACACCGTGTGGGACGCGCTGCGCGCCGACGACGGGAGCGAGGCCGCCCACATCGTCCGGCATCTGCGGCTGCCGCGCACGCTCCTTGCCGTGCTCGTCGGCGCCGGCCTGGGCCTCGCGGGAGCGCTGATGCAGGCGCTCACCCGCAACCCGCTCGCCGACCCCGGCCTGCTCGGCGTCGAGATCGGCGCGGCGATGGCGGTGGTCGTCGCGATCTCCCTGCTCGGCATCACCCAGGCGTGGGTGTACGTGTGGTTCGCGCTCGCCGGCTCGGCCGTCGCGTCGGTCGTGGTGTACCTGCTCGGCGCGAGCGGCCGCGCGGTCAACCCCGAGCGCATGGTCCTCGCCGGAGCGGCCGTCTCCGCCGCCCTCACCGCGTGCGTCGCGGCGCTGCTGCTCCTCGACGGCCAGGCGTTCGACAAGTACCGCTTCTGGGTCGTCGGGTCGCTCGCGGGCCGTGAACTGTCCCTGCTGTGGGAGGTCGGCCCGTTCATCGCGAGCGGCGCGCTCATCGCGTTCGGCCTCGGCCGCGGCCTCAACGCGCTCGCGCTCGGCGAGGAGACCGGCAAGGCGCTCGGCGTCCCGGCGGGGCAGGTCCGCGTGGCCGGGGCGCTCGCGGTGACGCTGCTGTGCGGCGGCGCGACCGCGATCGCCGGGCCGATCGGATTCGTCGGCCTCGCCGTCCCGCACATGGCGCGCCTGGTCACCGGCCCCGACAACCGCTGGGTGCTGCCCTACTCCGCGGTGCTCGCCGCGCTGCTCATCGTCGCCGCCGACGTCCTCGGAAGGATCGTGGCGGCCCCCACGGAAGTTGAGGTCGGGGTGGTCATGGCGTTCCTCGGCGCGCCCGTGTTCATCGCGCTGTGCCGCCGTCGCAGGATCGCGCAGCTGTGACCGGCACGACGGCGAAGACCGCGCGCCCGTCCGGCCGGATGCCCGGATTGACCGTCCGGGTCGCCTCCGGGCGGCTGTCGGGCCGCCTGTCCCCCCGCGCGGTCGCGACGGGCCTGCTCCTGCTCGCGCTGCTGCTGGCCGCCTCGGTCGCCGCGCTGATGACGGGCGACTACCCGGCCACCCCGGCCGACGTCGTCCGCACCGTGCTCGGCGAGGGACCGCCCGGCCTCGAACTCATCGTCGGACGGTTCCGGCTGCCCCGCCTGCTTGTCGCGATCGGCGTCGGCGCGGCGCTCGGCACCGCGGGCGCGATCTTCCAGAGCGTGTCGCGCAACCCGCTCGGCAGCCCCGAGATCATCGGGTTCACCACCGGCGCGGCCACCGGCGCGCTGCTCGCCCTGCTGGTGTTCCCCTCGCTCGCGCTGGGCGCGCCGACCGGCGCGGTGCTCGGCGGCCTCGTCACCGCCGTCGCCGTCTACAGCCTCGCCTTCCGGCGCGGGATGCGCGGCGACCGGCTCGTCCTCGTCGGCATCGGCGTCAACGCGGTGCTCATGGCCGCGAACTCGTTCCTGCTCAGCCGTGCCTCGCTCCAGCAGGCGCAGGACGCCCAGATGTGGCTGATCGGCAGCGTCAGCGGACGCGGCTGGGACGAGGTCGGACCCCTGTGGATCCCCCTCATCGTCCTGCTCGCCGCGACGGTCGCGCTCGGGCGCGGCACGGCGGCCATGGAGATGGGCGACGAGGCGGCGACCGCGCTCGGCGTGCCCGTCGAACGGACGAGGCTCGCCCTCGTGGCCTGCGGCGTCGGCCTCACCGCGACGGCCGTGGCGGCGGCGGGGCCGATCGTGTTCGTCGCTCTCGCCGCGCCCCAGATCGCCCGCCGCGTCGCCCGGCGCGGCGCGCCGCCGCCGATGCTGTCGGCGCTCACCGGCGCGCTGCTGACCGTGGTGGCCGACCTCGTCGGGCAGCGGCTGTTCGCGCCGGTCCAGCTGCCCGTGGGCGTCGCCACGGGCGCGGTCGGCGGGCTCTACCTCGCCTGGCTGCTCAGCCGGGAATGGCGCAAGGGAGGATGACGGTGACGACCACGGTGCCGACCGCCAAGGAGGCGGCGCAGCCAGACGCCCGGTTGCGCGCGCAGAACGTGACCCTCGCCTACGACGAGCGCGTCGTCGCGCGCGAACTCGGCCTCGACGTCCGCGACGGGTCGTTCACCGTGATCATCGGCCCGAACGCGTGCGGCAAGTCGACCCTGCTCAAGGCGCTGGCCCGCATCACCCGTCCGTCGGCGGGCGCGGTCCTGCTCGACGGCGCGGCGATCGCGGCGCTGCCGACCCGCAAGGTGGCCCGCGAGATCGGGCTGCTGCCGCAGACCTCGACCGCGCCGAGCGGCATCATCGTCGCCGACCTCGTCGCGCGCGGCCGCTACCCGCACCAGCGGATGCTGCGCCAGTGGTCGGCCGACGACGAGCGCGCCACGCTCGACGCGATGCGCAGGACCGGCGTCGCCGGTCTCGCCGACAGGTTCGTGGACGAGCTGTCCGGCGGCCAGCGCCAGCGGGTGTGGCTGGCGATGGTGCTCGCCCAGGGCACCCCGATCGTGCTCCTCGACGAGCCCACCACGTTCCTCGACGTCGCCCACCAGATCGAGGTGCTCGACCTGTGCGCCGACCTGCACGAGGAGGGCGGCAGCACGCTCGTGCTCGTGCTGCACGACATTAACCAGGCGTGCCGCTACGCCACCGACCTCGTCGTCATGAGCGAGGGAAGGGTGGTGGCGCAGGGCGCGCCGCACGACGTCGTCACCGCCGACCTCGTGCGCGAGGTCTTCGGGCTGCCGTGCCGGGTGCTGCCCGACCCCGAGACCGGCACCCCGATGGTGGTGCCGCTCGCGAGGGCGGGCCGCGCGGCTCAGGTCAGGTAGCCGCCCATCCTGGTGAAGTGGTCGGCGGCGGCGAGCTCCACGCCGTCCTCGGTGCGGACCCGCTCGACCAGCAGGCCCCGGCTGCGGCCGCGCCGCGCCTCGGCCCCGGCGACGATGACGACGCCGTCGCCCTCGCGGATGAAGATCCGGCCCGGCGTGCCGCCGTACACCCCCTGCGAGACCGACGCCTTGACGATCCTGAGCCGCTTGCCGTTGTGGTGGCAGTACGCGTTCGGATACGGGTCGTACTGGGCCCGGACGAGACGGTCGAGCTCTTCCGCGCTCCAGGTCCAGTCGATGTGGCAGTCCCGGTCGGCGCGCTTGTGGAAGAAGCTCGCCTGGGAGCGGTCCTGCTTGGTCCAGTCGGTGCGGCCGGTGGCGATGAGGTCGAGCGCGTCGAGGGTGATCGGCCCGAACAGCGCGAGGGTCTTGTGGAACAGGTCGGCGGAGGTGTCGCGGTCGCCGACGGGCACCGCGCGCTGCAGGACGATGTCCCCGGCGTCGAGTTCGGCGTCCATCATGTGCGCGGTGACGCCGACCTCCTTCTCGCCGTTGATGAGGGCCCAGATGAGCGGGGAGAAGCCCGCGTACTTGGGCAGCAGCGAGTCGTGCACGTTGAGGGTGCCGAGGCGCGGCAGGTCGAACACCGACGCGGGGATCCAGGTCCGCCAGTTCGTCGCGACGATGACGTCGGCGTCGGCCTCCTTGAGCCTGGCGAGCAGTTCCTCGTCGTCGGGCCGCTCGCGCAGCAGGACCGGGACGTCGTGCGCGGCGGCGAGGTCGGCGACGGAGTCGCCCCAGACCTTCTCGTAGGCCCCCTCGCCGGGCGGATGGGTGACGACGAGGACGACCTCGTGCCGCTCGAGCAGCGCCTCGAGCGTCCGGTGGCCCCAGGTCTGGTAGCCGAACATCACCACCCGCATCAAATGTCTCCTTCTCGGGGTGCGCGCAGGCGCGGGTGCGCCAGGTAAGGTTAGGCTACACTTATTTACTACACCCGTGTAGTAGATGAAGGAGGGGCGGCGGAGGTCAGGCCGTGGCGTCTCCCGGGGTCTCGGGGTCCCTGGCGTCGAGGTCGTCGAGCATGCGGCGCAGCAGCCGCTCGTCGGAGTCGGACAGCGAGCCGAGGAAGCGGGTCAGCACGACCTCGCGGTCGGGCCGCTCGTCAAGGAGCTGGTGCATGCGCCGGACGGCGAGGCCGGTCTCGTCGGCGACCGGGCGGTAGGCGAACGCGCGGCCGCGCCGCTCGCGCTCCAGCACGCCCTTGCCCTCCAGGCGGACGAGGATCGTGAGCACCGTCGTGTAGGCGAGCGCGCCGCCGAGCGCCTCGCGGACCTCGCGCGGCGTCAGCGCGTGGCCGGCCGCCTGCAGCGCCTCCATGATCTCGCGCTCCAGATCACCGGGCGCCCTTCTTCCGCCGCCCATGCGCACCTCCCGCACCGCATCCGATCGCAGCAGTTTTCCACGCCGGCCCCCCTGCTTCGACCGTACGGGCGGGGCCCAGGCGGTGTGATCTGCGGCTCGTTCGGCCGGGCGGCGCGCCCGGCGCGCCGAACACGCGTCCGTTGGCGGAAACGACTTCCCCCGCCGAATCGTTGTCCCGGTGAGCATCCCGACCGCTGCGTCCGGTGGACGGGCCCATCGGACGAGGCGCACCCCCCGAATCTCCTATTACAAATGTAGTAGTAGCCTGGCGCCATCGTCCCCGACAGGAAGGCGGACCCGGCAATGGCGCTGTGGGACCGGATCAAGCAGTCCACCCAGACGATGCAGGACCAGCTCGTCACCAAGAAGAACGAGCTGAAGAGCGGAGCCTTCCGCGACGCGAGCATGGCGATGTGCGCGCTCGTCGCGGCCGCTGACGGCAGCGTCGACCCGAGCGAGCGGCAGCGGGTCGCCGCGCTCATCACGGGCAACGACGTGCTGTCCAACTTCCCCGCCGACGACCTGCGCCGCAGGTTCGAGGACAACTGCGCCCGCCTGGCCGCGGACTTCGCGTTCGGCAAGGTGACCGTCCTGCAGGAGGTCGGCAAGGCGCGCAAGAAGCCCGCCGAGGCGCGCGCGGTGATCCAGATCGGCATCGTCATCGGCGGCGCGGACGGCGACTTCGACGCAGCCGAGCGGGCCGTCGTGCGCGAGGCGTGCTTCGCGCTCGGCCTCGACCCCGCGGAGTTCGACGTCTGAGCGGCGTCGCGCACGCACACCCAGCACACCCGAGCAGCACACCCGAGCAGTACAACCGAAAGGTGGCAGTACATGGCCGTGTCGATGGTCAAGGGTCAGCGGATCTCGCTGGAGAAGCCGGGGGGCGGCGGCCTCACCCGGGTCCGGATGGGCCTGGGCTGGGACGCCGTCAAGAAGAAGGGCTTCTTCGGCTCGCGCGAGCAGGAGATCGACCTTGACGCGACGGTCGTGGTGTTCGCCGGCGACCAGGTCGCCGACGTCGTCTACTTCGGCCAGCTCACCAGCCGTGACGGCTCGATCCGGCACACCGGCGACAACCGGACCGGCGCGGGCGACGGCGACGACGAGACTGTCATGGTCGACCTGTCCCGCCTGCCCGTCCACGTGACGTCGCTGGTGTTCGTCGTCAACTCCTTCCAGGGCCAGACCTTCAACGAGGTCGACAACGCCTTCTGCCGTCTCGTCGACGACGTCGGCGGCGCGGAGCTCGCCCGCTACACCCTCACCGGCGGCGGCGCGCACACCGCGATGGTGATGGCCCGCATCTACCGCAACGGCGACGCGTGGAAGATGAACGCGATCGGCGAGCCCGCGATGGGCCGCACCTTCCAGGAGATCCTGCCGACCCTGTCGGCGCACGCCTGACCGGCTTGGCGGCGGCTCCCCTTCCCCGGAGCCGCCGCACGGCGGGCCTTGATCAGCGCGGTGACGGCACGGGCGCGGGGGCGTCCTCCGGCGTCCAGCCGGGCGGCGCGAACACATACCCGAGCTTGGCGCGCAGGCCGCGCGCGCCGCGCACGTCACGGATGATGTTGCCGTACTCGTGGTACTGGAGTTTCAGCAGGTTGTAGGTCCCGACGGGCTTGGTGAGCCCGTACTTCGGCCGGTGCAGTTCCTCCTGGAAGGTGCCGAACATCCGGTCCCAGATGATGAGGATGCCGCCGTAGTTCTTGTCCAGGTACTCGGGGTCGCTGCCGTGGTGGACGCGGTGGTGTGAGGGCGTGTTGAACACGTACTCGACGGGACGCGGCAGTTTCCCGACGGTCTCGGTGTGCGTGAAGAACTGGTAGATCAGGTTGATCATGAACGCCACGTAGATCGTCCAGGGCGCGAAGCCGAGCAGCGGCAGCGGAATCCAGAACAGCGCCTCCGACCAGGGGTTCCACTTCTGCCGGAGCGCGGTGCCGAAGTTGAAGTACTCGCTCGAGTGGTGGGCCTGGTGCGCGGCCCAGCCGATGCGCACGCGGTGGGAGAAGCGGTGGTTGACGTACCAGGCGAGGTCCACCGCGAGCAGGAGCAGCGCCCAGCTCCACCAGGTGTCGGTGGGGATGTGCCAGGGCGCGAGGTAGGTCCACAGGTACACGTACAGGACGAGGCTCGTGAGCTTGAGCACGAGTGACGACACGAGCGAGCCCGCGCCCATGCTGATGCTGGTGCGGGCGTCCTTCACCAGGTAGCCGGTCGTCTCCGCGCGGTCCCGGTCGCGCAGCGCCAGCGCCTCGACGGCGATCGACACCACGAACACGGGGATGGCGTAGAGCAGGGGTGTGTTGATCTGGTCCCAGATCGCCGACGGCATCGCGCCTCCAAGATTGACCGATGGGTAATTTACCCTTGGGTCAATTCAAGGTCAACGGGTGGCCCCTGCGCGGACGCGCGGGGATCTAGGACAGGACGGTCAGCAGCCGCCTGCTGCGCTCGGTCATCGCCGCCGCCGACTCCTCCGGATGCCGCAGCCACCAGTCCACCAGCGAGCTGACCACGCCCATCCACACGGCGGTGAGCGCGGACACGTCGCCGGGGTCGGTCATGCCGCGACCTTCGAGGAACGCGCCGACGCCGAACTCGGCCTGCTCGGCGATCCGCCGCCGCGCCGCGCGGGCGGCGTCGGCGGCCTGGCCCTCCTCGGGGTGCGAGGCGTCGAACACCACGCGCCACGCGTAGGGCCGCAGCTCAAGGGTGGTGAACACCGCGGTCAGGGTGCGTTCGGCCCGCACGAGCGACGACGCGTGGCCGCCGATCGTCGCGGCGACCTCGTCGATCGCGTCGCCCAGCGCGTCCGAGGAACGCTTGACGCACAGCGTGTACAGGGCGTCCTTGGAGCCGAAGTAGGCGTACACGAGCGGTTTGGACACCCCCGCGCCCGCCGCCACGGTCGCCGGGGACAGGCCCGCGTAGCCGACCCGCGCGATCTCCGCCGAAGCGACCTCGAGGATCTGCTCCTCACGGGCCGCGCGCGGCACCCCCTTGGTCCCCGCGCTCCCCACCCGGTCCACCCCCGCCCTCACCTGTCCGGACCCGCCCCGACGGGCAACTTACCAAAGGGTCAATTCCGGCGGGCGGCTCCGGGCGTCCATAGACTGCGGGAGGCAGGCGTCGGGGGCAAGCGTCGGGGGAAGGGAGGGGGAGCGGTGTCGGGGGATCCGGAGGTCGGGACCAAATCCGTGCTCGGCAAGGTCGCCGCTGTGCTTTACGCGTTCACCGCCGACGACCACGGCGTCAGCCTCGCCGAACTCGGCAGGCGGACCGGCATCGCCAAGGGCACCCTGCACCGGATCGTCGGGGAGATGGTCGACGTCCGCCTCCTGGAACGCGCCGGGCGCGGCTACCGGCTGAGCGGGCAGGTCTTCCAGCTCGGCATGCGCGCCTCGGTCGAGCGCGGGCTCGTGGAGGTCGCGACCCCGTTCATGGAGGACCTGTACGAGCGGACCCATGAGACGGTCCACCTCGGCGTGCTGGAGGGTGCGGAGGTCGTCTACGTGTCCAAGCTCGGCGGGCACCGGCAGGCCACGTCGCCGTCGCGGATCGGCGGGCGGATGCCCGCGCACTGCACCGCGATCGGCAAGGCCCTGCTGGCGTTCGCCCAGCCGGAGACCTTGACCGCTGTCCTCGACGGCGAACTCGTCAGGCGCACCCCGAGGACGATCACCGCGCCCGGGCTGCTGCGCCGCCAGGTCGAGCGGATCGCCGAGACCGGGGTGGCCTTCGAGTACGAGGAGTCGGCCGTGGGGATCGTGTGCGTCGCCGCGCCCGTCCTCGACCCCTATGACCGGCCCGTCGCGGCCGTCAGCGTCACCGGGCCCGTCGCGCGGTTCCGGCCCGAGGCGCACCAGGCGTCGGTGAAGGCCGCCGCCGCGGGCATCGCGGGGACGCTCGCGCGGCGCGCCGCGCTGATCGCCGACCGCGACTGAAGGGCCCGGCCAGCGGGGCGTGCGCGAAAAGGGTTCCGCTGAGTGGAACATCAAGGTGCCACGGGGGCGGTGCGGTCGGTGATCGTGGAGTCATCCCACCTACCCGAGGACCGTGATGACGCACGACGCCACCCCGACCGGCAAGGACCGCGAAGCCGCGGTCACCGCAGCCGCGGCGCGCCTCGCCGCAGCCCAGGACGAGCTCGTCCCCTGCGCGCCAGTACGCGACCTGCTCGGCACGACCGACCTCGCGCTGGCCTACGCCGTCCAGCAGCGGCTCGCCGACGGCCGCACCGCCAAGGGCGCCGTCGTGTCCGGCCGCAAGATCGGCCTGACCTCCCCGGCCGTGCAGAAGCAGCTGGGGGTCGACCAGCCGGACTTCGGCGTGCTGTTCGCCGACATGGACGTCTCCGGCACGGAGATCGCCACCGGCGGGCTGCTCCAGCCGAAGGTCGAGGCCGAGGTCGCGTTCGTGCTGAAGGCCGACCTCGACGGCGAGGTCAACGGCCCCGACGAGGTCCGCCACGCCGTCGACTACGCGGTCGCCGCCCTGGAGATCGTCGACAGCCGCGTCGCGAACTGGGACATCACCATCACCGACACCATCGCCGACAACGGCTCAAGCGCGCTGTACGTCCTCGGGGACAAGCGGCTCGCCCTTGACGACTTCGCGCCGATCGACGTCGTCATGGAGCTGTACGCCGACGACGCCCTGGCCTCCCAGGGCACCGGCGCGGCGTGCCTCGGCGACCCGCTGGCGGCCCTCGCCTGGCTCGCCCGCACCGCCCGCGACCTCGGCGAGCCGCTGCGCGCCGGCCAGGTGATCCTGTCCGGCGCGCTCGGCCCGATGGTCCCCGTCACCCCCGGCAGCGTGATCCGCGCCGAGCTTTCCGCGCTCGGCACCGTCACCGCGGCCTTCGCCAAGTAAGGAGACCCGATGAGCACCGAAGTGAAGAAGCTGAAGGTCGCGGTGATCGGCTCCGGCAACATCGGAACCGACCTGATGATCAAGGTGATCCGGCTGTCGAAGACCCTGGAGATGGGCGCGATGGTCGGCATCGACCCCGACTCCGACGGCCTCGCCCGCGCCCGCCGCCTCAAGGTCCCCACGACCCACGAGGGCGTCGACGGCCTCATCGCGATGGACGGGTTCGCCGACATCGACATCGTCTTCGACGCCACCTCCGCCAAGGCCCACCTCGCCAACGCCGAGGCCCTGAAGCCGTACGGCAAGAAGCTCGTGGACCTCACCCCCGCCGCGATCGGCCCGTACGTCGTCCCGGTCGTGAACCTCGAGGAGCACCTCGAGGCCGACGCCGACAACGTCAACATGGTGACGTGCGGCGGCCAGGCCACCATCCCGATCGTGCACGCGATCTCCCGGGTGACGCCCGTCGCCTACGCCGAGATCGTCGCGTCGATCTCGTCGCGCTCGGCGGGCCCCGGCACCCGGGCCAACATCGACGAGTTCACCGAGACCACGTCGAAGGCGATCGAGCAGGTCGGCGGCGCGGGGCGCGGCAAGGCGATCATCATCCTCAACCCGGCCGAGCCGCCCATGATCATGCGGGACACGGTGTTCGCGCTCATCGGCGACGCCGACCAGGGCGAGATCCGCGCGTCGGTCGAGAAGATCGTCGGCGAGGTCGCCGAGTACGTCCCCGGCTACCGGCTGAAGCAGGAGGTCCAGTTCACGCCGATCGCCGCCGACGAGCCCGTGCACACCCTGCTGCCCGAGGGCGCGCCGCCCGTCACCACCAAGGTCCAGGTGTTCCTCGAGGTCGAGGGCGCGGCCCACTACCTGCCCGCTTACGCCGGCAACCTCGACATCATGACCTCCGCCGCCCTGCGCGCCGCCGAGCGGTTCGCGGAGGTCGCGCGATGAGCACGGAGAACGCGAAGATGGCCCCGAAGCTGTACATCCAGGACGTCACCCTGCGGGACGGCATGCACGCCGTCCGGCACCGGATCGACCCCGAGAACGTCGCGAAGATCGTCGCCGCGCTCGACGCGGCGGGCGTCGACGCCATCGAGGTCGCGCACGGCGACGGCCTCGCGGGCGGCAGCGTCAACTACGGCCCAGGCTCGCACACCGACTGGGAGTGGATCGAGGCCGCCGCCGCGAACATCTCCCGCGCGAAGCTGACGACGCTGCTGCTGCCGGGCATCGGCACGATCGAGGAGCTGAAGCACGCCTACTCCCTGGGCGTCCGCTCGATCCGGATCGCGACGCACTGCACCGAGGCCGACATCTCCGCCCAGCACATCGCGGCGGCCCGCGACCTCGGCATGGACGTGTCGGGCTTCCTCATGATGAGCCACATGGCCCCCGCCGAGAAGCTCGCCGAACAGGCCAAGCTCATGGAGTCCTACGGCGCGCACTGCGTCTATGTGACGGACTCCGGCGGCCGCCTCACCATGGACGGCGTCCGCGACCGGGTCCGCGCCTACAAGCGGGTGCTGAACCCGGAGACCGAGATCGGCATCCACGCCCACCAGAACCTGTCGCTGTCGGTCGCGAACTCGGTCGTCGCGGTCGAGGAGGGCGTCACCCGGGTCGACGCGTCGCTGGCCGGGCACGGCGCGGGCGCGGGCAACGCCCCGATCGAGCCGTTCATCGCGGTGGCGAACCTCCAGGGCTGGCAGCACGGCTGTGACCTGTTCGCCCTCCAGGACGCCGCCGACGACCTCGTCCGGCCGTTGCAGGACCGTCCGGTCCAGGTGGACCGCGAGACGCTGACGCTCGGTTACGCGGGCGTCTACTCGAGCTTCCTCCGGCACGCGGAGGCCGCCTCGGCGCGCTTCGGCATCGACGTCCGGACCATCCTTGTCGAGGTCGGCCGCCGCAACCTGGTCGGCGGCCAAGAGGACATGATCATCGACATCGCGCTCGACCTGAAGGCGCAGGCCGCCGGGGCCTGAGCTCAGTCCGGCTTTCCGACGGGCCCCCGGGGATCTCCCCCGGGGGCCCTTTGAGATGCCGACGGAAGGCCGGGCGGGGCGGGCCTGGCAAACCGTAGGATGTCTCCTGAGTGTTCCTGGATGATGCGGCCGCAAAGTGGCGATTATCCTGGAAGATGCGGGAAGGAGACGGTCTTGGCGGGTGGCGTGCGGATCGGTGGGGAGGTGCGTGCTCCCGGGGTGCTGCGGACCGCTGACCTCAGGGCGCTGCCCCAGCACACGTCAGACCTTGTGTTCTCCTGCGGGAACAAGGGGGAGCGGCCGCACACGTTCAGCGGGCCGCTGCTGCGCGACGTCGTCGCCGCGGCCGACCCCGAGCACGCGTACGGGGACCGGCTGAACCGGCTGCGCTATCTGGTGTCCGTCGAGGCGTCCGACGGGCATCGCGTCGTCCTGTCGTGGGGTGAGCTCGATCCGGACTTCGGTGCGGTGCCCGTCCTGCTCGCGCTCGTCCGCGACGGCGTCGCGCTGGACGACGAGGGCCCGCAGCTGGCCGTGCCGGGGGACCGGTGCGGGGCGCGGAGCCTCAGCGGCCTCACCGCGCTGACCCTGCGCGCGGAACGGTGACGGCGTTCGTGCGCTGCGCGACCCCCGCCGGCGACCCGCTGGGCCGCGTCGAGTACTCAGGACCCGGGCTCGCCGCCGTCCACCCGGCCGCGGGCTCCTCGCTGAGCGTCGTGCAGGCCGTGCCCGGTGAGCCCGTGGCGCTGCTGCGCGACGGGTTCCGCGTCGGCGAGCTGACAGCCGAGCCGCCCGGGTTCACCAGCCGTGTGTTCACCGCGCGCCTCGCCGACGCGGAGCCGTGGACGGTCAAGGCCGACGTCTTCGCCACCCGCTACGTCATCAGCGTGGGGGACCGTCGGCTCGGCGTCGTCCGGCACGGGCTCGCGCGGCGCACCGCAGTGTTCGACCTCGTCGCCGACGCGGACGCCGAGCTGTGCGTCGCGGTCTTCGCCGCGGCGCGGGCGCACCGGAGCGCGTCGTCGGCCTTCGCGCCGTCCTGACGCCGCTCAGGCGGTGCGGGTGGCGCGCCAGGACTCGGCGAGGGCGCGGATCTCGGTGCGGGTGAGCGAGCGGCCCCGGTTGTAGCTCGCCTGGAACTCCTCGGCGGGCAGACCCTCGCGGACCATGGCGGCCTGGCGCGGCGCGTCGAGCGGGTCCATCTCGACGGGGGAGAAGCCGACGCGTGAGCCGTGATGGTCGGCCGCGCCGAGCAGCGTGGCCCCGTCGGCAGGGCGGCCCGCCATGGTGAGCGCGGCGGCGAGGGTGTGCACCGCGACGACCCACGAGGTGACGTCGCCGTTTTCGTCGAGCCGCAGCAGCATGTCCCAGCCGCTGGTGAGGGCGAGTTCCGGCGAGCCGAGATCGAGGTCGATCTTGGCGAGCAGCCATAGCGACGAGCAGTGGATGAACACATATCCGGTCTTGCCCGCCACCTCGACGGACTCGGCGAGATGCGCGCGCGCCTCGGTGATCAGCCCGGCGAACCGCAGCAGCATCCCGACGATCATCAGTCCCTCGGCGACGAGCCAGTCGGCCCGCAGCTCACGCGCCTGCTCAAGGCCCGCGCGGGCCAGGTCGAGGAAGTCGGTCGCGCCGCACAGCGCGTCGAACAGGGCGCGGTGCAGCATCGCCTCGGCGATGACCTCGGGGTCGTCAAGGGCGTGGCCCGCCCGGATGGCGTCGTCGGCGGCGCGGCGCGCGTTCGGGAAGTCGCCCGCGAGATACGACAACCGCGCCTCGGCGAGCAACGTCGGGGCCCGCAGATCGGGTCCGGCCGACGGGCTGAGCTGGATCGCCGACTTGATCCAGCCGAGCCCCTCGGCGACGATGCCCTGCGCGTACCAGAACCAGCTGAGCTGCCCCGACAGCCGCAGCGCGTAGTCGCCGTCGCCGACCAGTAGCGCCGACGTCAGCGCGAACCTGTGCTCGGGCTGCTGCGCGTGCAGCCTGCGCACGACCGCCGCCGACCTGTGCCCGCGCAGCTGCGGCGCGGCGGCCTCGGCCTCGCCGAGCACCCACGCCCGGTGCGCGGCCTGCACGTCGGGGTCGAGCCGTCCGCCGGTGAACTCGCGGATCGTCTCCAGCAGCCGGTAGCGGCGCGGCGCGGTGCCCGCCTCGACGGTGACGAGCGACTTGCGGACGAGCGCGCTCAGCTCCGGCAGGACCTGACGGCCGCAGATCGCGGCGGCGGCGTCGAGGTCGAAGGCGGAGGCGAAGACGCCGAGCCGGTGCAGGACCTTCTGCTCGGCGGGGGTCAGCCTGTCGTAGCTCCACTCGACCGTGGCGCGCAGCGTGCGGTGCCGGTTGGGGCCAGGGCCGTCGCGCAGGACGGCGAACCTGTCGTCCAGCGCCTCGGCGATCTGCCGCACCGAAAGGACACGGCACTGGGCGGCGGCGAGCTCGATCGCCAGCGGCAGCCCGTCGAGCTCCCGGCACAGCGCGCGCAGATGGAGGTCCTCCTCGGCGGACGGCTCCCAGCCCGGCAGCGCCGCGGCGGCCCGCGCGACGAACAGCTCGCGGCCCTCGTCGGCGGGCAGCGGCCGCACCTCGTAGACGGCCTCGCCGGGCAGGTTCAGCGTCTCGCGGCTGGTGGCGAGGACCCGCAGGCCGCCCGCGCGGGTCAGCAGCGCCCCGACCGCCGCGCGTACCTCGGCGACGAGATGTTCGCAGTTGTCGAGCACGAGCAGGAGTTCACGGTCGCCGAGCACGTCGCCGAGCCGTTCGGGGGTGGTCGCCCCGGTGATGCCGAGGACGCCCGCGAGGGTCGCGGCGAGCAGCGTCGGGTCCTCGAGCTCGGCGAGCTCCACCAGCCACGGTCCGTCGGCGTCGGGGCGGGCCCTCGCCGTCTCCAGCGCGAGGCGGGTCTTGCCGATGCCGCCGGGGCCCGTCAGGGTGACCAGGCGGTGCTCGGCAAGCAGCGCTTCGACCTTGGCGGGCTCGCCCGCCCGCCCGACGAACCGGGACAGCGCGTGCGGCAGGTTGCGGCCGCGCGGCGTCGCAGGGGCGGCGGGCTCCGCGCCGACCTGCTCCTCCTGGGCGAGGATCGCGGCCTCAAGGCGGCGCAGCGCGGGGCCGGGGTCGATGCCGAGCTCCTCGGCGAGGACCGCCCGCGCCCTGCGCAGCGCGGCGAGGGCGTCGCCCTGGCGTCCGGCCCGGTACAGGGCGGTCGCCAGCAACTCCCAGCCGCGTTCGCTGAGCGGGTTCTCCAGGGTGTGCTTGTCGAGGTCGCCGATGAGCGCGCCGTGCCCGCCCAGCGCAAGCCGGGCCTCGTACAGGTGTTCGGTGGCGGTCAGTCGCAGTCCCTCAAGACGGGCCCGCTCCGGCGCGGCGAAGGGCAGGTCGCCGAACTCCGCGTAAGGCTCGCCCCGCCACAGCGCGAGCGCCTCGCGCAGCACCGGGACCGCCTTGGCGGCCTCTCCCGCCGCCAGGAGGTCGGCGCCCTCGGTGGCCCGCGCGGCGAACGTCTCGGCGTCGACCTCGGCGGACCCGGGCCGCAGCAGATAGCCGTTGCCCTCCCGGACGATCAGGCGGGCCGCCTCGCCCGAGGCCCTTCCGGGCTCGAGGATTCTGCGCAGGACCGACACGTACGACTTGAGCGTCCCGCTGCCCGGGGGGTCGCCGTCGCCCCACACGTCGGCGAGCAGGCGTTCCTCGGAGACGGCGCGGCCGCCCGCCGCGACGAGCACCGCGAGCACGGCGCGCTGCCGCAGGCCGCCGAGCGCCACTCGCCGCCCGTCGACGCTCGCCGTCATCGGCCCGAGGACCCCGATCCCCACAAGCACGCGCAGCCCCCGCCTCAGCCCGACCGAACCTCCCAAGAATGCCACCGGAGAACTCCCCCAGTCCAGCTCAAAGGCGGCATTGCGGGTCAGCCCGTCGCGACGAGCCGGCGCGTCTCGGCCTCGGGCGCGGGCCGCCGCCCGACGGGTTCGGCGAGCAGCGCCGACGCCGTCGCCGCGAGCAGGACGAGCATGATCGCCGCCACGACGGGAAGGGTCAGCGGCTGGGCGAGGAACAGCGCGCCGACGAGCGCGGCGGCGGCGGGCTCCAGCGCGAGCAGCACGCTGAAGGTCCGCTTCGGCAGCCGGGACAGCGCGGCGAGCTCCGCGACATAGGGGATCGCCGACGCCATGACCGCGATGAGCACCCCGAAGGCGAGGATCGCGGGATCGAGCAGGGCGGTGCCCGCGCTCACCGCGCCGAACGGCAGGGTGATCACCGCCGCGACGCCCATGGCCGCCGCGAGGCCGCCGGGGCCCGTCCCCGTCGCGGCCATCCGCGAGCCCGCGACGACGTACGCGGCCCAGAACAGCCCGGCGAGGAGCGCGAACGCGACGCCCGCCCGGTCGAGCTGGCCCGTCGGCGGGTGCTGGACGCCGAGCAGGACGACGCCCGCGACGGCCGCCGCGACCGGCAGCAGGTCGCGGCCGCGCCGGGACAGCAGCGCGGCGAGCGCGAGCGGCCCGACGAACTGGATCGTGACCGCGGTGCCGAGCGGGATACGGGCGATGGCCTCGTAGAAGAACCCGTTCATCCCGGCCATCGTGACGCCGAGCAGCAGCGCCGACCGCACCCGGTGCCCGTCCCAGCGGCGCACGTCGGGACGGGTGACGGCGAGCAGGAGCAGCGAGGCGAGCGCGAGCCGCAGCGCGGTGGTCCCGGCCGGGCCGACGCGCGGGAACAGCGAGGCCGACACCGCCGCGCCCGCCTGGAGCGACATGACCGACGTCAGCATCAGCGCGACGCCGACGGCTGCGCCGCCACGGGACGGGTGCGCGGGGAGGTTCACGGCTCTGCTTCCTGTCATGGGTACCGGACTGTGGTGCCGCCATCGTCCGATGCCGCGTTAGTTCAGGTCCAGCGCATGTTTCTGCGCTATATCGTTAAGCTGAACTGATGAATGGAGGGGCGGCGTGCTCGACCTGCACAGGCTGCGGCTGCTGCGCGAACTGCGCCTGCGCGGGACGCTCGCGGCGGTCGCCGAGGCGCTGTCCTACAGCCCGTCGGCGATCTCACAGCAGCTCGCCCAGCTGGAGTCCGAGACCGGCGTAGTGCTGCTGGAACGGGTCGGCCGCAGGGTCAGGCTGACCGAGCAGGCCGAGATCCTCGTCCGGCACACCGAGAAGGTCCTCGGCCAGCTCGAACTCGCCGAGGCCGAGCTCGCCGCGTCCCTGCGGGAGATCACCGGGCAGATCAGGGTCGCGGTCTTCCAGACCGCAGCGCTCGCCCTCGTCCCCGCGGCGGTGTCGGCCCTGGCCGTCGCCCATCCGGGGCTGCGCGCCCGGGTCCGCCAGCTCGACCCCGAACAGGCGCTGCCCGCGCTCCAGGCCCGTGACTTCGACCTCGTCGTGGGGGAGGACTACCCCGAGGAGCCGCAGCCGAGACTGCCCGGCCTGACCCTGCGCCCGCTGGACCGCGACCCGCTGCGCCTGGCCGTCCCCGACTCCTTCGCCGCCGACGGCCTCGCCGACCTCGCCGACGCGCCCTGGGCGATGGAACCCGTCGGGACCGCCCCGCGCCGCTGGGCGCAGGGCGTGTGCCGCAGCGCCGGGTTCGAGCCGGACGTGCGGTTCGAGTCGACCGACATGCTGCTGCACGCGCGGCTCGTGGAGACCGGGCACGCCGCCTCGATCCTGCCCGACCTGCTGTGGGCGTCGATCCCCGGGCCGCCCCGGCTGCTCGCCCTGCCCGGCGCGCCTGCCCGCACGATCTTCACCGCCGTCCGCGAGGGCGCGGAGCGGCACCCTGCCGTCACGGCCTTCCGCGCGGCGCTCGCGGACTCCCTTGCCGCCCTGCGCGGCGCGCTGACGCTCGACGGAGCGTGAGCGCCTAGACTTCTCCCCGCGACGGCCCCCGCCGGGGGCGGCGGGCACGAGGGGGACCGCGACCATGCGCCGTCCCGCCCGCATCCAGGACGTGGCGGCCGCCGCAGGGGTCTCGGTGTCCACGGTGTCCAACGTGCTGAACCGGCCCGAGCGGGTGAACGCGCGGACCGTGGAGCGGGTCCTGGCCGTCGTCGCCGAACTCGACTACGTGCCGCACCCCGGCGCGGCCGGGCTGCGCGCCGCCCACGCCCGCTCGATCGGCCTCGTCCTGCCCGACATAGCCAACTCCTTCTACGCGCGCATCGCCCGGGGCGCTGCCGACGCCGCCTACCGGCAGGGGTACGCGCTGTCGCTGTGCCACAGCGGCGACGACCCAGAGCGGGAACGCGAGTACTTCTCGATGCTCGTCGCGCAGCGGGCAAGCGGCGTCGTCGTGGTGCCGCTCGGCGCGGACACCGGACGGCTCGAGCGGCTGCGCCGCAGGGGAGTGCCGCTCGTCCTGGCCGACCGGACCATGCCGACCGCCGAAGGCTGCTCGGTGTCCGTCGACGACGTCGCGGGCGGCGACCTGGCCGTCACCCACCTGCTGGAGACCGGCGCGCGCTCGGTCCTCGTGGTGAACGGGCCGCGTGAGATCCGCCAGTGCGCCGACCGTCACCAGGGCGCGCGCCGGGCCGCCCGCCGCGTCCGGGGCGCGGTCCTCGAGCAGGTCGTGACGGCCCGGATGACGGTCGAGCACGGCTACGAGGCGGGCATGCGGCTCACGGACATCCCGGACGGGATCTTCTGCACCAACGACTTCCTCGCCGTCGGCGTGCTGCGCGCGCTGACCGAGCGCGGGATCGCCGTCCCCGGCGACGTCCGCCTCGTCGGCTACGGCGACCTCGACGCCGCCGGCGTCGCCGCCCTCACCACGATCCGCCAGCCCGTCGAGGACCTCGGCTCCGCCGCGATCGACCTCCTCCTTGACGAGGTCGAAGCGGGCCCCGACCACACCCACGAGTCCCGCGTCTTCGCCCCCACCCTCATCACCCGCACCAGCACCCCCTGACCCCGCACTCCCCGCCCCCAGCGACCTCCGCCCCGCCGACACCGGCCCGCCCCGCCCAGTCCAGCCCGCGCCTCCCTGCCCCGCCCAGCCCCGCGCCGCCCCGCGCCGCCCCGGGTCGCCGAAGGCGTGCCCCATTCAGAAAACGTTTTACATCGCGCTATCGAAGCCATGAGCAGGTCGTTGTCCACGGTCGAGCGTGTTTAGCGGACTCGGCGGCCGGGATCTCGTAGCGTCTTGATCACCCGAGGTGCCATGTGCGTCGAGATCTACCCTTGTAGCCCAGCTCTTGGGTTGTAAAAACGTTCTACATCGCCTAACGTCGCTCACGCCGGGGCGGCGTGTCCGAAAAGTCGGGTTCTGCTGGTCCGGTGGCCGCCCCGCACGCACGAAAGGGAACAGTCTCGATGAGTTCTCCCGCCCGCACCTCAGTCCTCGACCTCCTCGCCCCCGTCAACCGGCGCAAGACCCGGATCGGGCTCGTCGCGGGCGGGCTCGGCACGTACTGGCCGCAGTTCCCCGGCCTGCTGCCGCAGCTCCAGGAGAGCTCGCGGTACGTGGCCGAGCGGTTCAAGGAGATGGACGCCGAGGTGACCGACGTCGGGTTCATCTCCGACGCGCAGGAGGGCGCGGCCGCCGCCGAGCAGCTCCGCAAGGCCGACTGCGACCTGATCGTGCTGTTCCTGACCACGTACCTGACGTCCTCGATGGTCCTGCCGATCGCGCAGCGCTCGAACACGCCGGTCCTGGTGATCGACCTCCAGCCGACCGAGAAGATGGACCACACCGCGTTCGACACCGGCGCGTGGCTCGCCTACTGCGGCCAGTGCCCGGTCCCCGAGGTCGGCAACGTGTTCCGGCGCGCGGGCGTCCCGTTCCGCTCGGTGTCGGGCTGGCTGCGGCAGGAGTCGGCGTGGGAGCGGATCGGCCAGTGGATCCGCGCCGCGCACGTGCGGGCCGCGCTCCGGCACGCCCGCCACGGCCTGATGGGCCACCTGTACCCGGGCATGCTCGACGTCTCCACCGACCTGACGCTGCTGCCCGCGACCTTCGGCTCGCACGTCGAGGTGCTGGAGTTCGACGACCTGCGCCACCGCGTCGAGAAGGTCACCGAGGCCGAGACCAGGGCCCGCATGGACCTCGCCCGCCAGATCTTCACCCTTGACGACACCGTCGTGGAGGAGGACTTCGCGTGGGGCGCGACGGTCTCGGTGGCCCTCGACCGCCTTGTCGAGGATTTCGAGATCGACACCCTCGCCTACTACCACCGCGGCCTCGACGGCGAGCAGCACGAACGGCTCGGCGCGGGCATGATCCTCGGCGCGTCACTGCTGACCGCGCGCGGCGTCCCGGCGACCGGCGAGTACGAGCTGCGCACGACGGTCGCCCAGCTCGCCTCGCAGAGCGTCGGCGCGGGCGGCTCCTTCACCGAGATCCAGGCGCTGAACTTCGCCGACGGGGTCGTGGAGATGGGCCACGACGGGCCCGCCCACCTGGCCGTCAGCGCCCGTGACCCGCTGCTGCGCGGCCTGGGCGTCTACCACGGCAAGCGCGGCTGGGGCGTCAGCGTCGAGTTCGACGTGCAGCACGGCCCGGTCACCCTGCTCGGCCTCGGCCAGGACGCCGACGGCACCCTGTCGTTCATCGCCTCCGAGGGCACGGTCATCCCCGGCCCGCTGCTGGAGATCGGCAACACCACGAGCCGCGTCGACTTCGGCCGCGACCCCGGCGAGTGGGTCGACGCCTGGTCGGCCACCGGCGTCGGCCACCACTGGTCCCTGTCGGTCGGCCACCGCGCCGCCGACTACCGCGCCGCCGCCGACCTCCTCGGCATCCCCTACCGCCACGTCTGATCACGTCGGGCCGCATCCGGATCGCCTCTCCATTGAAGATCGTTCTAGGATGCGGCCCCATGTCCGACCCCTCACCCCCCGGCCGCCGCCTTCTCCGCGCGGTCTCCATCACCCTCGGCGTGTCCCTTCTGGCAGCCGGCATCGCGGCCCTGGCCTACGACCTCACCCGCGCCCCCACCCCCGCCGAGAGCAAGCGGGCGACCGAGCGCGAACTCCACGACCGCTGGCGACGCCTCGACGCGGGCGTCCTGTTCCCCGCCGAGGTCAATTACGGAGCCGACGGCTCGGACGCCCGCGTCGCGCGCCGGGTCGGCATAGCCGAGCCCGCGACCTGCCGCGACGCGCTCGACCCGAAGGCCGCCGACCTGCTCGCCCCCTTCGGCTGCGAAACGGTACTGCGCGCCACATATGTGGACGCCTCGGGAACCGAGGTCGTCACCGTGGGCGTCGCGCCCCTGCGTGACTTGGACGCCGCGCGGCAGCTCGTGCTGGAACTCAGCGCGGCCGGTGGGTCGGGCCTGCGCGCGGTTTCCTTCCCCGGCACGGTTGCCGCGTCCTTCACCGACGCCCGGCGGCAAGCCTCCGCGGTGAGCGTCGCGGGACGGCACCTCCTCTTCCAGACCGGCGGCTGGCTCGACGACCGTCCCGCGCTGGACGGCACCGCCGTCATTACCCGGTTCGACCACGGCGCGGCAGTCCGCGACGGCATCAACGACCTGCTCGTCTGGTCCGCCGACGACGTGTGCAAGGCGGAGGGGTTCAAGTGCTGACCCGTCTCCTGCTCGCGGCCGCGCTCGCCGCCGCACCGCTCGCGCCCCTGCCCGCCCACGCCGCCGAGTCCGTCGAACAGCGGCTGACGGCGTCCTTCGCAGCCGCCCGCCGCGTCACCGACGGCTCGGGGATCACCGTCGCGGTCGTGGACAGCGGGGTGAGCGGCGCGGTGCCCTCACTGCGCGGCCGCCTCCTCCCGGGAAAGAACCTGGTGAAGGACGCGCCGAAGGTCGGCATGTTCGGCACGCTGATGGCCTCGCGCGTCGTCTCCCTCGCCCCTGGCGTGCGGATATTGCCGGTGAGCGCCAAGTGTGGCCTCACGCTCACCGGCAAGGAAGTCGAATGTCGGCACAGGGTCGCCGAGGGCATCGTGTGGGCTGCCGAGAACGGGGCGCAGGTGATCATCACCACCCTCGCCGTCAGGGACCAGCCCGGAGCCCTGGTAGAGGCGGTCGCGCGGGCGCAGCGCGGCGGCGCGGTCATCGTCGCGCCCAACCTGCGCATCTCCTCCGCCACACCCGGTGCGCCGCCCCCGAAGGTTTACGACTGGCGGGCCTACCCTGCGGCGTTTCCCGGCGTCATCGGCGTGGCGCTCACCCGCGCCGACGGCACCGCCGACGCCATCTCGGCCCCCACCGGCGCGTCCCTGGTCGCCGCCCCCGCCCACTCGCAGCGGGTGGAAGGACCGGACGGCATGTGGACCTTCTACGGGACCCCTCCGGCCGTCGCGTCGGTCGGCGCGGCGGCGGCGCTCGTCCGCGCCGCCCACCCCGACCTGTCTCCGCAGCAGGTGGTCCGTGCCCTGACCACCTCAGCGAGGCACCCGAAGCACGGTTACGACACTTCCGTGGGCTTCGGCCTCATCGACCCGGCGAAGGCCCTGAAGGCCGCCGCCTCCCCTGCCCCGTCCGCCGCGCCGACGAGCACCGAGGGCGCGAACCCCGCCGAGCCCTTCGGCGAGCCGCTGCCCGACCTCGACGTCGTCGTGCACTCGCGCCCCCTCGTGGCCGGGGGATCGGCCGCGGTCGTCGCCGGGGCCGTCCTCGTGCTGCTCCCGCTCATCCTGCGCGCACGCGGAAGGAAGAAGCGGCCGGTCCAGGAGCCCGAGCCACAGGAGGCCCCCGTGTGAGGCCCCCGCCCGCCGCCGTGAGCCCCGGCGGCGGGCCTACGCCGCGTCGGCAGGGCCGACGGGGGTGACGGGCTCACCCCGGCCGGGGCGGCGAGGGTCGGGTCCGGGGGTGATACTTGGCGGGTCGGGGTGAGGAGGAGTCGGGTGAGGGTCGGGCGGACGCAGGAGGAGATGCGGCAGCGGCATCTGTCCGAGGTGTTGCGGCGGGTCCACGCCGAGGGGCCGTTGACGCGGGCCGCGCTGGGGGAGCGGCTCGGGCTGAACCGCAGCACGATCATGAGCCTGATCGCCGACCTCGCCGGGGCCGGGCTCGTCAGCGAGGAGAAGCCCGCCGAGACGGGCAGGGCCGGTCGGCCGTCGCTGGTCGTCACGCCGGAGCCCGAGCGGATCTACGGGCTCGCGTTCGACGTCGCCGTCGACGGGGTCACCGCCGCCCGGGTCGGGCTCGGCGGCCGCATCCTCGCGCGGCGTGCCGCGCCGAGGCCGCGCGCCGTCCTCGACCTTGACGACGTCGTGGCGGTCCTCGCCGAGTTCGGCAGGGACCTCGCGGCCGACGCCGGACCGGACGCGGTGTGCGTGGGGGTCGGCGCGTCCTACTGCGGCATGGTCCGCCCGGACGGAACGGTCCGCTACGGGCCGTTCCTCGGCTGGGCGGATCAGCCGTTCGGCCAGGACCTGGCCGCGCGGCTCGGCCTCGGCCTGCCGGTCGAGGTCGGCAACGAGGCGCACCTGGGCGCGGTCGCCGAGCACACCAGGGGCGCGGGCACCGGCCTTGACGACCTCATCTACCTGCACGGCGACGTCGGCGTCGGCGGCGGGATCATCGTCGGCGGCAAGCTGCTCGACGGCGCGGGCGGCTACGGCTGCGAGGTCGGCCACATGGTGGTGAACCCGTTCGACGGGCGGCGCTGCCTGTGCGGGTCGCGCGGCTGCCTTGAGGCGGAGGTCGGCGAAGAGGCCCTGCTCGACTACGCGGGACGCGCCCACGACCTCGTCGGACGTGACGGCATCCGCGAGGTCGTCGCCCTCGCCGAGGCGGGGGACGCCCGCGCGGCCGAGGCGGTCGACCGGATCGGCGACTGGCTCGGCGTCGGCGTCGTCAACCTCATCAACCTGTTCAACCCGGCGGTCGTCGTCTTCGGCGGCATGCTCCGCGACCTGTTCGACGGGACCTCCCCGCGCGTCCGCGCAAGGATCGAGGCGCACGTGCTCCCGGTCTCCCGCGAGCGCGTCCGCCTCGCCACCGCCGCGCTCGGCGACGACACGACCCTCGTCGGCGCCGCCGAGCTGGCCTTCGCCGAGTTGCTGACCGACCCGCTGACCACCCTCGAGGCCCGCACCGCGCAGGCCGCGCGGCTCAGCCGACGGGCCTGAGCCCCGGCGCGCGCCGCCAGGGGGCGAGGGCCGCGACGACGAGCGCCCCGCCCATGAGGGTGAAGCCGCCACCGCCGCCGAGCAGCGCGTCGCGCAGCAGCAACGTCGTCGACGAGCTGGTCAGATCGAGCGGGAACAGCAGGTCGGCGAGCCAGAGCTCGCCGGTCATGTGCAGGATCTCCCGGACGCCGAGCATGAGGATCGGCAGCCCGGCCACCAGCGCCGCCGTGCGCGGCAGCCGCCGCGACGACGCGAGGTAGCCGAGGACGACCCCGGCCGCCGTGAGCAGCAGGGCCCCCGCCACGTCGCCGAGCGGCACCGCGCCGAGGAACAGCCCCCACGCGACGACGAGCCCGACAAGGCCCACGGGGATACCGGCCCACCAGCGCAGCGTCCGGACCGGCCGGGCGCGCAGCGCGGTGAGCGCCCCGGCCGTCAGCGCCGCGCCGAGCAGCAGGTAGACGCCGCCGTCGAGCAGGAGCCGCGCGCCGAGGTCGGAGTCGCCGAGGCCCATCTCGCCCGCGCCGTTCGCCGGCGGGTACTCCGCGATGGCCCGCGAGGTGTCGGGGAACAGCTGCGCGGTGAGTCCCGCGCCCGCGATCGGCAGCCCGACAAGGAGCCCGAGGACGGGGGAGAGCCGCCCGGCCGCCAGTACGAGCCCCACGACGACGGCGGCCACGAGGAACATGAACAGCGCGTCCCATTCCCACGGGTGTGTGCTGATCTGTCCGGCGACGGAGCCGACGTCGAAGTGCTCGATGTCCGCGCCGCTCGGGAGGGCCTGCGGCGTCATCTTCCGGTAGAGGTTGAGTTGTCCGCGCGCGGGCGCGTACCAGGCGAGGACGAGGGCGGGCAGCGCGAGCGCCACCGCGACGAGATGACGGACCAAGGCTTCCTCCACGGGGCGAAACCCCCGCAGGCTACGGGCCGTCCCGCCCGTCCGCACGGGACCGGGGTCCCCTCCGGCCCGGGAGCCGTCCGGCCTGCGCGGGGGCGCTTTTGTGACGCGCCAGGGATGCTGACCGGGGGAAACGGCCCGGGAGGTGGGCGGGGCCCACTAGGCTCGTTGCGAACAAACGAGCGAAAGGGTGAAAGAGCACAGTGGCTACCAAGACCATCGTGGTGGACGACGTCGACGGGTACGACGGTGAGGACGTCGCCCGGAGAGAGTTCGAGCTTGGCGGCTCGAAGTACGCCATCGATCTCGGCGACGCCAACCACAAGGTGCTCACCGACCTGCTGGCGTCCCTCGCCCCCTTCGTGGAGCGGGCCGCCGAGGTCAAGCAGGCGGGCCGGTCGCGCAGGTCGGCCGCCGAGGCCGCGCCGCGCCTGCAGGGCTACACCAACACCGACGTGCGCGAGTGGGCGGTCGCCCAGGGCATCGAGGTGAGCGTCCGCGGCAAGATCGCCGACGAGGTGTACGAGCAGTTCGTCGTCGCGCACCCCGACGCCAGGCCCGACCAGGGCTGATCACGGGCCTGACGGTCCCCGAGGCGGCACGGAGCTTCCGTGCCGCCTCGTCGCGTCTCAGCCCGCGAGCCAGGCGGCGATCCCGGCGAGCGCGCCGTCCTTGACGGCGTCGGGCGCGGCGCTCGCGGTGACCGAGGTACGGGCGCAGGCGGCGAGGGCGGCGTCGTCAAGCCCGAGCCCGGACCGCGCCACCTCGTACTCGGCGAGCAGCCCCGGCCCGAACAGCGTCGGGTCGTCGGCGTTGATCGAGCAGGCGACGCCCGCCGCGAGCAGGCCGGGCAGCGGATGGTCGGCCAGCGACGGGAACACCCCGAGCAGCACGTTCGAGGTCGGGCAGACGTCGAGGCACACCCCGCGCGCGGCGATCTCCGCGACGAGCGCCGGGTCCTCGACCGACCGGACGCCGTGCTGGACCCGGTCCGCGCCGAGCACGTCGAGCGCCTCGCGCACCGACTGCGCCCCGACGAGTTCGCCGGCGTGCGGGACGGCCAACAGCCCCGCCTCCTTCGCCAGCGCGAAGGGCTCGCCGAACCAGGCGGCGGGGAAGCCGCGCTCCTCGGCGTGCAGGCCGAGCCCGACGACGCCGCGCCCGGCGAACTTCACCGCGGTCGTGGCCATCGCCATGGCGTGTTCTGGCCCCGCGGTCCGGTCGATCGCGACGATCACCCCGGCCCACAGCCCGTGCCGCGCGGCGGCCTCGGCGGCGTACCCGCAGATCGCCTCCACGGCCGCCTCCGCCGACCCGTACATGTCCTCGTACCAGGTCGGCGTGGTGGCCAGCTCGATCGCGACTGCCCCGTCGGCGGCGGCGTCCGCGACGGCCTCGGCGACGACCCTGGCCAGCCGCTCGGGGGAGTCGATCAGCGCGGCGAGCGCCAGATAGGACTCGATGAACTCGGTGAAGTCGGCGAACTCGATCGTGGTGGGCACCGGCACGCCGGACGCGGCGGCGAACTCCGCGAGGGTGCCGGGCCGTACCGTCGCCTCAAGGTGGATGTGCAGGTGCGCTTTCGGCAGCGCGCGCAGGTCGCGGCTCACAGGGGTCTCCTTCGTTCGTTCTTGGGTTCATGGGTTCAGGGGATGCGCACGGGCAGGGACACGACCGCCGTCAGCGCCTCGGTGACGTGCCACACGGGCGGCCCTTCGGCGCGCAGCCCGGGGAAGCGCTCGGCGAGGTAGCCGACCGCCTCCTCGATCTCGACCTGCGCGAGTCCCGCCCCGATGCAGTAGTGCGGCCCGCCGCCGAACACCAGCGACCGGCGCTGGTCGGCGCGCGCCGGGTCGAACACGTCGGGATCGGCGAACACCCGCTCGTCGTGGTGGCCCGACAGCACCGAACACCTGATCCACACGCCCCGCTCGAGCGCGAGCCCGTCGATCACGGTGTCGCGCACCGCGTGCCGGTTCACGAACCCCACCCGCGGACTCACCCGCTCCGCCTCCACCGCCGCCCGCGCCGCAAGCGCCGGATCAGCCGCCACCACCCCCCACAGCCCCCCGACCTCCCCCGACTCCGTCGGGGTGGGGTCGGTGAGGAGGTGGGCGAGGGTGGTGGCGAGTTGGCCTGTGGTGTTGTCGGTGCTGGCGGCGAGCAGTTCGACGGTCAGCGCGACGAGTTCGGCGTCTTCAAGCCGTCCTCCGTCGTGGTGGGCGAGCAGGGAGGACAGCAGGTCAGCGCCCGGGGCGGCCCGGCGTTCGGCGAGCTGCCCGGTGACGTAGTCGTGCAGCTCCTCCCCGGCGGCGATGACGCCGTCGCGGTGGGCGGGGTCCTGGTCGAACAGCCGGATGACGGCGTCGGAGCGGGCGCACAGGTCGGCGGCGTCGGCGTCGGGCGCGCCGATCATCCTGGCGAACACCACACCGGGCAGCGGCGCGCACAGCAGCGGCACGAGGTCCACGACGGCGCCGGGCGCGGGGTCGCCGACGAGCGCGGCGCACACGTCGCGGATGACGGGCCGCCACGCGGCGAGCCGGGCGGGGGAGAAGTGCGCGGCGGCGGCCCCGCGCAGCCGGGTGTGGTCGGGCCCGTTCGCGCCGAGCATCCCGCCGGCCATGTGCGCGCCGACGGCGGTGCCCGCGAGCCCGGCGGCCTCCACGACCCTGCCTATGTCGGGCACGAGCGCGCGGTCGGTGAGGAACCTCCACACCTGCTCGTGCCGGATGATCTCCACCCCGCGACGGCTGCGGAACGCCCAGTCGCGCGCGCGGTGCTCGGCGAGGAAGGCGAGGGGGTCGGCGGTGAACCTGGGGTCGTCCACGTCCATCCACGGAAGGTCGGCGACGGTCCTGACCGTCGCCGCCGCTGCGGATTCTTCTGTCATCTGCTCCACGACAACAAAAAACACCGGCATTGTGTCGGAAACCGTCCCCGATTGTTTCGTGGAAGTAAACGTGATCGAGCTGTGCCAGCATGGGCGCGTGGACGAGACCGACGCACGCCTCACCGCAGCCCTCGCCCGCGACGGCCGCGCCTCGTTCCGCGACCTCGCCGAGGCCGCGGGCGTCTCGCCGACTGCCGCGCGCGCCCGCGTCGCCAGGCTGCTCGGCGATGGCACGGTCCGGGTCGTCGCCAAGGCCCACCCCGCCGCGCTCGGCCAGCCCGTCGTCTACCTGGTGACGCTGCGCTCGCGCACCGGCGAGTTCCCGCCCGTGGACGAGGTCGCCGAGCTCGACGGCTCCGCCTGGATCGCCCGGGTCACCACGGCCCCCGAACTCGTCTTCCAGATGGCCGTCCCGAGCCTTGACGACCTCTACGCCCACCTGCGCGCGCTTGAGGCGCTGCCCTGGGCCGAGACCGCGCACAGCACCCTGTACCTGCGGCTGCACGCCGGCACGGGCCCGGGCGGCGCGGCGCACACCGACCCGGGGCCGTGGCGGGTCGCCTCCACCCGCCCGCTCGACGCCGCCGACCGCGCCCTGGTCGGCCTGCTGCGCGCCGACGGCCGCGCCGCCTACACCGCCCTCGCCTCGGCCGTCGGCCTGTCGGTAGCGGCGACGCGCCAGCGGGTCCTGCGCCTGCTGGAGACTGGCGCGATCCGCCTCACCACCCTCGTGGGCCGCGCGGACGGCACCGGCGAGCAGGCGATCGTCACGCTGCGCGCCGACGGCCACCGCAGGCGCGGCGTGATCGAGGCGCTGACCGCCCTGCCGGGCGTCGACTACATCGGCGAGACCACAGGCCCGCACGACCTGCACTGCTCCCTGGTCGCCCCGACCCTGCCCGCCCTCGCCGCCCTGACGGCCACCGCGACGTCCCTGCCCGGCGTCCTGGCCCACACCGTCGAGCCGATCCGGGTCCTGCGCCACCGTTTGGCCTGGACCACCCACCCCGTCGAGGAGGACCTCGCCCCCTGAGGGAACCTTACTGCGTAAAGGCGGCGGGCCGGTTCGTCCGGGTTTGCCGAGAGCGGACCGGGGATCTCGCGCGTCATGTCCCGTCCCGGGTACGCCTGGCGGAGTGGACGCCGAGCGGCGTCACGAGGAGGGGAGCGCCCAGATGTCGGAGTGGACCAAGGACGAACTGCGCACGATCGGCGACGCGGAGGAACTGCACATCCAGTCGCAGCACGCCGACGGATCACTGAGCCGTCCCACGACCATCTGGGTCGTCCGCGACGGCGACGAACTGTACGTCAGGGCCGTCAACGGGCCCGACGGCAAGTGGTACCAGGGCGCGCAGGAACGCCACGAGGGGCACATCGAGGCCGACGGCGTCGGCAGGGACGTCGAGTTCGAGGAGGCCGACCACGCCGTCGACGCCAAGATCGACGCCGAGTACCGGGCCAAGTACCGCGGCTACTCCGACGACATCGTCGGCACCGTCGTCACCGACAAGGCCAAGGCCGCCACCCTCAAACTCGTCCCGCACTGAGCGCACGCCGGCGGTCGTCGCACGCCCCGTCGGACACGGTAAGATCGGACCCTGGGCCGAGAGGCGCTGCAACGGGCGAGAAGCGCCCGCCACGCTCGACCTGGATCACGACAGCAAGGGCGCCTCCCGACAAGCAGGGAGGACACCCGGGATGACGGCATCGGCGACCCAGACGCGCGCGGAGCGCACGCGGCGGCTGCGGGAGATCCTTGACGAGCGGATCGCCGTCCTCGACGGCGCGTGGGGCTCGATGCTCCAGAACGCCGCGCTCAAGCCCGAGGACTACCGCAGCGCCAGGTTCGCCGACCACCCGATGGACGTCACCGGCGACCCCGACCTGCTGAACATCACCCGCCCGGACGTCATCCTCGACATCCACCGCCAGTACCTCGCGGCGGGCGCGGACATCACCACCACCAACACCTTCACCGCGACGAGCATCGCCCAGGCCGACTACGGCCTTGAGGCGTACGTCCGCGAGATGAACGTGCAGGGGGCGCGGCTTGCCCGTCAGGCGGCCGACGAGGCGGGCGGCAGGTTCGTCGCCGGGTCGGTCGGCCCGCTGAACGTCACGCTGTCGCTGTCGCCGAAGGTCGACGACCCCGCCTACCGGGCTGTCTCCTTCGACAAGGTCAAGGCGTCCTACGCCGAGCAGATCTCCGCGCTCGCCGAGGGCGGCGTCGACCTCCTGCTCATTGAGACGATCTTCGACACCCTGAACGTCAAGGCGGCGATCGCCGCGGCCGCCGAGGTGGCCCCGGACCTGCCGCTGTGGATCTCGGTGACCATCGTCGACAAGTCGGGCCGCACCCTGTCGGGCCAGACCGTCGAGGCGTTCTGGAACTCCGTCAAGCACGCCAAGCCCCTGGTCGTGGGCGTCAACTGCTCGCTGGGCGCCGAGGAGATGCGCCCGCACGTGGAGGACCTGGCCCGCATGGCCGGCACCTACACCGCCTCGCACCCGAACGCGGGCCTGCCGAACGCGTTCGGCGGCTACGACCAGACCCCGCCAGAGACCGGCGCGCTGCTCGAGCGGTTCGCGCTCGACGGCCTGGTCAACATCGCGGGCGGCTGCTGCGGCACGACCCCCGCGCACATCGCCGAGATCGCCAAGGGCGTCGCGGGCAAGGCCCCCCGCAAGATCGCCCAGCCGCCCAGGCGGAGCCGCTTCTCCGGCCTCGAGACCTTCGAGATCGGCCCCGACACCGGCTTCGTCATGATCGGCGAGCGCACCAACGTGACGGGCTCGGCGCGGTTCCGCCGCCTGATCGAGGCCGACGACTTCCAGGCCGCCGCCGACGTCGCGCTCGAGCAGGTGCGCGGCGGCGCGAACCTCCTCGACGTGAACATGGACGCCGACCTGCTGGAGTCCGAGCAGGCGATGACGACGTTCCTCAACCTGATCGCGACCGAGCCGGAGATCGCGCGCATCCCCGTCATGATCGACAGCTCGCGGTGGAGCGTGCTGGAGGCGGGCCTCAAGTGCGTGCAGGGCAACGGCGTCGTCAACTCCATCAGCCTCAAGGAGGGTGAGGAGCAGTTCCTCGAGCAGGCCCGCAAGGTGAAGGCGTTCGGCGCGGGCGTCGTCGTCATGGCCTTCGACGAGCAGGGCCAGGCCGACACCGCCGACCGCAAGGTCGCCATCTGCGGCCGCGCCTACGACCTGCTCGTCCACAAGGTCGGGTTCGCCCCCGAGGACATCATCTTCGACCCCAACGTGCTCGCCGTCGCCACCGGCATGAGCGAGCACAACTCCTACGCCAAGGAGTTCATCGAGGCGCTGCCGCGCATCAAGGAGCGCTGCCCGGGCGCGCTCACCTCGGGCGGCATCTCGAACCTGTCGTTCTCCTTCCGGGGCAACGACGTGGTGCGCGAGGCGATGCACTCGGCGTTCCTGCTGCACGCGGTGCGGGCGGGCCTCGACATGGGCATCGTCAACGCGGGACAGCTCGCCGTCTACGCCGACATCCCCGCCGATCTGCTCGAACACGTCGAGGACGTGCTTTTCGACAGGCGTCCCGACGCGACCGACCGGCTGATCGAGTTCGCGCGGACGGTGTCGGGCAGCGGCACCAAGCGCGAGATAGACCTGTCGTGGCGTGAGCTGCCCGTCGCCGAGCGGCTGTCGCACGCGCTGGTGCACGGCATCACCGACTTCGTGGAGGAGGACACCGAGGAGGCGCGGCTGGCGCTGCCGCGTCCCCTCGACGTCATCGAGGGCCCGCTGATGGACGGCATGAAGGTCGTCGGCGACCTGTTCGGCTCGGGCAAGATGTTCCTGCCGCAGGTCGTCAAGAGCGCGCGGGTGATGAAGCGTTCGGTCGCCTACCTTGAGCCGTTCATGGAGGCGGAGAAGGAGAAGGCGATCGCCGAGGGGCGCGATTCGGGGCGCAGCGGGCAGGGCAAGGTCGTCATGGCGACGGTGAAGGGCGACGTCCACGACATCGGCAAGAACATCGTCGGGGTCGTGCTGGGCTGCAACAACTACGAGGTCGTTGACCTGGGCGTCATGGTCCCGGCCGCGACGATCCTGGACACCGCCGTCGCCGAGGGCGCGGACGCGATCGGGCTGTCCGGGCTGATCACCCCGTCGCTTGACGAGATGGTCGCGGTCGCGGCCGAGATGGACCGGCGCGGGCTGAAGCTGCCGCTGCTGATCGGCGGTGCGACGACGTCGCGGCAGCACACCGCCGTGCGGATCGCGCCCGCCTACACCGGGTCGGTCGTGCACGTGCTCGACGCCTCGCGCGTCGTCGGCGTCGTGTCGGACCTGCTTGACGACGAGCGGGCCGAGGTGCTGGACACCGCGAACCGGGCGGAACAGCAGAAACTGCGCGAGGCGCACGAAGGGCGCAGGTCGCAGCCGCTGCTCACCATCGAGCAGGCCCGCGCGAACGCCGAGAAGCCGTCGTTCGAGAACCTGCCGGTGCCGGAGTTCACCGGGCTGCGCACGGTCACCCCGACGCTCACCGAACTGCGCGAGCTGATCGACTGGCAGTTCTTCTTCCTCGCCTGGGAGCTGAAGGGCAAGTTCCCGGCGATCCTCGACCAGCCCGTCGCGCGCGAGCTGTACGACGACGCGCAGACCATGCTTGACGAGATCGTCGCGGCTGGCTCGCTGCGCGCCGAGGGCGTCCTGGGGTTCTGGCCCGCGCACGCCGAAGGCGACGACCTCGTCGTCGAGGACTCCGCGGCGGTGCCGGGCGGCGCGCGCATCCCGATGCTGCGCCAGCAGACCGCCAAGCCCGAGGGCCGCCCGAACCGGAGCCTCGCCGACTACGTCGCCCCGTCCGGGGACCACCTCGGCGGGTTCGCGGTCGCGGTGCACGGCGCGGACGCGCTCGCCGCGCGCTACGAGGAGGCCAAGGACGACTACCGGGCGATCATGGTCAAGGCCCTGGCCGACCGGCTCGCCGAGGCGTTCGCCGAGCTGATCCACCTGCAGGCGCGCCGCGCCTGGTTCGAGCCGGACGCCGACCCCGCCCTCGCCGACCTGCACGCCGAACGGTTCCGCGGGATTCGTCCCGCGCTCGGCTACCCGGCCTGCCCGGACCACAGCCGCAAGGAGACCCTGTTCGACCTGCTCGACGCGGGCGAGCGCGGCATCGCCCTCACCGAGTCGTTCGCGATGACCCCCGCCTCGGCCGTCAGCGGCCTGATCTTCGCCCACCCCGACTCCCGCTACTTCACCGTCGGCCGCCTGGGCCGCGACCAGATCGAGGACTACGCCACCCGCACCGGCCTCACCCTCGCCGAAACCGAACGCTGGCTCCGCCCCAACCTCGCCTACGACCCCCAACCCTGACCCACCCGGCGGATGCCCCGGCCCTCCTCACGGAGCACCGGGGCATCCGCCTCCCACCGCACGCGCCCACCGCCGACGGCGGGGCAATCCCAGGAGCCGCCCCCCCGCCCCGCTCTGCCCGACAAGAGCCGGGGACGTCAGGTCTCGGGTTCCCCGATGCGGGAGGAGAGGCGTTTGGGGGCGATGAGGCGGTAGCTGTCCTCGATGAGGTCGGCGATCTCGGCCCAGTCGAGGGGCGCGTCGAGGCGTGCGCCGATCCAGCCTTTTGAGCCGACGTAGGGCGGTACGAAGAACTGGTCGGGTGCGTCGGCGACCAGCGCCTCCTGCACGCCGGGGCCGCCCTTGAACGTCATGCTGAGCCCGTCCTCGCTGGTCATGACGAACAGCTTGTCGCGCACCCGGAACGACGGCGCGGTGTGCCCGCCGAACGCCTTCTCCTCAACCTCCGGCAGCCTTTGACAAATCTCCCTGACCCGCCCGATCACACTCTCGTCCATCCCGCCACCCTAGGCCGCCCCACCGACAGAACCCCGCAGCGAACCCGCCGCAGAACCCGTCCGACCTCACCCTCAGGCGAGCGGCAACGCCGGATCTCGCGGATCGCTGTCGAGTATCTTCCCGGCCTCGTCCGTGCGGAGTGGCGGTCTTTGGGGGCGGAGGGTTGGTGATCTTTGGTACGGTTTCGGCTCTCTTGGAGAGGGGTGTTGGTGATGGTGTTGGTGCGTGGGAGGGAGCGGTGGGGGGTGGCCGCGGAGGTGGTGCGGGTTGTGTTGTTCCTTGTGGTGCTGGGCGGGGGAATGATGGCGTCGCAGTATCGGATGGCGGGGGACGGGTCGCTGGCGGAGTTGCATAAGGATCTGGGTGAGGGGCGGGTGGGGGCCGTCGAGTATCTGTATGAGGTGCGGGGCGGGCGGTATTGGCTTGATGTGCGGTGGTCGACGGGGCCGTTCTCGTGGTCGGAGTTCAATGAGGGGGGTGGGCTTGAGGTTCCGCGGATGATCGAGGAGGCGTTCCCCGAGGAGTACGGCACGCCGTTGCAGGGGCACACGTTCGAACGGGATCTGCGGGCGGCGATCGGCGACCGGGATGTGGACGTCCGGGTGCTGACCGACACGCGGCCCCGTGACCGGTTCCTGGGCTGGGTGGTTCCGTTCGGTTGGTTCTCGGTGGTGTACGGGGCCGCGTACCTCGCGATGTTCGGCGTCATGTTGCGCCGGGGAGGGCACCGTTTCGCCAACCGTTGGGCGTGGACGTGGTTGTTCCTGACCAGTCCTGTCGGGGTGCTCGCCTACCTGGGGCTGGAGCGGCGGCCGTTCGCTCCGGACCTTCCGGCCCGGGCGAAGCCACCCGTCGGGGGAACCGTCGGTTTTCTGCTCGCCGTCCTGGCGCCCGTGGCCTTCTCGCTGCTCGCCCTCGCCTTCTGAATACCGAACTTACTTTGTAAAGGCGGCGGGCGAGCGTGCCGCCCGCCGTCCGGCCAGAAGAACAAAAGGACTGAAGGCTCAATAACCGGGATTCAGACGATCTTCTGGTCGTGCCGGGCGGCAAGGGGGGCGAGGGCCGGGTCGCCGAGGGTTTCGCGGAGGTGGTGGAACCTGGCGACCTTGTCGTCGCCGAAGCGGGCGACGCGGGCGGCGTAGGTCTCGGGGGAGACGAACGTCGGCGGGGTGGACTTGGAGTGGAACTTGTCCGCGTACATGACGAGGAGTTCCTCGGGCGTGGCGGGCACGTAGTCCGCGACGGGGATGGGCAGGGCCTGCCGGGTCACGTCGGCCCTGGTGACGCCCATGCCGGTGTGGCAGGAACAGAACCTGCACAGCTCCTCAGGGAAGCCCTCCTCGCGCAGGATCTCGTGCCCGAGGACGCCGTGCCGGATGTACTGGCCGTAGTCGACGGCCCCGTCGCGGTACAGGCGGTAGACGCCAAGGTCGTGCAGCAGGCATCCGGCGCGGACGAGCGCCATGTCCACCGGCTCGGGGGAGTGCGGGACGAGTTGCTCGGCGATCTCGCAGACGATCACACAGTGCCGGTAGACCGACTCGAACGCCTCGGGGGTCGGCGCGTACTTCTCGTGGAGCGCGCGGATGTCCTCGTCGGAGGGGATCATGGCCTGCCTTGGCGTTGAGCGGACGGTGATCTCCAGCCTAGGACCCGGGCGATCCCCGGTACCCCCGAGGGGTTGCCCGGCGTCGTGCGAGCCGGACCACGAGGGGGAGTCGACTCGCGCGGAATACCCTACGGGGGTATGGTGTTGACCAAGGCGTCGGACCACGGGAGGAGGGAAGGGCCGTGCACGGATACAGCGACACCGCCGAGGAGCACCTGAGGCGGCTGCGGCGGATCGAGGGGCAGATCAGGGGCCTCCAGCGGATGGTCGAGGAGGACAAGTACTGCATCGACATCCTCACGCAGGTGTCCGCGGCCACCAGCGCGCTACGGTCCTTCTCGCTCCAGCTCCTGGAACAGCACCTTGCCCACTGCGTCGCCGAGGCCACCGCCAAGGGCGGCCCCGAGGCGCAGGCGAAGGTCAAGGAGGCGTCCGACGCCATCGCGCGGCTCGTCCGCTCGTGATCGTGCTGCGACCCCCACCGGTTTGAGAGGAAGATCCAGACATGGCAACGACCGAGACCTTCACCGTCAAGGGCATGACCTGCGGGCACTGCGTGAGTTCGGTGCGCGAGGAGGTCGCCGAGGTGCCCGGGGTGACCGGGGTCGAGGTGGATCTCGCGCGCGGGCTGCTGACCGTCACCGGTGACGGCCCGGTGGACGCCGCCGCGGTCGGCGCGGCGGTCGCCGAGGCGGGTTACGCGGTGGTGGAGCCGTCATGAGGACTCCGGCGAAGGTCGGCGTTTACGCGGCGGGGCTCGTCGCGGTGTTCGTCGCGGCTTACGGGCTCGGCGGCCTGGTCGGCGACGGCGGTCCGGCGAAGGAGCCCGCGACGCACCATGGCGCGTCCGGGCCGTCCGGGGCCGCCGCCGATACCCCCGGGGGGCTTCAGGTCTCCTCGGGCGGCTACACCCTCGATCTTGAGACGGCCAGGGCGGCGGCCGCCGGCGAGACCCCGGTGCGCTTCACGATCCGTGACGCGTCCGGCAAGCCCGTGACGGCCTATGAGACAGTCCACGACAAGGAGCTCCACCTGATCGTCGCCGACCGTGACCTTCGGGTGTTCCGGCACGTGCACCCGACGCGTGACGGCGCGGGCGTCTGGAGCACGACGGTGGATCTGCCTTCGGCGGGCAGCCACCGGGTGTTCGCCGACTTCACCCCCGAGGGCGGCCAGGGTCTGACGCTGGGCGCTGATCTCGCCGTCCCGGGGGAGTACCGTCCGGCGGCGCTGCCGGAGCCGTCGGCGAAGGCCGAGGCGGACGGCTATACCGTGGAGATGCGGGGGAATGTCGCGGCCGGGTCGTCGAGCACCGTGACGTTCGCGGTGCGCAAGGACGGCAGGCCCGTCGCGGGTCTTGAGCCGTACCTCGGCGCTTACGGCCATCTTGTGGCGCTGCGGGCGGGTGATCTGGCCTACCTGCACGTGCACCCGGCCGAGGAGGCGGGCGCGGGCGTCTCGGACTCGCCGGAGGTCGCGTTCGCGGTCTCCGCGCCGAGCGCGGGCGCCTACCGGCTGTTCCTCGACGTCAAGATCGACGGTGTGGTCCGTACTGCGGCGTTCACCTTGGTGACCGGCCAGGCTACGGTCTCGCCGTCGCCGGTACCTTCGGTGTCCGACGGGCACGGCGGCCATGGCGACCACACCCACTGACCGCGCGGACGTGCGGAAAGGAGAGCTGATGTCCCCCCTGACCGACGCGCCTCCCGGAGGCTCGGTCGAGCTGCTGATCGGCGGCATGACGTGCGCGTCGTGCGCGAACCGGATCGAGCGCAAGCTCAACAAGCTCGACGGCGTCACCGCGACGGTGAACTACGCGACGGAGAAGGCGAAGGTGGCCTTCCCTGCGGAGCTCGACCCGCGGACGTTGATCGAGACTGTGGAGAAGGCCGGGTACACCGCGGCGCTTCCTGAGCCGCCGCGTGAGGAGGCCGAGGCCGTCGAGCCCGTGGACGAGACGCGTCCGCTGCGGCAGCGGCTGATCACGGCGGTGGTGCTGAGCGTCCCGGTGATCGTGCTGGCGATGGTCCCCGCGTTGCAGTTCACCTACTGGCAGTGGCTTTCGCTGACGCTGGCCGCGCCCGTCGTCGTCTATGCGGGCTGGCCCTTCCACCGGGCGGCGTGGACGAACCTGCGGCACGGCGCGGCGACCATGGACACCCTGGTGTCCCTGGGGACGCTCGCGGCGTTCGGGTGGTCGCTGTGGGCGCTGTTCCTCGGAACGGCCGGTGAGCCGGGCATGACGCACCCGTTCGAGTTCACGATCAGCCGTGGCGACGGCGCGGGCATGATCTACCTCGAGGCCGCGGCCGGCGTCACGGCGTTCCTGCTGGCGGGCCGGTACTTCGAGGCGCGGTCCAAGCGGCGGGCGGGCGCGGCGCTGCGGGCGCTGCTCGAGCTCGGCGCGCGTGACGTGGCGGTGCTGCGCGACGGCCGTGAGGTGCGGGTGCCGACGGGTCAGCTGAAGGTCGGCGACGTCTTCGTGGTCCGTCCGGGCGAGAAGATCGCGACGGACGGGGTCGTCGAGGACGGCTCGTCGGCGGTTGACGCGTCGATGCTGACGGGTGAGTCGGTGCCGGTGGAGGTCGGTCCCGGTGACGCGGTGACCGGCGCGACGGTGAACGCGGGCGGCCGGCTCGTCGTGCGGGCGATCAGGGTCGGCGCGGACACCCAGCTGGCGCAGATGGCGCGGCTGGTGGAGGAGGCGCAGACCGGCAAGGCCGAGGTGCAGCGGCTGGCCGACCGGATCTCCGGGGTCTTCGTGCCGATCGTGATCGCGTTGGCGCTGGGCACGCTGGGGTTCTGGCTGGGTTCGGGCGCGGGCGCGACAGCGGCGTTCACCGCTGCGGTGGCGGTGCTGATCATCGCCTGCCCGTGCGCGCTGGGCCTCGCGACGCCGACGGCGCTGCTGGTCGGCACGGGACGCGGCGCGCAGCTGGGGATTCTGATCAAGGGCCCCGAGGTGCTGGAGTCGACGCGCGCGGTGGACACGATCGTGCTGGACAAGACGGGCACCGTCACCGAGGGCAGGATGACGCTGGTCGAGGTGCATCCGGCCGACGGCGAGTCCGAGGACGAGGTGCTGCGGCTGGCCGGCGCGTTGGAGCACGCGTCGGAGCACCCGATCGCGCGGGCCGTCGCGCGGGGCGCGCAGGAGCGGGTGGGTGAGCTGCCCGTGCCCGAGGACTTCGCGAACGTCGAGGGCCTGGGCGTCCAGGGGATCGTGGACGGCAGGGCGGTGCTCGTGGGGCGGCCCCGGCTGCTCCAGGAGTGGTCGCAGCGGCTTCCGGCGAACCTGCAGGACGCGCTTGAGCGGGCCCAGGCGGGCGGCCGTACGGCGGTCGCGGTCGGCTGGGACGGGGCGGCGCGCGCCGTGCTCGTCGTGGCCGACACCGTCAAGCCGACGTCGGCGCGGGCCGTCGCGGAGCTGCGTGCGCTGGGGCTGACGCCGGTGCTGCTGACGGGTGACAACGAGGCGGTGGCCAAGGCCGTCGCGGCGGAGGTGGGGATCGAGCGGGTGATCGCCGACGTGCTGCCGCAGGACAAGGTCGCCGAGATCGTCAGGCTGCAGGAGCAGGGCCGGGTCGTGGCGATGGTCGGCGACGGCGTCAACGACGCGGCCGCGCTCGCCAAGGCCGATCTGGGGCTGGCGATGGGCACCGGGACGGACGCGGCGATCGAGGCGTCCGACCTGACCCTCGTGCGCGGAGACCTGCGCGCGGCCGCCGACGCGCTGCGGCTGTCGCGCCGGACGCTCCGCACGATCAAGGGCAACCTGTTCTGGGCGTTCGCCTACAACGTGGCGGCGCTGCCGCTGGCGGCGGCGGGGCTGCTGAACCCGATGATCGCGGGCGCGGCGATGGCGTTCTCCAGCGTCTTCGTCGTGACCAACAGCCTGCGGCTGCGCTCGTTCAAGTAGCCAGGGGAAATTCGCGATGAACTTGTGGTTGCCGTTCTTCGCACTTCCCGTGAAATCACTCAGCTATTTCGCGTGATGGGTGATCCGGGATCGGCGCCGAGCTGATCTGCCGATCGTCATGCCCTATGCTCTTCCGGAGCCGGAGAGCATAGGGCATTCATCCGGGGGCAGCCATCGGTACGCGGAGTTTGTCGTGAGTCGTCCTTCCAGCCGTGACGCGTACTTCGACAACGCGAAATTCATCATCGGCGGCCTTGTCTTCGTGGGCCATGTCATGACCCATATTCCGCTCAGCCATCACTTCGAGGTCCTCGAGGCGATGGGGGCGACGTTCCGGATGCCGGTGTTCGCGTTCCTCGTCGGGTATTTCAGCCAGGGTTTCCTGCGCTCGACGGGACGCGCGCGCCGGCTCGTCGCGAAGATAGCGCTCGCGTATCTGATCTTCGATCTGCTCTACCAGGTTTTTGAGTTCTCCCTCGGGCGGCTTCCGCTCGAATACACGCCGCTGACCCCGTACGCGCATCTGTGGTTCCTTTTCGCGATGTTCCTGTGGCGGGGGAGCGCGCCGATCTGGTGGCAGGTGCGTCATCCGTTCGCGGTGGCGGTCTTCGTCTCGCTTGTGGCGGGCCTTTCCGAGATGGGCGTCTTCAGCAGGGTCCTGTCGATGCTGCCGTTCTTCGTGCTGGGGCTTTTGGTGAAGCGCGAGCATTTCGCGATGCTGCGTCAGCGGACTGTGCGGTGGGCGGCGTGGGGGTCCTCGCCGTCGAGTTCGTCGTCCTGTGGTTCCTGGTGGGGGAGTTCAAGGTGCCGGGGTTCCTCAGGGACGTGTGGAAGCGCTCCTATGAGGGGTCGGGCTTCTCCGAGCCGCTCGGCATGGGGGTGCGGCTCGCGGTGATCTTCGGGACGATCGTGGTGGGCGCGGCCGTTCTGTCGCTGATCTCCGAGCGCTCGGGCGTCATCTCCCGGCTCGGGACCCGCTCCCTGTACATGTACGTGCTGCACTACGGAATCGTCATGTTCGCCCTTGCCGTCGGCTGGTTCGACCTGGTCCCCGAGGGCGACCTGTGGACGATCCTGGTGATCCTCCTGTGCTTCGCCCTCGGCGCGATTCTGTGCAGCCGCCCCACCCAGCTCATCTTCCACCGGCTCCTTGAACCCCCCACCGACTGGCTGTTCAAGTCCCGTCCCAACCGCCCACCCGTAAAGAAGACCACCCCTCCGACGAGTGACGACCCCCGGGTGGCCGCGTCACGCACATGATCTTGACATATCGAAAGTCGTTGGTATCGAATATCGCTACCCCCATCGTCTTTCGATATGGCAGGACCCCCCCTTGTCCCAGTCCCGCGACCCCCTGCAGCCCTTCTCCCTCGTGATCCGCCTCATCTTCGGCGGCCTCGTCGCCGTCTGGCTCGTCGGCCTCGTCGCCGCGGTGTTCTCCGAGAACTTCAGTTTCGGCGGGGTCGACAAGGCCGTCCTGTGCGTCGAGCCCGAGGTGCGGGTCGCCGGAGGGGAGTACGAGGAGGCCCTCGCGTCGTACTGGGCGACGCTGCGGGAGATGACGGTCAAGCCGGGCTCGGAGCTGCTGGTGACGGGCCTGCGCATGTGCGACTTCACGCCCTCGGTGGAGCAGCGCGCGCTGAGCGGCCTCGCGTCCTTGCCGTCCGCGCTGGTGTATCTCGTGATCTTCTTCCTGTTCTACCGGCTTGTGCGCGCCGCCGCGACGCGGGGCCCGTTCGCCCCGGACGTCGCGGCACGGCTGCGCACGATCGGCTGGACCCTGATCGTCGGCGGCTACCTCGGCAGTGCCGTCGGCGACGCGGCGACCCTCGCCCTCCAGAACACCTTCACGATGCCCGGCACCGACTTCCACCACGGCCCCGTCTTCATCCTCCTGGGAGGCGTCCTCTCGTTCTCCCCGACCGAGGCGCTGACCGGCCTCGGCCTCCTGACGATCGCCCGCCTCATGCGCGTCGGCGCGCGCATGCACGAGGACCTGAGGGGAACCGTCTGATGCCCGACGAGCCCGAACACCGCGTCCGCGTCCACCTTGACCGCCTCCTGGCCGAGCGCGGCATGACCCTCGCCGAACTCGCCCACCGCGTCGGCATCACCCCCGTCAACCTCTCCATCCTCAAGAACGACCGCGCCCGCGCCATCCGCTTCACCACCCTCACCCGCATCTGCGACGCCCTCAACTGCCAACCCGCCGACCTCCTCACCCTCGACCCCCCACCCCCAACCTCAAACAACTGATCTAGCGGCACAAGGACGGGCACGTGCGCGGTCGCCCGTGGGCTCGGCAGTCCTGCGGCGAGTTCGGCGACCTCCTTCCCCCGCTCGGCTGCTGGTGCCTGGGGATGGCTGGCGTCGGTGGTTACCTTACTGTGTAAAGGCGGGGGCTGGGACGGGACCCAAGAAAGCGGTGAAGCTGTAAGGACTAAAGGCTCATCATCGGGTAAAACGGAAGGGGGAGTGACGGGTGGGTTGCGGTGAGTGGGGGTCGCGGGGGGTTTGGGGTGCGGGATACTGGGTGGGGCTTGGGGGAATCGGGCGGTGTTCGGTCTTCTGTGAGCCGTTGGCTTGATCGTCGGGAGGGACGCCGCCGTGGGAATCGTCATCGCCGTTGTCGTCGGGATCGTGGTGCTCGGGGTGTTCGCCGGGCTGCACAGGTATGTGTGGGTGCGCGTCGTGCGGGAGACGACGTCGCCGGGGACGGTGTGGCGGCGTCTTGGCACCGTGCTGTTCGCGGCCGGGCCTGTGCTGATGCTGACGGCGTTCATCGGGGCGCGGACTGGGTTGCCGTTCTGGCTTGTGCAGATCATCGCGTGGCCCGGGTACCTGTGGGTGGCGCTGGCGCTGTACCTGCTGCTCGGCGTGCTCGTCGGGGAGGCGGTGCGGCCCGTGCTGCGGTGGTGGCTGGGGCGTCGGGACCGCGCGCGGGACGGTGACGCCGTCGTCGAGGCTCCGGTGGAGCTGCCCGTGACGGTGCCGGATGACGCGCCCGATGACGCGCCGGGTGCGGAGGTCGGCGTGGGTGCGGCTGAGGCGGCCGTGGAGGCGTCGGGCGGGCAGGAGTCGCGGCGGGTGTTCGTCGCGCGGCTCGTGGGCGGTGCGGCGGCGGTGGCGGCGGCCGGGACCGTCGGGTACGGGACGTACGGGGTGTTGCGCGGGCCGTCGGTGCGGCGGGTGACCGTGCCGTTGGCGAAGTTGCCGAGGTCGGCGCACGGGTTCCGGATCGCGGTGGTGAGCGACGTGCACCTGGGGCCGATCCTGGGGCGCGGGTTCGCCGAGCGGGTGGTGGCGACGGTGAACGCGACGCAGCCCGATCTGATCGCGGTGGTGGGCGATCTTGTGGACGGGACGGTCGAGGAGTTGGGGTCGGCGGTGGAGCCGATCGGGGGGTTGCGGGCGCGTCATGGGGCGTTCTTCGTGACGGGTAATCATGAGTACTTCTCGGACGCCGACGCGTGGGTGGAGCATGTGCAAGGGCTCGGTTTGCGGTTGCTGGCGAACGAGCGGGTGGAGCTGCCGGGCTTCGACCTGGCGGGGGTGAACGACGTGGTCGGCGAGGGGTACGGGGCGGGTCCGGATCTGGCGGCGGCGCTGGCGGGGCGTGCGGCGTCGCGGGCGTCGGTGTTGATGGCGCATCAGCCGGTGTTCGTGCATGAGGCGGTGGAGCACGGGGTGGATCTGCAGTTGTCGGGGCACACGCACGGTGGTCAGTTGTGGCCGATGAACCTTGTGGCGGGGTTGGCGAATCCGACGGTGGCGGGGTTGGAGCGGTTCGGGGACACGCAGTTGTATGTGACGCGTGGTGCGGGTGCGTGGGGTCCGCCGACGCGGGTGGGTGCTCCTTCGGATGTGACGGTTGTGGAGTTGGCGTCGCGGCAGGCTTAGGTCGCGGCAGGCGTACGGGTCAGGCGCGTGCGTGGGGGTGGCGTGGTTGGAGCGCGTCTCCCCCGCGTGCGCGTGAGGTGAGGTAGAGGGCCCAGGCGACGAGGGGTTCGATGATGTCGAGGTAGAGCGGGGGGCCGATGTTGCCGGGTTTGGTGTTGTCCTGGGCGAGCCAGTAGTAGAGGTGGCCGCCGGCGTCGCCGAGGTACTGGATGGACATGACGATGATGACGGCGAGCCAGAAGTTGCCGCGGAACCAGATGCAGAGGATGCCTGCGACGCCGATGGCGAGGTCGCCCATGGCGTTTTCGAACTGGAAGCCGCCGTCGCCGCGGGTGTAGCCGATCATTTCCGCGGTGGCGGGTCCGTCGAAGAGGTGGGCGCAGGCGCCGATGACGCCGCCGACGCCGATGGCCACGGCGAGCCACCAGGTGAGGAAGGTGTCGGCGGCTTCGCCGGCGTAGGTGGTGTGGCGGCGTTTGCGGGCCCAGTGGAGTGCCGCGCCGATGAGGGCGATGGCGACGATGAAGACGAGTTGCATGGCGTTCCCCCCGGCGGACGTGCTGTAGTGTTGATGTTACTTTCGGTGTTGTCGGGTGTGCGGGGTGGGGTGTTGGGGGTGGGTTCGGTGAGGTTGCCGTGGTGGGCCTGCCATGCGGCGACGAGGACGAAGGAGAGGGCTAGGGGCATGTGGTAGCGGGCGGTGCCGACGGTGAAGTGGACTGTGGTCTTCCAGGTGGCGGCGATGAGGAGGAGGGCGAGGAGGATGCGGGCGTCGGGGAGGAAGTGGTGGGTGAGGAAGTTGGTGTAGATGGCGGCGGCGACGAGGGCTGTGGCGGTGGTGCGGTAGTGGGTGAGGCGGAGGTGGAGGATGCGCCAGGCGCGGCAGACGTAGCTGCCGACGGCGGCGTAGAGGAAGCCGCTGTAGAGGGGGACGCCGTTGATTTTGGTGAGGGCGTCTTCTGGGTAGCTCCATGAGCCGAGTTTGACTTTGACGATTTCGAAGAGGAGTCCGATGAGGTGGAATCCGGCGATGACGCGGATTTCGGCTGCGGTTTCCCAGCCGAGTGTGTAGAAGAGTGCGGTGATGGCGAGGGCGTAGAGGAGGAGGGCGTCGTAGCGTGGGAGTGGTGTTGTGGTGAGGGTGAGGGCGGCGAGGCCGAGGAAGAGTGCGATGGCGAAGGCGCAGGCTTGGGTTTCTGCCCAGGCGAAGCGGAGGAGTTGGGTGGTGAGGTGTTTCATGGTCTGTCCGACCGTGGTGGTCGGGTGATGGTTCGGGGGGATTGGGTGGGGGGAGGTTGTGGGGTTTTGGGGGTGGCGGGTGGTGTTCTGCGCTAGCGTGACTGTGTCGTCACTGAGCGGAAGGGTGTCCTGATGTTCGATTTTGTGGTGGTGGGTGCTGGTTCGGCGGGGTGTGTTCTGGCGGCGCGGCTGTCGGAGGACCCGAGGGTGAGCGTGTTGCTGGTGGAGGCGGGCGGGTCGGATCGCAGTCCGATGTTCCACATTCCGAAGGGGTTCGGAGTGGCGATGACCGATCCGAAGGCCGCGTGGTTGTATCCGACGACGCCGTTCGGTCCGCGTGGGGTGAGTGAGGTGTGGCCGCGGGGTCGGGTGCTGGGGGGTTCGAGCGCGATCAACGGGATGGTGTACAACCGGGGGCAGCGGGCGGATTGGGATGCGTTGGCGGGGTTCGGGGATGGGGAGTTCGGGTGGGAGGCGATTTTGGGGGCGTTCCGGGCGATGGAGGATCACGCGTTGGGGGCGTCGGAGGTGCGGGGTGCGGGTGGTCCGCTGAAGGTGGGTGGTCCTGCGGGGCCTGAGCCGTTGTGTGAGGAGATGATCGCGGCGGGGGCGGCGGTGGGGTTGCGGGTGACCGAGGACCCTAATGACGCCGATGATGAGCGGATCGGGTACACGGTGGCGACGATTCACCGGGGGCGGCGGGTGAGTGCGGCGCGGGCGTTTTTGCGGCCGGCGTTGGGGCGGCCGAACTTGAAGGTGGTGACGGGTCAGACGGCGACGCGGTTGGTGTTCGAGGGTGAGCGTGCGGTGGGGGTGGAGGTGCGGGATCGGCGGGGTGTGGTGCGTGAGGTGCGGGCGCGGCGTGAGGTGGTGTTGTCGTTGGGGAGTTTGAACACGCCGCGGCTGTTGCAGCAGTCGGGGGTGGGTCCTGCCGCGGTGTTGAAGGAGGCGGGGGTCGAGGTGCGGGTGGAGCGTGAGCTGGTGGGTGCGGGGTTGCGGGAGCATCGGTGTCTTGTGGCGAAGTACCGGCTGCGTGATGACGTGGGCTACAACCGGCATCTGTCGTCGGTGTGGCGTCAGGCGGTGACGGGGGTGCGGTATCTGGCGACGCGGCGTGGGCCGTTGGCGACGCCGGCGTATGACGTCGTGGCGTTCGTGAAGTCGCGGGAGTCGTTGGAGCGGCCGGATGGGCAGTTGTTGTTGGGTCCGATGTCGCCGCGGACGTTCGAGCAGGGTGAGAAGGTGTCGGTGGAGCGTGAGCCGGGGTTGAGTTGTGTGGGTGTGGTGTTGCGGCCTGAGGCGACGGGTCGGGTGGCGATCACGGGGTCGGATCCGGATGGGCCGTTGCTGGTGGATCCGAACTATTTCGGTGACGCGCGGGATCGGGAGACGGGTGCGGGGGTGTTCCGGCGGATGCGTGCGTTGTTCGAGGCGGAGCCGATCGCGTCGCGGATCGCTTTTGAGACGTCGCCGGGGGCTGAGGTGCGGTCGACGGAGGAGATCGTTGAGGCGTCGTTGGACCGTGGGTACTGCGGGTATCACGCGGTGGGGACGTGTGCGATGGGTCGGGGTGAGGAGGCGGTGGTGGACGGCAGGTTGCGGCTTCGGGGGGTGCCGGGGGTGCGGGTGGTGGACTGTTCGGTGTTGCCGACGATGGTGGCGGGCAATCTGAACGGTCCGGTGATGGCGTTGGCGTGGCTTGCCGCGGAGATGGTCCGGGGGTAGTCACCGGTCGGCGCGGCGGGGGTGCGGCCAGGGGTTGGGGCGGCAGCCGAACAGGGATTTGGTCTGTTGGACCATGACGGGTGCGGGGCGGTCTGGGCCGGGGCATGTGGTGTGTCCGTGGCCCAGGCCGTGTCCGACTTCGTGGTTGATGAGGTATTCGCGGTAGGTGGCGATGTCGCGGCCGTAGGAGGGTGCGCCGGTGTTCCAGCGGTCGGCGTTGATGACGGCGCGGCCGGCTTGGAAGCAGGACAGGGTGAGGCCGACGTCGAGGGGGAGGCAGCGTTGGCGGGTTTCTTTGGGGCTGGTGAGGGAGACGCGCAGGTCGGCGGGGCCGTGGGCGACGCGGATGAAGCGGTGGGGCCAGCCGCGTGGGTCGTTGAGGATGGTGTGGACGGCGGTGGCGAATTCGGCGGGGGTGTAGGGCAGGCCGTGTTCGACTTCGACGAGGTAGCGGATGGTGGTGCCGGTGCGTCGTGGGGAGGGGTCGGTGCCGGGGGCGGTGCGGTAGGCGCCGTCGGCGTGGCGGGGGATGGTGCGTGGGAGGGGTTGGCGGCGTCCGGCTGCGATGGTGGGGGTGGGTGTGGGGCGGGGGTGTGTGGTGGATTGTGCGGTGGGGGTGGGTGTGGGGGTGGTCGGGGTGGGGGTTGTGGCGTCGGGGAGTGCGATGAGGGTGGCGGTGGCGGTGGCGGCGAGGGCCAGGGCGATTCCGGCCGGGAGCCGCAGGGAGCGCAAGTGGGTCTTTCTTTCTGTTCGATCACGGAGCGTCAGTGATCTTACCGGTGGGGGTGGGGTGCGCGGGCCGGAAGGACGCCGGTGGGTGTGGTGGGGCCGCGTCGGGTGTGCGTGGTGGCGCGGGAGCGGGCAGGATGGCGGTGATCAGTCCGGTTCGCCCGTTTTTCCAGGGAATGGAGTTGCCCGTGCCCGAGGTCGTCATCACCGATGTGCCCGAACGTGAGCGGTTCGAGGCTCATCTCGACGGGGTGCTCGCGGGGTTCGCCGAGTACATGCGCGGCCCGTCGCTCGTCGTCTATCCGCACACGGTCGTGCACAGGGAGTACGAGGGGAAGGGTGTGGGGTCGGCGTTGGCGCGTGCGGTGCTGGATGACGCGCGGGCGAGGGGGTTGAAGGTGTTGCCGACGTGTCCGTTCATCGCGGCGTGGATGTTGCGGACGCCGGGTTATGCGGAGTTGGCGTATCAGGCGCGGAGCACGGTGTCTGATTAGCGCTGTTTTTCGGCGGTGACGACGGCGGGGGCGGCGGGTTCGGTCGTGGGGTGGGGTCGTCGGGGGATGGCCAGGACGGTGAGGGCGGCGGCCGCGGCCATGGCGGCCGCCATCACCAGGACGGTGCGCAGGCCCTGTGCGGAGGGGACGGTGAGGTCGCCGACCTGGACGGTCATGTGGGCGAGGACGACGCCGACGACGGCTGAGCAGGTGGAGGTGCCCAGGGAGCGGGCGAGGGAGTTGAGGCCGTTGGCGGCGGCGGTCTCGGAGAGGGGGACGGCGGCCATGATGAGGGCGGGCATGGCGGCGAAGGCGAAGCCGACGCCGACGCTGATGACGAGGGAGAAGATGACGACGCCCCAGGGCCAGGCCATGAGGGGCAGGGCCAGGAGGTAGCCGCCGCAGATGACCAGCGCGCCGACCAGGAGGGAGGTGCGTGCGCCGTAGGTGCGTGACAGGCGTGCGGCGAAGGGTGAGACGGCCATCATGCCGAGGCCGCCGGGGGCCATCCACAGGCCCGCTTCGGTCATGGACAGGCCGAGGCCGTAGCCGGTGGCGGGGGGTAGTTGGAGGAGTTGGGGGGTGACGAGGGACATGGCGTACATGGTGAAGCCGATGAGGATGGAGGCGAGGTTGGTGACGAGGACCTGGCGGCGTGCGGTGGCGCGGAGGTCGACGACGGGGGAGGGGACGCGTAGTTCCCACCATCCCCAGATGGTGAGGGCGGTGAGGGAGAAGGCGAACAGGGTGAGGGTGAGGGGGTCGGTCCAGCCCCAGTCGCCGCCTTTGGAGATGGCGAGGAGGAGGGGGAGGAGTCCGGCGGCGAGGCCGAGCGCGCCGATGACGTCGAATCTGCCGCCGGCGCGTAGGGGGGATTCGGGGACGCAGAGGGCGATGAGGGCGGTGATGAGGGCGCCTGCGCCGGCGGAGATCCAGAAGAGGGCCTGCCAGCCGGTGTGTTCGGCGATGACCGAGGCGATGGGGAGGCCGAGTGCGCCGCCGACGCCCAGGGAGCTGCTCATGAGGGCCATGGAGGTGCCGAGGCGCTCGGGTGGCAGGACGTCGCGCATGACGGAGATGCCGAGGCCGATGACGGGGAGGCCGAGTCCTTGGAGGGTGCGGCCGATGACGACGGGCCACAGGGATGCGCCGATGGCGCAGACGAGGGAGCCCGCGGTGAGCAGGAAGGTGCAGGCGAGGAGGATGCGGCGTTTGCCGTAGAGGTCGCCGAGGCGGCCTGCGACGGGGGTGGCGACGGCTCCGGCGAGGAGGGTGGCGGTGATGGCCCATGAGGCGTTGGCGGCGCTGGTGTGCAGGATGCGGGGGAGGTCGGGGAGGATCGGCACGATCAGCGTCTGCATGAGCGAGACGGTGATGCCCGCGCCGGCCAGGACGGCGACGATGGCGCGGGGTCGCGTCGCGGCGGGGGTGGGCTCGCTCAAGGTGGCTCCACGGGTGGGGGGTTCGCGCGGACCGCGCCATCCTATGCATGATGCATATCTCGTCGGTAAGCGGGTCCGTGCTGGGCTGATGGTGCTTTACACTGGTGGTCGCGAAGGGGAGTAGTCCCGCGATACCGGTGTGTCGACATACTGGCCGCTTTTGTGGCCCGGCCATCGGGCCATCCTCGGATGGTGGACGAGACCTTCGGCAAGGTACAACGGCGCCCGCCGCCCGGTGGGTGCTGCTCGTTGTGCCGGGCCGAGGTGTGCCGTCCTCCCGGGGAGCATTCCGTCAGGTCCGGTACCTGCGGAAAGACGGCGCATGTCCTTCGATCTCGTGGCGGTTCTCACCGCTTTCGGGCTGATCTTCCTGGCTGAGCTCCCCGACAAGACGATGTTCGCGTCCTTGGCGATGGGTACGCGGATGCGGCCCCTGTATGTGTGGTTCGGGACGTCGAGCGCGTTCATCGTGCATGTGGCGATCGCGGTGGGGGCGGGCAGTCTGCTGGGGTTGCTGCCGGACCTGCTGGTGAAGCTGGTGTCGGCGTCGTTGTTCGCGTTCGGCGCGTTCCTGTTGTTGCGCGGGGGCGCGGATGATGAGGCCGACGCGGCGGGCGGCGGGATCGTCAAGGGTTTCTGGCCGGTGTACACGACGGCGTTCATGGCGGTGTTCATCAGTGAGTGGGGTGATCTGACGCAGATCACGACGGCGAATCTCGCGGCGACGAACGGGGTGGCGGCCACGGCGGTCGGGTCGGCGGCGGCGTTGATGACGGTGTCGGCGCTTGCGTTGCTGGCGGGCAGGTTCATCGCCAAGCGTGTGCCGTTGCAGGTGGTGCAGCGGATCGGCGGCGTGTGCATGGCGGGATTGGCGCTGTGGACGCTGGCCGAGGCTTTCCTGTAGGCGCCGGATTTGCGGGAATCTTGGCGGTGCGGGGGGCGTAGCGCGCCCGCGCGGCGGCGAGGGAATCCCGTATGAGCGAGCGGGACGCGCCGGAGGCGCGCGACGAGTTCGGGATCGGCACGCCCGGGGAGCGCAACCCCGGGCGCGGGCCGGGACGGGGCGGGGGGTTCACGTTCCGTCCCGACACCCATCCGACGGCGGGGTGGGGTGCGGCGCGTGCCGTCGGCGAGGTCCTGGCGCGCACCCGCGAGCCCCTGGCGGGGACGGGTGCGATCTTGAAGATGAACCATGAGGACGGCGGGTTCGACTGTCCCGGGTGCGCCTGGCCCGACGACCAGCACGGGCTGCGGCTGGACATCTGTGAGAACGGGGTGAAGCACGCCACGTGGGAGATGACGCACCACCGGGCGGGGCCGGATTTCTTCGCCGCGCACACCGTCGCGGAGCTGCGGACGTGGAGCGACCACGCGCTTGAGGCGGCGGGGCGGCTCACCGAGCCGCTGGCCTACGACCCGGCGAGTGACCGGTATCTGCCGGTGGGGTGGGACGCGGCGTTCGCGATGGTCGGGGAGGCGTTGCGGGGGCTGGATTCGCCGCGGCAGGCGGCGTTCTACACCTCGGGGCGGCTGTCGAACGAGGCGTCGTTCCTGTATCAGCTGTGGGTGCGGGAGTTCGGGACGAACAATCTGCCGGATTGTTCGAACATGTGCCATGAGGCGAGCGGGAAGGCGTTGACGGCGTCGATCGGCACGAACAAGGGCACGGTCGACCTGGATGACTTCGACAAGGCCGACGCGATCTTCCTGATCGGCTCGAACGCGGCGTCGAACGCGCCGCGGATGCTGACGGCGTTGGCCAAGGCGTACCGGCGTGGCGCGCAGATCGTGCACGTGAACCCGATGGTGGAGGCGGCGTCGCGGCGGACGATCGTGCCGCACGAGTTCGTGGCGATGGGCACGTTGCACGCGACGCCGACGGGGACGATGTCGATCCAGCCGAGGATCGCGGGGGATCAGGCGCTGTTGCGGGGGATGGCCAAGGCGCTGCTGGAGATGGCCGAGAGTGATCCTGCGGCGTTGGACACCGAGTTCCTTGCCAGGCACACCGACGGGCTGGCGGCTTACCGGTCTTTGGTGGCGGCGACGCCGTGGTCGTTGCTGGTGGAGGAGTCGGGGGTGCCGGAGGCGGTGATCCGGGCGGCGGCGCGGGTGTACCGGAGGTCGCGGCGGACGATCATCGCGTGGTGTCTTGGTGTGACGCAGCAGGAGCACGGGGTCGACACGATCCGGGAGATCGCGAACGTGCTGCTGTTGCGCGGCAACATCGGGACGGAGGGGGCGGGGGCGTGTCCGATTCGGGGGCACAGCAATGTCCAGGGGAACCGGACGTGCGGGATCGACCATCATCCCGGTGACGATCTTCTGGATCGGCTCGGTGAGGTGTGCGGGATCACGCCGCCGCGCGGGCCGGGTCTTGACGTCGTCGGGACGCTCAGAGCTATGCGTGCGGGTGATCTGCGGGTGTTCGTGGCGCTCGGCGGGAACTTCGCGCTCGCGGTTCCCGACACGGTCCGGACGGCGGAGTCGCTGCGGGGGCTTGAGCTGACGGTGCAGGTGAGCACGAAGCTGAACCGCAGCCATCTCGAGCACGGGCGGGCCGCGTTGATCCTGCCGTGTCTGGGCCGTACCGAGCGTGATGTGCGGCCGTCGGGGCCGCAGGGGGTGACGGTCGAGGACTCGATGAGCATGGTCCACTTCTCGGTCGGCAGGCGCGAGCCCGCCTCCGACCGGTTGTTGTCGGAGCCGGCGATCATCGCGGGGATGGCGCGGGCGACGCTGCCGGGCAGCGCGACGCCGTGGGAGACCTACGCCGACGACTACGACCGCATCCGCGACACGATGTCGCATGTGCTGTACGGGTTCGAGGACTTCAACCGGCGGGTGCGCCGCCCGCACGGTTTCCGGCTCGCGCAGCCCGCGCGTGAGCGGGTGTGGCGTACGCCGAGCGGGCGTGCGGAGTTCCACGCCGCTCCCCTCACGCCGGCGGTTCCGCCGCCCGGTCATCTGGTGCTGGCGACGGTCCGCTCGCACGACCAGTGGAACACCACGATCTACACCGACAACGACAGGTATCGGGGGTTGGCGAACCTGCGGACCGTGCTTTTCTTGAACCGTGCCGACATGGCCGAGCGGGACCTCGCGCCGCATGCGCTGGTCGACATCACCTCGATCGCGCGTGACGGGACCCGTCGTACCGTCCACGGTTATACGGCGCTGCCTTATGACCTGCCGCGCGGCAGTGCCGTCGGGTACATGCCGGAGTTGAACGTGCTGTGCGCGGCGGACGATTACAGCTCGCAGAGTGATCAGCCGTTGATGAAGCATGTGCTGATCACGCTCGAGCCGTCGCGCGCGGGCGTGGGCGCGGAGGCGTTGGCGGCCGAGCGGGTGGGCGGCCTGGAGTAGGTCAGCTGGGTGGCCGCCAGCCTCGGGTGAGGATGTCGAAGATCGCGGCGACGGCGGCGGGCCGGTCGGTCTCGCCGCGTGCGAGGGCGGGGATGTCGAGGACGAACCGGGCGAGGGCCCGTGCGGTGAGGTCGTCGGGTGGTGCGCCGTGTGCGGCGGCGATGGCCGCGCCGAGGGCGTCGGCGTGGCGGGTCCACATGCGTTCGGCGTAGGCGCGCAGGGCGGGGGTGGTGTCGACCAGGCGGTTGAAGTCGGCGCGCAGGGGGTGGTCCTCCAGCGGCGGCCAGGTCCGCAGGACGTAGTCGCGTAGCGCGTCGAGGACGCTCTGGCCGGTCTGGCGGTCGCGGACGACGGCGACGAGTTCGGCTTCCCTGTCGCGTTCCTCGTCGAAGACGAGTGCTTCTTTGCCGGGGAAGTGCTTGAACAGGGTGGGGGGTGAGACGTCGGCGGCGTCGGCGACGTCGCGGACGCTCACCTGGTCGTAGCCGCGCTCGAGGAACAGGCGCAGGGCCGCGTCGGCGATCGCCTGTCGGGTGGCCGCCTTCTTGCGTGCGCGGCGGCCGACGGTCTGCTCGGTCATGCCCCCACGCTACCAAACCTTAATCCGCTCTAAAAGTTGACTCGTTTAACTAATTAACTTACTCTCCGGTCGTCGGGGTGGAGCCGTCCGCCCCCGAACTGAAGGAACGACCATGAGAGCTCCCGCGAGGATCAGCATCATCGGCGCCGGGCCCGCGGGCCTGACCTGCGCCCGCGTCCTGCACCGCCACGGCATCCACGCCACCGTCTACGACCGCGACGCGAGGCCCGACGCCCGCGACCAGGGCGGCAGCCTCGACCTCAACGCCGACCACGGCCAGGCCGCCCTGCGCGAGGCCGGTCTGCTCGAGGACTTCGCGCGGGCGTCACGGCCCGAAGGACAGGAGATGCGCCAATACGACACATCCGGCCAGTTGCTGTTCCACCACGTCCCCGAAGAAGGCGAGCGCTTCAAACCGGAGATCGACCGCGGCGACCTGCGCGCCCTGCTGCTGCGCTCACTGCCGCAAGGGACCGTCGTGTGGGGCAAGGCGCTCACCGAGGTCGCCGGACCCGCCGACGGGCCCAGGACGCTGCGGTTCGCCGACGGCACGAGCGTCGAGACCGACCTGGTCATCGGCGCGGACGGCGCGTTCTCCCGCGTCCGCCCCGCAGTCTCGGCCGCCGTCCCCCACTACAGCGGCATCAGCTTCCTGGAGGCGTGGTTCAGCGACGTCACCGCGCGGCACCCCGACCTGGCCGATCTCGTCGGCGAGGGCAGCGCCGCCGCGGCCGACGGGCAGCGCGGCATGTTCGCCCAGCGCAACGGCGGCGACCGGGTGCGCGTCTACCTCATCCAACGCACCCCCGCCGACTGGACCGCCGGACAGGACACCGACGCCCTGCGCGCCCGTCTCCTCGACGCCTACGCCGCCTGGTCCCCGCGCTTTCGCCGGATCATCACCGACAACGACGGCCCGTACGTCAACCGGCCGATTCACGCGCTGCCCGTCCCGCACCTGTGGCAGCACCGGCCGACCGTCACGCTGCTCGGCGACGCCGCCCACCTGATGCCGCCGCTGGGCGTCGGCGTCAACCTCGCGATGCGCGACGCCGCCGACCTCGCCCTGGCCCTGGCCGCCGAGCCGACGGTCGCGGCCGCCGTGCGCGCCTATGAGGCGACGATGCTGCCGCGCGCCGCCGAGATCGCCAAGTCCCTGGAGGGCGGCGCGGAGTTCCTCATCTCCGACGACCTGCCGGACTTCGCCACCGCCTGAGGCGCGCGGGTGGGAGTGCGGCCGCACAAGTCCGCGCGGTGTTCATTGACCGCCTGCAACATTCCGCTATACGTTGCAGACCTCGCGGCCGAGGCCACCGGAAAGGACCCCCCATGCCCGAAGACGTGCAAGGAACACACGACCCCCGCTTCGCCGAGCTGCGCGAGGTGTTCGCCGAACACCTCGCCGGCGACGAGGTCGGGGCCGCGATCGCGGTCGACGTCGACGGCGAGACCGTCGTGGACCTGTGGGGCGGGCACGCCGACGCCGCCCGCACCCGGCCGTGGCAGGCCGACACCCTCGTCAACGTGTGGTCGTCCACCAAGTCCGTCACCTCGCTGGCCGCGCTCGTCCTTGTCGAGCGCGGCCTGCTCGACGTGTTCGCGCCGGTCGCCGACTACTGGCCGGAGTTCGCCGCGGGCGGCAAGGAGCACATCGAGGTCAGGCACCTCATGGCGCACACCTCGGGCGTCGCGGGCTGGGAGCGGCCGTTCGCGCTGGAGGACATGTTCGACTGGGCGCACGCCACAGGCAGGCTCGCCGCCCAGAAGCCGTGGTGGGAGCCCGGCACCGCGTCGGGCTACCACGCGGCAGCCCAGGGCCACCTCGTCGGCGAGGTCGTCCGCCGTGTCACCGGAGTGCCGCTCAAGCAGTTCGTCCGCGAGGAGATCGCCGGACCGCTCGGCGCGGACTTCCAGATCGGCGCGCTTCCGCAGGACGCGGGTCGCGTCGCCGAGATCATCCCGCCGCCGCCCCTGCCCGTCGACCTCGGGTCGCTCGACCCCGACCTGCCCGTGGTCAAGACGTTCACCGGCCCGGTCCTGGACGCCGCCCGCGCCAACGACGCCGACTGGCGGGCCGCCGACCTCGGCGCGCTCAACGGCCACGCCAGCGCCCGCGGCCTCGCCCGTATCCTGTCGCCGATCGCGCGCGGCGGCACCGCCAACGGCGTCGCGCTCCTCAGCCCGGCGACGATCGACCTGATCTTCCAGGAGCAGGCGCGCGGCGTCGACCTCGTCCTGGGCGTCCCGCTGCGCTGGGGCATCGGCTTCGGCCTGCCCGAGCCCGCCACCCTGCCCTACCTGCCGGACGAGCGCATCGCGTTCTGGGGCGGCTGGGGCGGGTCGATGATCATCACCGACCCGGCGCGCCGCCTCACGATCGCCTACGTGATGAACCGGATGGCGCCCGGCATCATCGGCTCCGACCGCTCCGCCGCCTACCTCACCGCCATCTACCAGGCCCTCACCTAGCCGGACGGCAGCCCAGCAGCGCCCCGATCGCGGCCTCGGCCTTGGCCGCGTCGGGCTCGTCACCGGTGATGGAGTCGGCGTAGATGAACGACTCGACGATCCGGACCAGCAGGTAGGCGAGGTCGTCCACGGCCATCGGCGGCTCAAGGTCGCCGCGGTCGGCCTCCTGCCGGATCAGCTCCGCGAACGCCCCCACCACATGCTGCTGGAGCGGGCTCGCCTTCGTCGTGATCAACCGCAACGCCCGCTCGGCCTCCCGCCGCAGGAACACCCGGTAGTACGGCGCGTCGATCAGCGCCTGGGCGTAGATCCCCGCGATCCGGGCGATCCGCGCGCCGCCCGTCCCGGACGCCTGCTCGGCCGCCGCCCTGATCGACGGATCGGCCAACGACGTAAGGATGCGCACCAGCAGCTGGTCCCGGTTGCCGACCCACCGGAACAGCGTCGAGCGGTCCACGCCCAGCTCGTCGGCCAGGCGGCGCATGTCGACCCGCTGCCCGGCCATGAAGGTCCGCCGCGCCAGCCGGAACGCCGCCTGCGCGTCAGGCCGCACGACGGGGGCGCGCCCGGGGCTGACAGATCCGCTCACACCGCGATCCTATTTCGCGCCGGGCACGGGGCCGGACGGGTCGCGGAGCCTGCCGAGCGTGAGGCCGGACGGGGACAGGCGGCGGGTCGCGGACTTGAACAGGTACTCCGCCCGCTCATACGACAGCCGGACCCGGCCGGTCTCGGGGCACACGTCACGCGGCGAGGCCGGCGCGCGGGAAGGGGCGGGGCGGCGGTCGGTCAGGAACACCGGACCCCGCGTGCGGCCCGCGACCAGCCCCGACAGCAGATCCGCCGTCGTCGCCGACCACGTGACGGCCCCCGCCCGCCGGGAGGCCAGGTCGAGGTCCTCCACGTTCAGATCCAGGACCACGCCGATCGGCGCGGCCGACTCATGCAGCACCCGCCACAGGACGACCTCGCGCACCCCCACCCCCGGCAGGGACCACAGACGCGCCACCTCCTGCGCAGGCAGCGGAGCCGCACGGGCGCGGGCGACGGGGCGCAGGGCGAGGCCGTCGCCGAGGTCGGGACGGCCCGCCCACGCCGCGAACGAGCGGACCGTCGAGACATGCCGGTTCCAGGTGCGCGGCGACGCCGACCCCCACGCCGTCACCACCGCGCCCGCCACCGCCGAGGCGTCGGCGTCGGCCAAAGGCAGCGAGTCGCCCAGCGCGCGGCACAGCCGCGCCAGCGTCTGGGCGTAGGAGCGGGCCGTCGCGCCGGAGCGCCCGGCGAGGAACGCCGCGCCCGCCTCACCCAGCGACCTGCCCCGCGACGGACCGGGCGCGGCGACGGCGTCGGCGCGGCGCAGCAGAAAACCGCGCTCGGCGTCGTTGGCGGTGAGCGCCGCCGCCCGCTCGTAGTGGATGCGGGCGTCGGCGGGGCGGCCCGCGCGCTCCAACAGGTCGGCCTGTACCGCGGGCAGCAGGTGGTAGTCGCGCAGCGAAGGGTCGGCCGTGAGCGGCGCGAGGAGGGCGAGGCCCGCCTCGGGGCCTTCGGCGCGGCCGAGCGCCGCCGCGCGGTTCAGCCGCACGACCGGCGACGGGGTGAGGGCGTCGAGGACGGCGTACAGGGCGGCGATCGCGGGCCAGTCGGTGTCGGCGTCGCTGGCCGCGCGGGCGTGGCAGGCGGCGATCGCGGCCTGCACCAGGTAGGGGCCGGGCGGGCCGCCCAGGTCGCGGGCGCGCAGCATCGCGGTGAAGCCGCGCCGGATCAGCAGCGGGTCCCACCGGCCCCTGACCTGCTCGTGCAGCGGCACCGGCGCGCCGTCCGGGCCGATCCTGGCCGGTGAGCGGGAGGCTTGCAGCTCCATCAGTGCGACGAGGCCGTGGACCTCGCTTTCGTCGGGCGCGAGGGCGGCGAGGGTGCGGCCGAGCCGCAGCGCCTCGCGCACCAGCTCGGGCCGCAGGACCCGGCCGCCCGACGTCGCGGAGTAGCCCTCGTTGAACACCAGGTAGACCACGCCGAGGACCGAGCCGAGGCGTTCGGTGAACTCCGCGCCCTCCGGTCGGTCGAACGCGACGCCGGCGCGGGCCAGCGCGGCGCGCGCCGCGGCGATCCGGCGGACGATCTCGGTCTCGGCGGTGAGCAGCGCGCGGGCGATCTCGGCGGCCGACAGGCCGGCGACCAGCCGGAGCGTCAGCGCGACGCGTTCGCGCGCGGGCAGCACCGGATGGCAGGTGACGAGCATCAGCCGCAGCACCTCATCGCCCGCGCCCTCCCCCGGGCCCGCGACGGCCGCGCCCGCCCGGTCGACGGCGTCGCCGTCGGGACGGGCGCGGCGGAGCCGTCGCAGGTGGTCGAGGGCGCGGCGTTTGGCGACGGTCGTCAGCCACGCGCCCGGATTGTCGGGGACGCCGGTGTCCGGCCAGGTGTCGAGCGCGGCCAGCAGCGCTTCTTGGGCGCAGTCCTCGCCGGTGCCGACGTCCCCGGCGACCGCCGCCGCGGCGGCGACGATCGTCGCGGACTCCAGCTTCCACACCGCGTCGAGCCGGGCGCGGACCCCGCCGCCCACGGCCGTCAGTAGACCTGGTGGACGACGCTGCGGCCGTCCCCGACGATCGCGCGGAACCTGCGCGCGAGCTCCAGCGCCTCCTCCCGCGAGGCGACCTCGACCAGCGCGAACCCGGCGGCGGCCTCCTTGGACTCGGCGAACGGCCCGTCGGTGACGGTGACCTCCCGGCCGGTGGAGGTGACGACGGTCGGGTCGGGGGCAAGGCCCCCGGTGGCGAGCAGGACGCCCTTGGCCGTCATCTCCTCGATGAACGCGCCCATCTCGGCGAACAGCTTCTCGTCGGGTGCGTCGCCGCCTTCGGACAGCATCAGGTAACGCATCGGGGTCCCCTTTCGTCGGTGAACTTACGCCTGGACGACGCACCGGCGATGTGACAGGGAACGCCTCCGGTCCCGGAGCGTATCTCAGCGGCGGTTCCGGCAGTCGGCGAGGCCGTCGATGACGAGGCCGAGGGCGATCCCGAGCAGCCACACGTCCTTGCTGACGGCCATGCCCTCCTGCGTCGGCCAGATGCTGCCCGGCTTGTGCATGCCGGGGGTGCGCCAGTACATGCCGAGCAGGCCGCCCGCGAATCCCGTCAGCGCCGTCCCGCCGACCAGGGCGGGCACGAACGGGATCAGCAGCGCCGCGCCCGTCGCGATCTCCGCCGCCGCGACCGCCCGCAGGAACCTGCGCGGCGGGATCTTGCCGAGGAAGGGGTAGGCGCCCGCGGCCATGCCGTGGATGCCGGCGGCCTGCTGGTCGTCGCCGCTCCACTTGCCGAGCCCGGAGTGCAGGACGTAGGCGCCCGCCGAGATCCGGCCCGGCGCGTGCCCGGCCCTCACCGCGCGCCCCCGCCGTCGTGTCCGCCGCTGCCCATGGCCGTCCCCCTTCTCGCGCCGACATCTCCCACAGGCGCGCATACCCCGCCGAGCGTTACGGGAGCGGAACGGACCGCCCAACACGCCGCCAAACCGGCGGCGGTCAGGGGTGGACGATGAGCCAGGTCGCAACGGCGCGGGCGGTGGCCGACCGGTTGGCGATGAGGTGGGGCCGGTCGCACGGGTAGGTGATGGAGTCCCCGGCGGCCAGGGTGACGACGTCGTCGTCGAAGTCGATGGTCAGCTCGCCCTCGGTGACGGTCCCGACCTCATAGCCCTCGTGGCGCAGGAGGCGGCCGTGGCCGTCGGCGGCCGCGCCGGGCGGGTAGAGCGATTCGAAGAACTCAAGGCCCCGGGTCGGCACCGGCGACAGGCGGCGGAACAGCACCCCGCCGCCGAGTTCGATCGGCGCGACCTCGAAGGAGCGGCGGACGGCGAACGCGTGCTCCTCGCGTTCCTTGGCCGCCCCGGCGTCGAACACCGCCGACAACGGCACCCCCAGCGCCGTCACATAGGCCAGCAGGCGGCTGACCGAGGGGCGCAGGACGCCGCGTTCGATCTGGGAGACGGCGCTGGGGGAGATGCCGAGGTCCTTGGCCAGCGACCGCAGGGACCGGCCCGTGCCCTCGCGCAGCTCGCGCAGGCGCGCGCCCAGGAGCTCACTGGTGAGGGCGTCAAGGTCGGAGGTCATGGGCGGGCCTCATTCACGCAAGTGTTACGCGCTGGAAATTGCCGGGCGGGTGTGAAGGCATAACTTCACGAATTGTGTTAAGTGGACGCTTAACACGAAGTCTCCCGAGACGCACGATACCCCCCAGGGAGCCGTGATGCCCGAACCCACCACCGTGCCCGAACACCCGCAGGACCTCGTCGAAGCCGCCGGCATGCCCGTCGGCTCAGGACACGTCCGCGCCGACTACGACCCCCGCCTCACCAACGAGGACCTCGCACCGCTGGAAAAGCAGTCATGGTCGTCCTACAACATCTTCGCGTTCTGGATGTCGGACGTGCACAGCGTCGGCGGCTACGTCACCGCAGGCAGCCTGTTCGCCCTCGGCCTGGCCTCCTGGCAGGTCCTCGTCGCGCTCGTCGCCGGCATCGTCATCGTCCAGATCTTCACCAACCTCGTCGCCAAGCCCAGCCAGGTCACCGGCGTGCCCTACCCCGTCATCAACCGCGCGGTGTTCGGGGTGCTCGGCGCGAACGTGCCCGCCGTCATTCGCGGCCTCATCGCCATCGCCTGGTACGGCGTCCAGACCTACCTGGCCTCCCAGTCCCTCATCATCATCTTCCTCAAGTTCTGGCCCTCCACCGCCTCCCTGCAGGAATCGACGTTCCTCGGCCTCACCCCCCTCGGCTACATCGCCTACGCCATCCTGTGGGTCGCCCAGGCCGCGGTGTTCTGGAAGGGCATGGAGGCCATCCGCCGGTTCATCGACTGGGCCGGGCCCGCCGTCTACGTCGTCATGGTCGTTCTGGCGGTCTACCTGGTGTCCAAGGCCGGCTGGTCGAACATCAGCTTCGACCTGTCGTCCGGCGAGCCCCTGTCGACCGCCGCGACGATCTCCACGATGCTGTCGGCCATCGCCCTGGTGGTGTCGTACTTCAGCGGGCCGATGCTGAACTTCGGCGACTTCTCCCGCTACGGCAAGTCCTTCGACGCCGTCAAACGCGGCAACCTGCTCGGCCTGCCCGTCAACTTCCTGTTCTTCTCCCTGCTCACCGTCATCACCGCCTCGGCCACCGTCCCGGTCTTCGGCGAACTCATCACCGACCCCATCCACACCGTCCAGCGGATCGACACTGCGTTCGCGATCCTGCTCGGCGGCCTGACCTTCGTCATCGCCACCATCGGCATCAACATCGTCGCGAACTTCATCTCGCCCGCGTTCGACTTCTCCAACGTCAGCCCCCAGCGCATCAGCTGGCGCACCGGAGGCATGATCGCCGCCGTCGGATCGGTGCTGCTCACCCCCTGGAACTGGTACAGCAACCCCGACGCCATCCACTACACCCTCGGCCTGCTCGGCGCGCTCATCGGACCCCTGTTCGGCGTCCTCATCGCCGGGTACTACCTCATCAACCGCCAGCAGGTCGACGTCGACGCCCTGTTCACCATGAGCCCGCAAGGCAAGTACTGGTTCAAGGGCGGCTACAACCCCAACGCCATAGGCGCGACGATCGCCGCGGGCCTTCCCGCGATCGCCGCGGTGCTGGTGCCCAAACTCCTGCTCGACCTCGACATCACCACCATCGACGTCACCTGGATCTCCGACTACTCCTGGTTCATCGGCTGCGGGCTCGGGTTCGTCGCCCTGCTGGCCCTGGAACGCCGCTCCCCCCAGACGGCCCGATGACCCGCCTGCACGTGATCAACCCCAACACCGCCCGGGCCATGACCGAGACCATCGGCCGCCGCGCCCGGGCGGTCGCGGGGCCGCACACCCGTATCGAGGCGATCACCCCGGCCAGCGGGCCCGCCTCCATCGAAAGCCACTACGACGACGCCCTGGCCGCCGTCGGCGTCCTCGCCGAGATCACCGCCGCACCCCACGCCGACGCGTACGTCATCGCCTGCTTCGGCGACCCCGGCCTGCACGCCGCCCGCGAGCTCGCCGCCGGACCCGTCGTGGGCATCGCCGAAGCCGCCATGCACACCGCGACCCTGCTCGGCCGGACGTTCAGCGTCGTCACCACCCTCGCCCGCACCGCACCCCACACCCGCGACCTCGCCGAACAGTACGGATTCGCACGCGCGCTCGCCGGGGTCCACGCCACCGGCATCGCCGTCCTCGACCTGCACCACCCGCCCGCACGCCGGCAGATCTTCGACGCGTGCGCCGCCGCCCTCGACCGCGACGGCAGCGACGTCCTCGTGCTCGGATGCGCGGGCATGGCCGACCTCGCCGACGACCTGGCCGAGGGATTGTCGGTGCCCGTCGTGGAGGGGGTCGGGGCGGCGGTCAAGCTCGCCGAAGGGCTCGTCGGGCTCGGCCTGCGCACCGGCAAACGCCATGAATACGCCCCACCGCCCCCCAAACCCGTCACCGGGCTCCTCGCCCCCTACAGCCTCAACTGAACGACCTCGGCGACGGCCCCTACAGCCAGCTAGGCCGGAAGGAGCGCCAGGAGGTCGGGGAGGCCGCCGGTCAGGTCCAGGTCGGCGTGCAGGCCCTTCAGGGCCGCGACGGCACAGCCCGCCGCCCGGCCCGCCGCGATCCCCGGCGCGGAGTCCTCCACCACAAGGCAGCGGCCCGGCGCGACGCCCAGGTCGGCCGCCGCCCGCAGGAACCCCTCGGGGTCGGGTTTGCCCCTGCTGATCTCGTCCACCGTGACCAGCAGGGGCGGCACGATCCCGCACGCGCCGAGCCGCGCCTTGGCAAGGCGCTGGTCGGCGCTGGTGACCACCGCCCACGGCGTCCCGACCTCGCCCAAGCGGGCGAGCAGGTCGAGTGCGCCGGGCGTGGGGACCACGTCGGACAGGTCGTCGTACTGCAACTCCAGCTGCCGGGCCGCCGCCGCGGCCACCTCGGCCGGGCTCCACGCCGGGAACAGGCCGCGGATCGTCACGTCCGACGGGCTGCCGTGCGCGACGGCCAGCACCCGCTCCAGCGGCGCGCCGAACTCACCCGACCACACCGCCCACGACCGCTCCACCGAGGCGTCGGAGTCCACCAGCGTCCCGTCCATGTCGAACAGGAACGCCTCGATCTTCGCCAGGTCCATGCCCTTGAGTCTACGAACCCGCCCGCGCCGCCCGGCGCGGGCGGCGCGTCTCACACGCGGGTCTGCGGCTCGTAGCCCTCGTCCTGGCCGCCGGGGCCGTCGGCGGGGGCGATCGGCGGGAAGGACGGGCCAGGCGCGTGCTCCTCGGCGAAGTCCGGCTCGTCCTCCTCCTGCGGCGCGCCCATCTCGGCGCGCCGGTCGGCCAGCGGCCGGGTGTCGCGTTCGCGGCTCATCCCCGCCGCCTACACGCGGCGGTCTTCATGGCCGATGCCCAGGCCCCGCACGACCTCGGGCAGCGCCCCATAAGACCGGTCGGGAAGATGCGACAGCCGGTCCACCACGTAGTCCGGGCCGCCCGCCTCCCTGGCGTGCTCGGCCAGCGCGCCCGGCGTCGCCGGATACCGCACCCCCGCCAGCAGCGACGCGAACGTGCTGCGCTCCTGCACGTCGCGCGGCGTGATGCCGGGAGGTGAGCCGCCCCGGTCGTTGAGGGTCGCCGTCGGGTCGCGGCCGGAGTCGGTGTCGATGGGCTCCGGGTAGTCCCAGGGGCGGGTGTGCGGCGGGTCCGCGCCGCGCGTCAGCGGCTCGGACTCCCGGCTCATCTCCTCGTCAAGGCGGACGCCGTGCTTGTTACCGCTCTTGTCCATCGTCGCGTGCCTTCCTGTCGTGGGGCCGGTGGTGGGGCCGGTCGTAGGGGCGGGGGTGGACGCGGCTGTCGTCGTGCCGCTCGGCGTCGCGCACGCCGCTCTCGTCGGCGCGCCCGGTGTTGGGGGCCGGCCTGGTGACGCCGGGGACGCCGGTGCCGCTGATCCCCGGTTTGTCGCGTTCGGCGGGGATCGTGCGGCCCCTGGCGTCGCCGCCGCGGGTGACGGGGGCGAAGAACCTGTCCCCGGCCTCACCTGACCTGCGCTTATCGTCCTTATCGCGTCGTTTGTCCTCTTCGTCCATATGGGTGCCCTACCCCGTTCCGGCCCGCCCCAACGGGAGATCTACCGGGCCTTCACCCGCCCACCCCCGAGAACAGCTCACGCACCCGCCCCGGAGCCGACGACGGCCGCAGCACCGCCGTCGCCTCGCCCGCGCCCGCACGCAACCCCTCGATCAGCTCCGGCAACGCCGAAGCCGCCGTGTGCACCGGCTCCCAGTGCAGCTCCGCGCGCGCCCGCTCGGTGTCCATCAACGGCAGCCGCATCACCAGGTCGAAAAGATCAGGACCCGCCGGAGCAAGCCGCAGCCGGTAAGCCGCCGCCAGCGCCGCGCGGACCGCCGCCGCGCTCGTGCGGACCGTGCGCGCCCCCAGCACCGCCGCGATCGCCGCCGCGTCCAGGACGGGCTCGGCCGCCAGGTTGAACGGGCCGCGCACCGGCCGCAGCGCCGCCAGCGCGAACGCACGGCCCGCGTCGGCGGAGTGCAGCGCCTGGAACCGCAGCCCCGGCACGTCAGGCACCACCGGCACCCGGCCCGGACGCAGCAGCATCGTCGGCAGCAGGGGACCTGCGAAGATCCGCCGCTGCGCCGACGCCGCGTGCCGCCCGAACACCAGCCCCGGCCGCATCCGCACGACCCGGATGTCGGGCCGGTCGGTCTCGAACCCGTCGAGGAGGCGTTCCACGTAGGCTTTCTCGCGGCTGTAGGCCGAGGTCGGGTAGCCGAACGTCGGCCAGTCCTCGGCGACCCGCCGCTCCGGCGGGCCGGGCGCGTAGGCGGCGACCGAGGAGGCGTAGACGATCGCGCCGACGCCCGCGCGGGCCGCCGCCTGCAGGACCCGCGCCGTGCCGAGCACGTTCGTCCGCCACGTCGCGACCGGATCGCGCATCGGATGGAACGACCAGCCGAGATGGATGAGGACGCCCGCCCCGGAAAGGAGCGGGTCGAGGGCGTCGCGGGTGATGTCGGCGCGGGCCCAGCCCGCCCCGGGGATGTCGAGGTCGGGGCGGCGGCGCGCCACCCCGAGCAGCGAGGTGACGGCCGGCTCGTCCGCCAGCGCCCGCATCGTGCTGAGTCCGAGGTTGCCCGTGGCGCCGATGACTACGACCCGCATCCTGACCCCTTCCGTTCGTCACCCAGAGTGACAATGTGCACTCTCCCCGCGATCCCGTCCAGGAAACACGGCGAACCGGGACGGATCTCCGTGCGCCCTTGGGGCCGCGCGCCCTCTAGGCTTTGGGCGGACGCTCCCCGGGGACGCGACGGGGACGGCCCCGACCACGCGGCGGGGAGCACGAAGGCATCCGAGGAGTCAGCGCATGAGGGGCGTCCACCTGGGCATCGGCATCGCCGCGGGAGTCACGGCGGGGGTGCTATGCGTCGGGGTCCTGGCCGCCGTCGGCGAGGACGACCCGGCCGCCAAGGTCCCCCCGCCCGCCGCCACGCCCACCCCGAGCGGGCCGGCCGAGCCGCGCATCGCCGCCGCCCCCTACCTGCACCTGGGCTGGGGCAAACCGCCGCAGGTCGCCAAGGTCATGGACGCCACCGGCATCACCGCCTTCACCCTCGCCTTCGCCCTGTCCGACGGCGGATGCGAGGTCGCCTTCGACGGCCGCCGCCCCCTCGCCGGCGGGCCCGAGGCCGCCGCCGCCCAGGCGATCAAGGACGCCGGCGGACAGGTCCACGTGTCGTTCGGCGGCTGGTCCGGCCGCAAACTCGGACCCCTGTGCGGCAGCCCCGAGGACTACGCCGCCGCCGTCCAGAAGGTCGTCGACGCCTACGCCCCCACCGCCCTGGACTTCGACATCGAAAACGACGACGAGCTGCGCAGCGCCGCCGTCCAGGACCTCATCCTCAAGGGGATGAAGATCGTCAAGGCCGCCAACCCCGACATCGCCCTCATCATCACCACCAGCACCGACAAGAAGGGCCTCGACAAGTGGGGGCAGCGGCTCCTAGAACACGCCGCCGCCCTCGAGGTCCCCGTCGACAACTACACGGTGATGCCGTTCAACTTCGGCGGCAGCGCCGACATGTACGCCGACACCGTCGCCGCCGCAGAAGACCTCAAGACGCGCCTCGCGGACATCCACGGCTGGGACGACGCCACCGCCTGGCGGATGAGCGGCGTGTCCGGCATGAACGGCGTCTCCGACGACGGCGAGATCACCACCCCGCAGATCTGGACGCGGGTGCGCGACTGGGCGTCGTTCCGGGGCCTCGGGCGGCTGTCGTTCTGGTCGGTCAACCGCGACAGGCCATGCCCGCAGGGCGGCGGCGACGTCGTCAGCGACTGCGGCGGCGTCCCCCAGAAACGCTGGGAGTTCACCGAGATCACCGCAGGGTTCCAGCGCTAGGGACGCTCACGCAGCGGAATCCGCACCACAAGGTGCGCGCCGCCGTCGCCGTCGGCCACATGCAGGGTGCCGGAGTGCGCGTGCGCGACCTCACGCGAGATCGCCAGGCCCAGGCCCGTCCCCGACGGGTCCGAGGCGCGCGCGTCGGCACGCCGGTAGAAGCGGGTGAACACCGCCTCACGGTCCTCCGGAGGGATGCCGGGCCCGTCGTCGCGTACCCCGAGCACCGCGTGCCCGTCCTCCACCGCCAGCGTCACCTCGATCCGCGACGCCGCGTGCCGCTCGGCGTTGGCCAGCAGGTTGTCCACCAGCCGCGCCAGCCGCACCGGCGACCCCGTGACGACCACGCCGCGCTCCAGGTGGGTGTCGACCTTCGGCTCGGTGCGGGTGCGGTGCGCCAGGCACGCCTCGACGATCTCCGCCAGATCCACCGGCTCGGTCCTCGTCGGCTCCCGCGCGTCGAGCCGCGCCAGCTCCAGCAGGTCCGCGACGATCGCGCCGAGCCGCTCGGCGTCAAGCAGCGCCGCCCGCAGGATGTCCTGCGGATCGGCCAGCGGGTCCTCCAACGCCACCTGCAGCCGGGTCTGCAGGCCCGTGATCGGGCCGCGCAGGTCGTGTGAGGTGTCGGCGACGGCCTTGCGCTGGCGTTCCATCTCCCGGCGCAGCTGGGCCGCGTCGCGGGTGTCGCGCTCGCGCGCGCCGCGCAGCCGCTGGTGCTCGGCCTGGAGCTCGGCCGTGCGGGCGTACAGGTCGGCTTCGATGACCTGTAGACGCGCCTCAAGCCCGTAAAGGACGCCGTCGCCGGTCGTGGTCCGCGCCCTGACCCGGTGGACGAACGCGGTCGCCTCCTCGCCCCGGTGGATGATGTAGCGGACCTCGCCGTGCTCGTCGAGGACTGGGGCGTTCATCAGGCACCAGTACCGCTCCTCGATCACGCCCTCGGGCGAGGTCAGGTCGTAGCGCAGCAGCGGGAGCACGTCGACGCGCCGCTCGGCCACCACCCGGGCCAGGGACGCGCGGATGATCGCCTCGCCCTGCCCGGTCGGGCCGCTGGGGAACCGTTCGAAGATCTTCTGGCCGAGGACCTGGTCGCGGGGCCGCCCGGTGACCCGCTCGAACGCCCGGTTCACCGTGAGGAGCGTCCCGTCGGGGGCGAGGATGGCCGTCGGGATCGGCATGGCGTCGAAGACCGCGCCGAAGTCCACCGCGTCCATCATGTCCCCCGTGTCGGCAAGGCGAGCGTGTCACCCGCTAAGGGGAACCTCCCCGCCACGCGCCATCGCCGGGTCAAGCGCGGCCCGCGCCGACGTCAAGCCCGAACACCCGGTTTCACCAACACAACAGAGGAAACCGGAACCATATGAATGAACCCGACGAACAACATCGAAGTACTCATCGGCGGGCGGGCACCGAACCCGTCAACGCCCGCAGCGCCCTGGGCCTGCGCGCCGCCCTGTCCGCCGTCGCGCTCGTCGCCGCCCTCATCGTCTGCGTCGTGTTCGCCGTGCGCGGCGCACAGGGCGCGGGCCCCGGCGCGGCCCCCTGGATCATCGCCGTCATCACCGGCGTCACCGCCCTCATCGCCGCCGTCGACCTCGCCGTCATCTACCGCCGCTCCCGCGAACCCTGACCCCTCGGGGGCCAGGGTTCGCGCGGTCACGCGTGGACGGGCTGGGGGACGGTCGAGCCGTCGGGCGCGGCCTTGGGGATGCGGATCGTGGCGATCAGGCCGAGCAGCACGAAGCCCGCGGCGAGCCAGCCGCCCAGCCCGACGCCGTCGGTCATGGCGGTGCGCCCGGCCTCGGCGACCGCACGGGTCTGAGGCTCTGCGGCGAACCCCTCGATGGCCGCGCCCGCGCTGTCGGTGATCACACGGCCGTACTGGACGGCCTGGGCCACGGGCACCCCCGCGTCCTTGAGCTCCTCGTGCGCCCGCGTGTTCAGGGTCGTGAAGAACACCGTGGTGAGGATCGCGATGCCCAGCGCCGAGCCGAGCTGACGGAACGCGCTCTGGATGCCGGACGCCTGCCCGGCGCTGCTCTCGGGGATCGCGTGCAGGACCACATTGGTGACCTGCGCCGTCGCGAACCCCACCCCCGCGCCGTACACGCACAGGATCAGCGCGATCGACCACCAGGAACTGCCCGTGGAGGCCAGGGCCGCGAGCGCGGCGAGCCCGGCGACCTCGAGGGCGAGGCCGAGCCGCAGCATCGACAGCGCCGACACCCTGCCCGCCATGCCGAAGCTCGCGCCGCTGGCGATGAAGCTGCCGATCGCGACCGGCAGCAGCGCCAGGCCCGACTGCAGGGCGCTGTAGCCGAGGGTGAACTGGAGCCACAGCGGCAGGACCGCCACGATCCCGAACTCGCCGAGGCCGATGATGAGGGTCGCGATGTTGCCGTTGCGGAACGACGCCCGGGAGAACAGGCCGACGTCCATCAGCGCCTTGTCCGCGCTCCCGCCGCGCCGCAGGGCCGCCTGCCGCCACACGAACGCGCCGAGCGCGACGACCGCGCCGACCAGCGCGGCAAGGACGGGCGAGATCCCGCCGTCCCACGTGAGCCCGCCGACCTCGAGCGGACGGACTGTCTCGATCCAGCCGTAGGTGCGTCCCTCGACCAGCCCGAAGGCCAGCAGCCCGAGGCCGAGCACCGACAGGACCGCGCCGACCCCGTCGAGACGGCCGCCCGTGCGGGGCGACGGCGCGACCCAGGCCAGGACGCCGAGGACGATGACGACCGCGAGCGGCACGTTGATGCCGAATGCCCACCGCCACGAGGCGTGCTCGGCGAGCCACCCGCCCAGCAGCGGCCCGAGCGCCGCCGCCGCGCCGATGGTCGACCCCCACACCGCGAACGCCTGCCCGCGCGCCTTGCCGGTGAAGTTGGCGTTCAGCAGCGCCAGCGACGTCGGCAGCAGCATCGCCGCCCCCGCCCCCTGCAGGAACCGCGCCACGATGAGCAGCCCGCCGCCCGGGGCGAGCCCGGCCAGGACGCTCGTCGCGCCGAACACCACGACCCCCGCGACGAACACGCGCCGCGCCCCGACGATGTCGGCGACCCGCCCGACGACAAGCAGCAGCGCCGCGAAGACGATCGCGTAGGACTCCTGAATCCACTGCGCCTGCGCGGACCCGGCGTCCAGATCCCCGATGATCGAGGGAATGAACCTGCGCGGCTACGGCGCGACCTACCGCGAGTTCAGCCGCAGGTTCGCCGCCTGGCTCGGCCTGCACTCCACCGACGCCGAAGCCCTCATCGAGATCCTCGGCGCGGAAGAACGCGGCACGCCCCTGTCCCCGGCCCGGCTCAGCGAACGCATCGCCCTGTCCTCAGGGGCCACCACCGCCCTGCTCAACCGGTTGGAACAGGCAGGACACGTCGTCCGGACCCGGGAGCACACCGACCGCCGCATCGTCACGCTGCGTGGCAGCGGACGCGTCCAGCACCTCGCCGACGAGTTCTTCGGCCCCCTGTCCGACCGCGTCGACGCCGTCATGTCCGCCTACCCCCCCACCCTCCTGACCCAGGTCGAAACCCTCATCACCGACCTGCGCACCGCCATGGACGCCCAACTCGCCGCCCCCCCACCCACCCCACCCCAAGCCCCCTGACCCCACCCGCCGGGGCCCGGAAACGCGGCGTCACACGTCGGCCGAGCGCCACGCCCGCCCCGCCTCACGGCTCCGCGACGTCGTAGATGACCCAGTGATCGTCAGGTGAGGGGCGGCCGAGGGAGTACCGCAGGGTCGTCTCACCGTCCTTCACGCGCCCTTCCTCGTGCTGCCGCAGCACGAACCGCGCACGGACGACAGCGGTCTCGGTGAAGCCACTGCCGGCAGGGACTACGGTCCTGACCGGGTGCGGCGGTGGGTCAGGGGCGGAGGGTGAGGAGGTAGGTGGCGGTGAGGGCCACGGCGCGGTCCTCGTCGGTGGTGAGGGATTTGAGGGCTTGGGTGGACCTGTCGCCGGGGATGTCGCCGAGGGCCTGGGTGAGGCGTTGGCGGGTGCGCGGGTCGGTGGCGGGGGAGGCCAGGTGGGTGGTGAGGGTCGTGGTGATCTGGGCGGCCAGGGCTGGGGTGGTGGCCAGGGCGGCGAGGGCGTCGGCCGCGTCGGCGTCGCTGTCCTCGGTGAGGATCATGGTGATGAGGGTGGGGATCGGGTCGGGGACCCCTCGGGCGGCCAGGGCCAGGGCGGCGTGTTTGCGGACGACGGGGTCGGGCGCGGTGTGGGCGTCGCGGAGCAGGGCCGTGGCCTCGGGGCCGGGGATCTCCGCGACGGACTTGACAGCGCGTTCGCGGACCGCGGGGTCGGAGGAGGCCAAAGCGGGCGCGAGCAGGGGGAGTGCGGCGCTTCCGGCGCGGGCCAGGGCCCAGCGCAGCGCCCCGGCGACGCTCACGTCGGATTCGGTCAGGACCGCCTCGACCAGGGCCTCGACCGGGACGTCCTCGGCCGAGGACAGGGCCGCGCGCTGCCGCCGGTCGGCGCTGTCGGAGCCGAGGGCGTGCAGGAGCGCGACGATCTGCAGGACGTCCTCCCACCCTTCGGGGTCGGCCGCGCCGATCCGGCGGAGCCGGGTGAGCAACTCGGTCTCGTCGGCGATCCGCCGACGCGTCTGACCGATGAGGTCGTCGACCAGCTCGGACGGGCGGAAGGCCGGGTCGTCCAGCGCGCGCTTGACCTCACGCAAGGAAAGCCCCAAAGAGCGCAGGCTCTCGATGTGGAAGATCCGCCGGATGTCCGCGCCGGAGTACTCCCGGTAGCCCGCGCCGGTGCGGCCCGTGGGCCGCACCAGGCCGAGCGACTCATAGTGCCGCAGCATGCGGGCGCTGACGCCCGAGCGCCGCGCCACATCACCGATCAGCACCGCAGGCCACCTCTCACTCGACGCCGAGCGCCATGACGCGCTTGGCCTCCTCGATCGCGAACTCGAACCCCGCCTCGGGGTCCTCGATCAGCCGCTCGGTCGCGATCGCGTGCCGCCGCACCCCCGGATCGGGGCTCGTCGCCGCCGCGCGCACCGCAGGGGCGGCGGCGTCGCCGAGGTCGACCAGCGCGCGGCTCAGGCTCAGCTGGGTCTCACGCCCGCCCCTCCCCAGCTGACGGACCAGCGCCGCCGCCAGCCCGGCCCGCTCACCCTCCGGCACGAGCACGACCGCCGCGCGCCAGGCGGCGCGCGCGACCTCGTCGTCGGCGTCGGCGAGCAGCTCCGCGGTGATCGCTGGCCACGCCGCAGGGTCGCCGATCTTGGACAGGGTGTGCAGCGCCTGGCTGCGCGCCTGCGCCCGTCCCGCGCCGACCTCCGCGACGAGCCGGGGCACGGTCAGCGACGCCGGGTGCCGGGTCAGCGCCCACGTCAGCATGTCCCGCACGAAGAAGTCCGGCTCGACCGCGCACCTGCCGACGATCGGCTCGACGAAGCGCGCGTCGGGGGCGGTGCCGACCGCCAGCGCCGCCCGCAGCCGCACCGACGCCGTGCCGCTGTCCAGCGCCCGAAGCGCGAGGTCTGTTTCCTGGTGTTCTGTCACGGTCACCTCCTGGGCACCAGTGAAGGCCCTGCCACCGTGTCAAGGTCAAGCCCGACCCTTGGGACGGGCCCGCAGGTGCGCCCGCTCGCCCTGGCGGCCGAACAGCGACAGGAACTCCACCCCGCCCGAGTCGGCCGTGCCGAACCAGTGCGGCACCCGCGTGTCGAACTCCGCCGCCTCACCCGGCGCGAGCACGAGATCATGCTCGCCGAGCACCACGCGCAGCCGCCCGTTCAGCACATACAGCCACTCATACCCCTCGTGCGTCCTCGGGTCGGGCTCGTCGCGGCCCGCCCCCGCGGGGATCACCAGCTTGAACGCCTGGATGCCGTCGGCGCGGCGGGTCAACGGCAGCATCGTCATCCCGTCGCGCACGACGGGCCGCAGATGGATGCGCGGATCACCCGTCGGGGGCGCGTCGACGAGCTCGTCAAGGGTGACGCCGTAGGCGCGGGCCAGCGGGAACAGCAGCTCGAGGGTCGGTTTGCGCGCGCCGGACTCCAGGCGCGACAGGGTGCTGACCGAGATGCCCGTCTCGGCCGCCAGCTCCGTCAGGGTCCGCTCCCGCTCACGCCGCAGCGCCCGCAGCCGGGGGCCGACGGCCTCAAGCGCGCGGTCCATGTCCTCATCCATCCCTCGAGTTTGCCATACCGGCAATGAAGTTTGCTCCCCCGACGGCCTCTGGCGCACTCTTGGCGCGTGGAGGTACACGACATGAACGACCAGCTCACCGCACCCGACACCTACGACGCCGTCGTCATCGGCGGGGGAGCCGCGGGCCTGTCCGCCGGGCTCATGCTCGCCCGCGCCCGCCGCGCCGTCGCCGTCATCGACGCGGGCCAGCCACGCAACGCGCCGGCCGCCGCCGTCCACGGCCTGTTCGCCCGCGACGGCCTCAGCCCGGCCCAGCTCCTTGCCCTCGGCCGCACCGAGGTCCGCTCCTACGGCGGCCGCCTCATCGACGCCCACGTCACCGCCGTCACCGGAACCAGCGGCGCGTTCTCCGTCGCCCTCGCCGATGGCCGCGCCCTCACCGCGCGCCGCGTCCTTGTCGCCACCGGCGTCACCGACACCCTGCCCGACCTTCCCGGCCTGCGCGAACAGTGGGGCGACGGCGTCATCCACTGCCCCTACTGCCACGGCTGGGAAGTGCGCGACAAGCCCATCGGCATTCTCGCCGTCGGGCCGATGGCCGTCCACCAGGCGCTGTTGTTCCGCCAGTGGAGCGCGGACGTCGCCCTGTTCACCCACACCGCCGCGCCGCCCACCCCCGAGCAGGCAGAACAGCTCGCCGCGCGTGACATCCCCGTCATCGACGGCGAGGTCACCGCCGTGGAGAGCCGCGACGGACGCCTCACCGGCCTCCGCCTCGCCGACGGGACCCTCCATGCCCGCGACGCCGTCGCCGTCGGCGCGCCCATGGAGGTCCGCGCCGACTTCCTCGCCCCCCTCGGCCTCACCCCCCAGACCCACCCGAGCGGCATGGCCACCCACCTGCCCGCCGACGCGATGGGCCGCACCGACGTCCCCGGCCTGTACGTCGCGGGCAACGCCACCGACCCCACCGCCCAGGTCGGCGCGGCGGCCTCCGCCGCCGCCCTGGCCGCGGCCCTCCTCAACGCCGACCTCGTCACCGAGGAGACCGCCCAGGCCGTCGCCGCCCGCCGCGCCCTCGTGTGAGGCGGGAACCGCCGCCCGGGCCCGTCCGTTGGACCCGCTGAGCCCAGGCTCAAGACTCGTGCTGACGCCAACGACGCCGTCGCACGGGTTCCCCCCGGCCCTCGGCCCGCAGGACTCGACGTTCGCGGCCACGAGCGCCCGGCTCCCATGATCGCGCGGCGCGCACCACAGGTTCGGGCGAGTGCGTGCGGGGGTGGTGGGGCGCGGGGTGCGCCTACTGGTCGGTAAACGCGAAACCGTGTCATATTCCGGTCGGAGATGAAGAAGTTTCGCCTATTGACCGGTTTGTCAGGGTTTTTTACGTTCGCTGTGGCATCCCACCCCGACTAAGGAGCCAACGTGAACGCTCTTCGCAAGACCGTCACGATCGGCGCGGCGACCGTCGCCGCGCTCGCCCTCGCCACCCCCGCTCACGCCGCCACCCCCGTCCTCGACGCGGCCACCGGGACCGTCTACTCCGGCGGCGTCCAGGGCGCGCTCAACGGCACCGCCTCGGTCACCACCTCCCTCGGCGGCGGCACCTGCACCTCCTCCACCCTCGGCGGGTCCGTCACCAGCGGCGGCGCGCTCACCATCTCCGCCGCCACCTTCACCGACTGCGGCGACACCACGGTCACCGCCCAGAACCTCCCGTGGACCGGCGGATCGTTCGACTCCACCACCGCCGGACCCGGCGGCCGCGACGGCACCGTCACCATCCAGGGCTTCCGCGTCCGCGCCGTCGTCAGCGTCTTCAACATCACCTGCATCTACGCCGGGACCGTCACCGCCAACGGCTTCAACAACGCCGACCTCGACGTCACCATCAACCAGTCCCTGTCCAAGCAGTCCGGCAGCAGCTTCCTGTGCCCCGGCACCGCCAACGTCACCGCCGCCTACACCATCCGCGGCGAAACCACCCCCGGCGTCTACACCCGCGCCCTCGCCCTCTAGCCCACCCGGCCCGCCCCATCGGGGGCGGGCCCCTGCTCTCGCCGAGGCCGTTTACCCATGCTGCGCTAGCGGGCGTGCAGGGTCGTGGTGGCGTAAGTCCATAGGCGGTCGGCGGAGGCGGGGTCCAGGGCGTGCGCGGCGACGCCGCCGGGGGACTCGTCGGCCGGGTCGGCGACCCTGGCCTGCTGGTTGTCCTCGAAGTAGCGGCCGGTCACGCCCTCCACCAGCGGGGAGGCCGCCAGCAGGACGGAGGTGGCCGCGCCCTGCTCGGGCGTCTTGTAGTAGGGCAGGGGCTTCAGGTTGCCCTCGTCGTCCAGGACGCCGAACGCGCGCATCGTGGCGTCGTCGACGTGGCGTTGCAGGCCGGTGAGGATGTAGCCGGGGTTGACGGCGTTCGCGGTGATCCCGTCGGCCGCCCAGCGGCCCGCGCCCACCGCGAACAGCACGTCGGCGGTCTTGGACTGGCCGTAGGCCGCCCACGGGTCGTAGGGACGGCGCGCGAAGTGCGGGTCGGCGAAGTCGAACGGCGCGCCCCGGTGCGCCCCTGAGCTGACGACCACGATCCGCGCCCCGCCCGCCTCCCGCAACGCCCCGTGCAGGCCGACGGCGAGGGCGAAGTGGCCGAGATGGTTGGTCGCCAGCTGCGTCTCCCACCCGTAGGGGGTGAGGGTCAGCCCGGGAAGCGCCATGATCCCGGCGTTGGCGACGAGGATGTCGAGCGGTCCCCGCCACGAGCGCGCGAAGGCGTCCACCGAGGCGAGGTCGGCCAGGTCGAGCGCCCGCGCGCGCACCCGTCCCGCGCCCTCGACGGCCGACAGGTCCGCGATGAGCGCCCGCGCGGCGTCCGGGCGGCGGGTGGCGATGGTGACGTCGGCCCCGGCCGTCGCCAGCGCCCGGACCGTCTCGACGCCGAGCCCCGACGCCCCTCCGGTGACGACCGCGTGCCGCCCGGCGAGATCGACGCCCTCGATCACCTCGGCCGCGCTCGCCTCGGCGGAGAACGGCGTGGTCACTGGGTTCTGGTTCGCTGTCATGCCTCCACGCTACGACCCCGATCCTGGACGCTCTATAATCGAAAGTCCGCCTATCTTTAGCGAACGTCCAACCGGGGGTGGTCATGGATCCGCTCGAGGATGTGCTGACCCTGCTGGAGCCGCGCGCCCGCCTGTCGGCCGGACTGCGCGCGGGCGGCCGCTGGGCCGTGCGCTTCACCGCCCCCGAAGCCGTCAAGTTCAACGCCGTCCGCCGCGGCTCCTGCCTCCTGGAAGTCGACGGCCTCGACGCGCCGGTCCCGCTCGCCGAAGGCGACTGCTACCTCCTCACCCGCCCCCGCCCCTTCACCCTGCGCAGCCACCCCGACGTCACCCCCGTCCCCGCCGAACCCCTGTTCACCCGCGCCGACAACGGCACGGCCCGCGCGGGCGACGGCGACGAGGTGTTCCTCATCGGCGGCGCGTTCTCCTTCGGCGCACGCGCCCAGGACCTCCTCCTCGACCGGCTGCCCCCACTCGTCCACCTGCCCGCCGCGACCCCGCACGCCGAGACCGTCCGCTGGGCGCTGGACGCCATCGACCGGGAACTCACCGCACGGCCCATGGCCGCGACGCTCGTCGCCGAACACCTCGCCGTCGTCATGCTCGTCCACGTGCTGCGCCTGCACCTGGCCCGGGAGCAGCACGCGGTGTCCGGATGGCTCGCCGGACTCGCCGACCCCGTCGTCGCCGCGGCCCTCACCGCCCTGCACCGCGACCCCGCCCGCCCCTGGACCGTCGCCGACCTCGCCGACGCCGCCGCCGTCTCCCGCTCCACCCTCGCCGCCCGCTTCAAGACCACGGTCGGCCAAGGCCCCCTGGAATACCTGACCCGCTGGCGCATCGAACTCGCCGCCCGCCAGCTCCGCGACGGCACCGCCACCCTCGCCGCCATCGCCCACTCCGTCGGCTACGGCTCGGAAAGCGCCCTCAGCGTCGCCTTCAAACGCCTCACCGGCACCCCACCCACCACCTACCGCCACCACCCCAACTAAGCAGGCAACGCCACCGGGCGGCCCGCGCGTTGTGCGGCAGGGTTTCTTTTCGCTATGGACGACGTCGAGGTCCCGGACACCGGGGCGCTCTACTACCGGCTGCTGGTCACCGGCAGCCCCATCGACCGCGCCTACGCCGAACGACTCGTGCCGTCCGTGCTCGGCGGCGCACTGCCCCCCACGGAGAAGGGATCGACACCATGACCACGACCACGGGCGACGAGCCGGCGACGCCGACGCCCCAGCCCGCCCCAAGCGCCGTCGGCGACGGATGCTGACCATCTCAGCGCTCGTCGTGGCCGCGCTGATCGGCCCGCGCGACGGGGTCAGGCGTTCCACCAGGCGAAAGGCTCGGTCGTCGCCGACCGCAGGCGGGTGCGGTCGAGGGGGACGAGGCGGCCCTGGAAGAAGACAAGGGGCCGGGCGGCGGGACCGGACTCCAGGGAGCGGACCCGGCCGAGGATCGCGACGTGGTCGCCCGCGGGGTGCACGGCTTCCACGTCGCAGTCGATCCAGGCGGCCACGCCGTCGAGCCGGGGCGCGCCGTTCGGGCCGGTCTCCCACGAGCAGGCGGTGAAGCGGTCGGCGGCGCGGCCCGCGAACGCCGAGCACACGTCATGCTGCCCCTCCGACAGGACGTTCACGCAGAACCTGCCCGCCGACGCGATCGACGCCGCGCTCGCCGACGAAGCGCCGCAGTAGAACACGATGAGCGGCGGGTCCAGTGACACCGACGTGAAACTGCCGACGGTGACGCCGACGGGCCCGTCCGGCGTCATGGCCGACACCACGCACACCGAGGTGGGCACCTTGCCGAGCACCCGCCGGTAGTCGGCGGGGTCGACGGCGTCGAGGGAAGCTGTCGCGGTCGGGGTGGTCATGGCGGTCCTCCTCAAGTGTTGCGGCGGGCCGCCTGCCCGCCTCGTCTCGCAGTGAACCGCGCCACACCCGGCGACTCCCATGGTCCGCCGGACCAGATCCACACCCCCGCCTTGGCCTGGCGGGCCAAGGCGCGCCGCGGTTTGGCCCCGCAGACCAACGACCCGGCCGAATCCTGCGGCTCGGGCATCACGACATCCCGCGCGAGTAGGCGTGGAATCGCTCACAGGCCCGCCGATGTGAGCCGCGCCGCACCACCCCTTGGAAACCTCGCAGACCACCCCTCAACGAGGAGGCACCCATGACCGTCACGAGCACCGCCACCGCCCCGACCGCGACGGGCCAGAGCCCCGCCGAGCGCGCCGCCGCCCTGGTCCCGCTCCTGCGCGAGAACGCCGCGCGCACCGAGAACGACCGCAGGGTCGCCCAGGAGAACATCGACGCCCTCACCGAGGCCGGCCTGTTCCGGATCACCATCCCGGCCGTCTACGGCGGCGAGGAGGTGTCGATCCGCGAGTTCGTGGAGATGTCGGCGCAGCTCGCGCGCGGCTGCGGCTCCACCGCGTGGGTGGCGACCCTGGTCAACGTGTGCAACTGGCTGGTCGGCCTGTACCCGCGCCAGGCGCAGGACGAGGTGTTCGGCGCCGACCCGAACGCCCGCGTGTGCGGCGTCCTCGCGCCCAGCGCCACCGCCCGCGCCGTCGAAGGCGGCCTCGTCGTGACCGGCCGGTGGGGGTTCGCGTCCGGCTGCATGCACGCCACCTGGGCGAGCCTCGGCATCCCCGTCGTCGACGCCTCCGGCGCGCAGATCGACCAGGGCGCGGCCCTCATCCCGATCAGCGACCTGACCATCGAGGACACCTGGCACGTCGCCGGCATGCGCGGCACCGCCAGCAACACCCTCGTCGCCGACGAGGTCTTCGTGCCCTCCCACCGGATCCTGTCGGTCACCCAGGCCGTCGAGGGGAACTACCCGGTCGGCGACGAGGCCGGCGCGCTGCACCGCTCGGCGCTCGTCCCCGTCCTCGCGCTCGTCCTGGCGGGCCCGCAGGTCGGCATGGCCCGCGCCGGACAGGAGATCGTCGCGGCGTCCCTGGCCAAGGGCAGGGGCATCTCCTACACCTTCTTCGACAAGGCGTCCGAGGCGTCGCTGGTGCAGAACCAGTTCGCCGAGGCCGTCCAGCTCATCGACACCGCCGAGCTGCACCTGCTGCGCGCCGCCGACGACATCGACGCCCACGCCAAGGCCGCGACCCAGATGGACCTGACCAGCCGCGCCCGCGCCCGCATGGACACCGGCTACGTCGCCCGCCGCTCCCGCGAAGCCCTCGACATCCTGCTCAGCGTGCAGGGCGCGGGCAGCTTCGCCGAGGCCAACGCCCTGCAGCGGATCTGGCGCGACCAGGAGACCAGCAGCCGCCACGCCATCGTCAACCCCGCGGTGTCCACCGAGCTGTACGGGCGGGCGCTGCTGGGCGTCGCCGAGCAGATCACTCCGCTGATCTGAGCCCGTCGGCGCGCCGCAGGACGGCGTCGCCGAGCAGGTGCGCCGCCTCCAGCGCGGCGTGCACCTCGAACCGGCGATGGGAGATGTCATGGCCGAGCAGCTGCCTTGCCCGGTTGACCCGGTAGGTGACGGTGTTGCGCGCGACGTGCACCTGCGCCGCCGCCGCGGCGAGGCTGCGCTCGCCGCGCAGGTAGTGCAGGAGCGTCGTGCGCAGCTGGGCGGCCTGCGCGGTGTCGTCGGCGAGCGGGCCGAGCTCGTCGCCGACGAACGCGCGCAGCCCCGCCATGTCCTCGCACATCAGCGCGACGAGCCCCGCCTCGGCGTGGTCGGCGACGACCAGGTGCGGGGAGACGCCGACGACCCGCGCGACCCGCAGCGCGTCCTGGTGGGAGCGGCGGAACCCGTCGAGCCCGACGCGCGGCGCGCCCACCGCGACGCGCACGCCGCCGCCTTCGGGCACCTCGGACGACCCCTGGGGGATCCGGCCCTTGCCGGGCGTCCCCCACGCCCACAGGGCGGTGCGGCCGGTCGGCACCACGAGGGTCGTCGCGCAGCCCCTGCGGCGCAGGAGGTCGACCGCGACCTGGTGGAGGCGGGCCGCGCCCGCGTCGGCCAGCGCCGGGTCCTCGGTCCACGCCGTCAGCGCGAGGTGCTCGCCGCCCAGCGGGTAGCCGAGGTCCTGCGACGCGGTCGCGGCGTCCACGCCCTCACCGGCGAGGATCGCCTGGACGGTCTCACGCCGCACGGCGGCCGCACCGGCCATCCACCGCTCGTGCTCGGCGAGGTAGGCGTCGGCCAGCCGGGAGGCGAAACCGTCGATGAACTCGAACGTCGCCTCCGACGTCCGGCTCATCACCTCGGCCTGCTCGGCCGGCGGCACCAGCACCCGGATCTCGTCGGCGAACGCGCGGGCGGCGATCGCGTGGCCGAGCCGCACCCCGCGCAACACCTTGTCGAGGGGGATGCCGCGCCGCGCGAAGTCACGCCCGCCCTCCAGCGCCTCGTCGGTGACGGGCGCGGCCCGCACCCCGGCGAGCCGCAGCAGGATCCGCAGGACCGCCGACTCGGTGCCCATCCGCAGCGTCCGCAGCGACAGCCGGTCGGTGCCGTGGTCGGGCACCCGCGTGACGATCTCACGCGCCATGTCCTCGCCGAGCGCGACGGTCCACGCCACCGGGCCGGGACCCAGCCGCGCGAGCGCCGCCTCGATCGTCGCGGCGGCGCTCGCGGGCTCCACCGTCACCGGCTCGGCGGGCGTGAGCCGCAGCGTCCACGCGCCCCCGCCCTCGTCGTCGCCCATCGCCGTCTCCTCCCGAACCTGACCTGAACACGCGCGCGGGACGCCGTGCGTCCCGCGCGGAACCCTGAGGAAGGATCCCACCCCGCCATGTCACTGCACCGTCTCACCCAGATCGTCATGGGCGTGCCCGACGTCGCCGCGACCGCCGCCTACTACGCCGAGTTCGGGCTGACGCCGTCGCAGGCGTCCCCGAACGTGCTGTCGACCGTCGACGGCGGCGAGCAGCTGAAGATCGCGCACTCGCCGACCCGGCGGCTGCTCGACCTCGGCGTCGGCGCGGACGACCCCGACGACCTCGACCGCGTCGCGGCCTCCCTCACCGCGCTCGGCGTGCCCGTCAGGCGCGCCGAGACCTCGGTGTCGGCGGTCGACCCCGGTACCGGCGTCACCGTCCGGGTCGAGATCGCGCCGCGCTGCGAGCAGACCCCGTTCACCCCCGGACCCTACAACGCGCCGGGCAACGTCGCCCGCCCGGGCGAGCGCGCGCCGGGCATCCTGCGCGAGGACAAGGTACGGCCCCGCAAGCTCGGCCACGTCGTGCTCGGCTCGACCGACCAGGAGACCTCGCAGCGGTTCTTCACCGACGGGATCGGCTTCAAGGTGTCCGACTCCTCCCCGGGCCTGGCGGCGTTCATGCGCTGCTCGACCGACCACCACAACGTGCTCGTCCAGCAGGCCCCGCTGGCGTTCCTGCACCACACCTCATGGCAGGTCGACGACATCGACGAGATCGGCCGCGGCGCGAGCGCCATGCTGGAGGCCGACCCGTCCCGGCACGTGTGGGGGCTCGGCCGTCACTTCGTCGGGTCGAACTTCTTCTGGTACCTGAAGGACCCCGCGGGCAACTTCTCGGAGTACTACTCCGACCTGGACTGCATCGTGGACGACGCCCTGTGGAAGCCCGGCATCTGGGAGGGCGCCAAGTCGCTGTTCGCGTGGGGCGCGCCGCCGCCCCCGTCGTTCCTCGCCCCCGAGGACCTCGCGGCGCTCATGACCGGCGCGCACGGCGAAGGGACGAGCGGCGCGTGAGCGGCACCCCCATCTGGACGCCCGACCCGCGGGTCGCGGCCCGATCCCGGATCGCCGGGTTCACCGCGTTCGCGGCCGAGCGGACCGGCACACCGTTCCCCGACTACCGGTCCCTGTGGCAGTGGTCCGTGGACGACCTCGCCGGGTTCTGGAGCGCGGTCTACGACTTCTTCGACCTGCGCTCCAGCACCCCCCACACCGCGATCGTCGACGACGCGCCCATGCCGGGCACGCGGTGGCTGCCCGGCGCGCGGCTGAACTACGCAGAACACGCCCTGCGGCACGGCGCTGACGACGCCGTCGCGCTGATCGCCGAGCGTGAGGACGGGACCGTCACCGAGGTCACGTGGGGTGAGCTGCGCCGCGCGGTCGGCGCGTTCGCCGCGTGGCTGCGCGGCCAAGGCGTCGGCCCCGGCGACCGGGTCGTCGGCTACCTCGCCAACACCGAACACGCGATCATCGCGTTCCTCGGCGCGGCGAGCGTCGGCGCGGTCTGGTCGGCGTGCGGACAGGACTACGGCGCGTCCGGCGCGGCGGCGCGCTTCGCCCAGCTCGACCCCGTCGTCCTGGTCGCCGCCGACGGGTACCGGTGGAACGGCAAGGAGTACGACCGCAGGAGCGAGGTCGCCGAACTCGCCGCGGGGCTGCCGAACCTGCGCGCGACCGTGCACGTGCCAGTCCTCGGGCTGCCGCGCCCCGACGACGGCGTCGCCTACGAAGACACCATCGCGGGGGACGCCGAGCCGGAGTTCGCGCAGCTCGACGCGGACGCGCCCCTGTGGGTGCTGTTCTCCTCCGGGACGACCGGCGCGCCCAAGGGCATCGTCCACGGGCACGGCGGCGTCGTGCTCGACCACCACCGGCTGCTCGGCCTGCACCTCGACCTGTCCGAGGGCGACCGGATGCTGTGGTACACCACGCCCAACTGGATGATGTGGAACCTCGTCGCGTCCGGGCTGCTCCTCGGCGCGACCGTCGTGCTGTACGACGGCGCACCCGCCCACCCCACCCCGGCACGGCTGTGGGCGGCCGCCGCACGGCACCGCGTGAACGTCCTCGGCGTCAGCCCCGGCTACCTCCAGGCGTGCGCGAGGGCAGGGCTCACCCCGGGCCGCGACCTCGACCTGTCGGCCCTGCGGACCCTCGGCTGCACCGGCGCGCCGCTGCCCGCCGCGTCCTACCCGTGGGTCCGCGACGCCGTCGGCCCGCACGTGCAGGTCGCCTCCACCAGCGGAGGCACCGACATCGTCAGCGGGTTCGCCGGCGGCGCACCCACCCTTCCGGTGTACGCGGGAGAGATCTCCGCGCCTCTGCTCGGCGTGGCGCTCGCCGCGTGGGACGGCGAAGGCAAGCCCGTGACGGGCGAGGTAGGAGAACTCGTCGTGACGCGGCCGCTTCCGTCGATGCCCCTGTACTTCTGGAACGACCCCGAAGGCACCCGCTACAAGGACGCCTACTTCGGATGGTGGCCAGGGGTGTGGCGGCACGGCGACTGGGTGACGGTGACGTCCAACGGCGGACTCGTCATCTCCGGAAGGTCCGACGCCACCCTCAACCGGCAAGGGGTCCGGCTCGGGAGTGCCGACATCTACGCCGTCGTGGACGCGCTCCCGTCGGTGGCCGAAAGCCTGGTCGTGGGGGTGGAGCTCGCCGAGGGCGGCTACTGGATGCCCCTGTTCGTCGTCATGGCCGACGGGTATGAGCTCACCGACGACGTCCGCAAGGAGATCGTCCAGGAACTGCGCACCCGCGCCTCGCCCAGGCACGTCCCGGACGAGATCATCGCCGTGCCCGTCCTGCCGCACACCCGCACCGGCAAGAAACTGGAGATCCCGGTCAAACGGCTCCTGCAGGGCGCGCGGCTCGACGACGTCGCGGGCCGCGAGGCCGTCGACGACCCCGCCGCGCTCGCCCAGTTCACCGGCTTCGCCCGCACCGGCAAGGAGGACGCATGACCGAAACGACAGTGCTGACCGACGTCCGCGTGTTCGACGGCGCGCGCCTCACCGAGGCGACGACCGTCACCATCGTCGGCGACGTCATCGGCGAGGGCGCCGAGGCCGGCGAGACCGTCGACGGGGCGGGGGCCACGCTGCTGCCCGGCCTGTTCGACGCCCACGTCCACCTCCTGACCGGCGACGACATGACCGCGCTCGCCGCCTGGGGGATCACCACCGCGCTCGACATGGCGTGCTGGCCGCACCAGCGCGTCGAGTCCTTCCGCGGCGGCGTCCCCGACATCCGCAGCGCGGGCGTCCCGGCCATCGGACCCGGCGGCAACCACTCACGCATGCTCGGCATGCCCGACGACGCGATCATCACCGCGCCCGGGCAGGCCGCGGGGTTCGTCGCGCGGCGGGTCGCCGAAGGGTCGGACTACATCAAGGTCGTCATCGAAGACGACCTGCTCAGCCAGGAGATCATCGACGCGCTCATCGCCGAAGGCAAAGCGCACGGCAAACTCACCATCGCGCACGCCTCCTCCCTCGACTCCTACCAGCGCGCGGTACGCGCCGGAGCCGACGTCGTCACCCACGTGCCGCGCGACGCCGTCCTCGACGACGAGACCATCGCGCGGATGGTCGAGCACGGCCAGGTCGCGGTGCCGACCCTGGCGATGATGGAAGCCGTCGTCAACGGTCTCGGCCTGCCCGCCGCGCTGTACGGGAACAGCCGCGACAGCGTCACCGCCCTGCACGCCGCGGGAGTCCCGGTCCTGGCGGGCACCGACGCGTTCTCCGCGCCCATGCCGTTCCCGCCGGTCGCCCACGCGGGCGGCCTCCAGCACGAACTCGACCTGCTCGTCCAGGCGGGCCTCGGCAACGCCGAAGCGCTGAACGCCGCGACGTCGCTGCCCGCCCGGTACTTCGGGCTGCCCGACCGGGGGCGCGTCGCACCCGGGCTGCGGGCCGACCTCGTCCTGGTGGACGGCGACCCGCTCACCGACATCACCGCCACCGGCCGGATCCTGCGCGCCTGGAGCGCGGGCCGGCCCCTGACCGTCAAGGGGGACACCGCGTGAGCGACCCGCTGATCGACGTCCACGCCCACTTCGTCACCGACGCCTACGTCGCGGCGGCGCGCGCGGCCGGACACGTCAACCCCGACGGGATGCCCGCCTACCCGTCATGGAGCCAGGAAGCGCACCTGCGCGTCATGGACGAGCACGGCATCGCCGTGTCGCTGCTGTCGATCTCCTCACCGGGCACCCACTTCGGCGACGACGCCGCCGCGCGGGCCCTGTCGCGCGAGGTCAACCTCGCCGGGGCGCGCGTCGTGGCCGACCACCCGGACAGGTTCGGGCACTTCGCGTCACTGCCGCTGCCGGACGTCGAAGGCTCCCTCGCCGAAGCCGTCTTCGCCCTTGACGAGCTCGGCAGCGACGGCGTCGTCCTGCAGAGCAACGCCCACGGCCGCTACCTGGGCGACGCCGCCTACGAGCCCCTGTGGGCGGAGCTCGACCGCAGAGCCGCCGCGGTGTTCGTCCACCCGACGTCCCCGCCCGGCGCGGAGGCGCTCACCTCGGGACGGCCCCGCCCGGTCCTCGAGTTCCTGTTCGACACCACACGGACCGCGACCGACCTCGCCCTGACCGGCGTGTTCACCCGTTACCCGCGCATCAACTGGATCCTCACCCACTGCGGCGGCACCCTCCCGCTCCTCGCCGACCGCATCGAGATGTTCCGCACACTCCTGCTCGGCGGCACCGCCGACCAGGAATCCGTGCCCGCGCAGCTGGCGCGCCAGTGGTTCGACCTCGCCGGCACGCCCTTCCCCAACCAGGCAGCCGCCCTGTCGGCCGCCTTCGGAACCCGCGGCGCCCTGTACGGCAGCGACTTCTGCTGGACCCCGGCCCCCGCCGTCGCCACCCAGATCGCCTCCCTGGACGCCGCCTCCCCACCCCCCGAAGGCGGCACCTGGCGCACCCTAACCACCGCCAACGCCCGAACCCTCTTCCCCCGCCTCAAACCCTGACCCCCCCGTGCGGGCGGCCGGGGGGCCGCCCGCCCAGGAACCCCACCATCGAAACCCCGTTGTCGAAAACACGTTTTTCTTCCACTAACGTGGTCGACGTCCGGGTAACGAGCCGAGGAGGCGGGGGATGGGCGGGCAGCAGGTCCTGGTGACCGGGGGAAGCGGGTTCCTCGCGGCATACTGCATCGCGCGACTACTCGACCAGGGCCACCGCGTGCGCACCACGGTCAGATCGGCCGCGAAACAGGGAGTCGTCCGCGAGCACGTGGCGGCGGTCCGGGCCGCGGCGGGGGCGTCAGGCCAGGACGGCGGGGTGGACCGGCTGTCGTTCGCGGTCGCGGACCTGACCGCCGACGACGGCTGGGCCCGCGCGGCCGACGGCTGCGACCACGTCCTGCACGTCGCCTCGCCGTTCCCCGCCGCCGCGCCGAAGGACGAGAACGCGCTGATCGTCCCCGCCCGCGAAGGGACACTGCGGGTGCTCCGGGCGGCGCGCGACGCCGGAGTCACGCGGACCGTGGTGACGTCGTCGTTCGCCGCGATCGGCTACGGACACCCCGCCACCACCCGCGCGTTCACCGAGCGCGACTGGACCGACCTGTCCGGGCCCGGCGTCGCGCCCTACATCAAGTCCAAAACGCTCGCCGAGCGCGCGGCGTGGGACTTCATGGAACGTGAAGGCGGGGCGATGGAACTCGCGGTGGTCAACCCCGTGGGGATCTTCGGACCGGCGTTCGGCCCGGACATCTCCAGCTCGCTGGGGATCATCAAGCAGATGCTCGACGGCGGAATGCCCGGGGTCCCGAACCTCGCGGCCGCGGTCGTCGACGTGCGGGACGTCGCCGACCTGCACCTGTTGGCGATGACCAGCCCGCGGGCGGCAGGCGAGCGGTTCATCGCGACGGCCGGCGACGCGGTGTCCTTCCGGCACATCGCCCGGACCCTGCGCGAGCGGCTCGGCCCGGCCGGCGGCAAGGTCGTCACCCGTCCGCTGCCCAGCCCCCTGGTGCGCGTCGCCGCCCGGTTCGTCCCACGCCTGGGCGAGATCACCGGCAACCTCGACGTGGTCCGCCACGTCGACGGCACCAAGGCCCGCACCGTCCTCGGCTGGACGCCGCGCTCGAGCGAGGACGCCGTCACCGCGACCGCCGTCAGCCTGCGCGAACTCGGCCTTGCCTGACCGCGCCCCGAAACCACGGAAGCAGCGCGCATGACAGCACCGACACCCCGCGGACGGCTGACCGCCGAACGCCGCCAGCAGATCCTCGACGCCACGTTCGACCTCGTCGCCGAGGTCGGCTACGACAACGCCACGGTCGACGAGGTCGCCCGCCGCACCAGGTCGAGCACCGCCACCCTGTACCGGCAGTGGGACAGCAAACCCCGCCTGGTCATCAGCGCCCTGGCCGCCCGCAAGTACCCGCCGCTGCCCGACATCGACACCGGAGACCTGCGCGCGGACCTGCACGCCCTGGCCCGCGCCCTGCCACCACCCCACCCCGCCGGGACGCCCACCCTGGGCATCTGGCAGGCCGTCCTCGCCGACCCCGCCCTAGCCCGCGCCCTACGCGAGGTCCTCCTAGCCCCCTACCTCAACGCCCTCACAACCATCCTCACCCGCCACGTCCAGCGCGGCACCATCCACCCCGACAACCCCGCCCTCCACCACGCCGAAACCCTCCTCCTCGGCACATTCTTCATCGAAAAACTCTTCACCGGCCAAGAACCCACCCCCGACCACCTCATCACGATCACCAACACCTTCCTCCTCCCCGCCCTAACCCCCACCCCCTGACCACCCAGCGGCGAGATCGCGCTGTGCGTCCTCGTCGATCATCTGGCCCATGTGGAACGTCGCGAGGAACGCTGGTCCGCAGAGCGGCAGACGTGGGAGGAACGGGGGGCTTTCACCTCGACCGGGGTCACTGGAGCGTTCACCGGGCTTGTGGCCGGACCCTAGCCGTCGATGAGCCGATGGTCTCCTTCCACTTCTGGAACGGACCGGGCTCCGGGAGGGGGTTGGGGGTGTTAGAGGTTGCCTTCGAGGAGGCGTTCCATGTCGTAGGCGGCGTGGGAGGAGAGGGTGGAGGTGCCGCGTTCGTAGCGTTGGGTGGTGGTGGAGGAGGTGTGGCCCATGGCTTCCTGGACTTTTTCGCGGGGGACTCCGGCTTCGCGTAGGAGGCTGGCGAAGGTAGCGCGGGCGGTGTGGGGGGTGAGGCCGTGGGAGCTGAGGTTGGCGGCGGTGGCGGCGCGGCGCAGGGCGGTGTAGGCGCGCCAGCGGTCCCAGGGGCGGCCGTCGTCGGTGTGGAAGATGGGCTCGTCGGCGGGGCGGCCGGCGATGAGGGGGAACAGCAGGACGGCGACGGCGGGTGGGATCGGGACGCGCGCGGTCCGTCCGCCCTTGCGGGCGAAGACCAGCACGCGGTGGCCTGAGTCGTCCTTGACCTGCCCGCACGTCAGCGCGGTGATCTCGCCGATGCGCATCCCGGTCATGAACAGCAGCGTCACGCAGACGGCGTCGGCGGGGTAGCGGTCGAGGAAGTCGTCGGCCCCGGCCGCCGAGGTGAGCCCCTGGGCCTCCTCCTTGGTCCGCATCGGCGTCTTGCCCTCACCCGACACCACCGGCCGCTCCACGAAGCCGGGGTCGGCGGGGTTGGCGCGCAGGCCCGCGCGGCGCATCGCGTACTTGTAGAACGACGACAGCGTCGACAGCCGTCGCGCGACGCTGGCGGCGCTGAGCGGCTTGCCCACGTCCCGCACGCCTGCCCGCGCCGTGCCCGTCGCGAGGCTCTCCCGGTACCCGGTGATGGTGTCCTCACTCACCGCGAGCAGCGCGAGGCCGGGCGCGTGGACCTCGAGCCAGCGCAGGAACGCCGCGACGTCCTGCAGCCGGGCCCGCCGGGTCTGCACCGACTTGGCCGCCGTCAGCCAGGCCGCGACCGTCGGCCACACCAGCTCCCTCGGCAACGCGTCCACAAGATCGACGTCCGCGCCGGGCACCTCCCCGCCGTCGCCGCGCTCGCGCCGGGGGGACAGCCCGGCTATCGCGCCGACCGAATCCAGCATCGGCGCGGGCGGCGTGATCTCCCGCCCGTCATCGAGCCTGACCGTCCTCGGCGGCCGCGCCCCGGTGGAGGGCAGGTAGACGGCGGAGGGGACCAGGGCGTCTTTTTCGCTCACGGGGCGGGGCTCCTCGCGTCTCGGGCGTCAGGCGGGCTACTCCCCAGCATCTCACATAACTTCAATTATGTGAGATCGACACGCGATCTTGAGAGGGGTTATTAACGCGTATCGCGACACGCTTAAGTAGTTACGCGTCATGGATGCGCGAAAAGGCTAGGCTGTGGGGTGTGAACGAAGAGACAGCAGCGCAGAACCCGAACGGCACGGCCCCTACCGGAGGGCCCGTCCCCGCACCACGCGGCGTGTGCGGGCTCGACGGATGCGACCTTCCCCTGCCGCCCGCCGGACGCGGACGCCCGCCGAAGTACTGCGGCAAAGCCCACGCCGACCAGGCAAGCCGCGAGCGCCGCGCGGCCGACGCCGCGCTCGTCGAAGAACCCCTGAAGCACGCCGAGGCGCTCGCGCAGCACGTCCCTGCCGCGATCGCCGCGCTCCAGGCGCAGCTGTCGGAGCTCACCGGGTTCCTGGACAAGGCGCAGACCGGGGCGCTCGCGCGGGTGGAGCGCGCCGAGGCCGAGACCCGCACCGCACGTCAGGCCGCGGCCGACGCCGAAGCCCGCGCCGACGCCGCCGAGACCGCCGCCGCCCGAGCGCTCGAAGACGCCCGTAACGACCGTGCCGCCCGCACCACCGCCGAGCGCGAAGCCGCCGCCGCGCGCGCCGACGCGGAACGCGCCCGCGCCGACGCCGCCGAACGCGTCGAGGCGCACCAGCAGGCCCGCACCGCCGCCGAAGCCGCGCGCGCGGCCGCCGAGCAGGCCCGCGACGGCGCCGTCGCCGACCTCGTGGAATCCCGCCAAGCCCGCCAGCACGACGCCGAAGCCGCCCGCGCCCGCGTCGCCGAACTCACCGCGCTCCTGGACGCCCACGCCCGCGAAGCCGACGAACTCCGCGCCGCCCTCGCCCAGACCCGCGAAGCCCTCGCCGACGCACGCGGCCAGGCCACCGCCCAACAGTCCCGCGCCGAAGCCGCAGAAGCCGACCTCCACACCACCCGCCACGAAGCCGTCAAAACCCAAACCCACCTGTCCGACGCCCTGGACCGCGCGACCGCCCAGGCCGAAGCCGCCCGCACAGAAACCGCCCAGGCCCTCGCCGCCCTGTCCGAAGCCCGCGCCACCGCCGCAGCCGCCCAGGCCATCAACACCCGCCTGGAAACCGACCTCACCACCGCCCGCGCCGAAGCCGCCGCCCAACGCGAACGCGCCGCCCGAGCCGAAGCCCACCCCACCCCACAACCCGACCCGACCACCACCGAGCCCTAAAAAGCCCAAACCACCGGGGGCGGGCGAAGCCATCCGACCCGCCCCCACACGGCCCCCTGCTGCCTCAATGGCATGGTCCTAGCGAAGAGCGGCAAGCCCAAGCTCCCCGCACCCGTACGCCGGTCCATCCGCAGCCGCTGCGCCGAAGGCGAGGTCACCCTCGGCGACCTGTCCACCGAGTACAGCGTCGGCCGCTCCACCGTCCACGGACAGGAAACACCCGGCTCAGCGACGACCTGGGGGTTGAGGAACATCCATGTCAGATCGTGCGCTAAGCCGACGTCGGCCCTGGTGGGCGGCTGACGGAACGTCGGCGGCCGGATCCGCTTGAATTCTTCCCGGCCCGCTCGAAGATGGCAGTCGTCCGGCTGATCGCGCGGCGCGAGGTGCACCTGCGGGAGAAGACGCTGTGGCGGATGCTCTACGAGACCGCCGGGCGGTCCGAGGAGATCCTGGGCGTCAACATCGAGGAACCGGACCTCGCCGGGCGCCGTTGCCTGGTCAAGGCCAAGGGAGCCCGGACCAAGGTCCGCCGCCGGGGCCAGTCGCGCGAGGACTACGTGCGGAGCCCGTGTACTGGGATGCCGGCACCGCCCGGCTACTCAAGGGACGAACCCACGGGCCGGTGTTCGTCACCCATCGCCGCCCGGGGCCGGGCAAGGTCGTCAGCCCCCGGGACGTATGCCCGGACACCGGGCTGGCCCGGCGTCGTACGGGCAGGCCCGCGCCCTGCTCTACGAGCACACCGCCCTGCGCGGGCCGAGTACGGGCTGGGACCTGCACGAGTACCGCCACTCCGCCCTGGCCCATCTCGGCGAGCAGGGTGCCTCGCTGTTGATGCTGATGGCGAAGTCCCGGCACAAGAAGCCGGAGAACGTCCGCCGCTACTTCAAGCCCTCCCCGGCGGCGATCGCCGAGCTGACCAGCCTGCTCGCCCCCGGCGACGCCCGCCGTTAGCCGCCTGCGCTGGGCGGGGCCGGCCGCACGGGCGGGGAGCCGTTCAGCGAGGAATCGCCCAGCTCGGTGTCCAGGTCCCGGTGGCGTCGTAGCCGGTCGTCGTGGTGGCGAGGTGGGTGCGGAGGGTGGCCAGCGCTGGGTGGGGGTTGTCGCGGTGCCAGAGGAGTGAGTGCGGGTAGACGGGTGTCGGGTCGGTCACCGGGATGCGGCGCAGGCCGTGGTCTATGGGCCAGATGAGGCGGGTGCGTTCGCCCATGAAAGTGGCCAGGGCAGGGGTGTCGGCGATCGTGTCGAGGAGTGCGTCGGAGCCGAAGTTGGGGCCGGTCACTTCGATGGTGAGGCCGAACTCGGCGACGAGGTCGTCGTAGTAGGCGCTCCACTCGGTACCGGGGGCGATGCCGGGCATCCAGATCCGGTGCCCGGTGAGCCGGGCGACGGTCACCGACCGGGCGCCTGCCAGCGCGTGGGCGGGTCCGGTGAGGAGCTGGAGCGGTTCGTCGAGCACCCGGACGGAGGCGATGCCCTCGGGCAGGGGCCGGCCGGGCGCGGCGACGGCGCGGAAGGACGCGTCGATCGCACCGGAACGAATGGCGGTGACGGCCGTCTCGATGTCGAACAGCATCATCACGTCGAGTTCGATGTCGGGGTGCGCGCGGTGGAAGTCGCGCATCAGGCCCGACTGCGCGCTGCGCGAGGCGATCACGTCGACGCGCAGCGGACGGCGGCCGGGGCGCACGGACGCACCCGCGCGCTCGGCGACGCGCAGCAGCTCGCGTGCGTGGGGCAGGAACGCCTGTCCGTCGATGGTGAGCTCGGCGCCGCGTGGGGCACGGGTGAACAACCGCACACCGAGGTCGTGCTCCAGTGTGGCGATGCGTTTGGAGACGGCCTGCTGGGTGATCGACAGGTCGGTGGCGGCTTTCTGGAACTGGCCCGCTTCCGCGACGGCGACAAAGGTACGTACTGCTTCGAGGTCCACGCCGACCCACCTTAGTGAACAACTACTGGTTGTGGATTACTGGCAGGTCGGTTGTTTGACCTGCCGTTGTTCTGTCCGCTTACCTCTCATCGGTCAACGTCAGTTTGTTCAGATGGGATTTCAAGGGGAGTGCGCTGAGCATGGTGGGCAGGAGACGGTTGGGTCGGCAGTTCGGTTGGCTGTGGGCGTCATATGCGGTGAGCGCGTACGGGTCCGGGTTGGGATTCGGGGTGTTGCCGCTGATCGCCGTGCTGGTGTTGCATGCCGGACCTGCCGAGGTGTCCGCGCTGTCCGCAGTGGGGCCTGCGGTGGGCGCGTTGATCGCGGTGCCGCTCGCGCCGTGGGTGGAGTTCCGGCGCAAGCGCCCGGTCATGATCATGATGGACCTGGCCCGGTTCGCGGCCATGGCGACGATCCCCGTCGCCTACGCTTTCGGACGGCTCAGTTTCGTCCAGCTGCTCGTGGTCTCGGCCGTGGTCGCCGCAGCCAAGATCGCCTTCAACGCGGCCAGCGGCGCCTACCTCAAGGCCCTCGTGCGGCCGGACGACCTGCTCGTCGCCAACGCGCGGTTCGAGTCCACGAACTGGAGCTCCATCGCGGTCGGACCACCGCTCGGCGGGGCGGCGATCGGCCTGTTCGGGCCGGTCACCACCGTGGTGGCCGACGCGCTCAGCTACCTGCTCTCCGCGCTGGGCATCACCGCGATCCGCGGCCAGGAAGAAGCGCCGCGAACGACCGACAAGAGCCCGCTCCGGGCGGGCGCACTGCTCGACGGCTGGCGACACATCATGGGCCACCCCGGTCTGCGGCCTCTCTACCTCAACCAAATGCTCGTCGCCGGTCTGATCATGGCCACCGAGCCGCTGCTGGCCGTGCTCCTCCTTCGTCAACTCGGGTTCCCGCCCTGGCAGTACGCCCTCGCCTTCGCCGCCCCCTGCCTCGGTGGACTCATCGGCTCACGGCTGGCCCGCCGTGTCGTGGCCCGCTTCGGCCGGCACTGGGTCTTCCGGACTGTCGGCACCCTGCGCGCCATCTGGCTGATCGGCCTGGCCTTTGTCAGTCCCGGCGTCGTCGGCCTCGTCACCGTGATGGCCGTCGAGCTGGCAATCATCATCAACATGAGCCTGTACAGCCCCGTGCTCGCCACCTACCGGCTCGAACACACCCCCAAACATCTCGTCGCCCGCACCCTGACGGCGTGGTCGATCGGCCAGCAGGCGTCCATCGCCGTCCTCACCGCGCTCGCCGGGCTGCTCGCCAACGTCACCAGCCCACGCACCGCTCTCACGGTCGCGGGACTGCTCATCCTGACCACCCCGCTCCTGCTTCCCCGACAGGACCAGACGTCGCAGCACGAGCTGGAACTGTCCCGCAGCCACTCATGAGGCACCGCAACTCACCGCCGAAGCCCACAGGCCGCAGCCGGTCCGCCGGTGCGCGTCCGCGTCGACCAGGCACACCACCAGCAAAGGGAACACTCGCGTGAGCACTGCGCCCGTACTTGACCCCACGCACACCGCGCTTCTCGTCATGGACTACCAGCCCGCGATCCTGGCCTTTGTGCCCGAAGGCGAGGACCGCAACGCCCTGCTCGGTCGCGTGGAAGGGGCCATTGCCGACGTTCGCGCAAACGGCGGCACCATCGCCTACGTACGCGTCGGCTTCACCGAGGCCGACTGGGACGCGATCCCGGCCACCAACAAGTCCTTCGCCCCGCTGGCCCAACACCGCGCCATGCATCACGAGGACCCTGCCACCACCATCCACGAGCGCCTGGCTCCCCAGGACGGCGACATCATCGTGCGCAAGAACCGCTACGGCAGCATGTCCACCACCGACCTTGACCAGCAGCTACGCGAGCGTGGCATCACCACTCTGGTCGTCTCCGGCATCAGTACCAGCGGCGTCGTCCTGTCCACCGTCATCGACGCTGCCGACCGCGATTACCAGCTCTATGTACTGTCCGACGGCGTCGCCGACCCAGACACCGAAGTCCACAACGTCCTGCTCCACCGGGTCTTCCCCTCACGGGCTCACGTCATCGACACCATCGAGCTGCATTCCCTGCTCCGGGCTGGCTGACTCCGACCACGAGCCGATCCCACCCCGGGCCTCCGCACCCGCCCGGTGCGGGGGCCGCCCGCACTCCAGTGCCAGCCCAGCAGCAGCCCGGAGCTTTCACCGCCGAGATAGCCCCGGCGCTGAAATGCCACCCGCACCGGGTTCACGCTTCTTCGGCGGCCTCCGGGTCACGCAGCGGACGCAGACCGCCGGGCAGGTCGGGGAGCTGGAAGGAGTACCGGCCGAGCATGTTGATGTGGTGCCGCACAAACGGCGAGAGGCGGGCCACGTCCTCATCACGAACGTCGAAGCCATCCGCCCGCAGCTGGTCCACCGCAGCGTCCATATGCCGGGTGTTGAACAGCACGAGTGCGTTGAGGACCAGGCCCAGCGCCCCGATCGTTGTGGCTGGAGGAGTTCGGGGTTGTAGCGGGAGCCTGCGACGGGGGCGGCCGGGGCGGTGAGGAGTTTGGGCTCAGGGTGGGCTTGGAAGGGCTGAGGTGAGCAGTTCCGTTAGCCAGTCCTCGTAGGTGTCGGCGGCCCAGCCGCGGACGGAGGTGAGCTGGGTGTACAGGTGGGGGCCGGTCAAGGCCCACCAGGAGTCCGCCAGGCGGGCCGCGTCGATGTCCGCGGGCAGGACGCCCGTGCCGGTGAGGTGGGCGACGAAGGCGGTCACGCCGGTCATGCGCTCTTGCTCGCTGAGGGCGAGAACCTGTCCGACGTCGGGGCCGGCCTGGGCGAGAAGGGCGGACAGGGCGGCGAGGCGTTCGTGGACGCCGCGGACGAACCCGGCGTACAGGCGAAGTTTGGCGTGGCCGTCGCGGGTGGCCAGAACGGCCTGGAGCTGGGGCCGCTCGGCCATGGTGAGCGGTTCGTCGTCGCCGGCCAGGGTGATGTCCCACAGTGCCTTGACCAGCCCTGGTTTGCCGCCGAACGCCTTGTAGACGGTCTCGGGAGAGACGCCGGCGCGCTCGGCCACCGCGCGGACGGTCGTGGCCTGGTAGCCGTCACGGAACAGCAGTTCCCGGCCGGCCGCCAGGATCGCGGCGCGGTTGCGGTGCGCGGCCTCCTGCCGACGCCCCGAGTCGTAGGGCCTGCGCGGCGTTCCACTGGGCATCTCGGTTGCCTCCCCAATCTATTACAGTTAACTGTATCGAAATTTGTCCGCCCCGTCCCTGGAGGTCCGCATGGCCCGCTCCACCCGCTCCGACCGGCGCGTCGCCCCCGGCGTGGACCGCCTGGGTGATGACGTCGTCAACTTCTACCTGGTCGAGGAGCCCGACGGCCTGGTCCTCATCGACGCGGGGCTGCCGGCCCACCTGGGGCAGCTGCGCGAGCACCTGGCCGACTCCGACCGCTCCCTGACCCACGCCCACCCCGACCACACCGGCCTGGCCCACGCCCTCCAGCAGGCCGGCGCCGACATCTGGATCCACGACAGCGACGCCGCGATCCTGCGCGACGGCCCGCGCAGCGCCCTTCGCCACGCCAAGCCCGAACGCTCCATGCTGCCCTACCTCCTGCGCCGGCCCGCCGCGATCGCCACCCCGCTCCACCTCGCCCGCGCCGGCGCCTTCACCGCCCCCGCCACTCCCGGCGCACGCGTCTTCGACACCGACCGGCGGCTCGAGGAGGTTCCCGGCGCGCCGCGGGCCGTCCCGCTGCCCGGCCACACCCCCGGCAGCACCGGCTACCTCTTCCCCGAACGCGGACTGCTCTTCACCGGCGACGCCCTGGTCACCCACGACGGCCTGACCGGACACACCGGCCCCACCCTGGTCTGCCGCGGCTTCACCCACGACAGCCACACCGCCCTTGCCTCCCTCGACCGGCTCGACGAACTCACCGGCGCGACCCTGCTCCTGCCCGGCCACGGCCAACCCATCACCGGCGCCCCCCGCACCGCCACAAACCAGGCCCGGCAGGCCGACTCACACTGAACGGACAGGAAAGCCCAAAGCACCCAGCCGGACGCCGATCACCCTGCCGGGGTCAGTGAGCCCGTAGAGGCCGGTCACGCGCGGGCAGAACTTGACGGTCGACAAGACCCACAACGACCAGGCCGTACAGCCGCCGCCACGCCGAGGTCTCCTCACCGATTGCTACCGGCGGATGTACACCGTCCGCGACGCCGTCGAACAGGTCTCCCTCCATTCATGGCGCACCAGCCCGCCTGAACTGAACCCCCCGACGGCCGACCGCTGCGGTGGCGTCCGCCCGGACCTCACCGCAGCCCCGGCACCGAAGCGAGACTGGGCCGCACGGATTCATGTGGTATTTGGGGGGGTTGTTGGGGGGTGGGGGTGGGTGGTGAAGGCTTCGATGGCGTCGATGAGGGCTTCGAAGCGGAAGGAGTGGTAGAGGTCGAAGGCGTGGTTGCCGCCGCGGAGTTCGGCGTAGACGACGGGGGCGCGGGAGGTGCGGCGCAGGGCGTCGGTGAAGCGGCGGGCGTGGGCGACGGGGACCAGCGGGTCGAGGTCGCCGTGCGCGACGAGGAAGGGCGGGGCGTCGGGGGTGATGTGGTCGAAGGGTGAGGAGCCCGGCTCGTCGTTGAAGTAGGGGCCGTACCAGCCGTTCAGGTAGATGACGCCGGTGACGGAGGTGTCGGCGTCGGCGAAGCCGGGCTGGAAGGCGGGGTCGTTCGGGGTGAGCCCGGCCAGGGCCGCCATGTGGCCGCCGGCCGAGCTGCCCGCGACGAACAGCGTCGACGGGTCGGCGCCGTACTCGTGGCCGTGCTCCCGCACCCACGCGATGATCTTCTTCAGGTCGATCAGATGGTCGGGATGCTGCGCCTTGGGCCGGAGCCGGTAGTTCGCGCTGACGCACACCCACCCCCGGTGCGCCAGGTGGTGGAGCAGCGCCAGTGACTGGCTGTTCTTGTGGCCGCTGTCGTAGTGGCCCCCGTGCAGATGGATCATGACGGGCGCGCCGCCGGGCCGCGACCGGTGATGGTAGACGTCGAGCAGGTTGCGGCGGCCGGCGTCCCCGTAGGACAGGTCGGCCACCCGCCGGACGTCAAAGCGCCGCTTGAGAATCGGCAGGAACAAGATCCGGAGCAGCGGCGGACGACGGCGCAGCCCGGCGTCGATCGCGTCACGCCACCCGGGACCCAGTCCCCGGTCCATGGCGTCCTCGATCCGCGCCCGGTCCCCGAGCCCGCGCCACGCGATGACCGCCAGCCCCGGCGTCGTCACGACGGCCACCGCGACGATCGCCCAGCCGCCCGCCGAGTGGACGTCGCCCTCGGCGAACGCCAGCGCCGTCGGGATCAGCAGCATCCAGAAGAACGCCGCGAACGGCAGCTCATTGATCGCAAGGCCCAGGTAGTAGCTCACCCGGCCGAGGGGCCGTTCGAACGGCACGGGCCGCAGCGCGAACAGCGTGCCGAGCGCGACGAGCGCCACGGGGATCAGATATCCGACGGGCACCGAGCCTCCCAGGTCTTGCGCGCTGACGCGGTTCAGCCTGCCCGACCCGTCCCCTGTGGATCTACGACGGATCAAGTAACCTCTGTTAACCCTGAGCTTAAGAAAGGCCCGTCATGGAGATGCGAGAGATCGAGATCTTCCTGACCGCCGCCGAGGAACTGCACTTCACCCGCGCGGCCGAGCGGCTCGGCATCAGCCCGGCCCGCGTCAGCCAGTCGATCAAGAAGCAGGAACGGCACATCGGCGCGCCCCTGTTCGACCGCACCACGAGGGCCGTCCGCCTCTCACCCCTCGGCGAGCAGCTGTACCGGGCGCTCAAGGACGGCCACCGGCAGATCACCCAGGGGATCACCACGGCCCAGGCGACCGCCGACGGCACCGCGGGAACCCTGACCCTCGGCACCCTCGGCCCGAACTCCGTGGCGATCAAGAACGTCGCCGACCTGTTCCTGGCCCGCCACCCCAACGCCCGCGTCCTGCATCGCGAGATCCAGCCCGCCTCCCCCCTCGACCTGCTCAAGTCCGGCGAAGTGGACGTGGCGCATCTGTGGCTGCCGATCCGCGAGCCCGACCTGACCGTCCGGCCGACCCCGCACAGCTCCGCCGTGCTCCTGATGGTCTCCACCGACCACCCCTACGCGCACCGCGACGCCATCGGCCTTGAGGACCTCGGTGACTGCGCCGTCGTCGAGGGCCAGTCGATCCCCGCCTACATGGAGGAGGTCTTCAACCCCTGGCACACCCCCTCGGGCCGGCCCGTCCGGCGCGGCCCGAAGGTCACCACATGGCAGGAGGCGCTGAGCGCCGTCGCCTCGGGACAGGCCACCGCGGGAGTCACCGCCGAGGTCGCCGACCTCTACCCCTGGCCCAGCCTCGCCTTCGTCCCCATCCGCGACGCCGCCCCCTGCCGGTGGGCCTTCGCCTGGCGCACGTCAGCCGAGACCCCGCTCATCCGCGCCTTCGCCCAGGCCGCCGCCGACGCCCGGTAACCGCCCGCGCCGTGACCGCGCCCGGGGGTGATCTGTCTCACGTGCTGTCACAGGGGTCGATCAGGCGGTGTCTTGTGCACGAACCGCCTGAAACGAAGGAGAGCACCATGACGGGGAACACCAATGTGGTCGTGATCGGCGGCGGGTACGCCGGCGTCCTGGCGGCCAACCGCCTGACCAAGCGCGACGACGTCACGGTCACGCTGATCAACCCGCGTTCGACCTTTGTCGAGCGGATCCGCCTGCACCAGGTGGTGGGCGGGTCCCACGCGGCGGTCGTCGACTACCGCGAGATCCTGGGCGAGCGCGTCAAGCTGGTGGTCGACACCGCGGCACGGATCGACGCCCCCGGCCGCACCGTGGCGCTGGCGAGCGGGGACACGGTCGGCTACGACTACCTGATCTACGCGGTCGGCAGCGGCAGCGCCGCCCCGACCGTGCCAGGAGTTGCGGAGTTCGCCTACCCGATCGCTACCTTGGAGGAAGCACAGCGGCTGCGGACGGTCGTCGCCGCGGCCCCCGCGACGGCCGCGGTGACGGTGGTGGGAGCCGGGTCGACCGGTATCGAGGTCGCCGCCGAACTCGCGGAGTCCGGCCGCGCCGTGACCCTGGTGTGCGGCGACGTCCTCGGCCCGTACCTGCATCCGAGGGTCCGGCGCTCGGTCGCCAAGCGGCTGACGGCGCTCGGCGTGGACATACTCGAAGGCCCCGACGCGAAGGTGACGTCGGTCGCGCGCGACACCGTCCGCCTCGGCGACAGACGCGCGCTGCCGAGCGCGGTGACCGTCTGGACCGCCGGGTTCGGCGTGCCGGACCTCGCGGCGCGCAGCGGCCTGAGCACCGACGCCCTGGGCCGCCTGCTCACCGACGAGACCCTGACGAGCGTGGACGACGAGCGCGTCGTCGCGGCCGGGGACTCCGCCGCGCCGTCGGACATGCCGCTGCGCATGAGCTGCCAGACCGCCCGTCCACTGGGCGCGCACGCCGCCGACACGGTGCTGGCCAGGATCGCGGGCGCGCGGCCCGAGGTCATCAACGTGGGTGTCGTCGGCCAGTGCCTCGCCCTGGGCCGTCGCGCGGCCGCCCTGCAGCTCGCCTCCAAGGACGACACCGCGAACAGGTACCACATCGGCGGCCGGCTCGCCGCGGGGATCAAGGAGCGCACGTGCAGGGGCGTCGTCAAAGAACTGGTGGACGAGGCGCGCAAGCCGGGCTCGTTCACCTGGGGGTTCAAGAACGACGGGCGGCGGCAGCTGCTGCGGTGAGCCGTCGGCGACGACGGACGGCTCGGGAAGGAGAAAGATCGGGATATGAGCGACCATGCCGCCCACGCGGCGACGGACACGTTCGTCGCCCACCGCAACCTGCTCTTCACCGTCGCCTACGAGATGCTCGGATCGGCGGCCGACGCCGAGGACGTCCTGCAGGAGACGTGGCTGCGGTGGGTCAAGGTCGAGGTGGGGCAGGTGCGCGACCAGCGCGCCTACCTGGTCCGGATCACGACACGTCAGGCGCTCAACCGGCTGCGGACCATGAGCCGCCGCAAGGAGACCTACGTGGGCTCGTGGCTGCCCGAGCCGCTGATCACGGCGCCGGACGTGGCCGAGGACGTCGAACTCGCCGAGAGCATGTCGATGGCGATGATGCTCGTCCTTGAGACGTTGTCGCCGACGGAGCGCGCGGTCTTCGTGCTGCGCGAGGTCTTCGACGTCGACTACGACGAGATCGCGGCCGCCGTCGACAAGAGCCCCGCGGCGGTCCGCCAGATCGCGCACCGGGCCCGTCGGCACATCGACGCCCGCCGCCCGCGCTCGGTGGTCTCCGCGGCCGAGACCCGGGCGGTCCTTGCGTCGTTCCAGCGCGCGCTGGAGACCCGGGACCTGCAGGGGCTGCTCGACGTGCTCGCGCCGGAGGTCGTCTTCGTCAGCGACGGCGGCGGCGTCAAGCGGTCCGCGCAGCGTCCGATCACCGGCGCGGACAGGACGGTTCGCTTCCTGGCCGGGGGCCTGGCGAAGAACGACGCCACGATCACCCTCGACCCGACCGTGGTCAACGGCCACCCGGGGTTCGTCTTCCGTCTGGACGGCGAGATCGACGGCGTCATGACGGCCCGCGTCGAGGACGGCCGCATCACCGGCCTGTACTACGTCCGCAACCCGCAGAAACTGACCCACATCGGCTCCCAGACCCCGCTCACCCTGCGGTGAACCCCGCTGAAACCCTCCCTAACCCCCGGCCGGGGGTTAGGGAGGGTTTCAGGTCGGCGGGCACGGACGGTCACCGTGGGTGGTATCGTCGGGGCGGAAGCGACATTTGTCGCATATGGAGATGTGAGAGGTGAGTTGATGTCTGTCGCGGAGACGACCGCTGCGCGCGGCGCCCGGACCATCCTCACCTTCCGGGCCTCTGCCTGACCCTCGCCTGCCCACCTCCCCGTCGGGAGTAGATCCGGCACGCCTGCCGTCCGGCGAGGCCCCCGTCCAAGGGTCTCCACACTGTTTCCTCAACCCTCTTCTCCGCGCGTCATGACGCCGGCCGACCACGGCCGCGACGACGCGCGTTCCCTCACCCCGTCCCGGGCCGTGGTGTCCCGCGGCGACGCGCGGCTTCGCCGTGCCGTCGCACAGGCCCCGAACTTCAAGTCCTAAGGAATCGGTCATGGACCTTCCCCGTATCTTCACCATCCGCGAGAGCGGCCACCGCATCCACAACCCGCTGACGGCCGCGAAGTTCGCGACGCTCGGCGCGGCACTGCGCCTCGCGCCCGGCACGCGCGTGCTCGACCTGGCCAGCGGCTCGGGCGAGATGCTGTGCACCTGGGCGCGTGACCTGGGCTTCACCGGCACCGGCGTCGACATCAGCACGCTGTTCACCGCGCAGGCCAGGGCCCGCGCCGACGAGCTCGGCGTCGCCGGGCGCGTCGAGTTCGTCCACGGCGACGCCGCGGGCCACGTCGCCGCCGAGCCCGTCGACCTGGCGTGCTGCGTCGGCGCGTCGTGGATCGGGGACGGCGTCGCCGGAACCGTCGAGCTGCTCGCCCGCAGCCTCCGTCCCGGCGGCATGATGCTGATCGGCGAGCCGTACTGGCGGCGGACCCCTCCGGACGAGGAGACCGCCAAGAACTGCCACGCCACGGGCGTCGCCGACTTCCTGCCCCTGCACGGCCTGATCGAGCAGCTCGGCGACCTCGGCTACGACGTCGTGGAGATGATGCTCGCCGACCGGGACAGCTGGGACCGCTACACCGCGGCCCAGTGGCTCAGCATGCGCCGCTGGCTCGACGAGAACCCCGACGACGACCTCGCCCCCGAAGTACGGGACGAGCTCGCCGCCGAGCCCGCCCGCTACACGCGCTACCTGCGCGAGTACCTCGGCTGGGGGGTCTTCGCCCTCATGAAGCGCTGACGCCCCCGCGGGCCCGGCCCCACACGGGCCGGGCCCGCACGGCGCGAATAAACCGTTGGCGCGCCCGCGATCGGCCGGGTTACCCTGCCGACGTCCCCGCCACGACCGCCGCGTCGGTCCTTCCTCCGAAAGGGTGCTGTTTGGTCACCGCCTGCGCCGAGCGTTCCTCGGTGCCCCCCATGACCAGCGCGTTCGCGCGCTCCGCCGGTATCCGAGGCACGCTCGGCCCACTCCTGCTGTCATGTTCGTTCCTCAGCAAGGAGCCCTCCGGGTGCCCATCAACAGCAACTTCCAGAAGGTCGACACCTTCGACTGCGCACGCTGCGGCCTTACCGCGACGACCTATGCCGCAGACGGCCGACGCCGCAACCACTGCCCGTCGTGCCTGCACTCCCTGCACGTCCAGGACGCCTCCGGCGGCGTCAGCGCGTGCCGCTCCCGGATGTCGCCCATCTCCATCGCGGTGCTCCGCGACGGCGACTGGCGGATCATCCACCGGTGCGTGCGGTGTGACGAGCTGACCTCGAGTCCCGTCAGCCCGGATGACAACCAGCTCATCCTGCTGCGCATGGCCGTCCGTCCGCTCGCCCAGCCGCCGTTCCCGCTCGAAGCGTTCGGGGACCTGTGATGCCCCGGCGGACAGTCCCGCGCGCGGGGCGGGAGCAACGGCGCAAAACCGTGGAGCGGGTCAGGCAGGCGGCGCGGGACTTCCGTTGTGTCGGCTGCCGGCTCGACGTGCCCGCGTCCGCGCCGGGCACCGCGCACCGCAACCACTGCCCGACCTGCCTGGTCAGCCTGCACGTCGACCGGCGCGTCCCCGGCGACCGCGGCGCGACGTGCCGGGGCCGCATGGACGCGCTCAGCGTGTCCGCCCGCCCGGACGGCGAGTGGATGATCGTGCACGAGTGCGCGGCCTGCGGCGAGCTCAGCGTCAACCGGATCGCCGGCGACGACAACGCGCTCGCCCTCGTCCGACTCGCGCTCCGCCCCCTCCGCGACCCCCACATCGCGAAGGCGCTGCTGACCCTGTAACACCCTCGTGCGGGGGCCGCCCGGCCCCCGCACGAGGCGGCGTTCTGCTAGCCCCGCACCCCCCGCCTGACGCACGCATTCCCGCAGGTCGCGACCGGAGGCGGGCGGTCACACCTGCTGCGGCGGGCGGACCGGCTCGCTGTCGAAGGCTCCAGCCGGGGTGGGCGGTGATGTGGTGCGGTGGGGCCAGGTCCGGGCGGAGTGAAGGATGAAGGCCAGCAGGAGCAGTTCGAGTCCGATGGACAGGCCGTAGAAGTAGGAGTAGGACCACGGCTCGCCTGCCGCGTTGTACACCGTGACGGGGATGTAGAGCGCTGCCACGACGAGGTTGGCGGTGCGGTTGACGCGGGCGGGCAGTGTCACGGAGAGCAGGATCATGAGGATCGGGACGGCCATGAGGGTGAGCGCGGCGGCGACGAAGGTCGGGCCCAGGTCGAACTCGTGGACGATGCCGGCCAGGAGGTCGTCCAGGAAGCCGGGCTTGTACAGGGCGAGGTAGTCGACGTAGATGTAGAGGAACATGAAGCTGGTCCATGCCGCGGCGAGCTTGGCCTGCACGGGCAGGCGCAGATCTTCCAGCGTGCGCTGGGACGGCGGATTCTCCGGGGCGGTGCGGGGTTGAGGCGTTCTCGTCACGATGCTCCTTGGCTTGATCAGGTGGGTGCTTCCACCTTCACGGACGCCGACGGCGGGCGCATCAGCCCCGGAGCCTGATCCGACCTGGTCGTTGGCACAGCCGATTTCTTGTACTTTCGGCGGATGCACCGCAACACGCGGGCTGCCTAGGCTGCTCGAGATGGCCACCAACGCACTCCGCTCGCTGTGGGCCGAACCCCGACCCGCGCGCCCGTCGGACCGGAGGGCGCGGGACCGGGCCCTGGTCGCGGTACTGATCTGCTCATCCGTGCTGGAAGCGGTGCTGCGCGAGGACCTTGCGCCGTTCCCGCTGGCGCTCGTCGCCGTGCTCGCGGTCGTCGTCCCCCTTCCGTGGCGACGCACCCACCCGCTCGTGGTGTCCGTGGTGGCGTTCGGCACGGTGACGCTGGTCGACCTCGTCCGCGTCCTCACCGGAACGCACGGCACCCTGCCCTCGAGCGTCGCGGCCACCCTGCTCATCACCTACGCCCTGTTCCGGTGGGGCTCCGGTCGGGAGGCCGTGAGCGGCCTCGGCGTCATCCTGCTGTGGCTGGCCGTCACCTACGTCGCCGAGACGGGCAGCGTGACGGAGATGGCCGCCGGATACGCGTTCTTCCTGTGCGCCGCCGCGCTCGGCGCAGCGATCCGCTATCGCACGAAGATCCGCGTCCGCGACATCGACCAGGCCAAGGCCCGCGAACGCGAACTGCTCGCCCGTGAACTCCACGACACCGTCGCCCACCACGTCTCGGGCATCGCCATCCAGGCCCAGGCGGGCCGTGCCGTCGCGGCCGCCCACCCCGAGCGTGCCGTCGAGGCCCTTGCCGTCATCGAGGACGCGGCGACCCGCACCCTCACCGAGCTGCGCGCCATCGTCGGCGTGCTCCGCTCCGCACAGGACACCGAGTTCACGCCGCGGCCCGGTGTGGCCGAGGTCGCGCGGCTCGCCACCGACGGCCAGACGCGTCCCCGCGTCGAGGTGACGCTGTCCGGCGAACTCGACGGCCTCAGCCCGGCGGTCGGGGCCGCGCTCTACCGGCTGGCCCAGGAGTCCGTCACCAACGCCCGACGGCACGCCCGCCACGCGACCCGGGTCACCGTCGCCGTCACCGGCGACGCCGACCGGGTACGGCTGACCATCGACGACGACGGCTCCGCCGCCGGCGGCCGCGCCCCGGCGGGCTACGGCCTGATCGGCATGCGGGAGCGCGCCGCACTGCTCGGCGGCACCTTCCACGCGGGCCCCGCCGCCGCGCGGGGCTGGCGGGTGGAGGCGGTCCTGCCCAGAGCCGGGACGCCGCGATGAGCATCAGGGTCCTCATCGCCGACGACCAGCCCATCGTGCGCACCGGGCTTGCCATGCTGCTCGACGCCCAATCCGACATCGAGGTGGTCGGCGCGGCCGCCGACGGGCGCGAGGCGGTCCGCCTGGCGCGCGAGCTGCGCCCCGACGTCGGCCTGTTCGACATCCGGATGCCGCTGATGGACGGCATCGAAGCCACCCGGCGCCTCGCCGGCCCCGACGTCACCGACCCCCTGCCGATCGTGGTCATCACCACCTTCGACCTTGACGAGTACGTCCACGGGGCGCTCAAAGCCGGCGCGCGCGGGTTCCTGCTCAAGGACGCAGGACCCGCCCTGTTGACCCAGGCGATCCACGCCGCCGCCGACGGGAACGCGCTGATCGCGCCCAGCGTCACCGTCCGGCTGCTCGCGGCGTTCGCCCGCGCGGAGACCGCACCGCCGAGGCAGCCGACGGAACCGCTCACCGCCCGCGAGGAGGAGGTCCTCGTGCCCGTGGCGCAAGGCCGCACCAACAATGAGATCGCCCGCGCGCTCCACATCACCCCGAGCACCGTCAAAGCCCACCTCGCCAGCCTCATGCGCAAGCTCGGCGCGCGCAACCGCGTCGAGGTCGCCATGTGGGCCCACGAGACCGGCCGCGTCTGACGCTCCCGCCGCCGTTCGTCGCCGGGCCGTCGCATAGTGCGCCGCGGCCGTCGGGCGGGGTTACACGTCGTTCAGGGTCGGGGTGAGGGGTGTTTCCAGGCCGTGGGTGAACGCCTTCTCGTAGGGGAGGTCGCCGATCGCGGCGCGGATGCCGGTCTCGCACGCCTGGCGGGCCGCGGCGAGTTCGGGCGAGCCGAACTGGGCGGTGCCGAACGTCGCCCGCCACGCCTGCTCGCCCGTGCCGAGGATCGACGCGGCCTGCTCGAACTCGCCGAGTCCCGCGAGCGCCAGGGCGAGGGAGTCAAGAACGAGGGCCATGCCCCAGTAGTCGCCGAGCTGCCGGTTGGCCTCAAGGGCCTGGCGGGCGTGGTCGACTGCGGTGCTCATGTCGCCGGTGCCGAGGGCCGCGAGCGCCCAGATGTAGTCGCCCCACGACCGGTACTTGTACTCGCGCCGCCGCACCCCCTCGGCCCTGATCCAGCGGGCGAGGTCGACGGCGTCGGCGTAGTCGCCCCGGACGATGTGGATGTAGGACACGCACGCCTGCACCATCAGCGCGGTCGCCTCGGCCATCCCCTCGGCCTCGTGCGGCCCGCCGGGCTCGGGCAGCACGTCGAACGGCGCGACGAGGGTCATCGCGAGGTCGGCGTCGCCGCGGATGGACCAGCCGGTCCCGCGCAGATAGGCGGCGGCACGGGCGGACACGCCGTGCGGCGGCCGGTCGGCTTCGGGGGCCGCGCCGGTGCAGATGTCGATGGCGTGGTTGGTCGCGTCGATGTCGCCCTGCGCCAGGACGACGAGCCCGTACGCCCACGCCGCGCGCATCCGGTGGTAGCCGGGCCCCGTGTCGTGGGCCAGGGCACGTTCGAAGTAGTGGCGGCCTTCGCGCTGGTGGCCGCAGCAGTACCAGAAGAACCACAGCGCCCCGAGCATCTCGAGGACGGCGTCGCCCGGCTCGGTGAAGCACGTCTCCAACGCCACCTGCAGGTCGGCGAAGTCACGCGCGAACCCGCGCGCGAGGTCGGCCTGCTCGGGCCCGAACCACAGGGCGAACGCGCGCCGCGCCTCGTCCCGGTAGTGGTCGCGGTGGCCGACCCGCAGCGCGCGCTCCTCCCCCAGCTCGCGCAGCCAGTGCGCGCCGAACTCCGCGATCGTGTCGAGCAGCGCGTATCTGCCGTCGCGGGTCTTGACCAGCGACTTGTCGACGAGCGCGGCGAGCGTCGCCGCGACGTCGTCGGCGGTGAGGGGGCCGCCCGCGCACACCCGCTGCGCGGCCGCCAGCGTGAACGATCCGGCGAACACCGACAGCCGCGCCCACAGCAGCCGCTCCTGCGGGGTGCACAGCTCGTGGCTCCATCCGATCGTGGTCCACAGCGTCTCGTGGTGCGGGGGAGCCGAGCCCGTCTGCTTGCGGCGCGCCTCGAGGCCGAACCTGTCCTGGATCCGCGCGGTCAGCTCGGCGACCGGCAGGTCCGCGACGAGCGCGGCGGCGAGCTCGACGGCGAGGGGGATGCCCTCCAGGCGCTCGCAGACCTCGACGACGGTCGGGCGGGTCTCGTCGGTCAGCGCGAAGGAGGGGGCGACGGCGGCGGCGCGGTCGGCGAACAGGCGGACCGCCTCGCGCGCGGCGGGCAGCGGCTCGAGCGCGATGGGGCGCTCGCCCCGCACGCCGATGGGCTGGCGGCTCGTCGCGACGATCCGGACGCCGGGCGCGACCCCCAGCAGCACCATGATCATCATCGCGCAGGGTTCGAGGAGGTGCTCGCAGCCGTCCAGGACGATCAGGCAGCGGGAGGCGGCGAGCCTGTCGGCCAGGACCTCGACCATCGGCCGTGTCGTCTGGTCCTGCACGCGCATCTCCCGGCAGATGAGGTGCGGCAGGAGGGTGCCGTCGCGCAGCTGCGACAGCCGCACCACCCACACGCCGTCGGGGAAGTCGTCCGCGACGCGCGCGGCGGCCTCCAGCGCCGTCCTGGTCTTGCCGACGCCGCCGACGCCGGTCAGCGTGACCAGCCGCGCGGCGCGCAGGGCCGCTTCGATCGAGGCGAGCTCGTCGGCGCGCCCCACGAAGCTGGACAGGTCGGTGGAGATGTTGCCGCGCCGAGGGTGCGCCTGTGGTGCCATGGATGCTCCGCTCACTGGACCGGTGACTTTGCGGAATTGCGACGATACTCCGCGCGTCGGCGATTTGTTCGCTCTTCGCGTGCATCACCTCACCCACGGCTAGGATGAAGGCCGGTCAGGGTCACGAGAGGCGGTCAGTGGAACCCTTCGACGCGCAGGCGACCCCGTCCTCGCACTGCGGAGGTGTCCGAGTGGAGCGCGCGCATCTCGCGGGCGGCGCGCGCCACTGCGAGGTCATCCACTCGCCGTTCGGCGTCCGCGCGATCGCCGCGCACCCCGTCGGCGCGGACCCTGCGGCTCTGCTGGGCGAGGTCATGCGCGGTTTCGGCGAGCTGGCGATGCACGAGACGAGCCTGGCGGGCATCGCGTTCCGCGTCGACGGGTTCCTGTCCGACCGGGGCGAGGAGTACACGAGCGCGGTCCTCGTCCAGTTCGACCCTGCGGGCCTTGACGCCGAGGTGATCTGCTGCGGCCACGCCCCGCCCGTCATCGTGCGCGGCGACGGGCGCGCCGAGCCGTGCGCCCTGCCCGCCGCGCTGCCGCTCGGCCTGCAGGCGCTGGAGGCCGGCTGGTACACCCCCACGTGGATTCCGCTGGCCCCCGGCGACGGCCTCCTGCTGTACTCCGGCGGCGTCACCGCCGTGCAACGCCCCTATCCGTTCCTCACCCGTATCCCCCGCCTCGCCTCCCACGACCCGTCAGCGTTCACCGAACAGCTCGCCGCCGACGTCCGCCTCCACTCCGCCGACCCCACCGACCTGCTGCTCCTCCTTCCCGAAACCTCCCCCTTCCGCCTGGAGCGCCCCCGCCCCCAGGTCCCCACCCTGGGCCCCGCCTGGTCCGACACCCCACCCCCATAACCCCCCACCTCACCGCTTCCCACGACACGCGGCCGAGCAGACGCCTCGCCACAGCGCGGCGAGCCTCGCAGGCCGTGGAGGGCTCGGCTGTCGACGTCGGGGGGTCAGGGGGTGGGGCGGGTGTCGTAGGCGTGGCGGGCGGCGAGGACGTCGGGCATGTGGTGTTCGAGGAGGGTGATGAGGTCGAGGAGGCGGGCGGAGACCTCGGCGCCGAGGGGGGTGAGGCGGTATTCGACGCGGGGCGGGTTGCCGGGGTGGGCGTCGCGGATGACCAGGCCGTCGCGTTCCAGGGCGTGCAGGGTCTGGGAGAGCATCTTCTCGCTGACGCCGTCGACGCGGCGGCGCAGTTCGTTGAAGCGCAGGGTGTCCTCGCGCAGCGCGCCGAGGGTCAGCCCGCCCCAGCGGCCGGTGACGTGCTCCAGCGTGGTGCGTGACGGGCAGGTCCTTTCGAACACGTCGAACGCGTCGATGCTCTCGGCCGTCGGCGCGGCGGTGGGCAGCGTCATGCGATCAACTTACCATAGGGTAGCGCTTCCCCCCGGTTTGCGCTTTCTAAAAGTTAGTGCTTTCCTGTAGCGGTCATTCCACAACTCTTCCAGGGAGCACCCATGCCCCGTCCCGTCGTCGCCATCGCCTACCACTCCGGCTACGGCCACACCGTCATGCTCGCCGAGGCCGTCCGGAGCGGCGCGGCGGCCGCCGGCGCGGACGTCCGCGTGATCGCGGTCGACACGATCACCGAGCGCCAGTGGGAGGAGCTGGACGCGGCCGACGCCATCGTCTTCGGCTCGCCGACCTACATGGCCACCGCCTCCGCCGCCTTCCACGCCTTCGCCGAGGCGTCGTCCAAGCGCTGGGCCGCGCACGCCTGGCAGGACAAGCTGGCGGCCGGGTTCACCAACTCCGGCTCCATGAGCGGCGACAAGATGGGCACGCTCCAATACTTCGCGCTGCTCGCCGCCCAGCACGGCATGACCTGGGTGAGCCTCGGCGTGCACTCCGGCTGGAACAGCGCGACCAGCTCGGAGCACGACCTCAACCGGCTCGGCTTCTACCTGGGCTCGGGCGCCCAGACCAACGTGGACGCCGGACCCGACGGCGTGCACAAGGCCGACCTCGCCACCGCCGAGCACCTGGGCCGCCGCGTCGGCGAGGCCGCCAAGGTCGCCGTCGCGGGCCGCGCGGCGCTGGCCGCCGACCCCGTCTGACGGCCCCGCGCCCGCCGCACGCACGCGCACCCCCGGCGGCGGGCCCACGGGTCGGCGTTCAGAACGCGAAGGAGACGCCCGTCATCTTCTCCGAGACGTCCCACAGGCGGGCCGCGGTGTCGGGGTCGGTCGCCGACCGGACGGGCCGCACCCGCTTGGGGTACCCGCGCAGCTCCCCGGGACCTTGCGGCCCGTAGAACTCGCCGCCCTGAACGCCCGGAGCGGTCGCGGCGTACAGCTGGTCGAGCGCGCCCTTGCTGACGTGCTGGGCCAGAAGGAGGTTGCCCAGGCGGCCGCCCAGGTTGAGCACACCGGTCGGACCTGAGGTCTGCAGGTTGGTGGCGCTGTAGCCGGGATGGGCCAGGACGCTGATGGCCGGGCTGCCCGAGGCGCGCAGGCGGCGGTCGAGTTCCAGGCCGAACAGCACGTTGGCGAACTTGGACTGGGCGTAGGCGCGGGTGGGCGAGTAGGAGCGCGCGGCGTCCAGGTCGTCGAAGTCGACGCGGCCCTGCCGGTGCAGGCTCGAGCTGACGGTGACGATCCGGGGCGCGGACCCGGCGCGCAGCACCGGGTACAGCAGCGCGGTCAGCGCGAAGTGGCCGAGGTGGTTGGTGCCGAACTGCAGCTCGAAGCCCTGCGCGGTGGTGCGGTGCGGCGTCATCATCACACCGGCGTTGTTGACGAGCACGTCGGCGCGCTCGACCCCGGCGGCGAAGCGGGCCACCGACTGAAGGTCGGCCAGGTCGAGGGTGCGGACCTCGACCGAGCCCGGCAGGCTCGCCGCTGCGGCCCTGCCCTTGTCGGGGTCGCGCGCGGTCATGATCACATGGGCGCCGTGTTCGGCGAGGCGGCGTGCGGTTTCCAGGCCGAGGCCGCTGTTCGCGCCGGTGACGACGAACGTGCGGCCGGTCTGGTCGGGGATGTCGGCTGCTGTCCATTTGGTCATGCGCCACAGCATGCCGTCTGTGTCACCGAGTGTCAAACATTGCAGGAAGAGGCACCTTTGGCACTGTTGATAGAGTTCTGTGGTGATCTGGAAGACCGAGCCGCCCAACATGGCCGAGCGCAAACGCAGGGCAGTCCGGGAGGAACTGGGCGAGGTCGCGCTGCGGCTGCTGGCCGAACACGGCTTCGAGGGCACCACCATCGACCAGATCGCGCACGCCGCCGGCTGCTCGCGCCGCACGTTCTTCCGGTACTACAAGTCCAAGGAGGACGTGATCCTCGAGGTCCTCAACGACCTCGGCGACTTCGTCCTCGACGTCCTGCGCTCCCGCCCGGCCGACGAGCCGCCGCTCGACGCCCTGCGCGCCGCCCTCCAGGCGGCGGTACCGGTCATGACGGGCAACGCACGCAAGTCCGCGGCCCTGATCCGGCTGATCTTCGCCAGCCCCGCCCTGCGCGCCCGCTACCTGCACCGCCAGCTCGACCTCGAGGCGGCCCTGGCCGCCGAACTCGCCGCACGCCAGGGCGCGCCCGCCGACGACCTGGCCCTGCGGCTCACCGCGGCCGCCGCGCTCAAGGTCCAGGACCTCGTCCTGCCCCGCTGGGCCGAGGACGACGGCCGCGCCGACCTGTCGGCACTCCTCGACGACGCCTTCGCCCTCCTCAAGAACCAGCGCGCATAACCACTCTCCGTGATCAGACAGATACGATGCGTCTGTCGCCGGGGTTCTGCGGCGGCACACCTTCGTGAGGAGCACGGCCATGACCATCACCTCTGCGCATCCGATCACCGTCAAGTTGGACGCGCTGTTCAATATCACCGACGCCGACCAGAACGGCTACCTGGAGTGGTCGGACTACGAGCGCATCGTCGACCGTTACCTGAGCGCCTACAAGGTCCCGCGCGGCGACCGGCGGGCGCTGGCGCTGACCGCCTCCTACCAGATGTACTGGATGGAGCTGCTGCGTCACGCCGGCGGCGACACCCGGCTCGACCGTGCGACGTTCCACCACGCCACCCGCGCCGCCATCTACGACACGAGCCGCTTCCAGATGATCGAGGCGGTCCCGCACGCCGTCTTCGACATCATCGACGCCGACGGCGACGGCGTCATCACCCGCGAGGAGTTCGTCAGGCACTTCACCGTGTGGGACGGGCAGACCCCCGACGCCCACGAGGTGTTCGTCCGCCTCGACACCGACGGCGACGGCGTCATCAGCCGCCACGAGTTCATCCGCGCGGTCCGCGAGTTCTACTACTCCCCGGACCTCGACGCGCCCGGCAGCGTCGTCTTCGGCGTCCTGCCCCTGCCCTGACCCGGCCCGGCCCGCAGGCCCGGACGCCCGCACGGCGCGTCCGGGCCCGCCCGGCTAGTGGTGTTTGCCGACGATCTGCCAGGTGTCGATGGTGCCGCCGACCGCGTCCCACAGCTTGGCCTTGTCGGTGTCGTTGAGGCCCTCGTCCGGGCCCTTGTAGGCCGCGCAGATCCGCTGCTTGACCAGCGCCTTGTGCAGGGCGTGCGCGGCGCGGAGGCCGGACTTGACCCGCCAGGCGAAGTCGGCCCAGTCGGCGCCGAAGTGGTCGTCGCGCAGGCTCCCGACGCCGAGGTCGCGCTGCCACTGGGCGCACAGCGCGGTGAAGGCTTCCCCGACGGAGAACGGGTCGTACTTCAGGGTCGTGGAGGCGGTCCCGACGCCGTTGGCGGCCTTGAAGATCGCCTCGAACACGCCCTGCGCGGTGCCCCTGCCGAGCGCTTGGGCGGCGTAGGCGGCGGCGTCCTTCAGCTCGTAGTCGTTGTCGGTGACGTTCTTGGCGAGCGTCGCCGCGAGCGCCTTGCGTCCTTCGGCCGACGGGACGTGCCCGAGTTCGATCCTGCGGTAGCCGGGCACGACCCCCTGCCACTGGTCCATGCGCCCTTCCTGGAGGTTGTAGATCTCCTCCAGGTAGACGGTCCGGACGCCGAGCAGCGCCGGGCCCTCCAGCGCGCCGCTGCGCATCCCGATGTTCATCAGGTTGTACCCGGCCTTCACCAGGTAGGCGAACAGCGCCAGCTGCATGCGCCGGTCGCCGCTGATGAACGGGCTGCGCTTGTCGTTCCAGTACTCGGTGAGGTCGATGTCGACGCCGTCGGTGATGCCGTGGCCCGCGTCGCCGACCAGCACGATCGCCGCGTTCTCGATGAGGCCGTTCCGCTTGATCGTCTTGATGAGGTCGCGGGTCGCGGTGACGCACGTGTCGAGCTCGGGGTGCGCGCCGCCGAGCGCGCCGCTGCGCCGGAACCACAGGAACGCGTACGCCTTGGACTTGTCGAACCGCTTGCGCGCGACCCACTGCGCGATCGTCTCGCCGTGCGGGACGAGCGAGGCCGCACCGGTCTCCCAGCCCTGGGGCAGCCACGCCGCCTGCAACGCCGCGGTCGCCTTGGCCGGGGACATCGTCTTGTACGCCGCCGCCACCAGCCGCGTCGCGTTCCCGATCGCCAGGCACACCCGCGTCCGCGCGACGATCTTCGGCACACCCCAGGGGAACACGCTCTTGGGGAAGTACCCCTCCTGGCTGTACCGGTACGCTTTGCGGGCGTCGGTGACGGGGATCAGCGCGATCCGCCGCTTCCCGGCCAGGGGGCAGCTGTTGTAGAACCGCAGCAGCGTGTTCGCACGCCGCATGTGGTCCTCTGAGCCGTGCTCGTAGAAGAACGCGAGCCCCGTCGTGTCGTTGAGGGTGAGGGCGGCGTGGACGCCGAAGGTGTCGCCGCTCATGTAGTCGGCCTGGGCGATGACGGCGTCGAGCTCGTCGTTGACGAAGTCGTAGCCGTACGGTTCCTGCCGCACGAACACGTCACCGGTCCTTTGGACGGCGGCGTGGATGGCCTCCGACGACCCGTACACCGGGCCGTCCAGGATCGTGGCGGCCCTGGCGTCGGCGCGGATCGCGTGCAGCGCGTCGATGAGCTCGCCGAGCAGTTTCAGCCACGCGCCGCGCGCCTCGACGCCTTCGCCGGTCGGCGGGAGCGTCACCATGTCCAGGACCTGGGCGTTGATGTCCTTGGCGATCCGGTCGGCCTCGACGGCGACGGCGTCGGCCAGCGGCAGGGTGAGGCGGGGGATGAGGGCGTCGACGGTGAGCCTGGCGAGCGTGAAGCCGGGCAGGCGCTCGGTGTAGGGGGTGGTCATGGGTGTCCCTCGCGGATCGGGGGCCGGTGCGGTGGACGCTCAGTAGAGCGACGGCTCCGCTGCGCGTCAACGTGCCGGGTGACCGGTTTGCCACGGAACGTAGGGAAACAATGCTGGGTGGTGCCCGTATCCGGTGGTCGCGTCATGTGACGGCCAGGTGAGTGACCTGTCTCCTTGCCGCCATAGCCCGGTGCGTCCGGCGGCTGCTCCCCGTCCTCGGCGACGCCCTCGACCGCCGCTTCTTACCGCTGGTCAGGACGCTGTCCCTGTCCCTCGGGTGCGGTCGGGCGCGCGCCTGCCCGTCCCCGGTGACCGTGCGGAGCCTGTTCCGGACGCGGCGCGCAGGTCAGCCGGGGAACTGGCCGAGCCAGGTGAGGGGGGCGAGGGCGGGCGGCTCGGGGATGGTCTCCCGCTCGTTGAGGTCCGCGTCGAGCAGGTGGAAGGTTTTCGGTCGGGAGTCGTCGTCGGGGGTGCCGACGCGGGCGATGGCGGTTCCGTCGGATTGGTAGAGGATTCCGGCGCGGGTGAGGGTGTCGGGCAGGTCCACCGGTTTTCCGGTGCGGGTGTCGAAGACGACGCTTCGGTAGCGGAGGAACCGGTCGTCGCCGGTGCGGGGTTTGAACAGGACGCCGAGGCGGCGGCCGTCGGGGGAGAACGACCCAAGGACCACCGGCTGCCACCCTTGCGGTGTGGGCAGTGCGCGGACAGGCCGCCCGTGGTGTTCCAGCTCGCGAACGTCTTCCCGTCCAGGGACAGGGCGACGGGGTTGTCGCGGAACTCGGCGGGGACCGGGAGCTGCGCGGGTTCCGTCTCGCCGGGGGCCCACCGGTAGAAGCGCCCCGCGGGGAATTGCGGCGGAGACCCGTAGGAGCGGTAGAGCATCCCCGGTGCGACGGGCGCGGCGGCCTCCGTCGAAGGGGTGGGGGACGGCGGCGTGGCGTCCGTGCTGCAGGCGCCGATCGCGAGGAGGACGGCGGGAAGGAGCAGCTTCGTTCGCAAAGGTGACCCTTCAGCAGGGGCGGTTACCGGTGGGCGTTCAGGTGGGGGATGAGGAGGGCGGCGACGTCGTCGGCGGACTGTTGCGGGATCCAGTGGCCGACGCCGCGCAGCGTGTGGGCGGTGTAGGGGCCGCTCACGTGCCGGGCGGTGAGGGCGGCGGCCTCGGGGCCGAGCGCGGGGTCGGCGTCACTGTTGACGAACAGGGTGGGGACGGTGACGGGCGCGAGACGGCCCGGCGGGTTGAACGGCATCGCCCGGTACCAGTGCAGCGCGGGCGTGAGCCCGCCCGCCTCGAGGACGGCGACGTCGCGCGCGGCGTCATCCTCAAGGCCCGCGACGGAAAGGCCCGCCAGGAGGCGGGGCCGGGAGCGCCGTGCGATGCGCCGCAGCACCGCTTCGGGCAGCCAGGGCGGCTGGAACGCGAACATGTACCACGACCTGAGGAACTGCCGGCTGGTGAACATGGCGCGCAGGAACGCCGCCGGGTGCGCGACCGACAGTGCGGTCACCGTCGCGAGCGCGTCGGGGCGGGTGGCGGCGAGGGTCCAGGCGACGGCCGCGCCCCAGTCGTGCCCGACGACGTGCACCCGACCGGCGTTCGCGGTGTCGATGAGGGCGACGACGTCGCCGACCAGGGCCGACAGCCGGTAGGCGAGTCTGCCGCGCGGGCGGGCGCGGGGTGAGTAGCCGCGCTGGTCGGGGGCCAGGGTGCGGTATCCGGCGGCGTGCAGCAGCGGCGCGAGCCGCGCCCAGCAGCGGGACGTCTGCGGGAATCCGTGCAGCAGGATGACGACGTCGCCGTCGAGCGGTCCCTGGTCGGTGACGTCGAAGGTGAGGCCGTCGCGGCTGTAGGAGGTGATCCGCTGTCTCTCGCCGCTCATCCGCCCCATCTCCCCCGCCCGCCGCGCCACGATTACACGCGCCCGCGCGTCGGCCTGTCAAGGCGAACCGGGGGCGGGGCGCAGGCGTCACACCGGGTGAGCAACGAAAGGTGTGGCACGGTGGGGCATCGAGGGCAGCTGGCGGCGGCCGGGGTGATGGTGGCGGGGCTGATCGGTTTCGGATTCGTGGTGGAAAGCGGCGGATTCCAGCGGGACGGAGCCCCGTTCGGCACGAACCCCGAACCGGTGGACGTCCGGCTCAGCGGCGCGGTCCGCGCGGAGTTCGGCAAGGCGAAGGTGACGTGCCGGTCGTTCGGCCGCACGAAGCGGTTCACCGTCGACACCTACCGCGACGGCGAGGTCCACTTGAGCCTGCACGTGTCGGTCGACGAGGGCGCGCCGCCCAGCGCGCTGCTGTGGGCGCCCGCGGTGTTCCAGAACCGGCAGGGCGCGGGCGTCACCGTCGACGTCGACGCGCGGACCGTCACCCTCGCCGACGCCCCGTTCGCCGCCCCCTCCGGCGAGCAGGTCACGGTGACGGGCCAGTGGCGGTGCCACCGCTGGGCCCGCCGCTGACCCTCACGCCTTGAGGTTGTCCAGCGCGTGCCGCGCCGCCTGCAACGTCGTGTCACGCAGCGACGCGGCCTCCGACGGCTCACCGCTGCGCGCGACCTGCACGATGACGTGCCCGACCCGCGCGTACACGGTGCTGCCCGCGCTTTCGAACACGCCGGTGGTGGTGGAGTGCTGGCTGAACGCCTCGTCCCCGTACCCCGGCAGGTCCTGCGGGAGGGTGGTGACGGCGGTCGCCGCCGGGTCGGAGGAGGTGCCCGCCGATCCGGTCGCCTGCCGCTTGAGCAGGGCGAACGCGTCCTTGGCGACGTCGTCGGCGGACTTGCCGTCCTTCGCGGGCAAAATCCGCAGCGTCACCTTCAGATCGCCCCACGCGCAGGTCGCCGCGTCGTTCTTCGTGCCCTTGGCCTGCCCGGTGAGCGCGCCGGCCTGCGCGGCCGTCAGCAGGTCGCACGGCTCGCTCGGCGCGGCGGCCGGGTCGGCGGTGACGGGCCCGCCGCCCGACGGCGTCGGCTCACGCGGAGCTTCCCCGCCGCCGAGCGCGACCGCCACCCCGACCGCTATCGCGACGACGACGGCCGAGCCCGCCAGGAGGAACGCCGCCCCTTGACGGCCCGAGCGCGGCACCGCGCTCGGCACGGTCGCCGGGAACCCGGGCGGCGTCGCCGGGGCGGCCGGGTGGTGGGCGGCGGGCCGGGGCGCGAGCCCGGCGACGCCCTCCAGGACGCGGCGGATCTCGGCGGGCGCGGGCCTGCGCTGCGGGTCGCGGTGCAGCATCGCGATCAGCAGCGGCCCGAGCGGCCCGGCGAGGTGCGGCGGCGCGGCGTCGTCGGTGAGGACCGCGCCGATCATCGCCAGCGCGTTCGCCCGCTCGAACGGCCGCCGCCCCTCCACCGCCGCATACAGCGTCGCGCCCAGCGACCACAGGTCGGCCGCGAGGGGGTCGTGGGGGACGCCGTTCAGCCGCTCGGGCGGGATGTAGCCGGGTGAGCCGACGATGCCCTGTTCGGCGGCGGCGCGCGCGTCGCCTGCGACGGTCGCGATGCCGAAGTCGGTGAGGATCGCCCGGTCGCCGCTCAGCAGCACGTTCGCGGGTTTCACATCCCGGTGGGCGATCCCGCGCGCGTGCGCCAGGCACAGCGCGTCGAGCAGTTGCAGGCCGAGTTCGGCGACGCGGCGCGGCGGCAGCGGCCCCTGCCGGGTGCGGACGGCCTCCAGGGAGGGGCCGTCGATGTAGTCCATGACGATCCACGGCCGGTCGTCCTGCCGCAGCACGTCGTGCACGGTGATGATCGACGGGTGCGGCAGCGCCGCGGCGGCGCGCGCCTCGGTGAGGAGCCGTTCGCAGAACTCCGCACGCCGCGCCGCGTCAAGCCCCGACGGCGGGCGGACCTCCTTGACGGCGACGACACGGCCGAGGAAAGCGTCATGGGCCTTCCACACGTCGCCCATGCCGCCGCTGCCGAGTTTGCTGTCGAGCCGGTACCTGCCGGCAAGCGGTGGGCGGTCAGCCATGGCGGAGCTCCTCGGCGGTCCAGTGGGCGCCGCGCACGGCGGCGTCGGTGAACGCGGACACGGCCCCGCCGCTCCGGGTGAGCTCGAGGGTGACGACGGCGTTGGCCTGCCGGAAGCCGACCTCGACGCTGGTGCGCGCACCGGAGCCGGCGGAGTCGCGGGTGGTCTCCTGCACGAAGGCGTCGTCGCCGAGCCCGTCGAGGTCGCGGACGCGGCCGCCGCCGAAGCCCGCGCTCTGCCGGGCGCGGGCGAGCGCGCCGCGCGGGTCGTCGCTCAGCTCGACCTTCACCTCCAGGCTGAACGTGAGCGTGCCCGGCATGTCGCCCGCCCGGAAGCTCGTCCGCCACGTGCACGCGCCGTCCTGGTAGCCGACGGGCTCGTCCGCGCCGGGCACCAGCTGCTCGAGCCGCTCCCCGCTCAGCAGCGCGCACACGTCCGGCATCTGGGCCAGGACGGGCGCGGCGGACTGGCCGGGGTTCGGGGTCGCGTCGGGGGCGGTGAGCGCGTGGGCGGCCGGGACGGTCACCGCGACCAGCGCGACCGCCCCGATCGCCAGCAGCGCGGGATGGACGCGGCGTGGGCCGCTGCGCGGGGCCAGACGGCGCAGCGCGGCGGCCAGGGTGGGGGCGTCGGGGCGGGCCGAGGGGTCGGGGTGCAGGGCGGGGAGCAGCACGGCCGCCAAGCGGGGCGCGCGCACGGCCGCAAGGGGGTGGCCGTGCCGGAGCGCCTCGGGGGACGCGAACGGGGGACGGCCCTCGACGGCGGCGTACAGCGCGGCGGCCCACGCCCACAGGTCGGTGGCGGGGGTGCGGTCGGGGTCGGGCGGGGTGTGCGCGGGCGAGGTGTGCGGCGCGCCGAACCCGGTGAGCGCGAACCTGCCGTCGGCGCATCCGACGATCCTGGCGGGCTCGACCGCGCCGTGGACGATCCCGAGGGCGTGCGCGTGGGCGAGCGCGTCGAGCAGGTCGAGGCCGAGCGCGACGGCGTCGGCCTGGGTGAGCAGGCCCGCGGTCAGCAGGGTGCGGCCGTCGGCGGGCTCGGTGACCGCCCACGCCTGCCCGTCGTCGGTGAGCACGTCGTGGACGGTGACGACGCCCCGGTGCCGCAGCGCCGTCGCCGCGCGGACCGCGTCCAGCGCCTCGGCGGGGACCTTCCGGACGGTGACCGGCCGGTGCAGCAGCTCGTCGGCCGCCTGCCAGGCCGCGCCGGTGGGGTCGAGCGCCTGGTGGAGGCGGTAGCGCCCGGCCAGGGGCGGTGCGGGCTGCGTCATCCGGTCTTCTCCAGGGCTTCGGCGACCCACCCGGCCGCTTTCTCCGCACATCCCGACAACTCACCCGCAAGGCCCGCGATGCCGGTCTTGTCCTTCTGCTCGCACGACACCACAGCCGCGACATTCGACACGATCAGGACGGCACGGGTCGCCCGCGTCGACAGCGTCGGACGGAACAGGTCATAGGCCAGCGCCCCGTCACCCAGCCCCGGCAGGTCACGGACCGGCGAGACAGTGCCGTCGCTGGACACCGCGCGGGGCGCGTCGGCGCGCGCCCCGGCGAGGAACTCACGCGCCGTCGCCGGACCGTCGCCGACCGGACCCGGCTTGAGCACATACAGCTCCGTCACCACCGAGCGGCCGTCGATCGACCCGGAGCCGTACACCCGGCAGTACGTGTCGGGCTCGCGGCGGCTGCCGCCCCCGCTGTCACTGCGCACGAAATCCGCGACGAGCTCCTCAGCCCGCTCATCACTCAACAGGTCACACGCGCGCGGCGCGGCAGCGAACTTCCCCGGATCGGCCGCCCCCTGCACCGGCGGACCGGCGACGGCGGGCGGCGGCGAGCTGAGCAGCGTCGTCGCGATCGCCGTCACCGACGCCGCCGCGACCGCCGCACACCCCGCCAGCACCGCCAGCACCGACGCCCGCACCGGCACACCACGCTCGCGCGCCGCGAGCCCGGCGAACTCCGCGCCCGGATCGGCCGGACGCCGCGCCGCCTCCCTGGCCAGCAACCCGCCCAGCACCGGGGCGAGGTCGCCGGCCCGCGCGCACGGGCGCGGCTCGGCCGTCAACACCGCGCTCAGCACCGCCATCGCGTCATCCCCGCCGAACGCGGGGACCCCCTCGACCGCGAAATACACCGTCGCGCCCAGCGACCACACATCGGCCGCCGGGGCGGGCGAGGCGGGCAGCTCCGGCGCGGTGTAGCCCGGCGTCCCCACCGACGACGCCTCACGCAGCGCCGCGCCCGCGCCGAACCCCGTCAGCACCGCACGCCCCTCGGCCGTCACCCACACCCGGCCCGGCCGCACGTCACCGTGGGTCAGGCCGATCAGATGGGCGCGGGCGAGCGCGCCCGCGACGTCCGCGCCGATCCGCGCGGCGGCCTGCGGCGTCAGCGGCCCGGCCTCGGCGACGACGTCGTGCAGGGGACGGCCCGCGATCGGCGGGCCGATGATCCACGGCTCCCCCTCGTGCACCACCGCGTCAAGGACCGGGTGGGCGGCCGGGTGACGGACCCGCGCCGCCGCCGCGGCCTCCCGCACGACGTCTTGCGCGAGGGCTTCACGGGCGCGGTCGCCCAGCTCACGCGGCAGCGCCACCCGCCGCGCGAACACCTGCGCGCCGCGCGCGCCGTCCCACGCCAGATGCACATCGTGGCCGAGCGGCTGAGTGAGCGCGTATCTTCCGGCGATCTGCATCCCTCAGCTCCCGTCGAGCGCCGCGACGACCCACCGGGCCATCGTCTGCGCCTTCGCCCGGATCTTCGCCTTACCGGTCCTATCGGTCACATCGGCGTGCGTCACCTCGAACACGATGTTGCTGACCCGGAACACCACATCGGTCATCTGCGCGCCGAGCCGCCCATAGGTGTCCTTCGTGTACGCCTCGTCCCCGATCCCGTCGAGCTTCTCGGCCTTCGTCGCCGGACCCGACGTGATCGACTCGCCGCCGATCCCGTCGTAATGCCAGATCACCTTGTCCGAACCGTCCGCCGCGCGCAGGAACGTCAAATACGCGTCATGCGCGCGGGCCGGGGTCGTCGCCGACCACGGATCGGGCCCGCCGAACGGACGGCGGACCTCAAGGGAGATGCCCGCGCCCGGCGCGTCCCACGAACACGCCGGCGCATCGGCGTCACCCGAGGCGACGCCCTCCTTGCGCGTGTAATTCGGGATCAGCTCACGGACCTTCGCGACCGGCACCAGCGCGCACATGTCCAGCGGCACGGTGAACCGCGCGACCTCCTGCGACGGCGTCACCGCCGACGGCGTCGGCGCGGCCACCGTCGCGGTCTGCGTCGGCACGCCGGCCGGGGCGCGCCGGTCGGCGGCGACCACCACCGTCGCCGTCGCCGCAAGGACCGCGGTCGCCGCCACACATCCCGCCAGCAGCAGCGGCCCCGAGCGGGTTCTGTTGCGGCGGGCGAACGCGGCCGGAACCGTCGGCTCGGGGGGCGGCGCTGAGGGGAGCGGCGGCAGGAGGACGTCACCCGACGGCTGGCCCGCCGCGACCCGCTCCAGCACCGCGCGCGCCACCGCAGGAGCCGGACGCGCGTTCGGGTCGCGCGCCAGCAGATGCAGCAGCAGCGGACCCAGCTCCCCCGCCCGCGACGGCGGCAGCGGCGCGGCCGTCAACACCGCCGCCAGCACCGCCATCGGCCCGCCGGCACCGAACGGATGCCTGCCCTCCACCGCCCGATACAACGTCGCCGCCAACGACCACAGATCCGACGCAGGACCCGGCCGCTCACCCCGCAACCGCTCCGGCGCGATATGACCAGGCGAGCCCACCAGCATGCCCGACTGGGTGATCGTCGCCTGCCCCTCGACCGTCGCGATCCCGAAATCCGTCAGGACCGCACGGCCCTCACCGGTCAAGAACACGTTCCCCGGCTTGATGTCACGGTGCAGAATCCCGACCGCGTGCGCCGCCTCCACCGCCGCCAACACGTCCAACCCGATCCGCGCGACCTCCTCAGGCGGCAGCACACCGCGCTCGGCCAACACCCCGTCCAACGACGACCCGTCCAACAGCTGCATGATGATCCACGGCGCGCCCTCCACCAGGAACGCGTCATGCACCACCACCACACCCGGATGACGCAGCCGCGCCGCCGCCTGCGCCTCCCGCACCGCACGCTCCGCCGCCTGCTCCCGCGCCTCCCGCTCAAGATCGGGCGCGAGCCGCAGCTCCTTCACCGCCACCTCACGGCCCAGGGTCTCGTCCCTGGCCCGCCACACCGTCCCCATACCGCCACTGCCCAGGACCTCCAGCAGAAGATAGCGGTCCGCCAGCCTTCTCCCGATCTCCCCAGACATGCGACGCATCCTAGGACAAGATCACCAACCCGGGGGTGTGATCACACCCTGCGGGCCCCACCACACCCAACATGGGGGACGGACCCGATACCGGCACCGCCCCACCCGCGCGACCGTGGAAGAACCACCCGAAGGAGGCGTCCGTGGGCGAACCCGACTACCTGCTCGGCTCCCTCATCGGCGCGGCCCTGCTCGTCCTGCTCCTGGCGATCGGCTCGGTCCGCCGCGTCAGCCGCGACCGCCGCCTGCGCGTCACCCGACGCGGCCGCGTCCACGCCGTCAAACCCCCAGGAACCCACCTGATCATCCCCCTCCTCGACGACGCCCTCAGCGTCTCCGTCGCCCCCCGCCAAGTCGACCTGTGGGCCCGCGCCCACGGCCCCGACGGCGAACCCGTCCTCGTCCAGGCCCGCGCCACCCTCCACGTCACCGACCCCGACGCCTTCGCCGCCGACCCCGACGCCTCCCTCGACGCCGCCCGCACCGCCGTCGAGAACGCCCTCGAAGCCTGCCTCACCACCCACCCCCTCACCGACCTCCCCGACGAAACCACCCTCGCCCACTGCACCCCCCGCACCCCCGACATCGAAGCCACCGACCTCAAAATCACCGCCGTGGACCTCCACCACACCCCCTGAACACCCCACACCTTGCGACGATCACCCGCATGACCACCACCCGCCCCTACCGCACCCGCCCCTACCGCGACCACCGTGACCTGCGGGCCATGCAGACCCTCACCACGCGCCTCTGGTCACCCACCGCCCCCTACCACGTCGGCGACCTCGCCTGGGGACGCCTCCTCGACCCCACCGCCGACTGGCCCATCACCCTGTGGGAACACCACGGCCACGTCGTCGCCTGGGCCTGGGCCCACCTCCCCGACGACCTCCGCCTCCAAATCGACCCCGCCCACCCCGCACTCCTGCCCACCATCCTCGACTGGTTCGCCGCCCTCACCCACGGCGAACCCCACGAGATCAGCGTCCTGGACAGCGAACACCACATCGCCGACGCCCTCATCCGACGCGGCTACCGGCCCCTGCCCGACGACGCCCCCTTCTTCGCCCTCCACGAACGCGACCTCCACCACCTCCCCACCCCCACCCTGCCCGACGGATACACCGCCCGCGCCGTCCACGGACCCGCCGACCACCCACGCCGCGTCGCCGTCCACCAGGCCGCCTGGAACTCACGCCGCCTCACCACCGACGCCTACCGCACCCTCACCCGCACCTGGCCCTACCGGCCCGACCTCGACTGGATCATCGAAGCACCCGACGGCGACTTCGCCGCCTCATGCCTGCTGTGGCACGACCCCGCCCACCACGTCGGACTCATCGAACCCGTCGGCACCCACCCCGCCCACCGCAGACACGGCCTCGCCCGCGCCGTCTGCCTCGCCGCCCTGCACGCCCTCGCCGACGCCGGAGCCACCCGCGCCATCGTCAGCCCACGCGGCGACGCCGCCTACCCCGTCCCGCAAGCCCTCTACCGGCAGATCGGGTTCCGGCCTTACGACCGCACCCGCTCCTGGCGACACGACGGATAGCTCAACGCGGCGACGCATCATCACGGAAGACCGGAAGATCCACCCGCGTCTCCTGCGACCAGCGCGGATCAGCGGCCTGCGCGCGGCGCGCGTGCCTGCCGGGCCGCGGCGCGAAGAACGACAGCGGCGTCAACACGAACGTGAACACATGCCCGAGCGGGCCCGCGAACACCAGCAGCGTCGCCGCCACCCCCGCCGCGCCCCACACCGCGCCCGCCAGCACGTCATGCGGATAGTGCACGCCCACCAGCACCCGCAACACCACGCCGAGCACCCCAAGCGGCAGCCACAACCACGCAAGCCGCGGCCGCAGCATCGCAAGGCCCGTCGCGATCGCCATCGCGATCACCGAATGGTTGCTCGGGAAAGACCAGTCGCCGACCTCCGGACAGTGCGCCGCGACCTCCGCCACCACCGCACGGCACGGCCGCTCCTCGGCCACCGCGACCTTCAACACCTCACTCAACCCGTACGCGACGGTCGAACCCACCACCACCAGCGACAAACCCGCCAAACCCACCACATCACGCCGCACCAACGTCACGAACGACACCACCGTGTACGCCACCACCAACGTGATCAACGCCGCGTCCGTCGCGACCTCCATCACCGGTGCGGCCCACGACGGCCACCCCGCCACCATCTCCACCGCCGACCGGAACAACGAAGCCGACCAACCGTCCTCCACCCGCAACGGCGAACCCGAACCCCGCGGCGTCAACACCGCCACAAGGCCCGCGCCCGCGACCAGCGCGGCGACGGCGCCCCACATCCGGCGAGTGACGTCACGTCCATACCAGGTCCCCATGAACAGCGATTGTACGAAGGATCATGATCGCCCCAACACAAACCAAAAACTCACCCGCCCGAACGCACCCCGCACCACCCGCCAAACCCCACCAAAACACCCCATCGGTAGGCTGAAAGACGTGGTCAAAGCCATCCTCTGGGACATCGACGACACCCTCTTCGACTACGCCCAAGCAGACACCGACGCCGCCACCCGCCACCTCGCCGCCGAAGGACTCCCCCACGACACCGCCGCCCTCACCCACTGGCGCACCCTCACCCACACCCACTACACCCGCTTCACCAACGGCGAACTCACCTTCACCGAACAACGCCGCGAACGCGTCCGCGCCTACCTCGGCCCCACCACCCCCGACGCCCAAGCCGACGCCTGGTTCGACCGCTACCTCACCCACTTCGAACAAGCCTGGACCGCCTTCCCCGACGCCGACCCCACCCTCACCCTCCTCACCCACCCCCTACGCCACGCCATCCTGTCCAACTCCACAACCCCACTCCAAGAACGCAAACTCACCACCATCGGCCTCCGCCACCACTTCGAATTCCTCGCCTGCTCCCACGAAATAGGCCACGCCAAACCCGCCCCCGAAGCCTTCCACCACGCCTGCGCCACCCTCGACCTCCCACCCCACGACGTCGCCTACATCGGCGACCTCCTCCACACCGACGCCCACGCCGCCCACAACGCCGGCCTCCACGCCATCTGGATCGACCGCACCCCCACCCCACCACCCCCACTCCCACCCCACATCCACCGCATCACCACCCTCACCGCACTCCCCACCCTCCTGCCCACCCTCCACGCTTGACCTTCAAGCCGCTCCAACGCCCACAATCGCCTCCATGCAGCACACCGAACTCATGAGCATCGGCGCCTTCGCCCGCGCCGTCGGCCTCACCCCCAGCGCCCTGCGCTTCTACGACGACTGCGCCGTCCTCACCCCCGCCCACGTCGACCCCGACACCGGCTACCGCTACTACAGCACCCACCAGACCCAACGCGCCAACACCCTGCGCCGCCTCCGCGAAGCCGACATCCCCCTCACCGACGCCACAACCATCCTCGACGGCCCCCAAGACCACGCCCACACCCTCCTCCAAACCCACGCACGCCGCACCGAAGCCGCCGCACAAGCCACCCGCGACGCCCTCGACGACCTCCTGCGCACCTACAGCCCAGGCCACCGCGTCCGCCTCGACGGCGCAGCCCTCACCAGCGCCCTCCGCCAAGTCGCCCCCGCCGCCGACTCCGACCACCCCGTCCTGTCCGGCATCCTCCTCGACATCGACCGCGCCGAAATCCGCCTCGTCGCCACCGACCGCTACCGCATGTCCGTCCGCGCCCTCCCCGCCCAACCCCACGGCACCCCCCACCGCCTCCTCGCCGACCCCGACGCCCTCACCAACGCCGCCGCCTGGGCCCTGCACCACCCCCACGTCGACCTCGAAACCGACACCGAAGGCACCCGCCTCCGCCACGGCGACCACACCCACCCCCTGCCCACCCTCCCCGGCGACTACCCCGACTACCAGACCATCCTCGACCTCCCCGAACCCCGCCACCGCATCCTCACCGACCGCGCCACCCTCCGCGACGCCCTCACCCACACCCCCGGCCCCGTCACCCTCCACACCACACCCCACCAACTCACCGTCACCTACCCCGACGCCCCCGCCCACACCCAACCCGCCACCTGCACCGGCCCACCCATCACCGTCGCCTTCAACCCCCACGTCCTCCTCCCCGCCCTCGACACCGGCCTCGGCCCCGACACCCTCCTCGAACTCACCGCCCCCGACCAACCCGTCACCATCCGCTCCGCCGACCAAGGCACCTTCACCACCCTCGCCATGCCCACCCTCGAAACCCCCTGACCCGCCATGAACACCGACAACCCCGTCACCATCCTGTGCGCCCAAGGCATGCGCGCCGAAGCCGAAGGCCGCCCCGCCGCCGCCGCAGCCCTCTTCCGCCAAGCCTGGAACACCGCCACCGACGACTACGACGCCTGCGTCGCCGCCCACTACCTCGCCCGCCACCAGACCACCCCGCAAGACACCCTCCACTGGAACCAAACAGCACTCACCCACGCCGAACGCGCCACCGACCCCCGCATCCACCCCCTCTACCCCTCACTCCACCTGTGCATCGCCCAAGCACACACCGACCTCAACGCCCCCGACCACGCCCGCACCCACTACACCCACGCCGCACAACACGCCCACCACCTGCCCCCCGGCCCCTACACCGACATGATCCGCGCCGCCATCGCCCACGGCCTGCGCACCACCGGCGCCCTCCCACCCCGCCCCAGCGACCCCCACATCACCACACTCCTCAACCGCCTCACCGACCGCCGCGACCACCGCTCCCTCGCCCTCCTCCTCCCCGCCCACATCACCGACCTCCAAACCCCCGAAGACGACCTCCGCCTCACCACAACACTCCACCTCCTCCACGCATCCCGCACCCTCCCCGACGAAGACACCCACACCCTCACCCAAGCCCTCGCCACCCTCACCTAACCCACCACCTCGACCTCCACCTTCCGCCCATCCGGATCGACCACCACATGCCGCCCCACCGGCAACCCACACCCCGCCGCCCCCACCACGAACCCCAACCGCAACCCCGCCCCCGTCGCCACACCCCCCGCCGCCACCGGATACCACTCACACACCACCCCACCCCCCAACTCCACAGCAAAATGCTCAGGCCCCCTCCCATGCCTCTCCACCACCAACCCCAACCCCAACCCCCGATAAAACTCCACACACTCCCCCAACCGCTCCGTATACACCACAACCAACCCCAACCTCACCCCCCCCACCCTCCCACACCCCACCCCAACCCACCGAGTCCCCGAGGCGCCGAGGCACAATCAGCTTCTGCCGGCGCCGCCGCCCCCGGTCGCGGACCCGGGTCCGAGACCGCGGGCGGCGATGTTCTGCAAGCGGATCGCGGCGATCCGCCGTAAAGGCCGCGACCAGGTGCACACAAACTCTGAGCTGTACACGCTGGTCGAGGCGCCCTGAACGCTGCGGATCACCTGAAGGTCCGTGTCATCGATCATCAAGATCGACACGGCCGTCGTAAGCGTTCAGGAGATTGACAGCGTCCTCGGAAGTACGGCAACTCATCACTCCGCGATCGGCGATTCGGTCCCTGCCGCGCTGCTGCACCCACCGCAGCCGCCACTCCAGGACCGCCGTCGAGAACGCCGTCAGCACGGTGAGCAGCGTCAGCCAGGCAGGCGCGTCGGTAATCAGCGCCAGCAGAGCACCAACTCCGCTCACGACACTGTCGGCCAGCGGCCATGAGCCAGAACGCGACGTTCGGCACATGAGGACTTGTCTTGCTGATGCGATACGGCCCATGAGTGGCCTCCCTCTACCCGAGATGGAGCCACTGTGCGCTTCCGCCCGACTTACACCAATGTGTGTGAGACGTACATGTTCGCCCGCAGAAACCGTGTCTTCCAATTGTGTGCGCCGCGTACATCCCTCATGCGTTCTGGCGACCAGGGCAAGGAACTGCTTATCGTCGACTCGACAGCGTTGGCTGAGAGGGAAAGCCCATGGGGCGGTCGAACATCCGGCAAACAGCTCGCATGATCCGGGAAGCAGCACAGGTCACAGGAGACCCCCTGGATGTAACGATCGAGAAGATCTCCCGCCAGTGCGGAGTCAGCCTGCTGCGCGCTCATCGCCTGGCCAGAGGCTGGACCTTGCAGGAGGTCGCCGAGCGGATGCGCGCAACGACCCCTTCAGACGAAACACGAACCACACGCGTCAGCCACCCCAACGTCTCTCGATGGGAGACCGGCAGCGAGAAACCCTCATCACGGAACCTCAATGCCCTCTGTCAGATCTATCAGACCCGCCCGGACAAGCTGGGCTTCGGAGCGGATTACACAGGGCCACAGCAGACCCCTGCCAGCGGGCGCAACACGGCCGACGGCCCTGCATCAGACGATATTGAGGACCCCATGAAACGAAGAGACGTACTGCACGGCCTTATGGTCACCACCGGCTTGGGATTGAACTCCAGGCAAGCCTTCTCCGTCGAGGACACCCGCCGTTCGATCATGGATCTCCTCGAAAATCGTCCGGCGATCTCGAGTTCGGTGATGTGGTGGGAAGAGCAGGCTCACAACCATGCCATGGCCTACCGGACCAAGCCGGCGCTGCACCTGCTGTCGGAGGTCGTCGCAGACCTCGACGACGTGAGGCAAGCCCTGGAAAAGCGTCAATCGCTGGACACACAGTATCGCCTCACCGTCGTCGCGGCCCAACTCTCGGGACTTCTCGGCATCCTCCACGTCGACCTCGGATTTCTGCGCGATGCGCGGCGTTGGTTCCGGACCGCTCAGAGAGCGGCAGAGGAAACGAGCAACCAGCCCCTGCGCGCCTGGCTCCAGGTCAGGGAAGCTCTGGCAGTGCTCTATCACGGGTCCGCCGGGGAAGCCGTGCTCCTTGCGCGCGGCGCCCGCCGACTAGCAGGTCCGAACGGCTCGACCATGGCCGCGATGGCGCCTGCGGTGGAGGCGCGAGCCCTGGTTCTCACCGGTCAGCGCAAGGAAGCCGTATTGACGATCAACCGGGCCGAGCGGGTATTCGAAGCACTTCCCAACCCGGCGGACGTACCCGCCGTCTTCGGTTTCAGCGAAGCCAAGTTCCGCTTCTACCAGGGCAATGTTCTTGCTCGAGCAGGCAATATCAGCAGCACCAATGAAGTGCACCAGCGCGCCTTGCGGCTATATCCGGCCCACGACCGCGTCGACCGAGCCCACATCCGCTTGGACCAGGCACTCACCCTTCTCCGACAGGGGGAGGTCGTAGGTGCATGCGGGCTCATGACGCAGGTCATCGACGAGATGTCAGGAACGCCAGAGGTCGCCGTCATCGTGGCCCAGTCCCGGGAGATACGGAGTTTGATCACTGGCTCCGCAGCAAAACAGGCGGCAGTACGCGATTTCGACGAGTTGCTCAGCACCCTGACCACTCGCACCTGATTCCGATAACACCCCCAGGCCGTCACAGCGATCCCCCGTTCAGCGAACAACCGAATCACCTCACCTGTACCCGTGCCGATCTCCAACCCTCAATCCACCAGAGGGCCGCCGCCAAAGTCTCGCTCTGTGAGAACCTGCGGCATGGTGTCCGTAATCTGCCCGGATCGGCATTGCGGCACGGGGCAGGACGTCCTGTGCGTTAGGCGAGCAAGGTGAAGGAGGTGGTTGGCGTGGAGCACGGTGGGGTTGGCGGGGAAGGCGGGAGTCGGCCGTTGGTGTTCAGGGTGCTTCCGGGGCGGGGCAGCGACGGTGCGGGGGAGTTCCGGGGTTGTCTGGCGGACGTTGTCGACGTGCTCGGCATCGAGGTGCCGGGCGACGCGAACGGACGGATGGGGTGGGGTCAGCGCGCCCGGGGTGCTTTGCGCGCGGCTTTTCGGCAGGAGATGGTGCTTCCCGAATCCGCCTTTGACGCGCTCGTCCGGGCCGCCGTTCATGACCCGGATCCCAGCCGCAACCGCCAGTTCGTCGAACCCGCCCTGAACGCCTTCGGACGGCGGCGCGTCCGCGCGGCCCTGCTGGACTACCTTCGGACGGGCTCGGACGCTGAGCGGGCCGGGGCCGTGCGGGCCTGGTACTGGACGGCCCTGCCCCTCAAGCTTCCCCAGGTCAGAGCGGAACAGGCCGACCCCGAGCCCGACGACCGGTCGGTGCTCAACCGCGAATACGCGCGAGCAGCGCTCGAAGAGTTCGTGCACAACGAACACCTCGACGTTCGGCGCTGCATCCTGCCCGGGCTTGCCCTCTCGCGGTCCGCGTATCCGGAGGAGCTGCATCACCTGGTCGACGCCGCCACGGCGATCGCGCGGGCGCATCCCGACGACTACATCCGGCACCGCATCGAGATCCAGATCCGGCAATGAGTGCTCGCCGTGGTGCGGTGTGGGCGGGGGGAAGATGCGGATTGGCGGGTGTGGAAGAGGGGTGGGGGCGTTTAAGATCAACAGCGCCGCGGGCACGTGGCGGACCGCTCAATCGACCCCCCGGAGCGAGCATGAACGGCGTTGAGAACGGCAGTGGCCTTCCGCTTAGTGGACTTGAGTTGTTGACGACGACGCGGGCCGTGCGGAAGAGGCTTGATGTCACGCGGCCGGTTTCGCGGGAGACGCTGCGGGAGTGCGTGGGCATCGCGCTTCAGGCGCCCGCGGCCTCCAACAATGTGTCGGTGCGGTTCGTCATCGTCACCGACCGCGAACTCGTCGCTCAGCTTGGGGAGATCTACCAGGCCGGGTTCGAGGTCTACCGGAGCCTTGACGGGGTCTATATCGGGAGCATCCAGAAGGACGATCCCGAAGAAGCGGCTCAGCAGAGGCGGACGACCGCCTCCGCCGAGGAACTCGCGGCCAAGATGCCGCAGATGCCCGCCATCGTCATCGGATGCGTCCAAGGGGGGACCCGGGCCGAGAACATGCCGGGCTGGGTCACCGCGTCCATGCACGCCAGCGCCATGCCCGCACTGTGGTCGTTCATGCTCGCGGCCCGGCTGCACGGACTCGGCACCTGCTGGACATCCGTCCACCTCCAGCAGGAGAAAGCCGCCGCCGAACTGCTCGGAATCCCGTACGACACGGTCTCACAGCTCATGCTCACGCCCGTCGCGCACTACACAGGTGACACCTTCCAGCCCGTCAGCCGACCCGACCCCGAGACGGTCATCCACTGGGACCGCTGGGGCCAGTAGAAGACGCCTCAGACGCGGACGCGGACCGGGTGGGCCGAAGACGACGACGTCACGTACGTGGAGTCACCCAGAAAGGACACGGACTCCGGCGAAACGGCAGAGGTGACGAGCTCGGGACCCGGAAGCCCGTCCGGGAGCGAGACACGCCGGAACGTGAAGTGCTCGCCGGAGTCCGTCTCACCGAGGAAGGCGACGACGGCCGTCTCGGCGGTGAGGAAACCACCGACGAACTCGGCGAAGAACTCCTCAGGGTCCAACCCGAAGTCCGCAACCGTGAGACGGAACAGCACGTCCCCGCTCGGATAAGCGTGGACGGCCACATCGTCCTGACCCGCATGGTCCACCGAGAGGAAACAACCCCCGTCGGGAGACAGGGCGACCACGACCCGGTCGGACCAGGGGAAAGGCGACAGGTCGAGACGGTCGCCGCTCAGCGAACCCAGGAACGTCGGGCAGCCGTCCTGCCCCTCGCCGACGCTCAACAGCACCCGCCCGTCCACCGGACTGACGAACTGGTCGGCGCCATGCCCGGACGTACCAAGCTCGGCGACCGCCCGGACCGAGCCGGTCAAGGCGTCAAGGACGAGCCAGTGGTCGGCCGTGCCACGGCCCGCCATCGCGTCAGGACGGAACACCCACACCTCCCGCCCGTCCGACGACAGCACACAGCCGGGCCGATGGTGGAAAACGTGGTCCGCACCGGGCTCGAACGCGACACGCCACGCCTCCGCGCCCTCCACAACGCTGACGACGGCGTCACCCGTCGTGTAAACGAGCCGCCCAAGGTCAGAGGTGACGGCATGGTCAAGGACCTCATCGCCCTTCACCGCCTCGAACACCACGGAAGGCTCAAGGACCCCATGGACCTCAGGGGGCAGGACATAGGCGCACACACGGCCGTCCACGACCCTTGTAACGACAGCCACACCGCGAGGCTAGCGGACCCCCACGGCACCCGATCTGGTTAATGAGTCTTTAGTCCTTAGGATGGTTGTCGGCTTTCGCCGGGCCTGACCGGCCCAGCGCCTTTACGCAGTAAGGTTGAGAAGGGGACACCGAGGTGGAAACGTTGCGGGTCGGACTCGCCCAGATCACCGCGCTCCCCGGCGACGTCACAGGCAACGCGCACGCCGCCGCCCAGACCGTCAAAGAGGCCGCCGACGCCGGGGCCGCGCTCGCCGTCTTCCCCGAACTGTCCCTCATCGGCTACGACCTCGCACTCCTCGCCGACCCCACGCTCGTCATCACCGCCGACGACGCACGCCTCGACCCCGTCAGGGAGGCCGCGAGGGAAACCGGCGTCACCGCGGTCGTCAGCGGCGCGTACCGGCACCCCGGAGGCGGCCTGTGGATCGCCGCCCTCGCCGCGAAGCCCGACGGGACCCTCCTCCCCCAAGGCAAACGCCACCTCCACGGCCCCGAACGCGACGTGTTCGACCCCGCCCCACAAGGCCCACTCCTCGACGTCCACGGCTGGCGCGTCGCCCTCGCCGTCTGCTACGACGCGGGCGTCCCCGCACACGCCGCCGACGCCGCACGCCAAGGCGCGGAGGTCTACGCCGCCTCCGTCCTGTACGACCGCGCCGAAGAACGCCGCTTCGACGTCCACCTCGCCTCCCGCGCCATGGACCACCGCATGTACGCCGTCGCCGCCAACTACGCGGGCGGACCCGGCGCTGGCCTCGGACCCGGCTGGGAGTCCTGCGGAGGCAGCGGCGCTTGGGCCCCCGACGGACGCCGCCTCACCGCCGCCGGAGCCGCGCCCGCCCTGGTCATCGCCGACCTCGACCGCGCCCCCCTCGACGCCCTGCGCGCCAAGGACGCCGACGCCGGCTACCCGCGCGGCACCGCCTGACCCCGCCCACCAGACGCGCCCGACGCCACCGATAACGTCGAAGCCGTCGCCCGCCCACTCCAACCCCGGGGGTCAGCAAGCAATGCCCGTCATCCACCTGGTCCGGCACGCCCAGGCGTCGTTCGGCGCGGCCGACTACGACGCGCTGTCCCCCATCGGACCCGAACAGGCGGCCGTCGTCGGCAGGGCACTTGCCGCGCGCAAACCCCGCGACCCCGTCATCGTCGCGGGCACGCTCGTGAGGCAGCGCGACACCGCACGCGCGGTCGCCGAGGCCGTCGGGGCGGCCGAACCCGTCGGACGTGACGCGCGCCTCAACGAGTACGACTTCATCGACCTCGTCTCCGGCGGCGCGGCCGAGGGCCTGTCGGGCGGGGCCGACCCGCAGAAGGCGCTCGATCGGATGCTGCTGTCCTGGATCGAACAGGACTCCCCCGACGGATGGCGCGCCTTCTCCGACGGCGCCCTCGCCGCCGTGACCGAACTCGGCGAACGGCTCGGCAAAGGACGCGACGGCGTCGCCGTGACGTCCGGCGGGGTCATCGCCGCGATCTGCGGGGCACTGCTCGGACTGCCGCCGCAAGGGGTCGTCGCGGTGAACCGGGTGATGGTCAACGCCTCGGTCACCACGCTGCTCGTCGGCTCCACCGGCGTCAACCTGCTCACCATGAACGACCACGCGCACTTCACCGGCGACGCCCGCGACCTGCTCACCTACCGGTAGCCGCCCCCGCGATCACTGCTGGTAGCCCTCGACCTCACCCGTGGGACGCGCGTGCGCCTGGCCGGGGTTCGCGCCGAACTCACGGGCGGCGCGACGCTGCCGCAGCAGGTCCCAGCAGACGTCGAGCTCCTGCTCGAGCGCCTTGACGCGGGCGGCATGCCCCGGCTCGCCGGAGTCCCGCAACTCGTGCTCTTCGGCGATCATCCGTTTGATCCGCTCGAGGATCTGCTCGTCACCCATGTGCGCAGCATTCCCCCAGGCCCTCGATCCAGACACCCCCACCCCGGGAAACCCCACAATTCCCCCACTCGCCAGCCCTCACACGGATGCACCACCCCAGCACCCCCGCCGCACCACGGCGGCCCCCGTTGCGGCGTCTCCTCGCCTACCGGATGATCAGCGCCAGGCTTCCTCACGAACACTGGCCCTGGGTCCTGCCGGCGGCGGGTCAGAAGCCCGGGGCCACCTCGAGGTCGGCGAGGACCACGGCGACCGGGCCGAGGCTGAGCAGGCCGCTCGCGGCTCCCGCGAGCTCCCCGGCGGCAGGGCGCAGGGCGGCGTGCGCGCGGTGGAGCGCGGCGACGTCGTCGAGCTCCAGGGCCGCCCTGGCCAGGAGGGTCCACAGTGCTTCGGCGAGGAGGTCGTGCGGCGGGTCGGGGGCCTCGCGCAGCGCCAGAGCCGCCTCGTCGCGCCGTCCCGCGGCCAGCAGCAGCACCGGAAGCGCCCACGGACGGTAGGGGCCGAAATCCTCCGGATCGGCCGGTTCGGGGGCGTGGCCGTGACGCAGGGCGAGGACGGCGAGCGCGGGCAGCCCCTCGCTCAACCCCGGCATCCCCGCCGAATCCAGCAGCCCGGACGCGGCATACACGGCGGCCTCCTTCTCCTCGAAGGGGACCCCGGGAGACTCCGCGAGGCGAAGCGCGCGGTACCAGGTGGTGAAAACCGTCACCAGGGGACGGTCATGGCGTTCGGCGAGGCCGTCGAGCAGGGCCGCATGGCGATCCGCCCGCGCGAAGTCACCGACCGCCGCCGCCGACTGCAGTCCGATCAGCCTGCCGAGGACCTCATACGTCGGCATGCCGTGCCGGACGGCCAGGGCCGCGATCTCCGCACCGATCCCGTCCCGACGCCCGGACAGGCCGGTCGTCTCGAACGACTGCATGAACCGCGCGTTCAGGGCGAACGCCAACAGCGCGGGATCATCAAGACCACGGGCGATCCGCTCGGCCTCCAACGCCGCAGCCCGAGCACGCGGCGAGCCCGTGCCGCGCGACTCAAGCCCGACCGTCGCCAACAACCGCGCCCTGACCCCGGGAGCCGTGTCGTCAGGCAACCCCGCCAGCGCCCGCTCAGCCGCCGCGACCACCCCCGCCACCTGGACGGGATCGTCGGCCCGCGTCCAGATCGCCGGAACGTCATACGCCCCGATCACCCGCGCCGTCAGCTCCGCGTCACCCAGCTCCTCAGCCGCCTCGACGGCGGCGGCCCGATGCTCCCGCGCCGCCACAAGCCCATCCGCGCCCGTGACGGCCAGGCCGCGCATGAGCCCCACCGTCGCCTCAAGCCGCGGACCAGCCCCCGGAGCCGCCCGGTCGTGCGCGGCGGCCGCGCTCGCCCACACCCGCGACGCCGCGTCCCCCGGCGCGTCAAGCCGCGCTGCCTGCCGCAGAATGTCCGTCTCCAGATCGCGCAGCCCGGGCCCCGGGTCGAGGCCGAACTCCTCGGCGAGCGCGCGGCGCGCCCTGCGCAGGACCGCGAGCGCGTCAGCCTGGCGTCCCGCCCGGTAGAACGCCAGCGCGAGAAGCCGCCAGGACTCCTCCCGCCAGGGATGCGCGCGGGTGTGCGCGTCGAGGTCGGGCACCGCCTCGGCGGCGCGGCCGAGCTCGAGCAGCGCCTGCGCGCGCCGTTCCACCGCGCGCGAGCGCAACTCCGCGAGCCTGGCCCGCTCAGGCTCCGCCCAGGACGCCCGCGCGAAGTCGGAGTAGGCGGGCCCGCGCCAGAGCGCGAGCGCCGCGTCAAGCCCGGCCAGCAGCGCCGACGGCCTCCCCCGCGCCTCCACCGCCCGCTCGAAGCGCCAGGCGTCGACGGCCTCGGCCTCGGCGCGCAGGGCATACCCGGTGCCGACGGTGACGATCAGGCTCGGCGGCGTCCTTGGCGGCCGATCGGGCTCGAGGGCGCGCCGCAGCGCCCCGACGAACGTCCGGATCGAGCCGATCGCGCCCTCCGGCGGGTCCTCCCACAGGTCGGCGGCCAGCAGCTCGACGGGCACGACACGCCCCCGCGCCGCCACGAGCCGCGCCAGGACCTCCCGGTGCCGCGGCCCCTTGAGCGCGATCGCCGAGCCCGCCGCGTCCCAGGCCGCCACCGGCCCGAGGACCCCGATGAACACCCCCATCCCCGTCTCCCCCTTCGGCACCACGGTAGCGCTGATCGGACGCTCATCCGGCGCGGGCAGCCTTGAGCCATCCGACCAGAGGAGACAGATCCCATGACGACCGTTATTCCGGGCTTCGCCCACCACCGCGTCACCGTCGCCGACGGCGTCGCGCTGCACGCTGCCGTCGGCGGATCGGGGCCGGCGATCGTGCTCCTGCACGGCTTCCCGCAGACCCACCTGATGTGGCGGCACGTCGCCGCCGACCTCGCCGCCGACCACACCGTCATCTGCCCCGACCTGCGCGGCTACGGCGCGAGCGACAAACCCGCCGAGAACGGACCCGACACCTATTCCAAGCGCACTATGGCCGCCGACGTCGTCGCGCTCGCCCGCGCGCTGGGCCACGGGCGGTTCGCCCTCGCCGGACACGACCGCGGCGCGCTCGTCGCCTTCCGCGCGGGCCTTGACCACCCCAACGCCGTCACCCACCTCGCCATCCTCGACGTGCTCCCCACGCTCGACATGTGGGACGTCATGCACGGCGTCTCGGCGGCCGTGGGATGGCACCTCTACCTCATGGCCCAGCCGCCCGGCCTGCCCGAGAAGATGATCGCCGCCGACCCCGACGCGTTCTTCGGCTCCTTCCTCGACCAGTGGATCAAGGACCCCGCCGCGATCCCCGCCGACATCCGCGACGCCTACCTCACCGCCTCACGCGAGGCGATCCCCTCAATCGTCGCGGACTACCGCGCCTCAGCGGGCGTCGACGTCTCCCACGACACCGCCGACCGCGCCCTCGGCAACCGCCTCCCCATGCCCGTCACCGTCGTCCAACAAGACTGGGGCGCGGCCCTCGGCTACGACGCCCCCGCCCTCTGGCAGCCTTGGACCGACGACCTCCACCACCACACCACAACCGCAGGCCACTTCATCGCCGAAGAATCCCCCACCGAACTCACCACCCACCTCCGCACCCTCCTCACCCGCTGACCACCCCCCGCCATGCCGTACTGTTCCCTTCGCAGCCGCCGTGCCCCCGCCCACCCCCGCCGAAGGACCAATGCACCACCCCAGCACCCCCGCCTCGTCCTGCCTGCGGCGGTGCGGGTGGCGCTTCCTGGCGGCCGCCGTAGAGTTCGAGGCGAGATGCTGGGCAAGCACGAGCTCCACGCTGACGGAACACCTGTCATTCGTCCGCGCCTGCCCGTGTCCGCTGCTCCGGGCTGGCGCTAACGCGACGGCAGTAGCCCTGGGTGACGGCCCGGTGCCAGTAAGCGCCTGGCATTTCGGGAAATCACCCTGATAGGTGAGTCTTTAGTCCGTTGGTGTGTTTGGGGCGGTTCTTGGCCGCGACGGGCCGGGGGCCTTTACGTAGTAAGGTTTTGGTGGGGGTGGGGCGGATAGGTGGGGGTGGTGAACTGGACGCTGGAAGTTGTTGTGGTGCCTGTGTCTGATGTGGCTCGGGCGAAGGAGTTTTATGGGGACAGGCTTGGGTGGGGGGTTGATCATGAGAGTGTGCTGCCGGATGGGCGGGTGATGGTGCAGCTGACGCCGCCTGGGTCGGGGTGTTCCATTGTGATCGCTGAGGGGTTGACTGAGATGGCGGCCGGGTCGCTGCGGGGGGTGCAGCTTGTCGTCAATGATGTTCGTGAGGCGCATGCGGAGTTGCTGCGCAGCGGTGTGGAGACCAGTGGGGTGATGGTCCTTGGGCCGCACGGGCAGCGGCCGTCGGACCTCGGGGACGATCTCGACAATGTCGGGTTTGTGTTCTTCAGCGATCCCGACGGGAACGGCTGGGCCGTTCAGCAGATCAGTGCGCGCCCGTAAGAGACTGCGGTCCTCACGGATCGGGCCCCTGGGCGTCTCCCTCACGATTGAGACGACCCGGGGCCCGAGTCTGAGCCCAGGGGGCCGGGGGGCGTCTCCCTCACGATTGAGACGACCCCAGGCTTCCGAAGCTGATCCCGGGGCCCTCAGGGGGTGAGGTCGCGGCGGTGCCAGGTGGTGAGGCCGGCCGCTGACAGGGCTGCCGTGAGGAGTATGAGTGCGGTGAGCGGGAGTGGGTCGATCGGGCCGCCCGGCAGTGTGGGGGCATGTGTGAATGGGGAGGCGTCGAGGGCCCAGGTGGGGAGGTCGAGGATCGGGCCGATCAGCGAGAGGAGCAGGCACAGGCCGAAGACGCCCCAGGCCGCGTGGGCGAGCCGGGGTAGCGCGCCGAACAGCAGGAGCGCCGCGCCGCCCACCACCCACGCGGGCGGGGCCTGGACGGCTCCGGCCAAGGTCAGCCTGCCGACCTGGCCCGGGTCCCCCGACGCGATCGCGTACACGACGCCGCAGGCGAGTCCGCTCACCGCGAGCAGCACGAACGTCCCCGCGAACGCGATCACCGCGTGTCCGGCCGCCCAGCGGACCCGGGGCAGGTCCGTCGCCAGCAGCGCCTCGAGCCGTCCGCCGGTCTCCTCCCCGCGCAGCCGCAGCACGCTCTGCACGGTGAAGACCGACGCGAGCAGCGCCAGCATCCCGAACGACGCGGCGAGGAACGCGTCGGTCAGGCCGCCCTCGCCGCCGAGCGCGGCGATGAGCTCCCGGGTGCCCTCGCTGTCGCCGACGAGGTCGGTGACGCTCGGCACGATCGCGCCGATCGCCGCCCCGTAGACCGCGAACGCCGCGAGCCAGCCGAGGAACGAGCCGCGCTGGAGCCGCCAGGCGAGCGCGCCTGACCCGTCGAGCGTCCCCTCGGCGGGTCCGAGGCGCGGCGGGAGGACGCCCGCGCCGACATCCCTGCGGTCGGCGAGAAGATAGGCGACGGCGAGCAGCGCCGCCGCGAGCGCGACCGACAGCCCCGCGACCCACCACCGCTCCCCCGCGAACGGACGCAGCAGCGTCGCCCACCCCAGCGGCGACAACCAGCTCAACCACGCCGCCTCCGTGGTGTCCCCGGCCGCGCGCAGCAGGTAGAGCCCGCCGAGCAGCGCGAACGCGAGGCCGCGCGCGGTGCGGGCGCTCTCACTGAGCTGCGCCGCGACCGCCGCCGCCCCGGTGAACACCAGCCCCGCCCCGAGCCAGGCCAGCGCGAACCCCGCCGAGCCCGCCGCGGCCATCCCGGTCGCGAGCAGCCCCCCGAACGTCGCGACGGCAAGGGCCGTGTTGGCGACCAGCGCCGCGAGCACCCCCGAGGTCAGCGGCGCACGCCGTCCGACGGCCGTCGCCCCGATCAGCTCAAGGCGTCCTTCCTCCTCCTCGGCGCGGGTGTGCCGGATGACCAGCAGCACGCTCATCACCGCGACGAGCACCGCGCCGACGACCCCGTTACGCCAGGCGACCAGTCCCCCGACGGTCTCGGAACCGACCGGCCCGTACAGCGCGACGGTCGCGGCGTTCCCGGTGATGCCCGCCGCGAACGACCTGACCTGTTCCGGCGTCCCGTACAGCGCGGCGAAGCTGCTCGCGGTCCCGGCCGCGGTGAGGGCGAGCGCGCCGACCCACACGGGGATCATGACGCGGTCGCGGCGCAGCCACATCCGCAGCAGCGCGCCCGTACCCGCGAGGGCGCTCACGCCGCCGCGCTCTCGTAGTGCCGCAGGAACAGCTCCTCAAGGGTCGGCGGCCGGCTCGTCAGCGCGTTCACCCCGAGCGGGACGAGCGCGGCGAGGAGGTCGCCGAGCCGGTCGGCGTCCACCTGGCAGCGCAGCCGCGTCCCCTCCACGACGAGTCCGTGGACGCCGGGGAGCGCGGCGAGGCCGTCCGGGGCGGCGGCGAGGTCGGCTTCGACGGAGGTGCGGGTGAGGTGCCGCAGCGAGGCGAGCGTCCCGGTCTCGACGGTACGGCCCGCCCGGATGATGGTGACGCGGTCGCACAGCCGCTCCACCTCCGACAGGATGTGGCTCGACAGCAGGATCGTCCGCCCGGCCGCGCGCGCCTCGCGGACGCACTCCTGGAAGACCTCCTCCATCAGCGGGTCGAGGCCCGAGGTCGGCTCGTCGAGCATGAGGAGTTCGGCGTCAGAGGAGAACGCGGCGACAAGCGCGACCTTCTGCCGGTTGCCCTTGGAGTAGGCGCGGCCCTTCTTGCGCGGGTCGAGCTCGAACCTGTCGAGCAGTTCCGCGCGCCTTGCCGGGTCGACGCCGCCGCGCAGCCTTGCCAGCAGGTCGATCGTCTCCCCGCCCGACAGGTGCGGCCACAGGGTGACCTCGCCGGGGACGTAGGCGAGCCGCCGGTGCAGCCGCGTCGCGTCCTTCCAGGGGTCGCCGCCCAGCAGCCGCGCGGTGCCGCCGTCGGTGCGCAGGAGGCCGAGCAGGGCGCGCAGTGCCGTCGACTTGCCCGACCCGTTCGGGCCGAGGAATCCGTGGACCTCGCCCCGGCTGACGGCGAGGTCGAGGCCGTCCAGGGCCCGGGTGGGGCCGAAGTCCTTGACGAGGCCGCTGACCTCGATGACGTCGCTCATGCCGCCAAACTACCCAACTTTCACAAACTTGTGAATGTTGTGAAGCAGATAAAATGCGGTGCATGACCGAACGTGATGAGCCGGCAGTCCGCGACTTCGTGGAGCGGATGGCCCTGGCCTGGGCCGAGATGGGCTTCCCGAAGATGGCGGCCCGCGTCCTCATGACGTTCATGGCCGCCGACGCCCCGGTGCTGACCGCCGCCCAGCTGCGCGACGCCCTCGACACGAGCCCCGCCGCGATCTCCGGCGCGGTCCGCTACCTCATGCACATCGGCATGCTGCGCCGCCACCCCCTGCCCGGCTCCCGCGAGCACGCCTACAGCCTGTACGAGGACACCTGGTACCAGGTGACGGTGAACAGCGGCTTCTACACCACGATGTCCGGCCTCACCGACGACGGCGTCGCCGCGGCGGGCCCGGACACCGAGGCGGGCCGCCGCCTGGCGGAGATGCGCGACTTCTTCGTCTTCCTCGAGGCCGAGATGGGCGGCCTCGTCGACAAGTGGCGGCGGCAGCGCGCGGCCGCCGAGAACCCCTAGGACGCCGGAACCCGGCCGCGCGTCGGCCGGGTTCCGCACACGGGTCAGGAGAAGGTGAGCGCGCCCGTCGTCGGGTTGCGGACGCACTTGACGGTCCTGGCGGCCGAGGCGACCGCGCCGGTCAGGCACTGCCCGAGGACGGTGTGGCCCGCCGCGTTCGGGTGCCAGGACTCCTGGCAGGTCTGGTAGTAGGTCACGCAGGCGCTGGCGATCCGCTGGATGTCGAGCTTGTCGAAGCCCGACAGGGTGGTGAGGAACGTGCCGGTCGGCCCGTCCTGGAGGCGGATCGGCGAGGCGAGCGCGTTGGCCGGGCTGCCGTTCTTCTCGCACAGCCGCGCCCCGTCGAACGCCTGCTGGACGTTCAGGTACCGCAGGTCGGCTGACGGAAATTCCGCGCTGAGCGTGGTGAACGCGCTCTGGACGAGCCCGCCGAGCCGGGTGGAGAACACGTGGCCCGGCGCGAGGCTCGCGCGGTGGATCGGACAGCCCGCCTGGTAGCGCTCGGAGCCGAGCGCGCGGAACTTGTCGCGGGTGTCGTCGCGCTTGTCGCCGATCGCGTCGGCCTCGGTGAGGTAGTCACTGGCGACGTCGAACGGCAGCGGGTTGGTGTAGTCCTGGAAGACGACGCGGTGCTGGCCGTCGGCGTCGACCTCGGCGAGGGTGGTGAGGAGCTGGCGCAGGGCGGCGGTGGTCTCGGTGGTGGCCGCGGCGATCTGCGCGGGGGTGGCGAGGTCGTCGTTGGTGCAGGGTTCCTGCGGGACCGGGCCGTTGATGTAGGCCCAGAACTCCCACCAGCCGGTCCAGGCGTCGGCGACGAACCGGTTCGCGCAAAGGATCGCCACGTCGCCGAAGGTGAAGGAGCTGTTGTTGGAGCCGAGGCCGACGAGCACCACGTCGATGTCGTCGGTCTGGGCGACAGTGCGGATCTGGTCGAGCTGCGCGGCGACGTTGCGGCCCTTGGGACGCGCGATCGACGGGTTGGCGAGGTCGGCGGGCCGTCCGCCGGAACACGCGAGGTTGTAGCGGTTCTGGATGCCGGGCAGCGTCGCCTTGTGGATCGAGGCGTTGGCCGACCTGTGGCAGAAGTAGGCGTTGGAGTTGGCCGCCGACCACCCGGGGAAGCCCTGCGAGACGCCGCCCGCGTCGGTGACGTTCTGGTAGTTCCCCGCGCCCTCGCCGCTGATGAAGCTGTCCCCGACGGCTATCGCGGCAGTCGGCAGGACGGCTCCCGCGCCCGTCCCCGGCACGATGCTGACCAAACCCGCCGCGAGGGCGAGCGCCGCCCCCGCGACGAGCCTTCGGAACCCGGACACCACCACCGTAAGTCACCCACAATCCCAGTAGGAAATCTCTGTAAATCGGATCTCAACATGAAGGAAGTTCACCGTCAAGATCCCTGGGACGGGGAGATCGCGGACGGGCACCGCAGCCCGCCGCCTTTACGCAGTAAGGTTGAGTCCGGGCCAGCCGGTCAGCGGCCGAAACCCGCCTGACGGGCCCGCACGATCGCCTGGGCGCGATCGGCGACCTGGAGCTTGGCGAAGATCGCCGACACGTTGTTGCGCACCGTCTTGGGCGACAGGTACAGCCGCTCGGCGATCTGCGGATTGGCAAGGCCCGCCGCGATCAGCTCGAGCACCTCGCGCTCGCGCGCGGTGAGCTGCGGGAACGGCTCCTCCTCCGGCGGCCGCGCGCCCGTCAGCAGCGCGAAGTACCGGGTGACCCGCGCGGCGAGCGCCGGGCCGAAGATCACCTCGCCGTGCGCGACCGCGGTGATCGCGCGCAGGATCTCGTCCTGGTCCGCGCCCTTCACCAGATAGCCGCGCGCGCCCGCGAGCATCGCGGAGAACACGCTTTCGTCGTCGTCGTGCATCGTCAGCGCCAGCACCGACGGCGCGCCCGCGACGGACACGACGCGGCGGGTCGCCTCGATCCCGTCGAGCACCGGCATCTGCAGGTCCATCACCACGACGTCCGGCGCGAGCTCGGCGGCCAGCGCGACGGCCTCGGCCCCGTCCCGCGCGGTCCCGACGACCTCGACCTCACCGGTCGAGGTGAGCATCAGGCGCAGGCCGTCGCGGTAGACCGGGTGGTCGTCGGCGATCAGCACCCGGGGCATCACGCCGCTCCCCCCACCGGGATGACCGCGCTCACCAGGGTCCCGCCGCCCGGACGCGGCGCGATCGCGCACCTGCCGCCCAGCTCCTCGGCGCGCTCGCGCATCGCCACGAGACCGACCCCGACCACCGCGCGTTCCGGCACCCCGCGTCCGTCGTCGCTGACCTCGACCCGCACCGCGCCCTCCTCGGACTCAAGTCTCACCGTGCACCTCTCCGCGCCCGAATGCCGCGCCACATTGCTGAGCGCCTCCCCCGTGATCCGGAACACCGCGACCTCCACGGCCGCGGGCAGCTCCGTCAGCTCTCCGCCGGTCACCACGCCGATCGCCAGCGCGCCCCCGGTGAACCGCGCGGCCTGCTGCTCGATCGCGCCGACGAGCCCGAACTGGTCGAGCGCGGGCGGGCGCAGGTCGTGCACGAGCCGCCGCACGTCGGTGAGGACCATCGCGAGGTCGCCGCCGACCTCGCCGAGCGTGCGGTCGGCGGCCTCGGCGTCGCGCCGCGCGAGGTTGCGCGCCGCCTGGATCTTCAGGCTCGCTGCCGCCAGCGCCGGGCCGAGCCCGTCGTGCAGGTCGCGGCGCAGCCTGCGCCGCTCCTCGGCGATGCCCTTCACCAGCTCCTCGCGGCTGCGCTGCAGCTCCTCGGTGAGCGCCGTCGCGCGCGCCGCGGCGGCGGCCTGGCGCACCACGTCGGCGAGCAGCCGCTGGTCGGCGTCCGACAGCGGCGAGCCGGCACGCGGCACGAGCGTCAGCCGGCCGATGGGGACGTCGCGGTAGGCGAACGGCAGCACCACCGCACCCGGCCTCGGCCTGCCCTCCTCCACCACGACGGTCGTGCCGTCCGGCCGGTCCAGCTCGACCCGCACATACGGCGAGCGGAACGCCGCGCCGACGCCCCGGGCCGTCTCCTCAAGCAGCTCGTCGGGACCCGGCGACTCCTCAAGCCGTCGGGCCAGCGCCGACACCACGTCATACGGTTCGGCGGGCCCGGCCAGCAGCCGCCGCACCAGGCGCTGGAGCCTGGTCCGCAGCGGCGCGTAGAGCACCGCGACGACGGCCGCCGCGAGCACGCCCGCGACCCTGTCCTCCACCAGCGCGCCGACGCCGACGAACACCGCGAGGTCGATCCCGATCACCGCCGCCGCCAGCGCCCCGTACAGCAGCGTCCAGCTGATCAGCAGGTCGACGTCGTACAGGCGGTAGCGGGTCACCGCGATCAGCACCGCCGACGCCAGCAGCGCGTTCTCCACGATGAACGACGCCTCGATGCCGAGCCCGACCCCGCCCTCGTCGGCGTAGGGCAGCGCGACGCGCAGCAGCATCGTGCCGACCATCGCCGCGACGGTCGCGGTCCCGGCCAGCAGCATCCACCGCAGCTGCGCGCGCAGCTCGGCGTCCGCGCCGCGGAACCGTCCGGCGAAGACCGCGACCCCGCCGACCAGGGACAGCGACGCGATCGCCAGGAACGCCGGCGAGCCGTAGGAGTCCCAGACGACCTGCGGGACGAACGGGGGCGTCAGCAGGTCGAGGTCGAACCTGTCCAGGTCAGTCCCGGGCGGGTCGTACTTGGAGTAGTCCGCCCAGGGCAGCATCAGGATCGTGGCGACCGTGCCGACCATTCCGGCGAGGGACGCCACCCCCAGCAGCCGCTGCCTTCCCTCGGGAAGCCGTCCGGTGGGGTAGAGCACGAGCAGCGCGGGGACCGTGATGTGGATGATCGGGCCGAACCTGCCGCCGACGAACACCGCGAGCCCCGTCAGCGGCAGCTCACCGCCCTCGGCGACCAGCGAGTACGAGGCGTACTCCGAGCCGAGCGCCGCCAGGACCGAGCTGCCGCCCGCGAGCACCAGCAGCCAGCCGAGCCACAGCCGGGGCACCCGCAGCGCCAGGAGCGTCCCGGGCAGGGCCAGGACGAGCCCGGACACGACCGAGCTCCAGTAGGGCCAGTCGAGCGCCCACGGGACGGGACCCGGCGGCACCGTCTCGGCGAGCCAGACCGTCGCCGCGCCGCCCGCCAGCGAAGCGCCGGCGGCGAGCACCGCGACACCGCGCAGCGCCCGGTCCGCCGCGCTCGGCGCGGACAGCCTCTCAGGGGACACGCCCCCAGCGTGCCAGCTCAACCGGCCCGCGCTCGCGGGAGCGGTGTCCCTTCCCGCCTGGGACAGCCGCCGCCCCGATGTCCCTTGCGGGAAGGGACCCGACGGGATCCCGTGCTCCCTGGCCGACCAGGACTCCCCTGGCCGATCATCGAGGGCGAGGAGTGGCGGCGGGACGCCCCCCGACCCGCGGAAGGAGCCGGGGATGACCGTCCGGGTGGAACGCAGCGAGGTCTATCCCGCCCCGCACGCGCGGGCCGGGGCGGTGTGCCGTCCGCCCGCGCCGCGCGGCGTCGGGAACGCGGTGCGGCTGTCGGAGCTGCTCGCCGGGCTGCCCTGCCTCGCCGTGCTGCTCGCGCTGCTGGCCTGAGCCGCGCGCCCGGGCGTGACGCGCGGCCCCTCGCTCAGGTCACTGACGCGGGTGCGACATGTGCCAGTGGCGCGGCTTCTTGTGCGGCTTGTGGTTCTTGTGCCAGTGCCCGCCGTGCTTCGGGCCGTTCCAGGGGCAGGGCCTGCCCTGGTCGTGCGGCTTGCCGTGCGGGTGGTGCCAGTGCGGCCGGTCCGGCTGCGGCCGCGAGTGGTCGCGGTTCCACACCCACACCTCGAGGCAGTCGCTGCCGCCCGGCCAGGTGACGGTGTTGCGGATCTCGCCCGCGCTCGTCGTGCGGACCCGGTAGGTGATCGTGACGGACTCGCCGGGTCCGAGCACGCCCGTCCAGGTCAGCGTCGGTGCCGCATAGTCGATCGTGCCCGTGGAGGCGGTCGGCGTCCCGATGAGCTCGGCGTGCTCGAGCACGTCGGTGAGGTCGTCGGTGAGCGTCGTCTCTACGTCGGCGCCGGTGGCGTTGGTCGCGGTGATGGTGAAGGTGATGCGGCCGCCGACGTCGGTGTGCCTGCGGTCGGCCTGCTTGTCGACGGTCAGGCCGCCGCGCGGGGGCGGGGTCGGCGAGACCGTCGGGGTCGGCGTCGGGGTGGTCGGCGTGGGCGTGGGCGTCGGGGTCGCCGCGCAGTCGAGGGTCGCCGCGAACGGGAAGTGGTGGAACTCGCCGCCGTTGGCGGTCTCCGACCCGTGCGTCAGCTCCCCGACGACGATGTCGCCCTCGATGTTGGAGGAGTTGAGGTCGACCAGGTGCGCGTTCGGCGCGTACAGGGTGCCTTCGAGGGAGTCGCCGCCGCCCTCGGGCATCGTGATGAGCGTCGCCGTCGGCAGGTTCCACAGGATGTAGGGGGCCTGGAGGCCGGACAGGTCGTCGGTCGCGACAGGCCAGGTGAACTCGTCGCCGACGCCGCCGGTGTCCACGTTGACCAGCAGCGGGGTGTCGGCCGACGGGAGCGGGTCGTAGGTGAGGTCGGCGATGTTCGCCAGGTTCTCCGCGGTGATGTTGAGGACGTTGGTGACGCCGGGGGTCAGCTCGATCCTGATGTCGCTGCCCGCGGGGACGGAGTCCTGGTCCGGGAGCGGGGTCCCGTTCCCGTCGCGCAAGATGACGTTGTTCTCGCACTCGGCGAGCTCGTCCGACGTGCTGCGGAACTGGTCGAACAGCGCGGCGAAGTCGAGGCCGGTCGGCGCGCCGACCGACGCGACCGGCTGCTGCACCGTCAGCTCGACGCGCGGCGTGCTGTTGTACTCCTCGCCGGACGCGACGACCTGGGTGTCGACCGACGCGTTGTTCTCGTCGGTGATGAGGACCGTCGCGTTCGACAGGTCGCCGACCTTGACGTACCTGTTCGACAGGACCTGCACGACCCCGCCCGGGTCGCTTCCGGCGAAGTCGACCTGGCCGCCGACGACGAGGGCGGTCGGCTGGGCGTCGCCGGGGAAGGTGAACCCGCCGGCCCCGGTGTTGCCGACGCGATAGCTGCCACCGATCGTGAGGTTCCCGCCGACGGCGAGGGTCCCCTCGTTCTCGTTGCTGGTGACCCGGGCGTCACCGGCCACGACGACGTTGAAGCCCTGGGCGCCGGCCAGCGGATCGACCGGCGCGTACGGCGCCGCCCCCGGGGCCGCGCCGGCGCCCGCGGCGATCCCGCCGACCGCCGCGGCGAGCGCGCCCGCGGCCGCGATGCCGATCGCGCCGCGGACGGAGAGTGTGATCTTCATCGTCCGATGATCACCCAGTGCGACGATCCGGGCAACCACCGTGATCACGGCACGCCGGAACGGGTCAGGATCTGGGCCGCTCGGCGGTGAGCCGCGCGGTCTCCGCCGACGGCGACGCCGTCAGCAGCGCCGCGACGAGGTCGACGGTGTGGCTGGTGAACAGCCGCTCGTCGGCGCGCGGCCCGTTCTGCGCGCGCCGTGCCAGCTCGGTGATGGTGAACCGGTAGGCGACGAACCTGCGGTGCAGCTGGAGCGAGGTCTCGTCGAGCAGCGGCGTGAGCAGGGCGCGCCAGCGGAAGAGGCTGTTCGCCGGGTCCTCCATCGCGGCCGGGTCGATCCAGGGGCGCGGCCGGTTGGCGAGGTCGGCGAGCAGCCGCAGGTAGGACGGGCCGCCGTCGGCGTCGGCGAGCTTCGCCGCGAGCGGCCGTACCAGCGCCCCGGCAAGCGCGCGCACGTCCGGCGTCCCGGCCGCCTCGTAAGCGTCGAGCAGGATGTTCCGCCGCGCCTCGACGCCGGGGCTGTGCTTGGCGAGGACCGCGCGGACCAGGCCGTCGCGGTCGCCGAAGTGGTAGTGCAGCGCCGTCGCGTTGCGCGCGCCGGAGCTGCGGACGATCTCGCGCAGGCTGACCGCGTCGACGCCCTGCTGCGCGAACAGCTCCTCGGCCGCGGTGATGAGCCGCTCCCTCGTGCCCTCCACCGGCCCTCCCCTGCGTCGGACTTCCGTACGTCGGGTTTCCATGCGTCCGACTTCCATGCGTTCGCATTGACCCTTAATGCAGACGTATTATACGTTCGCGGCGCCCAGCGAACCCCCTAGGAGGCGCCCATGTGGGACTTCTCGACCGACCCGGAGTTCCAGAAGAAGCTCGACTGGATGGACGCGTTCATCCGCGACGAGGTCGAACCGCTCGAACTCGTCTGGGGCGGCAAGGTCCACCAGGGCCTCAAGGGCGATCTGCGCCCGATCATCGAGCCGCTCAAGGACCGGGTGAAGGAACAGGGCCTGTGGGCCTGCCACCTCGGGCCGGAACTCGGCGGCCAGGGCTACGGCCAGCTCAAGCTCGCGCTGATGAACGAGCTGATCGGCCGCTCCCACCTCGCCTCCTTCGTCTTCGGCTGCCAGGCCCCCGACACCGGCAACGCCGAGATCATCGCGATGTTCGGCACCGACGAGCAGAAAGAGCGCTACCTCACCCCACTGCTTGACGGCCGCTGCTTCAGCGCGTTCAGCATGACGGAACAGACCGGCGGGGCCGACCCGCGCACGTTCCGGTGCGCGGCGTTCCCCGACGGCGACGGCTGGGTCATCCGCGGCGAGAAGTACTTCACGTCCAACGCCGACATCGCCGACTTCCTCATCGTCATGGCCGTCACCGACCCCGACGCCGACCCGCGCCGCCGCATGTCGATGTTCCTCGTGCCGACCGACACCCCCGGCATCGAGATCCTGCGCAACGTCGCGACCATGGGCGAGCGGTCCGGGCAGGGCCACCACGCGCACATCCGGTACGACGACGTCAGGGTCGGCGCGGACGCGCTGCTCGGCGAGCGCGGCGGCGCGTTCGCCGTCTCCCAGGCCAGGCTCGGCGGCGGCCGCATCCACCACGCGATGCGCACCGTCGCCGCCGTCAAGCTGGCGTTCGACATGATGTGCGAGCGCGCCCTCTCCCGCGAGGTCTACGGGGGCCGTCCGCTCGCCTCCAAGCAGCTCGTGCAGTCCTCGATCGCCGACTCCTACATCCAGATCCAGCAGTTCAGGCTGATGATCCTGCACACCGCGTGGCTCATCGACCAGTCCTCCACCAAGGAGGCGCGCACCCAGATCGCCGCGTGCAAGGTCGCGGCCGCGCGCGTCTTCCACGACGTCGTCTACAAGGCGATGCACCTGCACGGCGCGCTCGGTGTGTCGACCGACACCCCGCTGGCCAGGCTCTGGCAGCAGGCCCCGTTGATGGGCATCATGGACGGGCCCACCGAGGTGCACCAGAGCTCGATGGCCCGGCGGATCCTCGCCGACTACGAGCCTTCCCCGACCGACTGGCCGACCCAGTACCTGCCCGACCGGCGCGAAGCCGCGCGGGCCAAGTACGCCGGTCCGGCCCCGACCTGAGGCAGCCCACATGACCGTCCCGCCCGACCAGCAGCCGGACACCCCTCCGGACGCCGTCGACCTCGCCGTGCTCGCCTCCTGGATGGACGACCGGGGCCTGCCCCCCGGGTCCATCGAGGGGATCAAGAACCTGGGCGGCGGCACCCAGAACATCCTCATGCGGTTCCGGCGGGGCGGCGTCGACTACGTGCTGCGGCGCGGCCCCCGGCACCTGCGGCCGCGCACCAACGACGTGCTGCGCCGCGAGGCACGGGTGCTCACCGCCCTGGACGGCACAGGCGTACCCGCGCCGAGGGTGATCGCCGCCTGCGAGGACGAGAACGTCATGGGCGGCGCGGTCTTCTACCTGATGACCCCCGTCGACGGGTTCAACGCCACCACCTACCTGCCGGAACTCCACGCAGGGGACGCCGCGATCCGGCACCGGATGGGCATCGAGGCCGTCATCGCCCTGGCCAAGCTCGGCGCGGTCGACCACGAGGCGGTCGGGCTCGCCGGGTACGGCTCGCCCGAGGGGTTCCTGGAACGGCAGGTGCCGCGCTGGATGAGCGAGCTCGAGGGCTACGGCAAGCTCGACGGCTACCCGGGCCCGGAGATCCCCGGCCTCGAGCGGGTGGCGGCGTGGCTTGAGGACAACCGGCCCGCCGAGTGGAAGCCGGGCGTCATGCACGGCGACTACCACCTGGCGAACCTGATGTTCTCCCCCACCGGGCCCGAGGTCGCCGCGATCGTCGACTGGGAGATGTCAACGATCGGCGACCCGCTGCTCGACCTCGGCTGGCTGCTCGCCACCTGGCCGGTCGGCGACGCCGTCTCCATCGCCGGGCCGCTCGGCGCGGCGGGCGGCCTGGCCACCCGCGACGAGCTCATCGCCGCCTACGCCGAGCGCAGCACCCGCGCGCTCGACGCCGTCGACTGGTACGAGGTCCTCGCCTGCTTCAAGCTCGGCATCGTCCTGGAGGGCACCCACGCCCGCGCCTGCGCCGGCAAGGCCCCCAAGGACACCGGCGACCTCCTGCACGCCATGACCCTCGGCCTCTTCGACCGCGCCCACACCATCACCGGCTGACACCCGCACCGCCCCTCCGACCCCCGAGGGCCCGCGCGTTCCGGGCAGTTCCCGTAGGCCGGGACCACGGGCCTTGCGGCACGGCCCTCCGGCACGGGGGCGTAGCGCCGGGAACGCGGGCCCCGCCCGGGGCGGGGTCCGCGTTCGTGCCCCGTGCCCGTCAGTCGTCGGTGAGGAGGGCGAGGATGTCGGTGCGGTCGGCGTCGAGGTGGGGGGCGCGGGTGTGGGCGCGGGGGGTGAAGGAGGCGTAGCGGGCCGGGGTGCGCAGGGTGCGGACCGTGGCGTCGGCGTGGTCGAACTCCAGGGCGAGTTCGGCGGCGGCGAACTGGTCGGACTCGGCGGCCTGGCCGGTGTCGCGTACCTCGCCGGTGGTGAGGCGTGCCGCGTCGAAGCGGGCGATCCACTCGGCGGTCGTGCGCGACTTCAGGATCGACTGGAGGATCGGCACGAGCGTCGCCCGGTGCGCGACCCTGTCGCGCAGCGTCGCGAAAGCCGGGTCCTCGAGGCGGGAGTCGTCGAGTACGGCGAGAGCCGCCTTCCAGTGGTGCGGCATGTACGCGGCCAGCACCAGGGAGCCGTCGGCGGTCTCGTAGACCCCTGCGGGGGCGGTGATGGCGGGGAAGTTGCCGGTGCGGCGGGCCGTCCAGCCCGTCATCAGGTAGTCGGTGAAGTCGTGGGCGTGCAGATGGCAGCCGACGTCGAACAGCGACACCCGCACGATCTCGCCCCTGCCGTGCCGTTCCCTGCCGAGCAGCGCGGCGAGGACGGCCTGTGCCGCGACATGGCCGGTGGACACGTCGATCGGGACCGCGCCGAGCTTGGTCGGCGGCCCGTCCGGCTCGCCGGTGATCGACATCCAGCCCGTCTCGCCCTGCAACGACATGTCGACGCCGCCGCGCGTCGCGTTCGGGCCTCGTTCGCCGTACCCGGTGATCGAGGCGTACACCAGACGCGGGTTCCGCTCGGTCATCGCCTCCGCGCCGAGCCCGAGCCGGTCCATGACGCCGACGCGCGAGGACTCGATGAGCACGTCGGCGCGGTCCACGAGGTCGAGCGCGCGGGCGCGGTCGGCGGCGGCGGCGAGGTTGAGGACGATGGACTCCTTGTCGCGGTTGTAGGTCTCGAACATGCCGCCGAGATAGCCGCGCTTGGGGTTGGGGCCGAGCTGGCGCGCCGCGTCGCCCTGCGGCGGCTCGATCTTGACGACGCGCGCGCCGAGGTCGGCGAGGATCATCGCCGCGAGCGGGCCCGCGACGACCTGGGTGAAGTCGAGGACAAGAAATCCCTCTAGGGGCCTGCCGCCTGCGGTCATCGGCCGTCCTCCTGGGTGCGGGGTGGGGTGTGGGACGAGTCCAGCGCGCCGGGGCCGTCGGCGTCCAATACGGGTTCACGGCTGACCTATAGCGATCTCGTATACGCTCTGGTCATGGCGTCCGAGGCAGGTCTGCGGCTCAGTCTTTCGCGGGTCACGTGCTTCCTCGCGGTAGCCGAGCACGGCTCGTTCATCGAGGCGGCCGAGCGGCTGCGGCTCGCCCAGCCGTGGGTGTCCACCCAGGTGCGGCGGCTGGAACACGACCTCGGCGTCGTCCTGTTCGACAGGTCGCGCCGCCGCATCAGGCTCACCGACGACGGCGTCAGGCTGCTGCCCGCCGCGCGGCGGGTGGTCGAGGCGGCCCGCGACCTCGCCGCCGAGGCGCGGGCGCTGCGCGGCGCACACGACGGCCTGCGCGTCGGCGCACCCTTCTACACCACGCGCTATCCGGGCCGCCGCGACGTCGTCGCGCGGTTCGTCGCCGCGCACCCCGACGTCCCCCTGCACCTCGACTACCACTGGACGCCGCGCCTGCTCGACCTGCTGCGCGACGGCGAACTCGACCTGGCCTTCGCCTCCGATCCCTTCGACGCGGCGGGCCTGCGCACCCATGTGGTCGACCGGCTCGTCCGCGCGGTCTCCGCCCCCGAAGGCCACCCCCTGGCCGCCGAGACGGGCCCGCTCACGGCCGCCGACCTTGCGGGCCACCGCGTCGCCACGTTCGACCGCGCGCTGAACCCCGACCTGTACGACGCCCGCTACGCCGCGCTCAGCGACGCCGGAGCCGTCCTGGTCACCGCGCCCGAACCCATGCCCGACGCGCTCAGCGCCTTCGCCGCCGAACGCGGCATGCTCACCTACGGCGAGTTCCCCGGCCCGATGCCCGCGCGCTACCGGGGCACTGTCCTGCGCGCCCTCACCCCCGGCCCCGCCGCCGCGTGCCTGCGCCTGGTCATGCTGCCGCACCCGCCCAACCCTGCCGCCGACCTGTTCTGGACCGAGGCCACCGCGCCGCAGCCCTGAGGCACGGCTTTCGTCCGGGGTCTTCCCCAAAGGAGGGCGCAGGGCCGATGCTGCCCTGATGGGACGAGGACGTGATCTGTGGCGGCTGCTGCTCGGCGCACTGCGCATGCGCCGCGACATCGGGCTGCTCGACGAGATCGACGCGGTACTGCACGAGGCGAGGACCGAGCTCGACGCGCTCGCCGACGACCTCCCCGGACTCGCGGACGAGCGTGCCGCGCTCGTCAACGAGCTGGAGCAGTACCGGGCGCTCGATCTCAACCTCGGCGGCGAGTTCGAGGAGCTGCGCGACCGTGCCCTCCTCCTGCTGGCCAAAGTGCGGATGGCCAACGGACGGCCCGCCGGAGACGCGTGACGGCCCGGGCCGGGGCCCGGGCCTTGCGGAGCCGTTCAGCGGAGGAACGGCCGTTGGCGGACCAGGGGGAGGCGGGCCCAGGCGCGGCCGAGGCCGAGGGTGTCCCCCGCGTTGGTGAGGGCGAGTCCGACGAGGACGAGGGCGTAGACGATGTGGTCGTCCATGAACGGGTTGTTCGCCGGGGGCAGCACCGCGGTCCACATCATGACGAGCATGACGGCCCCGGCCGCCGCGGCGGGGCGCAGCGCGACCCCGAGCAGAAGCGCCGCCCCGACGCCGAGGAGTCCCAGCATGAACAGCCAGTCGATGACGGCGTGCCCGGCCAGGCCCTGGTAGAAGCCCTGGAAGGGGCCTTCGGCGGCGTGCGCGAGGAACCCTTCGGTCGGGCTGCCCCCGTTCACCCATGCGGCGTCGCGCGCGGTCTCGTGGCCGAGGCCGAAGGTCTTGTCGAGGAAGGCCCACAGGAAGATCCAGCCGAGGGCGAGCCGGACGGCGGCCCAGACGAGCCGGACCCGCCCGTCGGCCGTGGGGGTCGGGGGGACGGTGTGCCGGACTCGGTCGGTCGGGGGGTTCATCACGCCTCCTAGGGCGCCGCTGACTGCTGTCACCCACGAACCTGCCCGGCGCGCGCGGCCCTCCCACGGACCGAGGGTCACCTCGACGCGGGACCGAGGTCCCTAAGGTCCGGAATCCACCGGGACACCGGTCCCTGGAAGACGTGCGGGGCGACGCTTAGCGTGCGGGGGATTTGGTCATCCATGGAGGTCGGTGCGGTGTTCTTCGAGATCATTCTTGTGCTGCTGAGCGTCGTGGTGCTCGGCGCGCTGCTGGTGAGCGCGGGATACGCCGCGATCGAGGCGGTGACGCGCGCGGGCCGCGCCGGCGCGGTCGGCCAGACGTCGGCCGAGGTCATCGAGTGCGCGCCCACTCCCCCGGACGTCGCACTCGACGCGCCCTACCGGGCCCGCATCCGGTTCCAGACGGTCCACGGGGCCGAGGTCGAGACCGTCGCGGGGCAGGAGGCCCCCGTGGCCCCCGCCACGTCGGTCCTGGTGCGCTACCGCCGCGCCGACCCGCGCGAGATCGTCCCCGACCACGCCTTCACCGGCGCGCGCTCCTACGCGTGGACCGCGCTGTTCCTGCTGGTGCTCGCCCTGCTGGGCTTCCAGCAGCTGCACGTTGAGGTGCTGGAGACCGTCACCGGATGGTTCGGCACGACGCCGCCGGACTGGCGGTGGCTGAACTGGCTCGACTTCGCCTGGCTCGGCGGCGAGCACTGAGACCCGGTAACGGGCCCGCGCCCGGCCCCCCATAGGCCGGGCGCGGGAGTACCGCAAGGCGTCAGCGCAGGAACGCCGCCGCGACCCCGGCGTCCACGGGGATGTGGAGGCCGGTGGTGTGGGTGAGGTCGCCGCCGGTGAGGGCGAAGACCGCGTTCGCGACGTGCTCGGGCAGCACCTCGCGCTTGAGCAGGGTCCGCTGGGCGTAGAACTCGCCGAGCTTCTCCTCGTCCACGCCGTAGACCGCCGCGCGCTTCGCGCCCCAGCCGCCGGCGAAGATGCCCGAGCCGCGCACGACGCCGTCGGGGTTGATCCCGTTGACGCGCACGCCGTGCTCGCCCAGCTCGGCCGCCAGCAGCCTGACCTGGTGCGCCTGGTCGGCCTTGGTCGCGGAGTAGGCGATGTTGTTCGGCCCCGCGAAGATCGAGTTCTTCGAGGAGATGTAGACGATGTCGCCGCCCATCGCCTGGTCGATCATGATCCGGGCGGCCTCGCGGGACACGAGGAACGAGCCGCGCGCCATCACGTTGTGCTGCAGGTCCCAGTCCGCGACGGTCGTGTCGAGCAGCGGCTTGGACAGTGACAGGCCCGCGTTGTTGACGATCAGGTCGACGCCGCCGAAGGCGAGGACCGCCTTGGCAAGGCCCGCCTTGATGTCGTCCTCGCTGGTGACGTCGGCGGCGACCGCGATGGCCACGTCCGACGCCTGGAGCGCACCCGCGCCGAGTTCGGCGGCGACCTTCTCGGCCGCGGCCAGGTCGCGGTCGGCGACGACGACGCACGCGCCCTCGTCGGCAAGGCGGCGCGCGGTGGCCGCGCCGATGCCGGAGCCGCCGCCGGTCACGAACGCCACGCGGGTGGCGAGCGGCTTGGGCTTGGGCATCCGCTGGAGCTTGGCCTCCTCAAGGGACCAGTACTCGATGCGGAACTTCTCCGACTCGTCGATCGGCGCGTACGTCGAGACCGACTCCGCGCCGCGCATGACGTTGATGGCGTTGACGTAGAACTCGCCCGCGACGCGCGCGGTCTGCTTGTTCGCGCCGAAGGAGAACATGCCGACGCCCGGCACGAGGACGATCGCGGGGTCCGCGCCGCGCATCGCCGGGGAGTCGGCGACCTTGTTGCGCTCGTAGTAGGCGGCGTAGGCGTCGCGGTAGTCGGCGTGCAGCTCCGTCAGGCGCGCCTTGACCTCGTCCAGCGGCGCGTTCGGCGGCAGGTCGAGGACCATCGGCGACACCTTGGTGCGCAGGAAGTGGTCAGGGCACGAGGTGCCGAGCGCGGCGAGGCGCGGGTGCTCGGCGCGCGCGACGAAGTCGAGGACGACGTCTGCGTCGGTGAAGTGCCCGACCTGCGGACGGTCGGTGGAGGCGAGGCCCCGGATGAGCGGGAACAGCTCGGCCGCGCGGGCCCGCCGCTCCTCCTCGGGCAGCGGCTCGTACCCGGCGATGACCGGGCCGAACGGCTCTGGCCTGCCGTGCTCGGCGAGGAAGGACTCCGCGGTGCGGATGATCTCCAGGGAGTTCGCCTGGCACTCCGCGGAGGTCTCGCCCCACGCGGTGATGCCGTGGCCGCCCAGGATCACGCCGATCGCCTGCGGGTTCGCCGCCTTGATCGCCGCGATGTCCAGCCCCAACTGGAATCCCGGGCGCCGCCACGGCACCCACGCCACCCGATCCCCGAAGATCCTCCGGGTCAGTTCCTCCCCCTCGGCGGCGGTCGCGATGGCGATGCCGCTGTCCGGGTGGAGGTGGTCGACATGCGCCGCCTCGACAAGGCCGTGCATGGCCGTGTCGATCGACGGGGCAGCGCCGCCCTTGCCGTGCGCGCAGAAGTCGAACGCGGCGACCATCTCGTCCTCGCGCTCGACGCCCGGGTAGACGTCAACGAGGGCGCGCAGCCGGTCGAGCCGCAGCACGGCGAGGCCGGACGCCTTCAGCGTGCCGAGGTCGCCGCCGGAGCCCTTGACCCACATCAGGTCGACGGGCTCGCCGGTGACCGGGTCGGTCTCGACGCCCTTGGCCGAGGCGTTGCCGCCCGCGTAGTTGGTGTTGCGCGGGTCTGCGCCCAGCTCGTGGCAGCGGTTCAGCAGGTCTTCGACGACGGTGTTCACAACATCGCTCATGTGATTCAGGCCCCCCAGCCGGCCTGGTTGCCGCCGACACGCTCGGCGGAGATCTTCTCGAGGTAACCGGACGCCTTGTAGGCGGCGATCGGGTCACCCGCCAGGCCCTTGGCCGCACGCCACTCGGCGAGCAGCGGACGGACGTCGGTGTTGTAGGCGTCCATGAGGACGCCGTTCGCGGCGAGCACGTCGCCGGAGTCCTGGGCCGCCTTCAGCGCGGCGGTGTCGACCAGGAGCGCCTTGGCGGTCGCCTCCTGCGCGTTCATGACCGAGCGGATCTGGCCCTGGACCTTCGGCTCGATGTTGTGGCACTGGTCGAGCATGAACGCGACCTCGGAGTCGGCCGCCAGGCCGCCGCCGCGCAGCACCTCGTGCATGATGCGGAAGAGCTGGAACGGGTCGGCCGCGCCGACCATCAGGTCGTCGTCGGCGTAGAAGCGCGAGTTGAAGTCGAACGCGCCGAGCCGGCCGATGCGCAGCAGCTGGGCGACGATGAACTCGATGTTCGTGCCCGGCGCGTGGTGGCCGGTGTCGACGCACACCACGGCCTTCGGGCCGAGCGCGAGGCAGTGCAGCAGCGAGGTGCCCCAGTCGGGCACGTCGGTGGCGTAGAACGCGGGCTCGAAGAACTTGTACTCGAGCTGGAGGCGCTGGTCGTCGCCGAGGCGCGCGTAGACCTCCTGGAGCGCCTCGCCAAGGCGCTCCTGACGGGTCCGCAGGTCGTCCTGGCCCGGGTAGTTGGTGCCGTCGGAGAACCACAGCTTCAGGTCTCGCGAGCCGGTGGCGTCCATGACGTCCACGCACTCAAGCAGGTGGTCGATGGCCTTGCGGCGGACGCGCGGGTCGGGGTTGGTGACCGAGCCGAGCATGTAGTCGTCGTCCTGGAAGACGTTGGCGTTGATCGTCCCCAGCTTCACGCCGAGGCTTTCGGCGTGCTCGCGCAGCTTGCCGTAGTCCTCGACCTTGTCCCACGGGATGTGCAGGGCGACGGTCGGGGCCGCGCCGGTGAACGCGTGGACCTGGGCTGCGTCGGCGACCTTCTCGAACGGGTCGCGCGGGACCCCCGCCTGCGCGAACACCTTGAAGCGGGTGCCTGAATTGCCGTACGCCCACGACGGCGTCTCGATGGCCAGGCGGTCGAGCCCGGCGCTGAAATCAGTCATCTTTCCCATCCCCGAATCACTGCTGGTTCTCAAGTCAAAGCTCGTTCGTCGCAAAAGGGGGTCACGCGAGGTGGAAGACCTCGGTCAGCGGCCTGATCCCCGCGTCGGGGGCCGCGCCGTCGAGGTCCTCGAAGAACTCGGCCATCTCGGCCTGCCAACGGGCGTTCACGGCCGTGGCGTCCATGCCGGCGAGGGCGGCGTCGAAGTCGTCGGTCTCCAGGTAGCCGACGAGCAGGCCGTCGTCCTCGCGCAGGAAGAGCGAGTAGTTGCGCCAGCCTGTGTCGCGCAGCGCGGCCTGCATCTCGGGCCACACCGCCGCGTGGCGTTCCTTGTACTCGGCCATGCGGTCCTTGCGCACCTTGAGCAGGAAGCACACACGTCGCATCTTCGTCGGGCCTTTCTCGTCTCGGAGGGGCGGGCGGCCCTCCGGGGAGGGCCGCCCGGACGGGCTCAGAAGTCGAACTCGTCGATGTTGCTCTTGTCGAAGGTGAACGGCTCGCCGAGGATGATCTCCCCGTTCGCGCCGATGGTCCGCTCGCCGAGCTTGCCGGCCTTGAGGACCTCGCCCTCCGCGCCGGTGATCTGGCCGGAGGCCAGGGCGGCGGCGGCGTAGGACGCCAGGTAGCCCAGGTCGTTCGGGTTCCACAGGGCGAACTTGGCGACGGTGCCTTCCTTGACGTACTTGCGCATCTGGTTCGGGGTGCCGAGACCGGTCAGCACGACCTTGCCCTTGTACTGCGAGGACGAGATGTAGCGGGCGGCCGCCGCGATGCCGACGGTGGTCGGCGAGATGATGCCCTTGAGGTTCGGGTACGCCTGGAGCAGGCCCTGGGTCTGCTGGAAGGACTTCTGGTCGTCGTCGTCGCCGTAGGCGGTCTTGACCAGCTTGATCTTGCTGTACTCGGGCTTCTTGAGTTCGTCCTTCATGAACTCGATCCAGGTGTTCTGGTTCGTGGCGTTCGCGGTCGCCGACAGGATCGCGATCTCGCCCTCGCCGCCGATCTGCTCCGACAGCAGCTTCACCTGGGAGCGGCCGATCTCCTCGGAGCTGGCCTGGTTGATGAAGATGTCGCGGCAGTCCGGGTTGGTGTCGGAGTCGTACGCGATGACCTTGACGCCCTTGTCACGCGCGGACTTGAGCGGGCCGCAGACGGCGTTGGCGTCGTTGGCCGCGATCAGGATCGCGTCGTGGCCCTGCTGGACGAGGGTGTTGATGTAGGAGACCTGGGAGGACGCGGAGGCGTCGGACGGGCCGACCTCCTTGGCCTGGCCCTTGAACTCCTTGGCCGCCTCGATGCCCGCGTGGTCGACGATCGTCTCGTACGGGTTGTTGATCTGCTTGGGCAGGAAGGCGATCTTCAGGCCCTCCTTGATCTTGGCGTTGGGGTCGGCGGTGGCCGCCGCGCCGCTGCCGGAGCCCGAGTCGTTCTTCGCCGAGTCCTTCGTCGTGCCGCCGCCACAGGCGACGAGGCTGACCGCGAGGACTCCGGCGGTCGCGATCGACAGCGCGCTGCGCACGCCGCGGAGGGGTGTGATCACTTTGAGTGCCTTTCCAAGGGGTGGAGGGGGTGGTGCGAAGCCGGACGGCTCGCAGGGGATGGGTGGTCCAGGGGTCAGGTCGAGGCCGGGGCGGCGGCCTGTGCGGCCGCCCGCCTTCGCGCTCGTCCTTCGCGGTACAGGACCGCGAGGCGCGGCGCGAGGACGGAGATCACCAGCAGCAGGCCGGTGACGATGGCCTGGACCTCGGTGGAGACGTCGTCGAGCATGAGGAGGTTGCGCAGGACCCCGATGAGGAGGACGCCCGCGATGACGCCGCCGAGGGTGCCCTTGCCGCCGTCGAAGTCGACGCCGCCGAGCAGGACCGCGGCGATGACGCTCATCTCGAGGCCCGCGCCGTTGTCGGCGCGGGCGCTGCCGTAGCGCAGGGTGAACAGGATGCCCGCGAAGGCCGCGACGACGCCGGTGACGACGAAGAGGATCAGCTTGATCCGCTTCACCCGGACGCCGGCGAAGAACGCGGCGTCCTCGGAGTTGCCGATGGCGAACAGGCTGCGGCCGAGGCCGGTGGCGTGCAGGAGCAGTCCGGTGATGATCGCCAGGACGACGAACAGCGCGACCGAGTAGGGGATCGCGGTGCCCGGCACGGTGTCGGTGGCCCACTGGGAGTAGACCTGCGGGAACTCCGAGACCGCCTCGGTGCCGAGGACGACGTAGGCGAGGCCCCGGTAGAGGGTCATCGTGCCGATGGTGACGGCGAGGGACGGCAGGCCGAGCCGGGTGACGAGCAGCCCGTTGACGAGTCCGCAGACCGCCCCGATGACCAGGACGAACGGGACGATCGTCTCGAACGTCCAGCCCGCGTTCCACAGATAACCGGTGAGCGCGCTCGACAGGCCGAGGACCGAGGCGACCGACAGGTCGACCTCGCCGCAGACGACGAGCAGGGTCATCGGCAGCGCGATCAGGGCGATCTCGGCGAGGTCGCTGAGCGCGAACGCGATGTTGTCGGAGTTGCCGAAGTTCTCGTTCGTGCCCATGCCCACGAGGAAGACCGCGAGCAGCATGACGCCGACGAGGACGTCCCAGCGGAGGATCTTGCCCAGCGCGGGGGCGCGGCGGGCGGTGAGGTCAGGAGCCATGGTGTGCGGCACTCCTCTTGCGCAGGGTACGGGCGACGCGCAGCGAGACCAGCCGGTCGGCGCTGATCGCCAGCAGCAGCAGGAGGCCGGTCAGGGCGTCCTGCCAGAACGAGTTGACCTTCAGCACCACAAGGACGCTGCCGATCGTGGTGAGCAGCAGCGCGCCGAGCGCCGCGCCCCAGACCGTGCCGACGCCGCCGACGATCGCGACGCCGCCGACCACGACGGCGCTGACGACGGTCAGCTCCCAGCCCGCGGCGTTGTCGGCCACGACCGTGCCGAACCGGGCGAGCCACAGCACGCCGGCGACTCCGGCGAGCAGGCCGTTCACCACGTAGGCGGTGAGGACGCGCTTGCTGATCGGGACGCCGGCCAGGCGCGCGGCCTCGGGGTTGGAGCCGATCGCGTAGAACTCGCGGCCTGACGGGTAGGCCCGCAGGTAGTACCCGACGACGAACATGATCGCGACGGCGATGACCGGCAGGTAGGGCACGCCGAGGAACCCGCCGCTGCCGAGGTCCAGCAGGCCCTGCGGGACGTTCGCCGCGTTGATCTGCTGGCCTTCGGCGATGTAGTAGTCGATGCCCTTGATCACGTACAGCATGCCGAGGGTGACCACGAGGGCCGGGACCCGGCAGAAGCTGACGAGCAGGCCGTTGATCAGCCCGCAGACCGTGCCGATGACGAGGCCGACGACGATCGCGAGCGTCAGGGAGTGCCCGTCGGTGACGAGCTTTCCGGTGACGAACGCGACGAGCCCGACGACCGAGCCGACCGAAAGGTCGATGTTGCGGGTGATCACCACGAGGGTCTGGCCGACCGCGAGGAGCGTCAGGATCGAGGCGTTGAGGAAGATGTCCTCGACGCCCTGGGCCGACAGGAACCTCGGGTTCGCGATCGTGGTGGCCACGACGAGGAGGATGAGCCCGGCGGCGATGGTCAGCTCGCGGGCGCGCAGCACCTTGTCGAAGAGGCCGTCCTTGTCCCTGACGGGCGCGGGCGGCGCGGGGGCCGTGCTCACGGCGGTCATGCGGCCTCCTTGCCGGGGCGGCCTGTCGCGGCCGACATGATGGACTCCTCGGTCGCCGCGGCGCGCGGGATCTCTGCGGTGATCCGGCCCTCGTGCATGACGAGGACGCGGTCGGCCATGCCGATGACCTCGGGCAGGTCCGAGGAGATCATGAGGACGGCGAGGCCCTGGGCGGCCAGCTCCGACAGGAGCCGGTGCACCTCGGCCTTGGTGCCGACGTCGATGCCCCGGGTGGGCTCGTCCACGATGAGGACCGACGGGTCGGTCGCCAGCCACTTGGCGAGGACGACCTTCTGCTGGTTGCCCCCGGACAGGACCCCGACGTGGTCGGTGGCCTTGCCGTACTTGAGCTGGAGGCGGACCGCCCAGTCGGCGGCGTTGGCGTGCTCGGCGGCCCGGGAGATGAAGGGGCCCTTGCTGAGCGCCTTCAGCCGGGTGAGGCCGAGGTTCCGCTCGATCGACATCTCCATGACCAGGCCCTGCTGGCGGCGGTCCTCGGGGACCAGCGCCACGCCCGCGGCCATCGCGGCGGTCGGGCTCGAGTTCTTGAGCGGGCTGCCGGCGACCTCGACGCTCCCGGCGTCCCAGCGGTCGATCCCGAAGATCGCGCGGGCGACCTCGGTGCGACCGGCTCCGACGAGACCGGCGAGGGCGACGATCTCGCCGCGCCTGACCTCGAAGGACACGTCGGTGAAGGTGCCCTCGCGGGTGAGCCGGGAGACCTTCAGGGCGACCTCGCCCGGGGTGACGTCCTGCTTGGGGTAGAGCTCGTCGAGGTCGCGGCCGACCATCCGGTTGACCAGCTTGTCCTCGTCGAGCTCCTCGATCCGCTCGCTGGCGATCCACGCGCCGTCCCGCAGGGTGGTGACCCGCTGGCAGATCAGGAAGATCTCCTCGAGGCGGTGCGAGATGAACAGCAGGGCGCAGCCCTGTGCCTTCAGCGCTTCCACGACGTTGAACAGCCGTGCCGTCTCCTGGCCGGTGAGGGCCGCGGTGGGCTCGTCCATGATCAGGACCTTGGCGTCCCGCGAGATGGCCTTGGCGATCTCCACGACCTGCTGGTCGGCGATCGACAGGCCCTTGGCGGGGCGGCGCGGGTCGAGCGCGACGCCGAGGCGGCGGAACAGCTCCGCGGCCTTGGCGTGCATGGTCTTGCGGTCGATCCTGCCGAGCGCCGAGCGGGGCTGGCGGCCCATGAAGATGTTCTCCGCGACCGACAGGTCGGGGAACAGGGTGGGCTCCTGGTAGATCACCGCGACGCCGGCGCGCTGGGCGTCGGCGGGGCTGTTGAAGACCACCGGCTCGCCGCCCAGGAGGATGCGGCCGGAGTCCGGGCGGTGCACGCCCGCGAACGTCTTCACCAGGGTCGACTTGCCCGCGCCGTTCTCACCGGCGAGCGCGTGGACCTCGCCCGCGTACAGCTCGAGGCGGACGCCCCTGAGCGCGCGCACGGCGCCGAACGACTTGCTCACGTCGACCAGCGCCAGCACGGGTGCCTGTTCGCTCACCTGCCGCCTCCTGATCTCATAGCGGGTTCCTTCGTACGAAAATCGTTTTAATGCTGTGGTGCGGGTTGACGGTAGATCTGGCATGCCAGAGTCGTCAAGTCCCAAGTCACGGCAAATTTACGTACTTGACACGTTTTAATGATGGGGTCAGAGTATGTGATGCTTTCTGCCCACGAACCCCCCTGAACTGCGAGGAGCCCCATGGCGACGACCGCCCCCGGCCCGCGTGAGGGGACCGTCGGCATCAAGCAGGTCGCCAAGGCCGCCGGCGTCTCCCCCGGAACCGTCTCCAACGTGCTCAACCGGCCCGAGCGGGTCGCCCCCGCGACGCGCGAGCGGGTGGAGGAGGCGATCAGGGCGCTCGGCTTCGTCCGCAACGGCTCGGCCTCCAGCCTGCGCGCGGGCGTGGGCCGCCTCGTCGGCCTGATGGTCCACGACCTCGCGAACCCGTTCTTCAGCAGCCTGGCGCGCGGCGTCGAGGATCTGATGAGCGAACGCGGCTACGCCGTCATCCTGTGCAGCTCGGCCACCTCCACCGACCGCGAGCACCGCAACCTGCGCATGCTCGCCGAACAGGGCGTGCGCGGCGTGCTGGTGACCCCCGTCGACAGCGGCGGGCCCGACGCGCTCGCCCTGCTGTACGAGCGCGGCATCGCCGCCGTCATGCTCGACCACGCCGCCACCCGGCCGCAGCAGTGCTCGGTCACCGTGGACGACGTCGCGGGCGGGCAGATGGCCGTCACCCACCTCCTCGAGGCGGGCGCGCGCGACATCGCCTACGTGTCGGGGCCGCTGACCCTGCGGCAGTGCGCCGACCGGCGCGCGGGCGCGCGCAAGGCCGTCGAGCTGGCCGGGCACGGCGCGATCCGCGACGTGACAGTCGGCGACATGACCCCCGCGTCCGGGCAGGAGGCCGCCGACCGCCTGCTGGCCGAGCTGCCCGACGCCATCTTCTGCGCCAACGACCTGCTGGCCATGGGCGTCATGCGGACTTTGCTCCGGCAGGGCGTGCGCGTGCCCGAGCGCGTGCTCGTGATCGGGTACGACGACATCGAGTACGCGACCGCGTCGGCCGTCCAGCTCAGCTCGGTGCGCCAGCCGACCTACCGGCTCGGCAGGATCGCCGCCGAACTGCTGCTCGACGAGTGCGACGACCCCGAGGGCCACGCCCACCAGCAGATCCTGTTCCAGCCCGAGCTCGTCGTCCGGGAGTCGACAAGACAGTGAAGATCGCCCTATTCGCCACCTGCGTGAACGACACGCTCTACCCCGGCACCGGCAAGGCCGTCGTCCGGATCCTCGAGCGGCTCGGCCACCAGGTGGTCTTCCCCGAGGCGCAGACCTGCTGCGGGCAGATGCACCTCAACACCGGCTATCCCGACCAGGCGATGCCGCTCATCAGGTCGTTCACCGACACGTTCGAGGACTACGACGCGGTCGTCGCGCCGTCAGGCTCGTGCGCGGCGATGGTCCGCGACTGGCACGGCAAGACCGCCGCCCGCCAGGGCGACCACCGCCTCGCCGAGCGGGCGTTCGCGCTGACGCCCCGGGTGTACGAGCTCGCCGAACTGCTCGTGGACGTGCTGGGCGTCACCGACGTCGGCGCGGTCTTCCCGCACCGGGTCACCTACCACCCGACCTGCCACGGTCTGCGGATGCTGAAGCTCGGCGACAAGCCGCTGCGGCTGCTGCGCGAGGTCGAGGGCATCGACCTCGTCGACCTGCCCGACGCGACCGAGTGCTGCGGGTTCGGCGGCACGTTCGCGCTGAAGAACGCCGACGTCTCCGCCGCGATGTGCGCCGACAAGACCGCCGCGGTCAAGCAGACCCGCGCCGAGGTGCTGTGCGCCGTCGACAACTCGTGTCTGATGCACATCGGCGGCACCCTGTCCCGCCAGCGCAGCGGGGTGCGGGTCATGCACCTCGCCGAGATCCTCGCGAGCACCCGATGAGCGCCACGACCGACCCGCACGCCGACGCCACAGCCACGCGCATGCCGACCTACGTCGGGATGCCCTCGTTCCCCAAGGCCGCGCACGAGGCCGTCGCCGACACCCGGCTGCGCCGCAACCTCGCGCACGCCACCGGCACGATCCGCGAGCGGCGCGCCGCGGCGGTGACCGAGCTCGACGACTGGGCCGAGCTGCGCGACGCGGGCAAGCGCATCAAGGACCACACCCTCGAATACCTGGGCCACTACCTCCGGATGCTCGAGGAGAAGGTGACGGCCGCAGGCGGCGTCGTGCACTGGGCGCGGGACGCCGCGGAGGCCAACGCGATCGTCGCGCGCCTGGTCAAGGAGACCGGCGAGACCGAGGTCGTCAAGGTCAAGTCGATGGCCACGCAGGAGATCGGGCTCAACGAGGCGCTCGCCGAGCACGGCATCACCGCGCTGGAGACCGACCTCGCCGAGCTGATCGTGCAGCTCGCCGACGACAGGCCCTCGCACATCCTCGTCCCGGCGATCCACAAGAACCGGGCCGAGATCCGCGACCTGTTCAGCCACCGGATGCCGTCCGCGCCCGCCGACCTCACCGACGAGCCCGCCGACCTTGCCGAGGCCGCGCGCCGCCACCTGCGCGCCAAGTTCCTGACGGCCAAGGTCGCGGTGTCCGGCGCGAACTTCGCGATCGCCGACACCGGGACCGTCCTGGTGGTGGAGTCCGAGGGCAACGGCCGCATGTGCCTGACCCTGCCCGAGACGCTGATCACCGTCATGGGCGTCGAGAAGCTCCTCCCGACCGCCCGCGACCTCGAGGTGTTCCTCCAGCTGCTGCCGCGCTCCTCGACGGCCGAGCGGATGAACCCGTACACGTCGGCGTGGACGGGGGTCACGCCGGGCGACGGGCCGCAGAACTTCCATCTCGTCCTGCTCGACAACGGGCGCACCGACGTCCGCGACGACGAGGTCGGGCGGCAGGCGCTGCGCTGCATCCGCTGCTCGGCCTGCCTGAACGTCTGCCCGGTGTACGCGCGCGCGGGCGGCCACGCGTACGGCTCGCCCTACCCGGGCCCGATCGGCGCGATCCTGTCGCCGCAGATCCGGGGCATCGGCTCGAAGGTGGACGCGTCGCTGCCGTTCGCGTCATCGCTGTGCGGCGCGTGCTACGAGGTGTGCCCCGTCGCGATCGACATCCCCGAGGTGCTGGTGCACCTGCGGGCGAAGGCGGCCAAGAAGCTGCCGGAGAAGGCCGTCATGAAGACCGCGGCGTGGGGGCTGCGCTCCCCCGCGAGGCTCGCGCTCGGCCAGTTCGTCGCGGGCAAGGCGCGGTTCGTCGCGCCGCACCTGCAGTTCCCGCGCGCCTGGGCCGACACCCGCGACCTGCCCGCCCTGCCCAAGGAGTCGTTCCGCGCCTGGTGGAAGCGCACCCGCGGCGACGCCACCGACCCGAAGGACGGCTCATGAGCGCCCGCGACGACATCCTCGCCAGGCTCGGCAGGCCCGAGGGCGACCCGGACGCCGAATACCGGCTGCTGCACCGGGGCTACCTGGAGAGGCACCACGCCGACGGGATCGTCGAGTTGTTCGCCGAGCGCGTCGCGCACTACCGCGCGATCGTGCACCGGGTGGACGAGGCGGCGCTTCCCGGGGCGATCGCCGCCGCGCTGCGGCCCGGCGCTTATGTCGTGCCCGAGGGCGTCCCCGACTCCTGGGTCAGCTCGATCGAGCCGTCCCGGCTCGTCGGCCCCGACGCCGACCTGACGCGGGTCGCGGGTACCCTCACCGGCTGCGCGGTCGGGATCGCCGAGACCGGCACGATCGTGCTCGACCACACGGCCGGGCAGGGGCGGCGGGCGCTCACCCTCGTGCCCGACCACCACCTCGTCGTCGTGCGCGCCGACCAGGTCGCCGCCGACGTGCCCGAGGCGGTCGCCCGGCTCGTCATCACCCGTCCCCTCACCTTCATCTCGGGCCCCTCCGCGACGAGCGACATCGAACTGTCCCGCGTCGAGGGCGTCCACGGACCCCGCACCCTGGAGGTGTTCGTCGTATGACCGCGCGTATCGCCGCCGTCGACCTTGGCGCGTCCAGCGGCCGCGTCATCACCGCGCGGGTGGGCGACGGCCTGCTCGACCTGACCGAGGCGCACAGGTTCCCCAACCGGCCCGTCGAGGTCGCCGGGACCCTGCACTGGGACATCCTCGCGCTGTACCGCGACGTCCTCGACGGGCTCGCGCTCGCCGGTGAAGACGTGGCGTCGGTCGGGATCGACACGTGGGCGGTGGACTACGGGCTGCTCGACTCCTCAGGGGCGCTGCTGGGCAACCCCGTGCACTACCGGGACGACCGGACCGAGGCCGTCATCGACGACGTCCACGCCAAGCTGCCGCCCGAGCGGCTGTACGCGGTCAACGGGCTGCAGTTCCTGCCGTTCAACACGCTCTACCAGCTGGCCGCCGAACGGTTCCTCGACCGGGCAGAGACGCTGCTGCTCATCCCCGACCTGCTCGCCTACTGGCTGACCGGGGAGCGCGGCGCGGAGGTCACCAACGCCTCGACCACCGGCCTGTACGACGCGAGCACCGGTGCCTGGTCCGCCGAGGTCGCCGGAGCGGTCGGGCTGCCGTCCGGGCTGCTTCCCGGGCTGCGTCAGCCGGGGACGCCGTCGGGGCTGCTGAAGGCGTCGACAGGGCTTCCCGGGGTGCCGCTGACGGCTGTGGCGTCGCACGACACCGCGTCGGCGGTCGCGGCGGTTCCGGCCGCGGACGAGAACTTCGCCTACATCTCCTGCGGCACCTGGTCGCTGGCCGGGGTCGAGCTGCCCGCGCCGATCCTCACCGAGGCGAGCCGCGCGGCGAACTTCACCAACGAGGCGGGCGTGGACGGGACCGTCAGGTACCTGCGCAACGTCATGGGCATGTGGCTGGTGTCGGAGTCGATGCGCGCGTGGGGGATGCCGTCGGCCGAGCTGCCCGCGCTGCTCGCGGCGGCCGCCGAGGTGCCCGGGCCGCGCAGCGTCGTGGACCCCAACGACCCGTCGTTCATGCCGCCCGGCGACATGCCCGCGCGGATCGCCGCGTACTGCTCGCGGACCGGGCAGACGGTCCCCGGCACTCGGGCCGAGACCGTCCGCTGCATCATGGACAGCCTCGCGCTCGCGCACCGGGCGGTGCTGCGGGAGGCGGCCGAGCTTTCGGGACGCAGGATCGACGCGGTGCACCTCGTCGGGGGCGGGTCGCGCAACGCGCTGCTGTGCCAGCTCACCGCCGACGCGACCGGCCTTCCCGTCGTCGCGGGCCCGGCCGAGGCGACCGCGCTCGGCAACATCGGCATGCAGGCGCGCGCGCTCGGGCTGATCCCCGACCTGCCGTCGCTGCGGTCCCTCATCGCCGAGACCCAGCCGCTTGAGCGGTACTTCCCTGCGACGTCGCAGACAGCGTGGCTTGACGCCGCCGCGCGTCTTGAGGCGTTCGCGGCCGCCTAGGGCGGGTCTCACCATCTGAACCGGTTCACTCACCCGGTGTTACCGAGAAAATCGCAAGATCTCGATATTTCCTATTGAGTTCATATGGATTCGGAGGGATCATCGCGGATACCTGACGGGCGCGTTCGGGGGACGCCCGGGAAACCTAGACGGCACTGCCGTGGAAAGGCGATCCGCGATGAGCGACCCCGAAAAGCCGACGGCGGCACCCCCGCCCACCACCACGGAGACCGAGACCGAGACCAAGACGGCCTTCAACGAGGACTGGGCCGCGACCGCGCTCGGCCTCGTCCTGCTCGCGCTCGCGCTGACCGGGATCATCCCCGTCGGGCTGGTGCCCTGATGAGCACCGACCAGCAGGCGGTCAGCCCCGCCCCCGCGCCCAAGACCGAACGCGCCCTGCTGTGGGGCCTGCTCGGCTTCCTCGTCGTCCTGATCCTCGGCTCGATCACGCGGCTGCTGGAGACGAAGGTCCCCGAGTGGTTCTCCGGCTCCGACCTCGCCTCGGCCATCGAGTACCCCATCTACGCGATCCTGCTCGGCCTCGCGGGCAACGCGATCCTCACCGTCACCGGCGTGCGCGACAGGCTCTCGGGCGGCTTCCGCACCGAGTTCCTGATCAAGACCGGCCTCGTGCTGCTCGGCGCGTCGATCAACCTGAAGGTCATCGTCACCGCCGCCGGGCCCGCCATCATCCAGGGCATCGTGCTCATCAGCGCGGTGTTCCTGTTCACCTGGTGGCTCGGCGGCAAGCTCGGCCTCGACGACAAGCTGCGCGCGCTGCTGTCGGCGGCGGTGTCGATCTGCGGCGTGAGCGCCGCGATCGCCGCGGCCGGGGCCGTCCAGGCGCGGCGCGAACAGCTCGCCTACAGCGCGAGCCTCGTCATCGCGTTCGCGCTGCCCTCGATCTTCATCCTGCCCGCCCTCGCCTCGGCGTTCGGGCTGTCCGACGCCGTCGCGGGCGCGTGGATCGGCGGCAACATCGACACGACGGCCGCGGTCACCGCGGCGGGCGCGCTCGCCGGTGACGAGGCCCTGGAGATCGCCACGATCGTCAAGGTCACCCAGAACGCGCTCATCGGCGTCGTCGTCATCGCGCTCACCGCCTGGTTCGCGTTCAAGATCGAGAAGACCCCCGACGCACCGCGTCCGACCCTCGGCGCGTTCTGGCAGCGGTTCCCGAAGTTCGTCCTCGGCTTCATCCTCGCCTCCGCCGTCGCGACCTGGTTCCTCACCACCGTCTCCTCCGCCGACGGCAAGGCGACCATCGGCGTCGTCAACGACCTGCGCGTCTGGTTCCTCATCCTCGCCTTCGTCAGCATCGGCCTCGAGTTCCGCGTCAGCGCCCTCAAGGAAGCCGGCTGGCGCCCCGTCATCGTCTTCGCCTCCGCCACCGTCGTCAACATCCTCCTGGCCCTCGGCCTGGCCCTCCTCCTCTTCAACAACTTCACCGTAAGCACCTAGCCGTCCACCCTGGGCCCGGGCCCGCCACGCGCGCACCCCGGGCCCAAACCCATGCCTAACGTCACTTTCCGGACATTCCTTTGCGGCCCTGCCGTTGACGGCCAACCGCCGCGTCCCTACTTTTTGGGAAGAGCCCCCGCCCGCCGCACACCCGACATGTGCGGACCGGGGGCCCGACACCGCCGCGACGCGGGCGGAGAGGCCACGGCCTCGGTGATGGAGTGGCGCGACTCGTTCGTCGCCGGGGTCGTCCCGGCGCGTCCTTCCGGGCGACTGACCCGCCGGGGAGGACGCGCCTCACAGGGGGCTTTAGGTGGTGTCGGTCAGGCGGACTAGCATTTTGCCGGTGTTGTCGCCCTTGAGGATGCCCAGGAAGGCGTCGAGGGCGGAGTCGATGCCGGTGGTGAAGGTTTCGCGGTACTTAAGTTCGCCGGAGGCTACCTTGGGGGCCATGTCGCGGTGGAACTCGCCCGCGAGGTCGGCGTGGTCGCCGACCAGGAAGCCCTCGATCCGGCCTCGGGTCTGGATGAGGCGGGAGAGGTTGTTGGGGCCGGGGGCGGGCTCGGTGTCGTTGTAGCGGGAGATCATGCCGCAGATCGCGATCCTGCCCTTCAGGCGGAGCGCGCCGAGCGCGGCCTGGAGGTGGTCGCCGCCGACGTTGTCGAAGTAGACGTCGATACCCTCGGGGGCGGCCTTGGCGAGCTGCTCGTCCACCGGGGCGTCCTTGTAGTTGAAGGCCGTGTCGAAGCCGAGTTCGTCGCGCACCCACGCGACCTTCTCCCGGCTGCCCGCCGAGCCGACCACGAGCCCCGCGCCCTTGATCCTGGCGATCTGGCCCGCGGTGCTGCCGACCGCGCCCGCCGCGCCGGACACGAAGACCCGGTCGCCGGGGCGCAGGCCCGCGATCCGCATCAACCCGGCATACGCGGTCAGACCCGTCATGCCGAGGACGCCGAGGTAGGCGCTCAGCGGGACGCCCTCGGCGGGCTGGAACTGCGACGCCTCCCCCGCCTCGAGCAGCGCGTATTCGCGCCAGCCGAGCATGTGCCGCACCAGGTCGCCGCGCGCGAGGCCGTCGGCCTCGCTGGCGATCACCTCGCCGATCGCCCCGCCCGTCATGGGCTCGCCGAGCTCGTAGGGGGCGGCGTAGGACTTGGCGTCCGACATCCGCCCCCGCATGTAAGGGTCGACTGACAGGAAGAGGTTCCGGACGAGCACCTGCCCGCCCCCGGGCTCGGGGACCTCGACCTCGGTCAGGGCGAAGTCCTCGGGCACCGGGGTTCCGACGGGCCGACGCATGAGCCGCCATTCGCGGCCGGTGACAGAAGCCATGCCCCACCCCTACCCCCGGGGCGTCATGCCGTGGTCAAGGCCCCTCCCTGACGGGGGTTCAGGCGGCGCAGGATGTCGGTGATCGTGACGACCCCGGCGACCTCACCGCCCTCGGTCACCAGCACGAGCTGGTTGGCGGTCTCCCGCATCTGGGTGAGGGCCGCGTAGACGGGGGTCGCCGCGTCGATCGCGTGGGCCGGACGGACCAGCGGGGCGATGGGGGCGTCGGCGGGTGAGACGAGGGTGTCGCGCACGTGCACGACCCCCCAGTCCGCGCCAGGGCCGGGCACGAGGATGCGCAGATGGCCCGAGCGGCGGCTCATCTCCTGCACGTCGGCGACCGTGGCGTCCGGCCCGACCGACGTCGGGCTGACGCCGGGCCTGACCAGCTCGCCCATCCGCAGGTTCTGCAGGTCGATCGCGCCGGAGAACTGCGAGGAGTAGCTGGGGTCGAGCGCGCCGACGTTCGCCGAGTGCTCCACGAGATGGCGCAGCGCGGCGGGGTCCTGGCCCGCGCCGACCTGGTCGGCCGGGTCGACCCCGACGAGGTGCAGGCACCTGTTGGCGAGGCCGTTGAGCGCCTTCAGCAGCGGCCTGGTCAGCCACATGAAGCCGCGCATCGGCAGCGCGAGCAGCGTCGCCGACTTCTCCGGGTGCGCGATCGCCCACGACTTGGGGGCCATCTCGCCGATCACCAGGTGCAGGAACGTCACGATCACCAGCGCGAGGACGAACCCGGCGGCATCGGCGACCCACAGCGGCGCGCCCCAGTGCTCGAACACCGGGGTGAGCCAGTGGTGCACCGCGGGCTTGGTGATCGCGCCGAGCGCGAGCGTGCAGATGGTGATGCCGAGCTGGGAGCCGGCGAGCAGGACCGTCAGCTCCGAGGCGCTGCGCAGCGCGGCCCGCGCCGACCTGCTGGTCTGCGCGGCGTCCTCGAGCCGGTGCCGCCTCGCGGCGATCAGCGCGAACTCGACGGCGACGAAGAACGCGCTCAGCGCGATGATCACGACGGTGACCAGCGCGACGAGCCACGGGTTGCCGGTCACGCGTCCCTCCCTTCCCTGACGGCCTCGACCGACTCGTCCGCCTCATGGGGTTCGTCCGGCTCGTTGACCTCGAGGCGGATGGACGACGGCACATGGTTGTCGATCTCCAGGACCTCGACGTGCACCCAGCGGGTGGGCGGCTCGTCGGTCCTGGCGAGGTCGGCGGGGTCGGCGGGCAGCTCGATGTCGATCTTGGCTCCGGTCTCCGGCAGGCCGCCGTGCGCGGCGATGACGAGGCCCGCGATGGTCTCGTAGTCGCCCTCGGGAAGGCGGTGGTCGATGGTCCGCTCGACCTCGTCGATGTGGAAGTCGCCGGGGATGATCCAGGCGTCGCCCGAGGCCGTCGCCGACGCCTCCTCGTCCACGTCGTGCTCGTCGGTGATCTCGCCGACCAGCTCCTCGGACAGGTCCTCGAGGGTGAGGATGCCCGCGAAGCCGCCGAACTCGTCGATGGCGCAGGCGAGCTGGGCGCGCTCGGCCGTCATGTGGTCCAGGGCCGCCGGGAGCGGGGTGAGGGTGGCCAGGACCGTCGCGGAACGCATGATCGACGTGGCGGGCAGCGCGTTGTCCGGCGCGGCGAGCACGTCGTCAAGGTGGATGACGCCGACGACGTGGTCGTCGTCATCAAGGACGGGGTAGCGGGAGTGGCCGGTGGCCATCCGCGAGCGGACGTCGGCGATGGTCTCGTCGGTCTCCACCACGTCGACCCGCGAGCGGGGGATCATGGCGTGCTCGACGTCGCGGTGCGGGAAGTCGAGGATCCGGTCGAGCAGGATCGACAGGTCGGGCGGCAGGTCGCCGCTGCGCCGCGAGTCCTTGACGATGTGGGCCAGGTCGCGTGCCGTCGCGGAGTGCTCCACGTCGTGGACCGGCTCGATCCGCAGCGTGCGCAGCAGCAGGTTGGAGGCCGCGTCGAACACGTGGACGAGCCAGCCGAACGCCTTGAGGTACACCAGCGTCGAGGCGGCGAGCCACTTGGCGACGGGCTCCGGCCTGGCGATCGCGAGGTTCTTGGGGAACAGCTCGCCGAAGACCATCTGCACGAGCGTGGAGAAGGCGAGCGCGAGCACCGTGCCGATCGCGACGCCCGCGCCCTTCGGCACGCCGGTGCCGCCGAGGAGCTCGCCGAACGCGCGGCCGATCAGGGGCTCGGCGACATAACCGACGAGCAGTCCCGTCACGGTGATGCCGAGCTGCGCGCCCGAGAGCATGAACGAGGTGCGGCCGGTGACCTTCAGGGTGCGCGCGGCGGCCTTGTCTCCGGCGTCGGCGCGGGCGTGGAGCCTGGAGCGGTCCACGGACATGAAGGCGAATTCCTGGGCCACGAAGTAGCCGGTCAGGGCGGTGATCGCGAGGACCACGGCGACGCCGAGCAGCAGGGAGAGCACGGTGATCATCGGTCGACCGGCCTCTTTCTGGCGGCGCTACCGGATCGGGTGGCGCGGGATCGGCCCGCGCCGGTGGTCGTGCGGTGGGTATGGTCGGGGTCCAAGGTGGCTCTCTGTGTTCGTACGGGATCACGGGATACAACGATCAGGCGTTCTGTCCGGTTCCCGGAGGAGGACGCGCTGATCACACAGGTCATACCCTGCCCCTTCCCGCTCATCGGCGTCGCCCTCCCCCTTTCGGCAGCGCGTCCCTGGCCGGAATACATCGGAGTTTTACCGTGGTAGTTTCAACGTCTGACCTTTGCGAGCGGGACGGGGTCGAAGGATGGCGAGACAGAACGAGGACGGCGCGGCCCCGTCACTGCCGGTGACCCGGCTGCGGCCCGCCTACCAGCAGGTGGCCGACCAGCTGCGCGACCTCATCCTCGACGGCTCCCTCGCGCCCGGCGACAGGCTGCCGCCCGAGAGCGAGATCGGCGGGAACTTCGGCGTCAGCCGCAGCACGGTCCGCGAGGCGCTGCGCGTCCTGACCTCCCAGGGCCTGGTCCGCACCGCGCGCGGCACGACGGGCGGCACGTTCGTCTGCCGGATCGCGCCCGACCAGATCAGCGACTACCTCGAGGTCGGGCTCGGCCTGATGTCCGGGTCCGCCGACCTGCCCCTCGCGGCGATCCTCGAGGCGCGTGAGCTGCTCGAGGTCCCCGCCGCGGCGCTGGCGGCCGAGCGCCGCGAGGACCGGCACCTCGAGGCGCTGACCGCGGCGATGGAGCGGGAGAAGCGCACCCGGGGCCGGAGCATGAAGTTCCGCGAGCACCGCAACTTCCACGACGTGGTCATGGACGCGACCGGCAACGGGCTGCTGACGATCATGACCGAGCCGGTGTTCCACGTGCTGCGCACCCGCTTCCTCAAGCCGGAGCAGCCCGAGTTCTGGAGCCGGGTGGACGACGACCACCAGCTGATCATCGACCGGATCGCGGCGGGCGACGGCCCCGGCGCGAGCGCGGCGATGCGCGAGCACCTCGGCAACATCCGCGGGGCCTACCGACAGTAGTGGCGGGCTTGACCCGCGCCCCGGCCCCTCCCCTAGACTCCGCGATATGTCTGACATTAACCGTCGGACGGCTCTCCATCTCCCTAGGGACGAGGCATGAAACTCCTGACCGATGAGGTCCGGGCGCTCGTCGGAAGCAAGCGGGTCTACACCGCGCCGGAGGAGTTCGGCGGCGCGGCGGGCCGGTACTTCGGCATCGCGATCGGCGACCACAACCCGCTGTACTCCGACCCCGACTACGCCCGCGCGCAGGGCCTTGACGGCGTCACCGCGCCGCCGACCCTGATCTGCGAGACCAACCAGTACGCCAACCTGCCGATCCCGCCCGACGGGTACGCCGGGCACGAGTGGGGCATCGAGATCCCCGGCACCCGCAAGGTGCGCGGCGGGAACTCCTACACCTTCCACCGCCGCCTGCGCCCCGCCGACGTCGTCACCGCGACGTGGGAGATCACCGACGTCACCGGCAAGACGACGCGGTCGGGCGCGGAGATGCTGATCATCTCCTCCAAGGCGACCTACACCGACCAGAACGGCGGCCTCCTCGCCGAGAACGAGGAGACGATCATCTTCGTGGAGCTGGAGGGAAGCCGGTGAGCGAGGCGGGCACGCACACGGTCGGGGAGACGGTTCCGCCGCTCGAGCGCAAGATCGGCCTCGCGGACATGGTCGCCTACGCGGGCGCGACATGGGACTGGTACCGGCTGCACTACGACCCCGAGTACGTGAAGAAGGCGCAGGTCCCCGGCCCGGTCGTGGACGGGCAGGTGTTCGGGGCGCTGCTGGTGGAGCAGATCCAGGACTGGCTGGGTCCCCAGTCGTTCGTGCACAAGCTTGACTTCACCTTCAAGGCGCTGGTGTTCGCCGAGGAGACCGTCCGGTGCGAGGGCACGGTGACCGAGGTCGGCGAAGACTATCTGGTGCTCGAACAGCGTGTGGTCGTCGTCGGGCCGGACGGGGCGGCGGCCCGGGTGGCGGCGGCCCCCGCGCACGCGCGCGTCCTGCTCGGCGTCCCGGACGGCCCGGCAGCGCGCTGAACCCCGGGACTTGAACCCGAATACGTCAGACCTTTAGTCTTCTGGGTAAAGGTCTGACGTTTTAGCCAGCAGGAGGAGTCGCGGTGACCGTTCACGAGGCCGGTATCGGCAAGTACTACGAGGACTTCGTCATCGGCGACGTCTACCAGCACCCGTTCGGCAGGACGATCAACGAGGCCGACAACACCTGGTTCACGCTGCTCACCCTGAACACCAACCAGAACCACTTCAACGCCGACTTCGCCGCCCGCGCCCCCTACGGCAAGATCATCGTCAACTCCGGGCTGACCGTCGCGATGGTGCTCGGCCTGTCGGTGATCGACATGTCGCAGACCGCGCTGCTCAACCTCGGCTGGACCGACATCAAGCTCACCCACCCGGTGTTCGTCGGCGACACCCTCTACTCGGAGTCGATCGTGCTGGACAAGCGCGAGTCCAAGTCGCGGCCTTACGCGGGCATCCTCACCTGCAAGACACGCGGCCTGAACCAGGACGGCGACGAGGTCGTCTCCTGGACCCGCTCTGTGATGATCTACAAGAAGGGCGCACAGAACGACAAGGGGTACTTCCCCGTCGCCAAGACCGGGGAGATGACCCTTCCCGAGGCGTCCGCGTGAGCAAGCTCAAGATCACCTTCGGCCCGTGGGGGGAGACCCTCACGGAGCTCGTCGCGGCGGGCCGGGCGGCCGAGGAGGCCGGGGCGACCACGCTGTGGGTGCCCGAGCTGCACCGCAGCGCGACGGTCTCGGCGGCGGCTCTGGCGGCGGGCACGTCACGGGCCAGGGTGGGGACCGCGATCGCGCTCGCCTTCACCCGCAGCCCGATGGTGACCGCGCTCGAGGCGATGGACCTTGACGAGATGTCGGGCGGGCGTTTTGTGCTCGGGCTCGGCACCGGCGTCAAGCGGCTGAACGAGGACTGGCACAACGCCCGCTGGGGCAAGCCGGTGACGCATCTGCGCGAGACCGTCGCGGCGGTCCGGCACATCGTCGCGCGCGCCGGGGACGGTGAGCCGATCGCGCTGGACGGCGAGCACGAACCCGTCAGGATCAGGGGCTACCAGCGGCCCTACCCGCAGGCGCGCAAGGAGATCCCGGTCTACCTCGCCGCGATGGGCCCGGCCATGACGCGGCTGGCCGGCGAGATCGGCGACGGGTGGATCTCGCACGAGCTGTGCTCGCCGTCCTGGCTCGCCGAGCGGTCACTTCCCCCGCTGGAGGAGGGCCTGGCGAAGGCGGGCCGTGACCGCGCCTCCCTCGACGTCGTCGTCTCGGCCGCCTGCTCGATAGACGGCGACAAGGCGGTAGCGCGCGGCAGGGCCGCCGGGACCGCAGGGTTCTACGCCTCGGTGCGCACCTACGCCGAGTTCTTCGCCTTCCACGGCCTCGCCGACGACCAGGACAAGGTGATCGAGGCGTTCCGCGCGGGCGCGGGCGCGGACTTCCTCGCCCCCGCCGTCTCCGACCGGATGACCGACGCCCTTACCCTGACGGGCACGCTGGACGAGGTCGCGGAGCGGGTCTCGGCCTACGCGGGCCTCGCCGACTCCGTCAAGCTCACCCCGCCGACCCACGGGATCGACGCCGCCGACATCAGGGCCGCCCAGGCCCGCATCATCGAACTGATCAGGGAGCTGTCGTGAAGCCGCTGGAGGACGTCAGGATCATCTCCCTCGAGCAGTACGGCGCGGGACCGTTCGGGTCGCTGCACCTCGCCGACCAGGGCGCGGAGATCATCAAGATCGAGGACCCGCGCACGGGTGGGGACGTCGGACGTTACGTGCCGCCGTACGCCGAGGAAGAGGACTCGATCTTCTACGAGACCTTCAACCGGAACAAGAAGTCGATCTCGCTCGACATGGCGACACCTTCTGGCCGCGCGGTGTTCGAGGACCTGGTGCGCGGCGCGGACGCGGTCTACTCCAACCTGCGCGGCGACGTCCCCAAGAAGCTGCGGATCACCTACGACGACCTCAAGCACCTCAACCCGAAGATCGTCTGCTGCTCGCTGACCGGCTTCGGGATGACGGGTCCGCGCGCGAAGCAGCCCGGATACGACTACATCCTCCAGGGCCTCGCGGGCTGGATGGACATCACCGGCGAACCGGACGGGCCGCCCACCAAGTCGGGCCTGTCGCTCGTGGACTACACGGGCGGGTACGTCGCCGCCCTGTCCCTGCTGACGGCGCTGCACGCCGCGCGGCGCGACGGCGTCGGCATGGACTGCGACGTGTCCCTGTACGACACGGCGATCTCGATGCTCACCTATCCGGGCACCTGGCACCTGAACGCCGGGTTCACCCCGATTCGCACCCGGCACTCGGCGCACCCGTCGCTCGTGCCGTTCCAGGCGTTCGAGGCGGCCGACGGCTGGATCGTCGTCGGCTGCGCCAAGCAGAAGTTCTGGGAGCGGCTGACCGTCGTGCTGGGCCGTCCCGACCTCGCCGAGGACGCCAGGTTCGCGACCTTCGCCGACCGGCAGCGCAACGCCGACGTGCTGCTCCCCGAGCTTGAGAAGATCATCGCGACCCGGACCGTCGCGCAGTGGCTTGAGCCGATGACGGCGGCCGCGATCCCGTGCGGGCCGATCAACGACGTGTCCGAGGCGCTCGCCGAGGAGCACACCGTCGCGCGCGACCTCATCGTGGAGACCGAGCACCCGCGCTACGGCACCCTGAAGAACCTCGCCTCGCCCGTGCGGGTCGGGTGGGACAAGCCCGAGTACGTGCGCGCGCCGCAGCGCGGGGAGCACCAGGACGAGGTCCTGGCCGGGCTGCTCGGCTACTCCCCCGCGCGGATCGCCGAACTGACCGGCGACGGCGCGTTCGGGACGCCCGCATGAGCACGATCGCCGAGGAACTCGCCGCCCGGGCCCTGCGCCTCAGGCCCGAGGACGTGCCCGAGACCGTCCGGCGCGCGGCGCTGCGGCATCTGCTCGACGCCGTCGGCGACGCGTTCGCCGGGGCCCGCGCGGGCGCGGCCGACGCCGCCGTCCGCACGGCCGAGGCGATGGGGCCAGGCGACGCGCTGATCCTCGGCGGCCGTACCCGGGTCTCCCGGCCCGCCGCCGCGCTGGCCAACGGCGTCCTCATCCACGCGCTCGACTTCGACGACACCCACGCGGGCGGCCTCGTGCACGCCTCCGCGCCCGTCGTCCCGGTCGTGCTCGCCGAGTCCGCCGGGGTGTCCGGCGCGGAGGCCGTCACCGCCCTGGTGGTCGGCCTTGAGACGATCTGCCGGCTCGGCGCGGCGGCCCCGCACGGCTTCCACGCGGTCGGCCTGCACGCCACCGAGGCGTGCGGGGTGTTCGCCGCCGCGCTCACCGCCGCCCGGCTGCGCGGCCTGACCGTCGAGCAGACGGTGAACGCGCTCGGCATCGCGGGCAGCCGCGCGGGCGGCCTGCTCGAATTCCTCAACACCGGCAGCTCCACCAAGCAGCTGCACCCGGGCTTCGCCGCCTCCGACGGCCTCACCGCCGCCGCCCTCGCGAGCGCAGGGGCCACCGGCCCCGCGACGGTCTTCGAGGGCGAGTACGGCGTGTACCGCGCGCTGGCCCGCCGCGACGCCGACCGCGCCGCGATCCTCGACGGCCTCGGCACCCGCTGGGAGGCCGCGCGGATCACCGTCAAGCCGTATCCCGCCTGCCAGCTCATGCACGCCCAGCTCGACGCCGCCCGCGCGGCGCGCAACGCGGGCGTGCCGCTCGACGGCGTCGTGGAGATCGCCGTCCGGGCGCACCCGGACGCCGCGAAGATCGTCTGCGGCCCCGGCAAGGAGTCGCCGCGCACGTCCTATGACGCGAAGTTCAGCCTCCCGTGGAGCGTCGCGGCGATGCTGACCGACGGCGAGGTCACCGTCGCGACCTACGACCGGATCGAGCGGCCCGAGCTGCGCGCGCTCGCCGCGAAAGTGCGCACCGAGGTCGTCGACTTCCCCGGCGTCGCCGCCGACCAGCCGGGACGCGTCGTCGTCCGGCTCGAATCCGGCGCGACCGTCACGGGCGAGGTCGCGCGCAGCGGCGGCGGCCCCGACGACCCCGCGATCGACGCGCTCGTGCGCGCCAAGGCCCTGGCCAACCTCGGGCCCGGCGGCCCGGCGCTCTCCGACGTGATCCTCAGCCTTGCCGACGCGGCGTCCCCGGCCGCCCTCATCAGCGCATTGGAGAACCATGAGCTCTAGCACCACCCGGCTGTCCGCGGTCGCGGGCGGCGTCGCCGAGGCATACGCTGGCGCGTTCGCGGCCCTCGCCGACGCGGGCCTCGGCCCGTCCGACGTCGTGTACGTGGTGGAGTACGCCACCGGCGCTGCCCTCGACGGGTACGCCGAGGTCGCGGCCGCGCGGGAGGCGGCCCTCGCCGGGCAGCGGGTGCCCGTCGCGACCGTCGGCGTTGAGGCGCTGCCGGAGGAGGGCGCGACCCTCGCGGTGGAGCTCACCGCGTTCCCGGGCGGCGGCACGCTGGTCGAGGCGCACCCCGACCACGGCTTCCACCGGGGCACGGTACGGATCGCCGACGACATCGTCTACCTGCCGAGCGTCCACCCGCACGACGGCACCGCGATCGTGCACGCCGACGACTTCCGCGAGCAGTACCGCCACACCCTGGAGAAGACCGGCGAGCTGCTGAAGGCGGCGGGGCTCGGTCTCGACGCGCTCGTCCAGACGACCGACTACACAGCGCGCGCCACCCGCGCGCAGTACCCGCGCTGCGGCCGTCCCCGCAAGGAGCTGCTCGGCGGCACCGGAAGCGACGGCAAGCCGGTGCACCCGGGCGCGGCCGGGATCGTCATCGACCAGGCCGTGGTGCCCGGCGCGATGGTCTCGCTCGACGCGATCGCCACGACGACCCCGTTCAAGGCGGTGAACCCCGGCTGGAAGCGGTACGCGACGCTGACGTACAAGCCCGGCCTGTCGAACGGGCGGACCCTGTTCATGTCGGGGTTCGGGTCGCTGGAGCCCGCCACCCAGAAGGCGATCTTCGAAGGCGACCTCCTCGCGCAAGCCGAGTACACGTACGCGAGCATCGCCGCTGTGCTGCGCGAGGCGGGCCTGGGCGAGGACCTGCCTTACGGCTCGGTGACGCGGCTCGTGGAGTACATCACCCCCGACGCCGTCGAGCGTTACCCGGAGATCGCCGAGATCCGCCGCAAGTACTTCGGCGACTCCCCCGCGCTCACCTCCGTGGTCTGCTCGGCGCTGCTGCGTCCCGAGTTCCTGATCGAGGTCGTGCCGACCGCGGTGTTCGGGGACGGGGCATGACCGTCGCGATCGTCGGGGCGGCCGAGTCCGACCTCGGGGTGACCGGCAAGTCGATCCTCACCCTCCAGACGCAGGGGATCACCCGCGCGCTGGCCGACGCCGGGCTCACCCTCGCCGACGTCGACGGCCTCGCCACCTCGGGCGTCTCGCGGTTCTCGACGCCGCAGCTCGCCGAGTACCTCGGCATCGCCCCTGCCTGGTCGGACTCCACGTTCGCGGGCGGGTCGGCGTTCGAGATGTACGTGGCGCGGGCCGCGCAGGCGATCGAGGCGGGGCAGTGCTCGACCGTCGTCATCTCCTACGGCTCCAACCAGCGTTCGGCGAGGTCGCGGTCGCTGGGCGGGGTGCAGGAGTCGCACCTTCCCCAGGCCCAGTTCGAGGACCCGTACGGGCCGCTGTTCCCGCTGTCGTACTACGCGATGGCCGCGCAGCGGTACCTGCACGCCTACAAGGGCGACCGTGAGTGGCTCGCCGAGGTGGCCGTCGCGGCACGGGAGTGGGCCCTGCTCAACCCGAAGGCGTTCCGTTACGGGGCCGGGCCGTTGACCGTCGAGGACGCGCTCGCCGCCAAGCCGATCTCCTCCCCGCTCACCGTGGCGGACTGCTGCCTGGTCACCGACGGGGGCGGCGCGGTCGTGCTGACGTCGCTGGAGCGGGCGCGCGACCTGCCCAAGCCGCCCGTCGTGGTCCTCGGGTACGGGGAGTCCACGACGAACGCGGGCATGATCGCGGCCGACGACCTGCTGCGTCCGGGGTCCGTGGCGTCCGGCGCGGCGGCGTTCGCGATGGCGGGGCTCACGCCGTCCGACGTGGACGTCCTCCAGCTGTACGACTCCTTCACCATCACCGTGCTGCTCACCCTCGAAGGGCTCGGGTTCTGCGCGCCGGGCGAGGCCGGCGAGCTCGTCGCGTCCGGGGCGACCCGGCCGGGCGGGTCGCTGCCGACCAACACCTCGGGCGGCGGCCTGTCCTACAACCATCCCGGCATGTTCGGGCTGCTGCTGCTGGTCGAGGCGGTCCGGCAGCTGCGCGGCGAGTGCGGAGACCGCCAGGTCGCCGACGCCGAGATCGCGCTCGCGCACGGCACGGGCGGCATCTTCTCCACCCACGCCACAGTCCTGCTGGGGGCCGACCGATGAGCGCACCGGAGATCCCCACCGACGAGATCACCGAGCCGTGGTGGGACGCGACGCGTGCGCGTCGGCTGACCGTTCAGCGCTGCGCGGCCTGCGGACGCCTCCAGCACTACCCGCGCGCGCTGTGCACCGGCTGCGGCGGCACGGACCTGGACTTCGTCGACGTGTCCGGCGACGCGACGGTCGACGCGTTCACCGTCGTGCACCGCTCCCCGAGGCCCGACCTTCAGGCCCCCTATGTCGTCGCGCGCGTGCGGCTCGCCGAGGGGCCGATCCTGCTCACCCAGCTCGAAGGCGCGGAGCCCGGCGTGTGGCGGTGCGACGACCCCGTCAAGGTCGCCTGGCGGGCGCTGCCCGACGGCCGTCACCTTCCCGTGTTCCGTCCCGCCGCGTCCGGCGCGGACCAGAAAGCCGAGGACTAGATGGACTTCTCCCTTTCGGAGGAGCAGAAGCTCTTCCGCGACACCCTGCGCGACTTCGCCAACAAGGAGATCCGCCCGGTGGCGATGGAGTGGGAGGCCACGGGCCGCTACCCCACCGAGATCGTCGAGGGCATGAAGCAGCTCGGGCTGTTCGGGCTGACCGTGCCCGAGGAGTACGGCGGCCTCGGCGTCGACATGGTGTCGTTCGCGCTGGTCTTCGAGGAGATCTCCAAGGCGTGGATGGGCATCGCGGGCATCCTCGGCAGCCACTCCCTGGCCTGCTGGATGATCGCCAAGCACGGCACCGAGGAGCAGAAGGCGCGGCTGCTGCCCGCGCTGGCGACCGGCGAGCGCCGCACCGGCATCGGCCTCACCGAGCCGGGCGCGGGCACCGACCTGCAGGGCATCGCCACCACCGCGCGCCTGGACGGCGACCACTACGTCGTCAACGGCGCGAAGACGTGGATCACCAACGCGCGGTACGCGGACCCGCTGCCGGTCCTGGTGAAGACCGACCCGACCGCGTCGCCCGCGCACAGGGGCATGTCGGTGCTGCTCATCGACGCCGACACCCCCGGCTTCGAGGTGTCGCGCGACCTGCCCAAGCTCGGCTACAAGGGCACCGAGTCGTGTGAGATCACCATCACCGACTGCCGGGTGCCCAAGGAGAACCTGCTCGGCGGCGTCGAGGGACGCGGCATGCAGCAGGTCCTTTCCGGGCTGGAGATCGGACGGGTGAACGTCGCCGCGCGCTCCCTCGGCATCGCCCAGGCCGCCTACGACGAGGCGCTGTCCTACGCCGGGCAGCGCGAGGCGTTCGGCAAGCCGATCCACGACTTCCAGGCGATCCAGCTCAAGATCGCCGAAATGGGGATCAAGGTCCAGGCGTCGCGGCTGCTCGTCTACTGGGCCGCCTCCCAGGCCGACGCGGGCCACCGGATCGACATGGAGGCGGGCATGGCCAAGACCTTCGCGTCGGAGGCCGCGATCGAGTGCGCGCTGACGTCGATGCAGGTCCACGGCGGCTACGGGTACTCCAAGGAGTTCGTCGTGGAGCGTTTGTACCGTGACGCGCCCTTGATGAGCATCGGCGAGGGCACCAACGACATCATGCGGACGGTCATCGCCAAGGCGCTCATCAGCGGCAAGGGCGTCGTCGGATGACGGCACGCTCGGCCCTCTACGTCCCCGGCGACGCGCCCGACAAGCTGGCCAAGGCGCTCGGGCGCGGGGCCGACGAGCTGATCGTCGACCTTGAGGACGCGGTTCCGCAGGGGGGCAAGGAGGCGGCGCGGGAAACCGTCGCATCCTGGCTCGCTTCTCGCGAAGAGGGCGTTCCTGGCCCTGCGGTATGGGTGCGCATCAACCCGGGCGAACAGGGCCATGAGGACGTCCAGGCTGTTGTCGCCCGGGGCGTCGCGGGCGTCTGTGTGGCGAAGGCGGAGGATCCGGACGACCTCGTGGCGCTCGACGCGCTGCTGACCTCGTTGGAGGCCGAGCGTTCCGTGGCTCCCCTGGGCGTGGTGCCTTTGCTGGAGTCCGGTGAGGCGGTCTTCCGGGCGCGTGAGCTGGCCCGCGCCCCGCGCGTCACGCGGCTCCAGCTCGGCGAGGCCGATCTCGCCGCTGACCTCGGCGTCGAGCCCGGCCCGGACGGGCTTGAGCTGCTGTGGTGCCGTTCCCAGGTCGTCGCGGCGAGCGCGGCGGCGCGGATCGCCGCGCCGATCGCGCCCGTCAGCGTCAACTTCCGCGATCTCGCCGGGCTGCGGGCGTCCACCGAGGCGCTGCGGCGGCTCGGGTTCTGGGGACGCGCCTGCATCCACCCGGCCCAGATCCCGGTGGTGAACGAGGTATTCACGCCGTCGGCCGAGGCCGTCGCGAAGGCCAAGGACGTGCTGGCGCGCTATGAAGCGGCGCTGGCTTCCGGCTCCGGCGTCTGCGTGGACGCCGAGGGCCGGCTGATCGACGAGGCGGTGGTCCGCTCCGCACGCCGTCTCCTCGGGTGACCTCGCGCGGCCCCCGTGCCGCGCGAGGTCGTCTATGAGCCCGCCGGGGGACCCCGGCGGGCTCTCGCTCTCTCAGTCCGCGACGAGCCTGGCCCGCAGGCCCGACATCTCGCGCTGCCGCCGCACCGCGTAAGCGCCGGGCGCGCATCCTGAGCCGCCGTGCTCGGGGTGCAGCAGGTACACCGGGGCGGTCGCCTCGAAGACCCCCAGCGCGAGCCGGTCGAGGTCGAACACGTCGAGCGTCCAGCGGCAGGTCCCGGGGTCGGCGACGAGGGTGTGCGGGTTGCCGCCGTCCTCGCCGCGCAGCAGCACGGCCCCCTCGGGCGGGACGTCGGTCCAGCGCGCGGCGCTGTGCGCGCCGACGCGTCCGGCCAGCAGGGGCAGCGGGACGACGATGAGGTCGCCTTGGGCCTGGAGGCCGTCGACCACGGGGATCGCGACGTCGAACTCCAGGTGGTCGAGCGGGACGAGGCCGGTCTGGTGGCAGAGGTCGGTAAGTGTCACGTTCATGCGCATCACCATGAGGGGTTCTGGCCGGGCCTCAGGTCCGGCGGGAGAGGGTGGCGTACACGTCGCCGGACAGGCCGTAGGTCCAGGCCGCGGCCTCGACGGGATCGGCGAGATGGCCAGGCACGGTCAGGCCGTAGCGGCGGCGGTGCCCGTCGCGCTCGACCGAGCCGTTCACCGCGAGCAGGACCCGGGTGTTGCGGCGTTCGGTGTCGTAGAGCCGCAGCTCGAAGCCGGGATTGCCGGGATCGGGCGCGGTCGCGACGAGGGCGAGGCCCGCCTCGTCGAGGTAGGCGCCCCAGCCCATCCGCTCGATCGCGCACCGCCGGATCTCGACGTTGTGCTCCCGGGCGATCCGCGCGGCCGACGGGCGTTCCACCACCCACTCCGGGACGGTCGTGCCATGCCAGGCGTGCGCCGACCAGCCGTCGGCGTACCTGACGGCGGGGCCGTCGGCGCGGTGCAGGCGGACCTGGCCGTCCGGCGAGTCCGGCTCGGTGTGGATCTCCCTCGGCCGCTCGGAGACCACGCACACGTCCTCGCGCGGCCACCATTGGCCCGCCGACGCCGCGGCGGCCTTCCACAGGTCGAGGAACCTCTTCGACCCCTCTGGGAGGGCGACGCCGTAGCGGCGGCGTGCGGCGTCGGCCTCGGCCGCCCAGTCGCCGCGCAGAGCCCCGTACCACCCGGTGGACCTGAACCGCGTCTCCCAGGCGTCGACAAGGCCCGGCTGGTGGACCGCCGTCGCACAGGCCGCGACCGGAAGGCCGACCTCACGGCGCACCTCGGCGTACGCGCCGGCCGGGCGGATCAGCGGGTCGAGGGCGAGCCTGACGTCCACGATCCTGGCGCGCAGCGCCACCACCACGGGCAACGCGTCGAAGCCCAGCTCCGCCGGCGGCGTCGCCGCGCGGAGGCCGGGTGGCGCGGTGTGCAGGGCGGCGAACGGTGAGGGGACCCAGTGGAAGCGCGGCGGGGCGAATCCCGCCTCTTCGTACAGTCCGGACAGGGCGGCTTCGGCGGCCGGACGATCGGCGGGCGACGTCGAGAGCGTCATGCCCAGCCATTCCTGACGGATCAGCGCGACATCCCGTCGCTGCGATCCCGTCATCTCACGAGGGCGTGACGCCCCTTTCGCATGATCATGTCGCCGAGGATGACAGAGATCTCCCGGTCTGTCCAGCGCGTGTTCGGCGGGCCCGGGCCCGTCTCGGGGTGCGAGACCGGCGTCTTCGCACGTCGGGGGCGTTTCTGGAGGGAACCGTCAGACGGGGTCGGAACCGGACGGGATCTCGGCGAGGGCGTGGACGAGCGGGGCGAGCTCGGGCTTGGCGGCGGCGTCGGCGAGGGCCTCGCGCAGGGCGCGTTCGTTGGTCGGGCGGGCCGCCTCGAGGAGCGCGCGGCCCTCGGGGCTGACGTCGGTGTAGATGCCGCGCCGGTCGGTCGGGCACAGGTAGCGGGCCAGCAGGCCCCGGTTCTCCAGCCGGGTGACCAGGCGTGTCGTGGCGCTCTGGCTGAGCACGACGGCCTCGGCGACCTGCTTCATCTGGAGGTGGCCGCCCTCGCCGTCGTGCTGGCGGCTGAGCACGTCGAGGAGGGAGAACTCGCGGACGCTCAGGCCGTGCCCCGCCTCGAGGGCGCGTTCGATGTGCGCCTCGATCCTGCCGTGCAGCAGGGACAGCGCGCACCAGCCCTGGGCGAGCGAGGCCGTCGCTGGTCCTTGTGCGGCGGGGCTCGGGGCGGTCATGCCGCCAAGGATAGCAAAGGCCAGCCGATAGCCAGCGTTTGCAAGTATCCGGCGTCTGCAACTATTGTCGGCGACGGTTACATTCTCAAGCAAGTGATCAGGAGGGCCGTCGTGCCTCTCGCGCTCCTCGCCCTGGCCATCGGGGCGTTCGCCATCGGCACCACCGAGTTCGTGATGATGGGGCTGCTCCCGCTCACCGCCGCCGAGTTCGGCGTCTCCATCCCCGTCGCCGGATGGCTCGTCACCGGCTACGCCCTCGGCGTCATGGCCGGGGCCCCGATCATGACCGCGCTCGGCACCCGCGTCTCCCGCAAGAAGATGCTCATGCTGCTCATGGGCCTGTTCATCGCGGGGAACGCGCTCTCAGCCGTCGCGCCAGTCTTCGGGGTGATGCTCGCCGGACGCGTCGTGGCCTCGCTCACCCACGGCGCGTTCTTCGGCATCGGCTCGGTCGTCGCGGCGGGACTCGTCGCGCCCTCGCGGCGGGCCGGGGCGATCGCCGCGATGTTCACCGGGCTCACCGTCGCCAACGTCGTCGGCGTCCCCCTCGGCACGTACGTCGGCCACGCCCTCGGGTGGCGCGTCGCGTTCGGGGCGGTCGCCCTGCTCGGGGTCGTCGCGCTCGTCGGGATCGCCCGGCTCGTCCCGGAGATCCCCGCGCCGAGCGGCGTCAGGCTGCGGCACGAGATCCGCTCGCTCGGCGACGTCCAGGTGCTCCTGGCGATGGCCATGACCGTGCTCGGCTTCGGCGGGGTCTTCGCCGCGATCACCTACATCGCGCCGATGATGACCGAGGTGGCCGGATTCGCCGAGTCGTCCGTCACCTGGCTGCTCGTCCTGCTCGGGCTCGGCATGGTCGCGGGCAACCTCGTCGGAGGCAGGTTCGCCGACCGCGCGCTGATGCCGATGCTGTACACGTCGTTGGGCGGGCTCACGCTCGTCCTCGCCCTGTTCACCTTCACCGCGCGCTCACCGCTGCCCGCCGCCGTCACGCTCGTCCTGGTCGGCGCGCTCGGCTTCGCGACGGTGCCGCCGCTGCAGAAGCGCGTCCTCGACCACGCCTCGGGCGCGCCGACCCTCGCCTCGGCGGTCAACATCGGCGCGTTCAACCTCGGCAACGCACTCGCCGCCTGGCTCGGCGGGCTCGTCATCGCGGCGGGACACGGCTACACCGCGCCCAACGCCGTCGGCGCGGTCCTCGCCGCGCTCGCGCTCGGCGTCGCGGGCGTCTCGCACGCGCTGGAGCGGCGCGCGCCCGTGGTCGCGGTCCCGGCGGGTTGACCTCGGAGGCGAAGGGGCAATCCATCCGTAACCGCACCGGAACAGCGCGGACACCGGAATGGGACACCTTCTTTCCGACAGGATGTTCCGGTTCACGGACGGAGGTGGGACGGGTGCGGGCAACGGGTGATCTGCGGCGGCTCGTCCACCGGACCGCGTGGACGAGGGGGCGCGTCGCGCACGGGAGCCATCGGGCACGGGCCCTCCGGGCCTGAAGCACGCGCGCCGGACGCGACCGCGTACCGGCCGGGGGCCTTGGCCGCCCCCCTTCTCCCGCGCTCCCGAACGGAGTCCTGATGACCATCGCGTCGCTCCCCCGCGACTGCACCTTCGACCCCGCCGACTGGGCGATCCTCGCCGCGCACTGGTATCCCGTCGCGCTCACCCGCGACATCGGCGACCTGCCCACGGCCGTCACCCTCCTTGACGAGCGGCTCGTCGTCTACCGGGCGAACGGCTCGGTCGTCGTCGCGCCCGACCTGTGCCCGCACCGGGGCCTGCCGCTCAGCATGGGCACCGGCGACGGGACCGCCATCGCCTGCGGCTACCACGGGCTCAGGTTCGGCGAGGGCGGCAGATGCGTCGGCATCCCCGCCCACCCGACCGCGCGAATCCCCGAACGGATGCACCTCGCGACGTACCCGGCCGTCGAGCGTTACGGGCTCGTCTGGACGTGTCTGCGCCCGACCGGCGACGAACCGGACATCCCGCGCATGGCGCACTGGGACGAGCCCGGCTTCCAGCAGATCAACTGCCCGCACATCGACATCGCCGCGTTCGCCGGACGGCAGCTCGAAGGGTTCCTCGACGTCGCCCACTTCGGGTTCGTCCACCTCGAGTCCTTCGGCGACCCCGGCAACACCGAGGTGCCCGAGTACACGCCGGTACGGCATGAGAAGGGCTTCTCGGTCGACTACTGGAGCACGGTCAGCAACTACGCGCGCGGCGGGCCGAAGGCCCCCGAGGGGTTCCGGTGGCTGCGCCACTTCGACGTGCACCTGCCGTTCACCGCCACCCTCGTCGTGCACTTCCCCGGGGGTGGCAGGCTCAACATCATGAACGCCGCCTCGCCCGTCTCGGCCCGGATGACCCGGATGTTCGCGCCCATCGCGCGGGACTTCGACACCGACCAGCCGGTCCAGGGCGTCTACGACTTCAACCGGACGGTCTTCGAGGAGGACGCGCGCATCGTCGAGGCGCAGCGGCCGGAGAACCTGCCGCTCGACCCGCGCATCGAGGTCAACATCCCGGCCGACCGCAGCTCGGTCGCCTACCGGCGCGGCCTGCGCGACCTCGGCCTCAGCCACTTCTTCACCGCCTGACCCACCCCTCGCTCATCTGGAGAACCCATGGACGTTTCCGCCCTCGCCACATCCTTCGGCGCCCGCCTTCCCGACTGGGTCCTCGAGGAGATGGCCGACGTGCCGGAGACCCTGCCGTCCGACGCCGACAGGCTCACGCTCACCAACCGGCTCGCCTCACGCAACCACCGCGAGGACACGGGCGGGCCCTTCGCCGCCCTCGTTGTGGAGCGCGTCAGCGGACGCGTCATCTCCGCCGGTGTGAACGTCGTGCTGGCGTCCGACCTGTCTTCCGTGCACGCGGAGGTGACCGCCCTATCCCTCGCGCAGACCCGGCTGGGCCGCTGGGACCTCGGCGCGCCCGGCACGCCCGACCTTGAGCTCGTCGTCAACTGGCGGCCCTGCGTCATGTGTTATGGCGCGGCCATGTGGTCGGGCGTACGCCGTCTGCTCATCGCGGGGGACGGCCCGGAGCTCGAGGAGCTCACCGGCTTTGACGAGGGGCCCATGCGGGAGGACTGGGCCGCCCAGTTCGCCGCCCGTGGCATCGAGGTCTCTTACGGCGACTCCCCTGACGAGGCGATAGCCGTCTTCAAGGAGTATGGCTCCCGCGAGGACGCCGTCGTCTACAACGCGCGCGGCACCTCCTGACGTTCGCTTCTGGCCCGCCGACCGGCGGGCCGGAAGCGTCATCGGTAAAGGCCCTCCGAAAAGGCGGCCGCGGTCCACAATTCCGGGTGCCGGAACCCACTTCCGCGACGCCGACAAATGCGATCTTGAACGCGTTGTCCGCCGATCTCCGGGAAGATCGTTGACTTCGGGATAATCGCGGATCACTCGTCTACGATGACGGCGTGGACGCCCCCTGGACGGAATCCGTCGCGCAGTACCTCGGCGGCGGCATTCTCGCCTTCGTCGTCCTGTTCCTGCTGTCGTCCCTCGCCGAATCCCTGCTCGGCGGCCTGTCCCAGCGCATACTCGGCGGCCTTTCCCGGCTGGTCCGCGCGCTGTTCTCCATCGGCGGACGCCGCCGTCTGCTCCGCAAATACCGCGCCCGAGTGCTGTCCTGGTACGGCGAACACCGCCTCAACGAGAACAAACGCATCCTGCTCGACGGCGTCTACGTCGAATTCCGCTACCTTGACGACGGCCTGCGCCGCGACTACCGCGCCGACCTGACCCCCAAACAGGCGGTCCTCGTCCTCGGTGAGGCGGGCGCGGGCAAAAGCGTCCTGCTGAAACGGCTGCTGCTCGACTGGGCGGCCGACTCCGGCAGGCGCGGGCGCGTCCCGGTCTACGCCGCGCTCCACGAGATCACCGGGCCCGACGTCGACCTCGTCGGCCTGCTCGCCGCGCAGTTCGTCGACCTGTGCGGCCGCCGCAGGCCCGACGGCACCGACCCGGCCCGTCTGTTCGTGGAAAGGGAACTCGACAAAGGCCGCGTCCTCGCCCTTTTCGACGGCCTTGACGAGGTGGGTCCCGGCCTGCACCAGAAGGTCTCCACCGCGCTGCGCGACTTCCGCCGCCGCCACGCCGACCGCGGCAACGCCGTCATCGTCACCTCCCGGTTGTCGGTCTCCACCGGGGCCGTCGGCGACGCATTCGAGGCGATGCCCATCCCACCGTTCGACGACGCCTCGGTCCAGGAGTTCCTCGAACTGTGGACCGAGAGCGTCCGCGCCGACCGCCCCGGCCTCGCCACCCACCCGCCGGAGACGCTCTTCACCGAGATCCAGCGGATTCCCGCGCTGATGGACCTCGTCCGCAGCCCCCTGCTGCTCAACCTCCTTGTCGAGCTGCACGCGGCCGACCCCTCCGCGCCGCTTCCCGCGTCGCGCGGCGCGTTCTACCGCGAGATCGTCGCGCACATGCTCGACCGCGACGAGTTCATGAACCGCGTCCCCGACACCGAACGCGGCAGGTTCGACCGCGACGGCAAGCACACGGTGCTCAAACACGTCGCGCTGGAGATGAGCGGCTCCCTCGGAAGCGAGGACGACCGGCTGTCCGTCGGCTGGGAGCGGCTGCGCGGCGTCGCCGAGGAGGTCGTGCCCGGCCATGGCGAACGGCTCCTCGCCGAGATCCACGACCGCAGCCGCCTGCTCGTCCGCACCGCCGAGGGACGGTACCGCTTCCAGCACCGCTCGTTCCAGGAGTTCCACACCGCGCTGGCGTTCGCCGAGCAGTCCCGCGCCGGAGACCTGCTCGCCGCCTTCCGCACCGACCCGGCGTTCTGGCGCGACACCGTCCGGTACTGGTGCGGGCTGCGTGAGGTCGACTGCTCCGACGTCGTCGCCGCGCTGTTCGCCGAACCCGACCACCGAATCCTCGCGTTGGAATGCGTCGCCGAGGCCGCCCGCGTCAGGGACGAGGTCGCGCGGACCGTCCTCGCGCACTTCCTCACGGCGCTCACCGACGACGCCGACGAGGCGGTGCCCACCACACTCGGCCTGGTCGCAGCCACCACGAGCCGGTTCAGCCAGGAGGTCTTCGGGGCGCTCACCGCGCGCGCGGACCGTCCCGCGATCGACGCCCTGGCGCGCTCCGGGCGTCCCGAGGCGGCGACTTCCCTTGTCGGGCTCGCCTCCGCCGACCCGTACGCCTGGGAAGCCCTCGTCCGCATGGGCGAGGCCGCCATCCCCGCGTTGGAGACCGCGATCCGCGACGCCGGGTCGGCCCAGGCCGTCGACGCGCTCGGCTCGATCGCCACGCCCGCCGCCGCGCTCGCGCTCGCGCGCATGGTGTTCCTGCACGCCGAAGTCGAGCTGAAGCAGCGCGCGGCGTGGTGGCTCGCCGCCCTGTTCGACCGGCCCGCCGTGCTGCGCGCGCTCCGCGACCGCGCCGACCGGGCCTACGCCACGATGCCGTTCATGATCCGCACGGAGTCGTGGCGCAAGGACGCCTGGGCGCCCTTCACCGCCAAGGACGGCTCCGACACCGTCCTCGCCGCCGTCGCCTGCTGGGTCTCCGCCCTCATCCAGGACAGCGACCCGCCCCACGGCGTCGACCGCATCTCCCTGCGCCTCGGCGTCCGCATCGCCGCCCTCCAGCTTCGGGGGGAGACCATGGAGACCGGAACGATGTTCACCACCGAGCCCTCCGCGGACCCAACGTTCTCCGCCACGTTGCCCATGTCCTTTATGACGAACTCCTCCGAGGCGCGGGCCCGCCACCGGGACCTGACCGACCGCCTGCGCGGCTCCGACGGCCCGTCCATCGAAGCCGCCGTCGCCGAAACCCTCACGGAGTACGGGTGCGCCGACCGCTCCCGTGAGCTGATCGGACTGCTGCCCCCACAGGTACAGGCGTGGATCGTCCGTGAATGGGTGCTCAACGTCATGCCCTCGTTCTCCTTCCGGCTCGCCTGGGTGCCGACCGACAGCGCGTGGCTGAGCGCCGGTGAACAGCCGGTACCCGGCAGGAACCGCTGGGGCGTGGCGACCTCGGCCGTCGGCATCCCCTTCCTCGTCGCCGCGGTGGTGCTGCTCGGCGTCCTGACGGTGCGCGCCCAGTTCTTCTCCGGCTGGTGGCCGTTCCCCTGGCCCGCCTGGGCCCTGTGGGCGCTCCTGGTCGGCGCGGGCGTCGGCTTCTTCCTTGACGAGGTCGTCTTCGTCTTCTCCAGCTTTGGAGAGCTGCTTGTGGTCGGCTGCCTTCTGATCGCCGGACTCGGTTCCCTGTTCATGCTCGGCGTCGCCGTCGCCACCTTGACGGGATGGGCTCCGGCCGTCGCGATCGTCGGTCTGCCGACGCTGTTCACCCTGTTCGCGAACTCCCGGAAGCGCCGCCTTGACCGGATCAACACCAACTCCTTCGGCAGGCTGCTGCGCGAGTTCGGTCTCGTCTGAGGGCGCTCACCCGGTGGGGTGCGGGGCCTGGAGCGCGGCGGAGAGCATCGCGACGAGGTCGGCGGTGAAGGCGTCGTGCGACAGCAGGTGCGGTTCGGCGCGCGCGGCCCGCTCGGCGAGCACCGCGGTGAGGAAGGCGATGAGCGCGGCGACCCGCTCGAGCACGACGGGTTCCGGCAGCGCCTCGGCGAGGTGCTTCTCCAGCACCGACAGCTGACGGGCGATCTCGGTGCCCGCGAGGAACGGGGGCGCGTCCCTGGTGCGGACCCCGGCCTGGCCCGACACCTGCGCGACGACCCGCAGGAAGTCGCGGCCCTCCTCGGTGCGCAGCTCCGCCGCGATGGGCTCGACGATCGCCGCGACGACGCCGGGGACGTCGGCGCCGACGAGGTCGGCGTCGGCGCGGACGGGCTCCATCCGGTCCATGCCCGCGCGCAGGATCGCCTCGAGCAGCCCGCGGCGCGAGCCGAAGTGGTAGGTGATCGCCGAGTCGTTGGCCTGGCCCGCGAGCCACACGATGTCGCGGGTTTTCGCGGCGTCGACGCCCTGCTCGGCGAACAGCCGCGCGCCGGCTCGGACGAGCCGCGATCTTGTCTCGGTTGCGTTCCTGGCCACGGGGTGATACTAACAGAGGGCGTTAATAACGCGTGCCGTTAATTCGAATATCCGACAGATCCCCCGGAACGTGAACGAAATCCGACAGCGAGGTCCCCCGATGCGTTACGACCCGTTCGACCCCGGCTTCCAGGCCGATCCCTATCCCGCCTATCGCGCGCTGCGGGACGGCGAACCCGTCCACCGGCATGACGAGCCGCACTTCTGGGCGCTGTCGCGGTTCGCCGACATCTGGGCGGCGGTGCGCGATCCCGTCACCTGGTCGTCGGCGCAGGGCCTCACCTTCCTGCCGGACGAGATCACCATGCTCGGCCTCGCGCCGACCATCGTCATGCTCGATCCGCCACGGCACACCATGCTGCGGCGGCTCGTCTCGGCGGGGTTCACGCCGCGGCGCGTCGGCGGCATGGAGGAGATGCTCCGGGCGTTCGTGCGGGAGCGGCTGACGCTGATGGAGCGCAAGGCCGCCGACGGCGTCACGCCCGACCTGCACCGCGACTACGCCTCGCCGCTGCCCACCTTCGCGCTGGCGCACCTGCTCGGCGTGCCCGAGGCCGACCGGGCGAAGTTCGACCCATGGGTGTCGGCGCTCACCACGATCCAGGACACCGGCCTCGACCTCGAGGACGACGCCGCCGTCAACGCGGTCGCCGAGATGTTCGAGTACTTCGGGGCGGTCATCACCGCCCGCCGCGCCGACCCACGCGACGATCTCATCAGCGCGCTCACCGCCGCCGAGATCGAGGGCGAACGCCTCACCGACTGGGACATCCTCGGCTTCTGCTTCGTCATGGTCGCGGGCGGCAACGACACCACGGGCAACCTCATCTCGCACGCCGTCATGCTGCTCGACGGCGACCACGTCCAGCGCGAAATGCTCGTGTCCGACCCCATGCTGATCCCCGGCGCCCTGATGGAGTGCCTGCGGCTTGAGGGCTCGGTCCAGGCGCTGGCCCGCACCACAACCCGGCCCGTGGTGCTGCACGGCGTCGAGATCCCCGAGGGCGAGAAGGTGATGATGCTCTACGGCTCGGCCGGGCGCGACGAACGCGAGTACGGCCCCACCGCCGACCGCCTGGACATCACCCGGCGGATCGGCCGCCACCTCGGCTTCGCCAGCGGCGTCCACTTCTGCATCGGCTCCCACCTCGCCAAACTCCAGGCCCGCATCGCCCTCGAAGAGCTCTACCGCCGCCACCCCCACGCCGGCGTAGACCTCACCCAAGCCCACCGCATCTCCTCCCCCTTCACCCGAGGCTGGACCACCCTCCCCACAACCAACATCCACCCCTCCTTACCCACCCCCACACCCCCGCCCCGCCCCACACCCCGCCCACCACCCCACGTCCCTGCACCCGCACCACACCACCCTCGCCCACCGACCCTGCGCACCACCCCGCACCCGCGCCACACCAGCGTCACTCAGACACCCTCACTAGCGCCCCAATACGCACACAGCATCCACCTCGCCCACCGGCCCGCGTTACCGCCCTGCCACCCGCGCGCGCCCGCGTCTCTCAGCAACCCTCGTTACCACCCCTAGACGCGCGCAGCGTCCACTTGGCTCACCGAGCTGCGTTACCGCCCGTGCACGAGCGGTGCACCAGCCTCGCCCACCGACCCAGTGCGCCACCCCCGCACACACGCCGCACCAGCGTCGCTCAGGCACCCTCATCACCACCCCGGCACGCGCGCACCCACCGCGCTCACCGGGGTCGGGCAGCCCGCGGTTCCCGGGCGCCCCGGTACGCGCGCGCCCACCTCACTCACCGGCCCGCATTACCGCCCCGATACCCCTACCGCACCAGCGTCGCTCAACAACACTCGCCACCACCCCTCGACGCGCGCAGCGTCCGCCTCGCTCACCGACCTGCGTTACCGCCCATGCAGGAGCGGTGTGCCAACCTCACCCATCGGCCTGCTTGACCGCCGTTGAGCAAGCGGCGTCGCGCTCACGCACGTCGGCCACGCCCCGGCCACCGCCGCCCTCCCGGCCACCGCTCCCACCGCCCGCGTCGCCCACCGGCCTGCCTGACCGCCGGTGCACAAGCGGCGCGCCAGCGTCGCTCACCGGCCCACTTCGCCGCCCCTCGCGCGCGGTGCGTCAGCGTCGCTCAGTGGCCCGGTTCACCGCCTCGGTATGCGCGCCGCGTTCCAGTGGCGGGAGCAGCGCCCCGACGGGTACCGCCCCTAGAGGCGCGCCGCGTCCGCCGTGCTTTATCGCCGGTGCAGGAGCGCCGCGCCAGCGTCGCTCAACAGCACTCGTCACCACCCCTCGACGCGCGCAGCGTCCGCGGCGCTCACCGGCCCGCGTTGCCGCTTGTGCGGGGGCGGGGCACCGCGTCGCGCACGGGCCTGCGCTGCCTCCCCTGCGGGAGCGGGGTGCCCGCGTCGCTCAGCGGCCTGCGTTGCCGCCCGGGCGGGGGCGGGCTTCGGCGTCGGGCAGCGGCCCGCGTTGCGGGTTGTGCGGGGGTGGCGTGGCAGGGCTGCTCAGCGGTTCGCGTTGCGGCTTGTGTGGGAGCGGGGTGTTGGCGTCGGGCAGTGGTTTGTGTTGCGGGTTGTGCGGGGGTGGTTAGTGGTTTGGGGTGTTGCGGTCGGGTTGGGGGTCTGGGGCGCGGAGGTGGGGGTGGGGGGTGGGGGTGGGGCGGGAGGTGGTGGGGCGTTGGGTGTGGTGTCGGAGGGTGGCGGCGGTGGCGGTTGCGGCGAAGGCCGCGAGGCCCAGGGCGGCGAGGGGGTAGCCGAAGTCGGCGCGGTCGTCGGTGATGAGCTGTGGCGGGATGTCGCCGCGCGGGTCGGCGAGGATGGGCAGCTCGGTGCCCGGGTCGTAGAGGCGGACGTCGCCGAGGGTGCCGTTGAGGGGTTCGCCCTCGGGGCCGGTGAGGCGGTAGGTGTAGTAGCAGCCGGAGTCGGTGCTGTCGGTCTGTTCGCAGGCCACGTCGCCGACGACGCCGGTCGTGCGCTCGCCGAACGCGTTGAGGTAGGCGTCCTTGGGGATGACGCAGCCGCCGACGAACACCGCCCCGGCGAACAGCAGCGCCGTCCAGGCGGGCCACCAGGCTTGCTGGCCGTCCGCCTTGACCTCGGTCGCGACGGCGAGCAGGAACGGCGCGGCGAGCGCCGCGAGCCCGAGCGGCACCCCGAGGATCCAGGCGACGGCCCCCGGCCACGCCGCGATCGCCCACCCCTCAAGCAGGGAGACCGCCGCGAGCCCGCAGGTGATGAGCGCCGCGCGCACGCCCACACTTTCCGGCACGAACCGCCGCAACCCGGAGATAACGGGAGTACCGCGCCGCGCGTTCAACTCCCCGAGGATGAGGGCGAGCGCGACGAGCAGCGTCCAGGCCGTGAACGCGGCCGCCGAGGCCACGTCGTACCCCCGCTCGTCGACCTCGGTGGTCAGCCGGGGCGCGAGGAGGGAAACAGGGTCCACGACCACGTCGAGCGGTGCGCCCGGCTCGAGCCCGTCGGCGGCCCCTTCGACAGTCCCGCCGATCGGGTGCCCCGCGCCGTCCGCGACCTCGTAGACGTCGTAACCCCCGTGCTTCGCCGTCCTGTGCTCAACCCCGACCACCACAGCCTCGACCCGTTCCCCAAAGGCCCGCAGGTAGAGATTCGTCGCCACCCCCGTCTGGACCAACCCGAGCAACGGCAGTCCCGCGACAACACACGCCAGCACCGCGGCCCACCCCGCACCCCACCTGGTCAACAGCACCCACGCCCCCACCAGCGCTCCGGCCGCCACGATCCCGAACCCCCCACCCCACAGACCACCCAGACCCACCGCAAGCCCATCAACCGCCCACACCACCACCGCCCCACCCACCAAAACCGCCCAGCGCCCCACCACCACACCCCACCCATCTCCACCCACCACAACCCCCTCCTCAAGCCGTCCCCCGCCTTCCGACGCTCCCCACCCCCCAAAAGTTCACCCCCACCCCAACCCCCGGCCCCGGCCCCGGCCACGGCCACGGCCACGGCCCCACCCTCAGCCCACCCGACCTCCGCCTCCACCCCTAGCCCCGCCTCCGCCCTCCCCCAGCCTCTGCACCCACACCGCCCCCACTCCCAACCCACATCCGCCCACGCAGCCCACCCCCGAATCCCCTCACCACCGCCCCCGCCTCACCCCGACCCCGACCCCGACCCTCCCCGCCCTCCACCCCCCGGCCCCGGCGCTACCCTCAGCCAGCCTCTGCAACCGCGCCGCCCCACTCGCCTCCGCCCCCGCCCCCGACCCCCCTCCCGGGCCTCCGCCCCCAGCCCCACCCCCCACCCTTCCTCCGCGCACCCCACCCATCTCCACACCCCAACCCACCCCGGCCTCCACCTCCACTTCCCACCACACCAAACCTTCCGCACCCCCGCCCACCCCGAACCCCGCACGCCAACCCCTCCTCACCCCCACTCACGCCGCCCCCGATCGCCCGGCATCGCCCCGAACCCACCCGCCCATACCGCCGCAGGCCAAACCCTCCGAATGACCCGCCCGCACCCCCACCCCAGCACACCAAACCCCCCTGAACCGCCCACCCACACCGCCCCCGATCACCCGGCACCACCCGCCCACGCCGCCCCAAATCGCCCGGAACCGCACAAACTCCACCCACACCCCCACCCCACTAAGCCAACCCCCCCCGAACTACCCGCCCACGCTGCCTCCCATCGCCCGGCACGGGACGAACCCCGCCCGCCCACCCCAGTACGCCGAACCCCTGGACCACCCGCCCACCCAACATCCGCCCGCCTCGGAGCGGCCGGGTGCGGCCTGCGGGCCGGGTTAGCTGCGGTAGCCCCGGGTACGGCCTGCGGGCCGGGACGGCCGGATGCGGCTCGTCAGCCAGGGTGGCCGGGCCAGCCCGGGCTCGGCAGCCCGGGCTCGGTAGGGCGGGACAGGGCCTGTTGGCCGGGAAGGACGGGTGGCCGGGCGGGCGGGTGGGGAGTGTTAGTCGGGGTGGGCGGAAGTGGGGCGGCGTGGGTGCAGAGGTTTAGTGAGGGCGGAGGCGGGGCGGGGCCGGAGTTTAGGGTGGAGGCCGGGGTGGGGGTGGGTTGGGGAAGTAGGTGCGGGGTGGGTGGGGGTGGAGGGTGAAGAGGGGTGGGGGTGGGGTTGGTTAGGTGGGGTGGGAGAGGGTCCAGGCGGTGTTGATCAGGCCGATGTGGCTGAAGGCTTGGGGGGTGTTGCCGAGGTGTTCGGCGGTGCGGGGGTGGATTTCTTCGGGGAGGAGGCCGAGGTCGTTGCGGTGGGAGAGGGCGCGTTCGAAGACTTCGTGGGCTTCGGCGGTGCGGCCGGCGAGGGCGAGGGCGTGGGCGAGCCAGAAGGTGCACATGAGGAAGGAGCCTTCTTCGCCGGGGAGGCCGTCGGCGGTGAGGTAGCGGTGGACGAGGCCGCGTTCGTCGGTGAGGCGGTCGGCGACGGCGTCGATGGTGGCGAGCATGCGGGGGTCGTCGGCGGGGAGGAAGCCGGTGAGGCACATGGTGAGGGCCGAGGCGTCGAGGTCGGTGGAGTCGAAGTCGCGGGTGAACGCGCCCACCTCGGGCTTCCAGGCGCGGGCGAGGACCTCGGCGTGGATCGCGTCGCGGGTCTCGGTCCAGTACGCGACGCGGTCGTGCGCGCGCAGCAGATCGGCGAGGGCGAGGGCGTGGTCGAGCGCGGCCCAGCACATCACCTTGGAGTGGGTGAAGTGACGGGGCCCGCCGCGGACCTCCCAGATGCCCTGGTCTGCCTCGCGCCAGCGGTGCGCGGCCGCGTCAGCGCACGCGACGAGGAACGAGCGGGTGGCGTCGTCCATGTCGGTGAGGTAGTCGGCGAGGCGGCGGGCCGCGCCGAGCAGTTCGCCGTACACGTCGAGCTGGCGCTGGTTCCACGCGCCGTTCCCGACCCGGACGGGTCTGCTGGAGCGCCACCCGTCGAGGTGGTGCATGACGCGTTCGGTCAGGTCGTGCTCGCCGCCGATCCCGAACATGATCTGCAGGGACAGTTCCTCGTCCACCGCGCCCGCGCCGGTGGCGGTCAGGAAGGAGAAGAAGACCTCGGCCTCGGTCGGGCAGGCCGCGACCCACAGCGCGCCCATGGTGAGGCTCGCGTCGCGCACCCAGGTGAAGCGGTAGTCCCAGTTGCGTTCGCCGCCGACGTCCTCGGGCAGCGAGGTCGTCGGGGCCGCGACGATCGCGCCGGTCGGCTGGTAGGTGAGCGCCTGCAGGACGCGTCCGCTGAGGCGTACCTCGTCCCGCCACGGCCCCTCGTACGCCTGGTGGAGCTCGGACCAGGACCGCCACGAGGCCGCCGTGCCGTCGAGGACGCCGACGAGTTCGTCCTGGGTCCACACCCGCGCGGGCTCGTGTCCCAGCGCGCTGTGGTGGAGCGCGAACAGCAGCGGACGGCCCGGCGTGAGCCGTGTCGTGCCCTCCGCCGCGCCCTTGGCGAGCCGCAGCGGGACGGGGCTGGTCAGCACGAGCCGGTCCGCGCCGCCGGACGCGGTGACCCCGCCTTCGGTCTCGGCGAGCAGCGGGTGGATCAGCCCGTACTCGGGCCTCGGCCGGAACACCGTCTCGATCTCTGCGTCGCCGCCCCGGCACTCGACCCGCCGCACCAGCAGGTGCGGCGCGTGCGCGCCGAGCGCGTGGGCGCGCTCGCCCGTCCCGAGGGCGAGGGCGTCGGTGAGGACGACTTCGGCGTCATCGAGCCGGAAGGTCGTCTCGAGCACCATCGTGTCGTCAAGGTACCGACGGGAGGACGTTGCCTCGCCGGTCGGCCGGATCGACCAGTGCCCTGCCTCGTCGTCGAGGATTCTGGCGAACTGCGAGGGGGCGTCGAAGCGCGGCAGGCACAGCCAGTCCACCGAGCCGTCGCGTGTGACGAGCGCCGCGGTCCTGCAGTCCGACAGCAGCCCGTGGTCGGCGATCGGAATCCTGCTCATGCCCGCCCCCGTGGTGAGTCCCTGCTCCCAGCCCTACCCGGCGGCGCGCCCCGGCACCCGGACCGCCGCCCCGGCCGAAAGCGACCAGATTGGGGGAATGTGGGCGGTTTTTGGGATTCGCCGGGGGCGCGGTGAAGAAGCGGAGGGTACGGGGCCGGTTAAGGGGCGGAAAAGGGGGCTCGCATGGTGATCGGGGACGCGGGGGCCGTGCAGGCGGCGTTGAAGATCAACTGGGCCGAGATGCCCACCTACAACACGATCATGGCGGTCGCGGCGGGGGCCGGGCTGCTGCTCGTGGCGGGACTGTGGCGGAAGCTGTCCACGCCGGGCGGGGAGCTGCACGCCGAAGGGTGGGCGCTGGCGTTCGGAGTGCTCGGCACGATCCTCACGCTGACCGGCCTGCACATGACCCTCACCTGGCCGCTCGCCGCCGGGGGCTTCCCGTTCGACAACATCATCTTCGGCGAGCCGTCGCTGGCGTTCGGGGTGCTGCTGCTGTTCGCGGGCGGCTACCTGTGGCGGCGCGGCCGTCTTGTGGAGGAGCATCCGGAGCGGGAACGGCATCTGGCGGGGCTCGCCGGGCCGGTCTCGGTGTTCGTGTTCGGCATGGGCCTGGCCTGCTGGGGGATAGCCGCGGCCGGCGTCTGGTACCAGCTGTTCGCCGCGCCGAAGGAGGAGCCGATCTCCGGCCTGTTCGCCGACCACCCGATGGTCGAGGCGGTCTTCGTCTCCCTGCTCTACTTCCTCGTCGGCCTCGGCGCAGTGCTGTTCCCGTTCGCCCTCGGCGGCCGTCGCGCGGCCCTGGGCAAGGTGATCGTCTGGGCGTGGGCGATCTCCGGCGCGCTCTTCCTGCTGTTCGGCGCGCTCAACTACTTCACCCACATCGGCCTGATCGTCAACACGATGTGACGCCGGAGCCTAGTCGTCGTCTTCGCCCGCGTAGACGGCGAGTTCTACGAGGTTGCCGTCGGGGTCGCGCAGGTAGAGGCTCGTCATCGAGCCGAGCGCTCCGACGCGCGCGACGGGCCCCTCGACGGCGACGCCGTGGACGCCCAGGGCGGCACTGACCTCAGCGAGGGTCGCGCCTTCCAGGACAAAGCACACATCAGCACTGCCGGGCGTCGGCGCCTTGGCGTCCGGCCGCCCATCGCCGCACTGATGGAAGTTGATCTTGCTGGGCCCGAAGGCGACGGCGCGACGCCCGGGTTCGGCGGGTGCGTCCCGCATGCCGAGGACGTCCCGGTAGAACGCCGCGCTCCGCTCCACGTCGGCGACGGTGAGGACAAGGTGGTCGAGTCGTGAGATGCGCACGAGTCCCCTCGTTCCCCGCAGGCCCGGACGCCACGCCGTCGTCTCAGGGCCGGAGCAGGGCCTTGACGGCGCGGCGTTCGTCCATCGCGCGGTACGCCGAGGCCGCGTCCTCCAGCGGAACCTCGAGGTCGAAGACGCGGCCGGGGTCGATCTGCCGGGTCCAGATGAGGTCGATCAGCTCGGGCAGGAACCTGCGGACGGGCGCGGGCCCGCCGTGCAGGTGGACGGCCGAGAAGAACAGCTCGTTCCCCGACAGCTCCACATCGTGCGAAACCCCGACGAAGCCGATGTGCCCGCCGGGCCGGGTCGCCCGGATCGCCTGCGTCATCGACTCCTGGGTGCCGACCGCCTCGATCACGCTGTGCGCGCCGAGACCCTCGGTGAGGTCCTTGAGCCGCGCGACGCCGACGTCGCCGCGCTCGGAAATGATGTCGGTCGCGCCGAACTCGAGGGCGAGCTTCTGCCTTGAAGGGTGCCTGCTGAACGCGATGATCCGGTCCGCGCCCATCCGCTGCGCCGCGAGCACGCCGAGCAGGCCGACGGCCCCGTCGCCGACGACCGCGACGGTCTTGCCGGGCCCGGCCTGGGCGGCGTCGGCGGCGAACCAGCCGGTGCCCAGCACGTCGGACGCCGTCAGCAGCGACGGGATCAGGTCGTCCTCGGGCGGCTCGGGCGTCGCGACGAGGGTCCCGTCGGCGAGGGGAATCCGCGCGTACTGCGCCTGGGTGCCCATCAGGTTCATGGGCACGGCGTGCACGCAGCGCGACTGGTAGCCCGCCAGGCAGATCTCGCAGGTGTCGTCGGAGGCGAAGAACGACCCGACGACGAAGTCGCCGACCGCGATCCGCCGCACGTCGGGGCCGATCTCCTCGACCACGCCGACGTACTCGTGGCCCATCGGCACGGGCCCGTCGGCCTTCTCGATCCCCCGGTAGGGCCACAGGTCGGAGCCGCACACGCACGACGCCGTCACCCGGATGACCGCGTCGGTCGGCTCGATGATCCCCGGGTCCGCGCGGTCGGCCACCACGACGTCGCCCGGCCCGTTCAGCACAACTCCACGCACGGGATCTCCCCCTCCGCTCGCCGACCCTTCTGAGCGGTCATTCCTCGCATCACTGGCGAAGCTCACGTCCCGGCGGAGTCTTTGCCCCCGCCGGACTGGCCCGTGACCCGTCAGTCCTCGGCGGCGCGGAGGGTCGCGGTGCGGGTCGGCCGGGTGCGGCCCCGGACGGTGACCTCGCCGCTGATCTCCCAGTGCGCGGCCTCCCCGGGATCGGCCGCGTCCAGGACGGTCCCCGCGGCCATGAGCAGCCCCGGCGTCTTCTTGGCCAGCTCGGTGAGCCGCGCCGCCTCGTTGACGGGGTCGCCGATGACCGTGTACTCGAACCGGTGGACCGCCCCGATGTGCCCCGCGACGACCTCGCCGCCCGACACGCCGACCGCGGCCGTCACCCCGGGGACCTCGGCGGCGAGCCGCGCGGCCATCGTCCGCGCCGCCGCGAGGGTCCTTGTCGGCGCGTTGTCGAGCGGTGAGGGCGCGCCGAAGACGGCGAGGGCGGCGTCACCCTCGAACTTGTTGATCCAGCCGCCGTGCCGCTCCACGACGTCCACGACGACCGCGAAGAACTCGTTCAGCAGCGTCACCACCTCGATCGGCGGCCGGGTGGCGGCGAGCCGCGTCGAGCCGACGAGGTCGACGAAGATGACGCACACGTCGCGCAGCTCACCGCCCAGCTCGACGCCGTGTTCGAGGGTGAGGCGCGCGACGTCCTCGCCGACCTGGCGGCCGAACAGGTCCTGGATCAGCTCGCGCTCGCGCAGCCCGGCGACCATGTGGTTGAACCCGGCCTGGAGCTGGCCGATCTGGCTGCCGTCGTACACCGGCACCTCGACGTCGAGGCCGCCCCGCTCGACCTCCGCGATCGCCTGCCGCACCGAGTCGATCGGCGCGGCGACGGCCTGGGCCACAAGGTAGGTGACCGCGACCCCGACCACCAGCGCGGTTCCGCCGAGCGCGAGGGCCACCCAGGCGAGTTCGGCGGCGGTCACGTCGACGCCGAGCAGGGTGACCGCGCCGAAGATCAGCAGGCCGAGGACGGGGATCGCGGTGCCGAGCGTCCAGGCGAGCACAAGCCGCGCCACGACGCCCGGGACGCCCGACTCCTCGGGCACCCGAGTACTGAGCGCGTCGGTGACGAACCTGCGGAACAGCCGCTCGGTCAGCAGGTAGATGATCGTGCTGGTGGTCAGCCCGCCGAGCAGGCAGGTGAGGCCGACCTTGAGCGCCATCAGCGGCGAGAACCACAGGTTGACCGCGGCCCATCCGACGCTGGCCAGCCCCCACAGCACGACGTGCACCCGCATCATGCGCAGCGGCGCGCGCAGCATCAGCCGCCGCTCGTCATCGGCGAGCCGCCGTCCGGTGAGGAACAGCCGACGCATGGGCCGGAACAGGCGCAGGCCCCAGACCGCCCCGACGACGATCGCGACGGTCAGGTACGCGAGCAGCAGCGCGGTGTTGAAGGCGCGGAGCGCGGCGGCGTCGGCGAGGTCGGCGGGGTCGGGCAGCACGACGATCGCCAGGGCGAGCACCACGAGCGCGCCGCCGATGTTCGCCACGACCACGCTGGACAGCACGAGCCGCCGGGTGCGCGCCTCGATCCGCTCCCGTGACGCGGTGGGGGGCCCGTCGAGCACCCGCGCCAGCACCCGCCCGACCCGTCCCATATGCCCCAACCCTAGTGCGGAAGCCGCCCACGGAAAGGCCGGCCGCGGAGCCCCCACCGTGCCCGGGGACCCCACGTGACATAACGAGCACCATCCGAAAAGGTCACGCGAACCGGACGCGCTCATGCCGGGGGCCGGCGGACCCCGCTGACCTTGGACGACGGGAGACGGCCCGCCTTGGACGTCCCGGTGAGGGTGTCGCCGTCGACGGTGACGGCGAAGGCGAGGTTCAGCCGCAGGGGCTTGGTGATCGACTGCTTCCAGGTGAGCCGGTCGCCGTCCAGGACGACGTCGCTGAGCCGCACCTCCTCGCCCGCGCCCCGGGCCGTGCCGGTGAGGACGCCGTCCGCGCGGTGGAACTCGGCGACCGCCTTGATCCTGCCGATCGGGGTGGACATGGTCAGATCCCAGGTGCCTTCGACGGACATGCTGTGTTCTTCCTTGCTCTGTGGTGGTTTGGTGAGATCAGAACGCGGCGGGGGCCGGGCCGGTGTTCCGCCAGACCGTCCCGCGCCGCTCGTACGCGAACAGGGACTCGACGGCGTGGGCGACCCGGGGGCCCACCTCGCGTTCCAGGAGGTAGAGGGCCAGGTCGAGGCCCGAGGTGACGCCCGCGCCGGTGATGACGTCGCCGTCGTCCACGACCCGCGCGTCGACCGCGTGGACGCCCGTGGCGTCGAGCATGTCCATGCCCATGTGATGGGTCGTCGCGTGGCGTCCTTCGAGCAGGCCCGCCATGGCGAGCACGAGCGAGCCGCCGCACACTGAGGCGACGATCACGTCGGGGTTGTCCATCGCGGCCTTCAGCAGGCCGGGCAGTTCGGTGGTGAGGGTCCTGCCGAGCAGGACGGGGATGGTCGGCTCCGGGTCGCCCTCGTCGGGGACCTCCTCGGGGTCGCCGATGCGCCCTGACGCGCCCGGCACCACGATCAGGCCGGGGCGGGCGGGGTCGAGCGCGGCGGTGGCGCGCAGCGTGAGCCCGCCGGTGCCGCTGACGACGTCGCGCGGCCCCTCGGCGGACACGAGCTCGACGGTCACCGCCCCGGGGGCCGCGGTGCCTCCGGCGCTCAGCACCTCGAAGGGGGCGATGGCGTCGAGCGGGTCGAAGCCGTCGAACAGAACGATCTGGGCGTGCATGAGCCGGGTCCTTCACGAGCGGGGAGCCCGGCGCGTTCCGGGCACGTCTCCGACGGTAGTGAGCCGCCTCCCCACCCGCCCAGTGGCAAAAATGACACCTTCCCCCGGGATAGTGCCAAACCCTGTAAGTAGCCTCTGACCTGGGAGCAAAGGCCGCGACCCCCTACTTTTCGTCATGGCGAAGGGGTATTTTTCTGCCATGCACACCGTCGCCGTCCTCGCGCTCGACAAGCTGATCCCGTTCGACCTGGCCACCCCGATCGAGGTCTTCACCCGCACCCGCCTGCCGGACGGGCGTCCCGGCTACCGGGTCAGGGTGTGCGCCGAGCGGCCCGAGGTCGACGCCGGGGCCTTCACCCTGCGCGCCCCCTGGGGCCTCGACGGCCTGCGCGGCGCGGACACCGTCATCGTCCCCGGCACCGCGACGCCGACGGCACCGCTCCCGCCTGCGGTCCGCGACGCCCTGCGCGAGGCGGCCCGCGCCGGCACCCGCCTCGCCTCGATCTGCACGGGCACCTTCCCCCTCGCCGCCACGGGCCTCCTCGACGGCCTGCGCGCGACCACCCACTGGGCCGCCGCCGACCTCCTGGCCGCCGCCCACCCGGACATCGAGGTCGACCCCGACGTCCTGTACGTCGACAACGGCCGCGTCCTCACCTCGGCCGGGGCCGCCGCGGGCCTCGACCTGTGCCTGCACCTGATCCGCCGCGACTACGGGTCGGCCGTCGCCGCCGACGCGGCGCGCCTGTCGGTCATGCCGCTGGAACGCGAGGGCGGCCAGGCCCAGTTCATCGTCCCCGACCACCCGCCCGCCCCGCAGGGCGCGACGCTGGAACCCCTCCTTGCCTGGCTCCAGGACCACCTGGACCGCGACCTCGCCCTCACCGACATCGCGGCCCAGGCCGGGACCAGCACCCGCACCCTCATCCGCCACTTCCGAGAGCAGACCGGCACGACCCCGCTCCAGTGGCTGCACCGCGCCCGGATACGCCGCTCGCAGCACCTGCTGGAGACCACCGACCATCCCGTCGAGCGCATCGCCGCGCAGGTCGGCTTCCGGTCCCCCGCCGCCTTCCGCGACCGCTTCAAGCGCACGACCGGCGTCACCCCGCACACCTACCGGCGCACGTTCGCCTGACGCGCGGCCCGGTCACAGGAGGGAGCGGGCGATGACCAGGCGCTGGATCTGGTTGGCGCCCTCGTAGATCTGGGTGGCCTTGGCGTCGCGCATCATGCGTTCGGCGGGCAGGTCGCGGGTGTAGCCGAGGCCGCCGAGGAGCTGGACGGCGTCGGTGGTGACGCGCATGGCGGTGTCGGAAGCGAAGCACTTGGCTGCCGCGCCCGCCGCCGTGACGTCGGGGCCGTCCGCGTCGAGTTCGCGTGCCGCCGCGTAGGTGAGCGCGCGGGCCGCGCGGAGCTGGATCTCGAGGTCGGCGACCATGAACCGCAGGCCCTGGAAGGCGGCGAGGGGGCTGCCGAACTGCTCGCGCTCCCCCAGGTGCGCGACGGCGAGGTCGAGCGCGCCCTGGGCGATGCCGACGGCCTGGGCGGCGACCGTCGCCCGGGTGCGGTCAAGGGTGCCGAGGGCGACGCGCATGCCGTCGCCGGGCGAGCCGACGAGGCGGTCGGCGGGCACGCGCACGTCGTCGAGGAACACCTCGCAGGTGGGCGAGCCCTTCAGGCCCATCTTGCGCTCCGGCGCGCCGAAGGAGATCCCCGGGTCGGCGGCCTCCACCACGAAGGCCGACAGCCCGCGGCCCCCGGCGTCCGGGTCGGTCGAGGCGAACACGACGTAGCCGTCGGCGTGGCCCGCGTTGGTGATCCAGCGCTTGGTCCCGCGCAGCACCCATCCGTCCCCGGCCCGGGTGGCCCGGGTGGTGATCGCGGCGACGTCGCTTCCCGCGCCGGGCTCCGACAGGGCGAACGCGCCGAGCCACTCCCCGCTCGCGATCCTCGGCAGGTACCGCGCGCGCAGCTCGGGCGAGCCGTGCAGCAGCAGCGGCAGCGCGAACAGCTCGTTGGACCCGGCGACCTGCTGGGTGGTCGCGCAGACCCGCGCGAGCTCCTCGGCGACGACGGCGACGGCGAGGTGGTCGCCGCCCTGGCCGCCGTAGACCTCGGGGACGCCGACGGCGTGCAGGTCGGCGGCGACGAGCGCGCGCAGCGACTCCGTCGGGAACCGTGAGTTCTCGTCGACGTCGGCCGCGTGCGGCGCGAGCCGTTCCTCCGCCACCGCGCGTGCCAGCTCGCGCAGCGCGAGATGCTCCGCGCCGAGCCCATGGGACTGTCGCATGCCCGAACTCCTCAATCAACAGGAAACCTGACGATTGACCCTGCTGCATCATCAGGTTTCCTGTCAATAGGGCGTGCGATGCCCCGGGTCAGGGCGCGGGCGGCGTGCCGTTCTGGAAGAACTTGACGGCGGTCGGCATCGCGCTGTTGATGTGCGTGCGGAAGAACCCATAGAGGTCGACGCCGAAGTTGTCGCCGCCCCTGCGTTCGGCGAGCGCGAGGTGCAGGTGGGGCGGGCTCGACGCGACGACGACGCCCATCAGCTCCCCGCGCTTGATCCTGCCGCCGGTCACGATCCGCGGGGCCAGGCTCTTCAGATGCGTGTAGAACGCCTCGAGCTCGAAGGCTCCCGTGGTCTTGCTCTGGTTCCGTGTCGGTTGTCGCGTCGGTCAGGCGGGCCGCCAGGACGCGGGGATGAGGACTGTGTCGAGGAAGACCGTGCTGTCGCGCAGCTCCTGGGGTGCGGGGAAGGGCACCGGGGCGGGGAGCCGTTCGATCTCGCGGACGCGCAGGCGGAGCCTGGCGGTTCCGGGCGGGAGGGCGAGGGTCGAGGGCGTTTCCGGGGCGTCGCTGACGACGGTTCCGCCCGGGACGGGACGCCAGGCGGGCAGGCCAGAGCCGCCGTCGAGGTCGATGAGCGTGAGGGCCTGCGGATCCGCGCCGACAGGCGCCTCCTCCAGGACGACCTCAAGGCGGTTGGGCGGGTTCGGGCCGATCCCGAGCAGCGAGACGCGCACGCCGGCACCGCCGCGTTCCACCACAAGCCGTCGATCGGGCAGCAGCCGCACAGGATCGGCCTCGACCAACGGCGACAGAGACAAGCCCGCCAGGCTGTGCCGTTGGAAGCGGGCGAGGACGAGCCGCACGAAGGGCGCGTAAGACGACCCGACGGATGCGGGCGGCTCAAGCGCGACGTCCGCGTACCAGCGATCCCCTTCCCTTGTCGCCGCGTAAGGGACGAGCACGGTACGCGGCCCGAGGTCGGCCGACGCCGAGGGCGGCTCGGCGAAGCCGCGGAACCAACTGGCCGACGGCTTGGCGGGCAGCGCGGGCGACGCGAAGACCGGGTCGCGCCCGAGCCGCGTCACCGGGTGCGCCGGGTCCTGCCCGTCGGCGGCGAGCACGACGGCCACCGCCTCGCCCTCCCCCGTCGCGAACCACGGCGGCGCGAGCTCCACGCGCAGCCTGCGCGACGCGCGCACCCGCTCGATCCGGTCGGCCCCGACGGTCTCCGACCACCGGAACGACGGCGTCACCGACCGCACGTCGAGCGCGGGCGGCCGCGCGCTCGACGGGACGCTGACGGTCTCCTGCGTCCGGAGCAGCTGGAAGGCCGTGTCCGGGTCGGCGGCGTCGAAGTAGGCCCGGTACCGGCTGATGGCCTTCACCGTGTAGGCGATCCTGCGGTGCCTTGTGTCGCCGAACTCGTGCCGGAAGACGAGGTCGGGCACGGGCCCGCGCGCCACGGTCTCGCCGTGCACATAGGCGACGGCGCGGGGCGTCTCCCCCGCGTCGGTGAACTCCCGCCACGCCGCGGCGATCTCCAGCCGCCCCGTGCTGTCGGTGTCCAGCGCGGTGAGCAGCGGTCGCAGGACGGCGTTGGTGTCGTTCTCGGCGCGGAAGATCCGGTCGGCGGTGAGCTGCCAGACGGGCTCGGCAAGCGGCTTGCGCACCGCGTGCACGAGCAGGATCGCGCGCACCGGCGACAGCAGCGGATGCCGTCCGGCGCGGGCGACGGCGAGCCGCCGCTCGATCTGCGCGGCGCTGACCGGCCCCGCGGCCCCCGACGGGTTCTCCAGCCAGAGCTTGACGGCGAAGTCGTCGAGCAGGTCCTCGTGCACGGTCGAGGACAGCTCGAGCAGCACCTCCTCGCCCTGGCGCAGCCCGATCGCCAGCGCGCCGGACGCGTCCCAGCGCGCGTCGGCGGCGGGCCCCTGCCCGGCGCGTTCGGTGAGCGTGACGGTCTTGGGGTCGCTCGCGGGCCACGCCGCCCACGCCGAGGTGTCCTGGACGTCCTCGGCGAGCCCGCCCGGCGCGGCGACAAGGCGCGCGTTGACGCCGACGGCCGCCGGATCGGGCAGCGCGCCGTGGATGTCGCCGTTCTCCTCGGCCAGGAGCGCGCGCACCGCGAGCCGCCAGGTCCGCTCGGCGAACTCCGGATCGGTCCCCGCGGGTCCCGGGTCGAACCCGCCGTGCTGCTCGATCGTGGCGAAGCTCGCGCTCGGCGGGTGCAGGGTGCGCGTCTCGACGGCCGGGTACTGCGGGTTCGCCGCGTGGAACGCCGCCGCGCTCATGCCCGGGTCGCTGCGGATGACCATCCGGTCGACGGCGGCCCCGGTGGCGGACCCGCCGTCGTGGCTGAGCCGTGGCGGCTGGATCGGGTCGTTGCGGACATACCTGACGGGCTCGCTCGCGGTGTCCGCCCCGGCGTCGGCGAGGCCGGGACCGCCGCCGGTGAGGTCGGCGACCCGGATGCGCATCTGGTAGAACTTCCCGAACCGCAGCCGGGGCAGGCTGCCGTCGGGCGGCCTGAAGTCCCAGCGGAAGACGTAGGGCGGGTCCGCGCCCGGGGTCGCCGACGGGCCCGGCGAGTCGGCGAGGAGGTTCAGGAACGGGACGGCGAGGCTCCAGCCGTCCCAGCGGAGCACCGCCTCGTCGGCGTGCAGCGCGCCGTCGGGCGTCTTCACCGCCGCGAACGGCTTGACGTGCCCTTCCTCGCGCGTCCCCGGCGCGCCGAGCGCGACAGTCACGCCGTCCGCGCCCTCGACGGTGTAGGTGGCCTCACGCTCGCACAGGGAGCGCCAGGGCCGGTCGGCGGACCTGATGTCCACCCGGTAGCCGAGCACGAGGTCTTCGGCGGTGAGTTCGGCGTTCTCCAGTGACTCCCCGGCGCGCGCCGCGGCGACCTCGCCGCGCGCGGCGAACTCCGCGCCACGGCCGGGGCGGATGAGGGTGAGGCCGTCGGTGCGCAGGTCGGGCAGGGCGGGCGGGCGTCCGTCGTCGCGGGTGTCGGCGCGTTCGCGGAGCGCGCGGACCGCGCCGTCCACGTCGATCGTCGTGAACGCCCACTTCGGCGTCCCGGCCTCGGCGAAGTCGACCATCAGGGTGCCGGACAGGTCGAGCATGCCCCGGGCGAGCCCGCCGTCGGGGTCGGCGGGGGCGGGCCAGAACCCGTCGGCGGCGAGGTCGTAGCGGGTCCACGGCGAGGTGACCATGTCGCGCAGCGGGTCGTCGGCGCAGCGGACCGACACGCGGCGGACGCCCCGCGCGGCGACGAGGTCGGCGGCGTCGACGGTGAGCGTGAAGATCAACCCGAGCGCCTCGAGCACGGCCGGGTGCTCGCGCAGCGCGGCGACGGTCCTGTGGAAGTCCACGGGCGGCGGCAACGGCGGCAACGGCTCCTCGACCTCGACGGCAGGGGCGGCGGGCGCGAGGAACCGCTCGATGCTGCGGCGCACGTCGTCGGCCGCGCCGTCGGGACCCTTCTCGGCGAGCACCGCGGCGCACTCGCGGTAGGAGGTCGCGACGGTAAGGGCCTGGGCGTGGGTCGGGCGGACCTCCGGCGTCGGCTGGACCTTGGGCGTGTACGGCTCGATCACGCCTGCCGCGCCGTCGAAGAACGCGTGCCACGCCTCGCTCGCCGCGACGGGCTCTTGGCCGGGCACCGCGTCGAGCGTGCGGACGCCGTCGTCGTCCTTGACCCGCACCTCGAAGGAGCTGTTGGCCAGCAGCGACGGCCAGTCCTGGAACCCGAACTCCTCGAGGACGCCGCCGCCGAGGCGCGGCACGACGAGGACCCGGATCTGTACCGTCGCGGGCGTGGCGCGCCCGGCGGGCACGGCCACCCACAGCATGTCGTTCATGGCCGCTTCCCCGGGTAGACGCGGGCGATCTTGTCCGCGCAGGCCGTCGCGAGGAGCTTGCCGTCGGGGCTGTAGGCGAGGTCGTTCACCGCGCCCGGGTGGGCGAGCGTGCTGAGCTCGGCCCCCTGGACCGGGTCGATGACGGTCACGACGGGTTCGGGTTCCTCGGCCACCATGGCGAGGTCGGGCCCTGCGGGGTGGAACGCGAGCTGGACGACCATGCCGGGCAGCAGAAGATCGCGCACCGGGACAGGCTGGCCGCCGCTCACGTCCACGATATGGACCGCTTTGTCCCGTCCCGCGCTGGCCAGCATCCCTCCCGGTCCGAACGCGAGGGCGGTCACCGGCTTGGTGTGCGCGGCGCGGTCGGTCTCCTGCCCCGTGCCGGTGTCGATGACCTTCACCTGGCCGTTCTCGTCGCCCGCCGCGAGCCGCCCGCCGACGGGGTCGAACACCAGCGCCCTGATCTTGGTGTCGTGCCTTGACCTGACGCGCTCGACGCCCGTCGCGGCGTCGAGGAGACGGGTGAAGCGGTCCGCGCTCGCGGTGGCGACGTGCGCGCCGTCGGCGCTCGCGGCGACCAGCGCCACCGCGAGGGGGTGTTCGGACTTCCAGACCGGCGGGTCCGCGCCGTCGCGGCCCAGGCGGGCCACGGTCTTGCCCGCCGCGGCGACGACGTCGCCGTCCGGCAGGAACACCACGCCGGTCACCGGCGAGCCGAGCGCGGCGGCCCAGACCCGGTCGCCGGTGCGCGCGTCGAACAGGCGGACGCCGCCGTCGAGGCCGCCCGTGGCGAAGCGCCGCCCGTCGGGGCTGAACGCCGCGGCGGTGATCGCGCCCGGCTGGTTCTTCTGCAGGACGAACGCGCCGGTCTCGGCGTGGAAGACCGTCGCTCGGGTCTCCTGGCTGACCGCGACCGCGAGCGGGTCGGGCCCCGCGGTGAGCGCGACCCGCAGCACGGGACCCTCGCACAGCAGGTGGGAGATGTCGGCGGGGTTCATGTCGTGAATCCTGACGAACCCCCCGGTTCCCGCCTCGCCGCAGAGCGCGAGGCGCAGGCCGTCGGCGGAGTAGGCGAGGGCCGTCAGCGGCTCGGCGGGCGGTGCCCACACCGTCGTGCCGAGGTCGGTGTTCAGCACCTTGACCCCGCCGCGCGAGGCGACGGCGACCTCGGGGAGCCTCGGGTTGAACCTGACGTCCGGGGCGTCGCCGGTCGCCGTCTCGAACCTGCGCGCGCCGCCGATGAGGTCCCACAGCACCGCGCGCGCCTCGCCCGCCCTGACCAGGCGGGTGCGGTCGGGGCTCAGCTCGGCGGGGCCGCCCGGCAGCGGGTCCGCGAAGTCGACGAACGCCTTCTCCCTGCCGTCCCCGGCGTCGAGCACGTATGCGCGGACGTCGGTGACGGCGAGGAGCGCGTCCGCGCCGAGGAACGCGCACAGCACGGCGGGCGCGGGCAGCACGGCGGTCCAGGTCTCGGCGTGCGCCGCGGCGTCGAAGGCGATGACGCGTTCGGCGTCGACGGTCGCCAGGAGCCGCGAGTCGGCGCTGAACACCGTCGAGCGCAGTGTCGTGTTCAGGGTGTCGTGGTCCATCAGGACGGTGCCGGTGCGCGCGTCGAGCAGGCGGAGCGTCTTGCCGCCCGCGACGGCCAGGAGCGAGCCGTCGGCGCTGAAGACCGCGTCGCGCAGGACGAGGTGCTTGTCGTCGTCGGCCCACAGCGCGCGGCCGTCCGCGACGTCGAGCAGCGCGATCTCGCGTTCCGGCAGTTCGTGGCCGCGTACTCTGAACCCGGCCTCCTCCCGGTTGAACCGCTCGCACTCCGCCCGCTTGAACGGCGGCACCTCGGTGCAGTCGAGGAACTCGACGAACTCCATGATGGTCCGCACCGGCCCGATGCGGCCCACGACGGCGAGCCTGTCGCCTGCCGGGTTGAACGCGACGGACGTCACGTCGAGCGCGTCGTGTTCCCAGGCCACCGCGCCGGTCCCGGCGTTCAGCAGGACGAGCCGCTGGGTCTTGAAGTGCTCCGACGACTTGTGGAAGCCGAAGGCCGCGACCCACCGGCCGTCCGGGCTCCACACGGCGCGTCGCGGGGCGAAGGGAAGGTCGGCTCTGGCGAGCACCTTGCCGAACTCGCTCATGGTTGGCGGTCTCCTCGCTGTCATGGGGTTGTCTCACAGGGGTGCGAACGCGGCCTGGTAGGCGCGCCAGCGCGCCAGGCCCTCGGGGGTGGCCCCGCCTCCGGCGAGGACGCGTTCGCGGTCTCCGGCGCCGCCGCCCGCCAGCACCCAGGTGCCGCTGTCGAGCTCGACGCTGTCGGACCACAGGGTCAGATCGACCTCGATGACCAGGATCGCCCTGCCGACCAGCGCCTTCGTGGACGACTGGTAGGCGAGCTCGATGAGCAGCTCGACCGACACGGTGATGACGCCGAGCACCTCAAGGCAGCCGCCGATGCGCAGGTAGCCGGTGAGCGACACCTCGCCGTCGCCGGTCAGCACGAAGCGGATACCGCCGAACGCGTGCACCTCGCCGTGCGCGACCACGAAGTCGACGGCGATCATCGCGCCGAACTCGAGGGCGGCCTCCAGCCTGCGCAGGCCGGTCCTGTCCACTTCGAGCTCTACGTAACCGCCCCCGCCGAACATCAGCACCGCGAGCGTGAACGGGTTCTCCCGGGTGCCGAAGCCGAACGACATCGACACCGGGCGGCCGTCGAACGGCACGGCGATCCCGGCGTTCAGCGACATGTCGCGCATGATGAACGCGCCGGCCGCGACCGACGGCAGCGGCAGCGAGTACCCCGCGACGAGCCCGGCGGGGGTGACGTCGAGGAGCGGGCCGAGATCGCCGAGGTCGACGACGTCGCCGAGCTGTTCCAGCAGCTGGAGTTCGCCGAGGAACTTCACGTCGACGCCCGTCACGTCGAGCACGGGCGGGCGGCCGCTGGTCTGGGTGAACGACAGCGCGGCGAACTGCACGCGCAGCAGCGGATGTGCCGGGAGCGGGAGTTCGAGGGCGAAGTTCCGGGCGGTGCACAGGGTGTCGACGCCGTCTTCGGAGACCGTCACGGTGAGGTCGAGGGTGCTCGCGCCGACCGGCTTGAACGGGCCGGCCTCCTTGAGCTTGACGCCCGTCCACTCCATCCGCGTCGCGGGCGGGCGGCCGGGACGCAGCACCGAGGTGATCTTGGGCGCTTCCTTCAGGTCGGTGACGAGGTCCTTGAGACCGAAGCCCATCAGTGTGGCGTCGGCGGGGAACAGGCTCCGCGGGTCGATGAGACCGGTGCCGGGGTCGGGCAGCGCGGCGAGGTCGACCGGGCCGACCGTGCGGGAGATCGCGTCGGTGACCAGGTGCGGGGCGACGAGGCCGCCCGACCGGTCGGTGCGGCCGACGAAGCTGACGTCGATCGGCTCTTCCAGTTCCAGCAGGACGTCGCGGACCGGGCCGTCGCGCAGGTAGTCCTCGGCGAAGCGGACCTGGCGGAGCGTGTCCTCGCCGAGCAGCGTCCGCAGCGCGGGCAGCTTCACGGCGAGCGCGTCGAGCCTTGGGAGGAAGCCCGCGGCGTCGCGGGCCCCGGCGACGACGAGGCGGTGCACCTCGTGGACGTCGCCGTCGCGGTGGCCGGTCTCTGAGTCGGCCTCACGGCTCGCCCGCACGAGGTCGAGGGGGACGCCGGGGAGGGCGGCGGAGCGCGTCCCGTAGGCCGCGGCGAACTTGGCGGCCATCGTCGGGTCGGTGAGCGACGGGAAGCCGGGCATGAGGTCGGCGACGAACAGCAGTGGGAGTTCGAACCTCACGTCCCCTTCGGGGGTGCCGCAGCGGAGGGGGAACGCCACCTCAGCGTTGCCCGCTTTGGGCCAGAAGTGGGTGGGGACGCGGCCCATGCCGGGTACGTCCTGGTCCTGCCACTGTGCTCCGTCAAGGTCGGGGTAGGCGAGCGTGGTGATCTCGACGTCGTCGAAGGGGAAGGCGCGGGCCGCGGGGCCGTCCTGGGGCGGGCGGCGCACCGGCTCGGTGACGGTCAGCGCGAACCTGACGCGCAGGACCGCCGCGCCGCCCGCCGCCGGGTCGAAGGTCCGCTCGCTGAACTCCAGGTAGACCGCGCGGTGTCCCAGCGGGTACAGGACGCCCGAGGTGAGGGTGCGCACGCGCATGTCGCGGCCGAGCACCGCGTCGTGCTCCCACCTGAAGTTCTCCCAGGTGCCGCGCGCCGACAGGGTGCCGCCGAGCGAGCTCAGCTCAAGCCGTGACGCCGTCGCGGGCCGCACCGCGGCCTCGGCGGCGAGCCGCATCCGCTCGGCCCTGCCGAGCGGCGGGATCTTCTCCGACGGCGGGTCGAAGACGGGGTCGGGGGTGGCCGCGGCGGCGGCGTCGACGGCGCGCAGGGCGAGGTTCGCGTCGCTCCCGGGAGGCTCGCCCGGCGGGACCGCGACGAGCCGGGTCCGCCACAGGCCCGCGACGTCGCCGACGCGCACCGGAGCCTCGGGGTGGACCGCGCGGAGTTCGTCGCCCGCGTCACGGGTCTCCGGCGCGAAGATCATCCGCCAGGGCAGTTCCACGGCGGTGTCGGCGACGGGCCTGGCGTCGGCGAGCGCCGCGAGGACGCCCTCTGCGGTCGGGGTGAACACCGTGTCGCGGGCCGCCGCGAACACCAGACGGCTCGGGCCCGACAGCGCGGCGCGCCACACCGGCACTGAACCGCCCGGCGGCGCGGGCCGCGTCTCGGGCGCGGGGCTGTTCGGCTTGGACGCCTCCTCCGCGAGATGCTGCGGCGGGAAGATCAGGACGATCCGCGCGTTCTCCCCCGCGGTCAGCCTCGGCAGACCGTCGGGGCCCGTGCCGGTGACCGTGAAACCCGACCAGTCGACCCCGAGCAGCAGATGGTCGGCGGCCCTGACGATCAGCAGATTCGGCACGGGAATCTCCCCGGAAATTGCGGATGCGCTTTCTTCTTTCGAGCGTGCCCGGGTCGGCAGAAAAGCCGGAACCGGTCGCCGGTAAAGCTGCCGCCCACTTGCAGACGCGCCGGGGCACGGTAACGCCACATCGCGAAAAGCGGCGGAAATACCTTCGATTTCCCCGGGACGGCCCGGGTAGCCTGTCAGCGCCTCCCGAACGTTTCCGACGGACGGACGGACGGCACGATGCGCGGCGACTTCGACGGCGACGGCAGAGCCGAGATCCCGGTCACCGGCTCCGCCGGACTCGGCCTACTCGGCTGGTCCGGCGGCGCGCTGCGGGCCGAGCTGATCGCGCCGAACGGCGTCCTCGCCGGAGACTGGCTCCTCGACGCGGAGAAGAACCGGTTTCACCTCGTCGCTGACCTCGACGGCGACGGGCGCGCCGAGATCCTCGTCAGCGGGGTCAAGGGGATCGCGGTGCTGGCCCGCGACGGCCCGGGGGCGCTCGGCTCGGTGATGACGGCGCGCGACGGCTCGGCCGTGGGCGGCCGGCTCCTCGACGTCGTCAACGACGGCTTCGGCCCGGCCGGAGACCTCGACGGCGACGGGCGGGACGAGGTTCTTGTCGTCGGCGAGGCGGGGATCGCCGTCCTCGCGCTCGCCGGGCCCGGCGCGCCGGACTCCCTGGCGACCGTCCCGAACGGGGCGCGGATCGGCCCGTGGACGCTCGACACCGCGCGCGATCGGTTCGGGCCCGTCGGCGATCTCGACGGGGACGGGCGCGCGGAGATCGTCGTCTCCGGGCCGGGCGGGCTCGGGGTCTTGAAGCTCGACGCGGGGGCGCTGACGTGCCCTTTCATGCTCGGCCCTGCGGTGCTCGGCGAGGTCGACTTCCCGATCGCGGCAGCCGACTTCGCCGGGGATGGGCGGGACGAGGTCCTGCTCGTCGGGGCCGAAGGGCTCGCCGTGCTGCGGGGCGGCTCCCTGCTGGCGTCGCCGCACGCCGCGCGGGTGGGGCCCGTGGGCGACTTCGACGGTGACGGGCGCGCCGAGATCGTCGTCTCCGGGGCCGATGGGATCGCGGTGCTCGGCCTCAGCGACGGCGGGTTCGCGCCGCGCGCGGAGGCATCCGACGGGGACGTGCTCGGCGCGTGGCGGCTCGACGCCGGGCGCGACAGGTGCGTCGCCGCCGCCGACCTCGCGGGGGACGGGCGGGCCCGCGTCGTCGTCGCGGGTCCTGCGGGGCTCGGGGTCCTGGAGTGCGCCGACGGCGGGCTGCGCGCGGTCTCCGCGACGCCCAGGGGCACGGGCCTCGGCGACTGGCCGCTCGACGCCGCCGACCGGATCGGGATCGAGCCTGAGGTGGTCCGCGTGCACGTCAAGATCCTCGCCGTCCCGGACGTCGCGATCGCGGAGATGTTCGCGGCCGCCGAGCGGGTGTTCGGCACGGCAGGGCTGCGCCTGCACCTGGCCGGCACACAGACGCTCGACCTGCCCGACCTCGCCGATCTCGACATCGGCGGCTGCCACAGCGGCCAGCTCACCGGCGAGCAGCGCGCGCTGTTCGGGCACCGCGACGGGGCGGGGCCCGGTGATCTCGTCGTCTACTTCGTGCGCGGCACTGTGCCGCCGATGGACGGCTGCGCCGCCCACCCGCCAGGGCGTCCCGGGGCCGTCGTCGCGCGCGGGGCCGGGCTGTGGACGCTGGGCCACGAGCTCGGGCATGTGCTTGGCCTCCGGCACGTCGACGCCGCCGACCGCCTCATGACCGGGGGCGGCACCCGCTCGATCACCCGGCCGCCGCCCGACCTCAGCCCGCCCGAGGCCGCCGTCCTGAGGCACCGGGGGATGCCGTGACCGTCACGCTGAAGGACGTGCTCGACCGGCTCATGCCGGAGGAGGTCGACTACCCGGCCGCTGCGGCGCTCGGGCCTGGGGCGCTGCCGTATCTCACGCTGCTCGCGCGGGGTTCGAACGTGCCGCTGGCGGCCAAGGCCGTCTATCTGGCGGGGCGGATGGGCGCGGGCCATGTGCTCGCCGACGCCGCGCGGGAGGCCGATCCGAGGCTGCGGGTCGCGGCGGCGGCCTGCCTGGCGTGGGCGTCGCCGGAGACCGCGGCCCGCCTCGCCGTCCGGCTGCGCGACGACCCCGACCCCGGCGTCCGCAAACACGCCGGCGCCGCCGTGTCGGGTGAAAAGGACTCCGCAAATCTGGAGAATCCTTAGCCGGATGATTCTGTGCCGCGGATTACGCTCGCATAAAGAAAGGGGCCTCATCCCGGGGAGATCGACAAATGAAGGGAGCGGGCTCGGGGGCGGCTGATCGCCGCTGAGAGGAAGGGGCCCGTGATGGGTCTGGAACTCACCGGATTCACCCCTGAGGACCATGGATTCAGGTTCGCGAACCGGTTCGTCACCGTCGTGCCGACCGCGATGCTGCCGGGCGTCTCCGGCAACACGGCGCTCGCCGGGCTGTGCGGTGGCATGGCGTTCGCCGCGCTCGACTACTTCCACGCCGGAGCCCCCGTACCCACCCATTCCACCGCCGACTACACGGGTTCGCAGGGCGTCCCGCCGACGGGTTCCCGGCTGTGGAAGACGATCCTGATGCGGCACCTGTCCTCGGTCGGGCTCGAGGAGTCGCCGTTCGGGCTGCCCGTCCCCCTGCCTCCGCTGACGCCGCTGCTCCACCTCGCGGACGGGCACGCCGCGGCGAGCTTCCTGAAGCTGACGCACGCGCCCGCGCTCCTGCTCCCCACCCTGCTGACCGAGCAGGTCGCGCAGGTCAAGGCAGAGATCCAGGCGGGCAGGCCGGCCCCGGTCATCCTGGTGCACCCGGGCGGGATCGAGCGGTCCCACCAGGTCGTCGTGTTCGGGTTCGACGACACCACGCCTGGCTCGCTCGCGCTCCTCGCCTACGACAACCGCTTCCCCCGCAAGACCTCGGTGATCGTCGTGACCCCGGCGTCGGCGTCCTGCACGCAGACCACGCCGGGTGAGGCTTCGGACACCTGGCGTGCCTTCTTCGTCAACCATTACAGCCCGGTTCCGCCCGCGTACCAGGACTGGCGGCTTGTGTCCGGGCTCGCCGCGACGCCGTCGGGGGTGCTCGGGTCGCGGCAGTTCGATCTGTTCTTCATCGCGCGCAACGTCGGCGAAGCGCCCGCCCACGCGGCGGAGATGACCGTCGTCGGCGATCCCGACCCGGGCGGGCTGCCCCTGGAATCGGCGGGGACGATCCCGCCGAACGGGGACGTGGTGTACGCGTTCGCCTTCGACTTCCCGGCGTCGATGGCGGGCGAGACGGTGTCCCTGCGGCCCGGCTTCACCGACGAGGCGAGCGGGGCGTTCTCGGTCCTGCCGCGGGGCGAGCCGGGGACGTCCGACGGGGTGACGGTGATCGTCCCGCTGGAGTTCTAGCCGGGTGGACCGGGTCTCACCTGCGGCGCTGTGTGGCGGTGGGGCGAGTCGGCGTGATATCCAGGTATTTCCTATCAGATGTACAGAGTTATGCCCCTGGCGGTTCCGGGGCGGGCTTGAGGAGAGGAAATGCTCTTGTTGTTCGATATCGAACGGGTATGCGCGGTCTGGCTGAGCGGCGAGCTCTGTCGCAGCCGGGAGGTGTGTTCCGCGTGATCGAGATCGTTCCCCTGGAGACGCCGACGCTCGGCGACCGCAGCTACCTGGTGCACGACGGCTCCGCCGCCGCGGTGATCGACCCGCAGCGCGACATCGACCGGATGCGGCGGCTCGCCGCCGACCTCGGCGTCCGCATCACCCACGTCTTCGAAACCCACCTGCACAACGACTACGTCACCGGCGGGCTCGCCCTCGCCGAGGCGGCCGGAGCCGAGTACCACGTCAACGCGGCCGACGCCGTCGCGTTCGACCGGGTGCCCGTAGCGGACGGCACGGAGATCGCCGTCGGGGACATGACCGTGCGCGCGCTTGCGACCCCCGGCCACACGCACACCCACCTGTCGTACGTCCTTCTCGCCGAAGGCTCCGACCCCGCTGTGTTCACCGGGGGCTCCCTCCTGTACGGCTCCACAGGACGGCCCGACCTGCTCGGCCCCGAGCACACCGACGCCCTCGCCCGCGCGCAGTACGCGTCGGCCCGCCGGCTCGCGGACGCGCTGCCGGACGGCACCGGGATCTACCCGACGCACGGTTTCGGGAGCTTCTGCTCGGCGACCCAGAGCCAGGCGACGTCGTCCACGATCGGCGTGGAGAAGCGGACGAACCCCGTGCTCACCGAGTCCGAGGAGCGGTACGTCACGGCGCTTCTGGCCGGGCTCGACGCTTACCCCGCGTACTACGTCCACATGGCCCCCGCGAACGCGGCGGGCCCCGGCGCGCCCGACCTGTCCGAGCCGCGCCGCGCCGACGCGCGGGAGATCCGCCGCAGGATCGGCGACGGCGAATGGGTCGTCGACCTGCGGACCCGCAAGGCGTTCGCCGCGGGCCACGTCGCGGGAACGCTGAACATCGGCCTCGACGGCCAGCTCGCGACCTACCTCGGCTGGCTCATCCCGTGGGGGACGCCGCTGACGCTGCTCGCCGAGACGCCCGCCGAACTGGCCGCGGCCCAGCGCGAACTCGTCAGGATCGGGATCGACCGGCCCGCCGCCGCGAACGTCGGCACGCCCGCCGAGTGGTCGGACGGCGAACCCCTGCGCACCTACGAGACGGCGACGTTCGCCGAGCTCGCCGACGTGCTGCGGCACCGGCGCGTCACCGTCCTCGACGTCCGGCGCGACCTCGAATGGACCGCGTCCCACATCCCGGGAGCGCTACACATCCCGCTCGCCGCGCTCGCCGACCGCCTGGGCGAACTGCCCGACGGGGAGATCTGGGTGCACTGCGCGGCGGGCTATCGGGCCTCGATAGCCGCCTCCCTCCTCGACACCATCGCGCATCCCGTCGTCGCCGTAGACGACGACTTCGCTAACGCCGCCACGTACGGCCTCGTCTGAACCGTCCGGGAGGCCGCCGTACGCGCGGCGGCCTTCCGGACTCAGCGTGCGCCGCGGTAGGCGGCGGCGAAGCAGGTCGCGGCGGCGGCCCCGGTAAGGAAGCGGACGTGGTTGACGGCCGTCCAGCGGGACAGGTACGCGGTCCAGAAGTCGACGGTCACGGGGGCAAGAGGATCGAGCGCGTCAAGGCGGTTGTTGTAGGGGACGTGGTAGACGACGGTCAGCACGACGGGCGCGAGCGCCAGGGCCGCCCCCGCGACCGTCAGGGCCGCGCCCGGCGCGGAGGTGTCACGCAGCGCGGTGACTCCGGCCGCGACGCCCGTCGCGGCGGTGCCGAACAGCACGAGCATGAACAGCGGGTGCGGCGCGGCCCGGTTGACCGCCTGCATCGCCGCGACGCCCTGCGCGGGCGGCAGCGTCCCGAGCGCCCGCATGACAAACGTGGAGAAGGCGAAGAAAACGCCCGAGCCCACTCCCGCGCCGACGGCCGAGGCGAGCAGAAGTACACGGGTCATGGAAGCTCCTTAACGAGGGGTGTCCGATGCGTCCATTCCACAGGCCGCGCACCCCCGGCTTCCATCTTCGAAGGGCTCACCCGCATACGCGTGCGTCTCACGCGCTACCGTCCTGCCATGGACGCCCTAGCCGCCCTGCTCAATGGCCAGCGCGCACGCGGCGCGTTCCTCCTGCGCTCGGTCATGGACCCGCCCTGGTCCATGCGCATCGAGGACGAGGCCCCCTTGACGGTCGTCGTCCTCGCCCGCGGCACGGCCTGGATCACCCCCGCCGCGGGCCCACCCGTGGAACTCACCCCCGGCGTAGCAGCCCTCGCCCGAGGCCCCGCCCCCTACACCGTCGCCGACTCCCCCGACACTCCCCCGCAGATCTCTATCGGCCCCGGCCAGATCTGCCGCTCCCTCGACGGCACCCGCCTCGAAGAGCCCATGTCCCAGGGCCTCCGCACCTGGGGCAACTCCCCCGACGGCCACACCGTCATGCTCACCGGCACCTACGAAACCCCCGCCGAAACCGCCCGCGACCTCCTCACCACCCTCCCCCCACTCCTCACTTTCCCCCCCACCCCCACCCACACCCCCCTAATCACGGCCCTTTCCACCGAAATAACCACCGACGCCCCAGGCCAATCCACAGTCCTAGACCGCCTCCTAGACCTCCTAACCATCACCCTCCTCCGCACCTGGCTAACCACCCCCACCTCCAACCCTCCCGCCTGGTACCAAGCCCACTCCGACCCCCTCGTCGGCCAAGCCCTACGCCTCCTCCACCACAACCCCGCCCACCCCTGGACCCTCAACTCCCTGGCCACCCACCTAAACACCTCCCGCTCCACTTTGACCCGCCGCTTCACCGCCCTAGTAGGCGAACCCCCCATAACCCACCTAACCCGCCACCGCCTAAACCTAGCCGCCGATCTCCTAAACAACCCCTCCCTAACCCTAGAATCCATAGCCCACCGAGTCGGCTACACCACCCCCTACTCCCTAAGCACCGCCTTCAAACGCCACCACGGCCACCCCCCAAAACCCCCTCACCATCCCACCCACCCCAAACCCAAACCCCCACACAACCAAAAATAACCATTAACCCACACCTAACGAAAACACCCTCCTCCCAACCCAAAGCCACTGGTCAACTCCTCTACTCCCCGCGCACGCGGGGGTGTTCCCGGCCCCAGCTTCCTCGACCGCCGCGACCAGGCCTACTCCCCGCGCACGCGGGGGTGTTCCCACGGCTGGCTACCACGCTGCTGCTCGAGGGAGCTACTCCCCGCGCACGCGGGGGTGTTCCCACGGCGACTGGGTCGCACGGCGGCGCGTGGACCTACTCCCCGCACACGCGGGGGTGTTCCCGACATCGGCTACTCGTGGGCGGTCTGTCCGCACTACTCCCCGCGCACGCGGGGGTGTTCCCGCGGTCAGCAGGGCGGCGAGGGCCACGTTCCCCTACGTCCTGCGCACGCGGGGTGTTCCCTGGAATGGCACAGCTCGCCCCACCCTCCCGATCTACTCCCCGCGCACGCGGGGGCCTCTCCGATAGGGCGGAGTGGTCGCGCCCGTTTCTTCCCTCGCCGCGAGGACCTGCCTACTGTCTAGGAACTGGCCGGGTTCTCTAACGCAGTGGCGACGCCCTCGTGCGCTTGATTCATGCCCATGAGGCCGAGGCGATCGCGTCAGAGTACACGGCCCGCCGCGCCGCCACTCTCCACGCCGACATCCGCACCCGCCTGAACCAGCCCGGACGCCCCCACTCCGTCGGCCCACCAAAAGAATCCCATCCACAACACCCAAAAGCCAGCATTCAAGACAACCACCCCAAACCACAAGAAGCCCTTCATCCCCACCCCTCCAGCCCCATAATCAAGAAGAGCCCCACACCCCGATCCACCCGCCCAAAACCAAAACTACCAAACAACCGAAAATGACCATTAACCCACAACTAACGAAAAACGCCCTCCTCCCAACCTAAAGCCGCTGGTCAACTCCTCTGCTCCCCGCGCACGCGGGGGTGTCCCCATCATCGAGTCCCTCGCCAGGGCGATCACCACCTGCTCCCCGCGCACGCGGGGGTGTCCCCGGCCCAGCGGCGGCAGGACCAGCGCGTCAACGCTGCTCCCCGCGCACGCGGGGGTGTCCCCGGACGGTCGCGGTGCGGTCGGGCCACATCACGCTGCTCCCCGCGCACGCGGGGGTGTCCCCCCCTGGCGCTGGGCGAAGTCGAGGGAGACGTCCTGCTCCCCGCGCACGCGGGGGTGTCCCCAAGTACATGCACCTGCACCTGGAGCGTTACCTCTGCTCCCCGCGCACGCGGGGGTGTTCCCGAGATCCAGGACGCGCAGCTGTCCGAGATGACCTGCTCCCCGCGCACGCGGGGGTGTTCCCTTGCGGAGGTCCCACTCGATGGCTCCGGAGTGCTGCTCCCCGCGCACGCGGGGGTGTTCCCTACGGGCGGGCCGCCTACCGCGCTTCGTAGC
>NZ_JAWZTE010000012.1:0-298183 GCF_033875155.1 Actinocorallia sp. A-T 12471 | reverse complement strand
CCCAAGCCCAAGGCCCAAGCCCAAGGCCCAAGCCCAAGGCCCAAGGCCCAAGCCCAAGGCCCAAGCCCAAGGCCCAAGCCCAAGGCCCAAGGCCCAAGCCCAAGGCCCAAGCCCAAGGCCCAAGGCCCAAGCCCAAGGCCCAAGCCCCAAGCCCAGGCCCAGGCGTTGGTTTGGGGTTTTGCTCGGGGGCCTGTGAGGGCCGCAGCTGAGTGGGCGGCTGTACGGGACGCCTGCCTTCGGTGCGCTTTTCGTTGTTTGGGGGTGTGGCGCGCTTGGGTGAGCGAGCACGACAGGCGGGGGGGTTGAGCGCAAGCTTCGAGGGGGTTGGGGTGGGGTGGGGGGAATGTCGGGGGTGGGTGTGTCGTCGGGGGTGGGGGGAGTGGGGGTGTGTTGTTGGGCACTTTGGGTGGGGGGAAAGGGGTGGGTTGAGGGGGTTGGGGGTGGGGGGTTCTAAGTTGTTATCGACTCGCGGCGTCCAGAATCTTGATCTTCGCGTAGCCTGTGCCGCATGTCCGATCAGGGGGAGCTTTCGGGGCGTCCGGAAAACGATGCCGAAAGTGGCGTAGTCCGTCATGAGGGTGAAGAGGCCACGTCGGCTTGGACGGGGCCGCAGCCGGTGTTCGCCGAGCCCACGCGCTCGGGTGCGGAGAATCCGGTTGTCGCTTTCGAGGCGGAGGGCCAGGCCGGTGACGGCGCGTCCGGCGAGGACCTCGGAGGGCTTGACGACGGGCCCGGGGTCGCCGGGTACGCGGGCGTGGACATGTCGGGGCCTGAGGGACCCGTCAAGGCGGGCATTCCGTCCAGCGGCAACTGGCGTATGCCCGACTGGATGCGCGAGGAGACCGAGGCCAACAAGCAGGCCGGGGTCCAGAACGCCGGGTTCGACGAGCAGGAGATGCGCCGTGACCGCGGCCGCACCCTGATCTTCGCGGGGATGGGCGTGGTCGCCCTCGTCGCGTTCGTGGCGCTCGCCGTCGCGGTGCTGAACAACGACTCCTCGAGCGCCGACGAGGAGGACGCGCGCGTGGGTCCGTCCGCGAGCGTCCCGGCCGTCGCGCCGACCGTCACCCAGGAGGCCGCCGCCTACCCGGCGAAGCCGATCCGCAAGTTCAAGGGGACGGGCTCGCCCGTCGCCGGCTCACTCGCCGACAAGGCGTCGGGTCTCACCTACCCGGCGTTCGGTGGCAAGTGGACGGTCCCGAACAAGAAGAACAAGCTGTTCCAGCCCGGCTGGTCGGGCCAGCAGATCATGCTGACCGAGAAGAAGGGCACCCAGCTCTGGTACGGGACGATCCTGTCCAAGCCGCTCGGGCCCGTGGAGAAGCGGATCGCGGCGGGCGGCAAGGACCTCCAGGAGAAGACCCAGCTGGTCGCCGAGGGGCTTGAGCGGCAGCTGTACGCGTTCCCGCACAAGGCGAAGCCGATCGCGTCGCAGGAGCTCGAGCTCAACGGCGGCAAGGGCTGGCTCGTGGCGTCCCAGTACACCTTCGACCGGACGCCGATCGCCGCCAAGAGCGAGATCGTCGTGACGGCGCTGGTCGACACGGGCAAGAAGAACCCGTCGCTGCTGTTCATGTCGATGCCGAACACGGTGAAGAACCTCTGGCCTGACGTGAACGCGGTCGTCGACGGCCTCCGGGTGGGCTGACCCCCCGAATCCGGTTCTAGTAACCTGCTCCTTACCCCACAGGTGAGGAGCTGGTTCTGGTGGCGATCGGACTTGGCGAGGAGCACGAGGCGCTCGCCGCGTCGGTGCGCGGATTCGTCGCGCGGCACGTCGAGGCGGACGAGGTGCGGGGCGGGAGCGCCAGGCCGGGCTTCTATCCGGCGCTGGCCGCCCAGGGCGTCCTCGGGCTGCACGTGGCCGAGGAGCACGGCGGGCAGGGGTTCGGGCTGGTCGAGGCCGCCGTCGCGGTCGAGGAGCTGGGTCGGGGGCTCGTCCCGGGGCCCGCGGTCCCGACGGTCCTCGCGGCGGCGCTGCTCGCGGACTCGACGGCCGCCGACGTGCTGCCTGCCCTCGCCGACGGGACGCGCACCGCGGCCGTCGCGCTGAGCGCCGACCTCGTGCGGGACGGCGGAACCGTCTCCGGCACCGCGCCGATCGTCCTCGCCGGGGAGGGCGCAGATGTGTTCCTGCTGCCCGTCGGCGCCGAGTGGGTGCTCCTTGACGCCGCCGACGTCACCGTCACGCCGCAGGAGGCCCTTGACCTCACCCGTGGGGTGGCGTCCGTGACGGTCGAGGGGGTCGCCGCCGAACCCGTCAAGGGGGTGGGCGACGTACGCGCGCTTGCGGCCGTCGTCCTTGGCGCTGAGGCTTGCGGAGTCGCCGGACGGGCCCTTGACGACGCCGTCGCGTACGCGAAGCTCAGGGAGCAGTTCGGCCGTCCCATCGGGCAGTTCCAGGCCGTCAAGCACAAGCTCGCGCGCCTGCAGGTGCTCGTGGAGCGCGCCCGCGCGACGGTATGGGACGCGGCACGCTCCCTCGACCCTTACGCGGTCGCGGCCGCCGCCGTCCTAGCGACGGACGCCGCGGTCACGTGCGCGTCGGACAACATCCAGACGCACGGCGGCATCGGTTACACCTTCGAGCATGACGCCCACCTCGTCTACCGCAGGGCGCTCACCCTGCGCGCGCTGGTGAAGGGGGACAAGGCCGACTCACCCGAAGACCGCCTAGGCAGGCTCGCGCTAGCCGGGGTAAGGCGCGAGATAGCCCTCGAGCTGCCGCCCGAGGCCGAGCCGCTGCGCGCCGAGATCCGCGCCAGGGTCGCCGACCTCGCCGCCCTTGACGAGCTCGCCCGCCGCGCCGCGATGGCCGAGGGCGGCTGGGTCACCCCGCACCTGCCCAAGCCGTGGGGCCGCGACGCCAAGGCCCTCGAGCAGATCGTCATCGCGCAGGAGCTGAAGGCCGCCGGCGTGCGCGCGGTGCCGCTGCTGATCGGCGCGTGGGTGGTGCCGTCGCTCGTCCAGTACGGGACGGAAGAGCAGAAGGAGAGGTTCCTCCCGCCGACGTTCCGCGGCGACTTCCTGTGGTGCCAGCTGTTCTCCGAGCCCGGCGCGGGCTCCGACCTCGCGGGGCTGCGCACGCGGGCCGAGCGCGTCGAGGGCGGGTGGCTGATCACCGGCCAGAAGATCTGGACGTCGCTGGCCCGCGAAGCCGCCTGGGGAATCTGCCTGGCCCGCACCGACCCCGCCGCGCCCAAGCACGACGGCATCACCTACTTCCTCGTCGACATGGCGTCCCCGGGGATCGAGGTGCGGCCGCTGCGCGAGGCGACCGGCGACGCGGTGTTCAACGAGGTCTTCCTCGAGGAGGTGTTCGTCCCCGACGAGCTCGTCGTCGGGCCCGTCGGGTCGGGGTGGAAGGTCGCGCGGAACACGCTCGCCAACGAGCGCGTCGGGCTGACGTCGTCGTTCCAGCTGGGCGCTGACCTGCCCCGGCTGGTCAGGCTGATCGGCGAACTCGGTCTTGGCGACGACCCCGTCGTGCGGCGCGGCCTCGGCGAGCTCGCGGCCGACGAGCACGCGTTCCAGCTGCTCGGCCTGCGCGCGACGATGAAGCAGCTCTCCGGCACCGACCCCGGCGCGACGGCGACCGTGCGCAAGCTCGTCGCGATGGAGCACGGCCAGCGGGTGACGGAGTTCGGCTACGGGCTGCTCGGCGACGAGGGCGTCCTGACGGGCGCGTGGAAGAGCCCGCTGCGGGCCAGGTGGACGCGTTACCTGCTCGCCTCACGGGCGATGACGATCGGCGGCGGCACCACCGAGATCAACCTCAACGTGATCGGCGAACGCGTCCTCGGCCTGCCGCGCGACGCCTGAGGACGGACGGCGTCGGCGTCACTTCAGGTTCGCGTGGATGACGCCGATGCCGACGGCCCCGATCGTGCTCGCCCCGTTGACCGACGCCATGATCGCGTGGTCCTTGTTGTTGGAGTAGGCCAGGAGCTGCGCGCCGAGCAGCTCGGCCCCCTCGGGGATGATCGTCGCGATGTCCTCGGGCAGGTACTGGATGAAGTTGCCGCCCGCGGTGAGGTCGAGGGTGTGCTTGAACAGCTTCATCTTCTTGTCCCACTGGGTGTTCACGCCGGGGAGCTGCTTGATCTGCCGGGTGATGTAGCGGGGGTCGGCCTGCCGCTTGAGCTCATCGAGCTGCGCCGACGTGAGCTTCTCGCGCTCGGCGGGCTGGTTGCCGACCTTCGTCGTCTTCACGTTGCCCTTGATCGTGACGACGGTCGTGCTGATCTTCTTCCACTTCTTGCCCTTGAGCTCACTGCGCACGCTGGTCGCCTTCATCGTGAACTTCGGCTTGAGCGTGAAGTCGGCCTCCTCCTGCACCTGCTCGCTGCCCGTCGGCAGGAACGAGATCGTGCCGGTGTAGCGGGTGAAGGAGGTGAGCTGGGCGGGGAGCGGACCCGTCTCGGGTTGGACGTCGGGCAGGACCGGCGTGGCGGGCGCGGGCGGCAGGACGATCTCGACGGGTTTGGCGGACTCGGCGGTCTTGGGCTTTTTGGGCGCGCCGGGGAAGTCCTCGGAGACCGGGGTGATCGCGGTCTCGGCCGGGGTGCCGCCGTCGAAGACGCCGTCGATCCGCACGAGCCCGAGGGCGGCGGCGGGGACCATGGCCATGGCGATGATCGTGACCAGGCCGACTGTGCGGTCGGTACGACGATCCACGGTGTCTCCTCCTGGGGGGTCAGGGCAATGATTCAACACCACATGACCCGCTAGTAACAATGCTTGCCGAACACTTGCCGTGATCGGCCTCTTGCGGTCAGCGCGCCCAGGAATGGTGCCGGAAGAGTACCGAATTCAGATACCTCGTCCCGGGAAACAGTACTCGGCTGGGAAACGAACGGGTCAGCTGGGCGGCCTGTGCTTCCTGATGCGATGCGAGATCGAAACCGGACAGTGACTGCCACCCGTCGTCCGTCAGGATCTGACCGCTGTAACCCCAGGAGTCGAGGAGGGTGGTGACGGCGTCGACGGGTTGGTGTCTTGTCTCCAGTTCGAGCAGGATGACCGGGTGGTCGCGTTGGATCGTCCGGGCCGCGCCGCGTAGGGCGGGGAGCTCGTGGCCCTCGATGTCGATCTTGAGGAACCGCACGTCAGAGAGGTTGAGGGCGTCGAGAGTGATCGTTTTGACGGTTGACGCGACGCCCTCGGCGCGCTCGAGTGTGGAGACTCCTACGAGGGGGCCGGTGGGCGGTGAGTAGAGCGTCGCGACGCCGTCGCGGTCGGACGCGGCGGCCGCGATGACGCGCGCGGCCGGGAACGTCTTGGCGAGCAGCGCGGCGAGTCCGGGATCGGCCTCGACGGTCACGACATGATCGGCGCGGCGCAGCAACCGGGCCGTCCAGGGGCCGAACCAGCCCCCGACGTCGACCGCCGTTCCGCCCTGCGAAACGAACTCGTGGAGCCGTCGCAGCTCGGGTTCGACCCTCGGGTAGACGGCCCGGACCGCCGCCCCCACCACCCGCGCGGGCAGCAGTTCGGCGACGGCGCGTGACAGGCGCTGGCTCATGGCTCCAGAACGTACCCGGCATCGCCCGGCACAGGGCAAACTAGTCCGATTCCCCGAGGAGGCGAGCTGTGGCGGACGCACCACGGGTGCCGACCGGGCACCTCGACGCGCTCGACGGCCTGCGCACCGTCGCGATCGCCCTCGTCGTCTGCTCCCACGTCGTCGCCCCCACCGGCATGCTCGGCCTCGACGGCCTGCACTGGCGGATGCTCAACATGGGCGGCGTCGGCGTCCCGATCTTCTTCGTGCTCTCCGGCTACCTGCTGTACCGCCCGTACGCGCGCGCGACCCTCGACGGCACCCCAGCCCCGAACACCCGGGACTTCCTGTTCCGCAGGGCGATGCGCATCCTGCCCGCGTACTGGGTGATGCTCCCGTTCGCGATGGTCTTCTTCAACCGCGACGTGATCGGCGACGTCTGGCTGTGGCTGCAACTCATCACGCTGACCCACAACTTCGACCTCTACCCGCCCTGGGACCTCGGCGACTCGGGCCTGCCCGCCCTGGGCCCCATCTGGAGCCTGTCGGTAGAGGCCACCTTCTACGTCCTGCTCCCGCTGCTCGCGGCGGCCTTGCGCCGCTTCTCCCGAGGCGAGCCCCGCCGCCTCCTCCTCGGCATCGGAGCCCTGTTCACCCTGTCGCTGGCCGAGGCGATCGGCGTCCGCTTCGTCGAGTACACCCACGGCGTCTTCGGCATCGACCCCATCGAGCTGATGTTCTACAACGAACGTCTCCTCCCCCGCTCCTTCCTCCTCTTCGCCGCCGGCATGGCCCTGGCCGTCCTCGCCGAACGCCCCACCCCCCTCACCACCGCCATCGGCGCATCCCCGGCCCTGGGCTGGACCATCGCCCTCTGCGGCCTGGCCCTCGTCTCCACGCCCCTGGCCCGCCCCCTGGCCGACGGCGCCCAAACCGCCCCCCAATACATCGCCCAAACCCTCCTCTTCCTCCTCATCGCCCTGGCCCTGGTAGCCCCCACGGCCCTGGCCCCCCACCACCCCCTGACAACCCTCCTCCTGTCCACCCCCCCCATGCGTGCCCTGGGCCGCGTCTCCTACGGCGTCTTCCTCTGGCACATAGTCGTCATGGACGCCTGGTACGCCCTCACCGGCCGAGACCTCTTCAAACTCGACTTCTGGCTCGTCCTCTCCGTGACCCTCCTCTTCTCCCTGATCCTCGCCACCCTCAGCCACACCTTCCTAGAACACCCCGCCCAACAATTCGCCCGCCACCACACGCGCCCCCCAAAACTCCCCGTCCCCGAAAAATCCCCCACCCACCCTTAGCCACACCCGACCAATCCCGGCCATTCCGCAAGCCTCCCGCCCGCACACCCGGCTCGGGCACACTGACCCGATCCCCGGGAGGCCCACCTGCCCAAGCCGACGCCACGCGCCGCATCCACCGCGCACCTCGACGCCCTCGACGGCCTGCGCGCCGTCGCGATCACCCTTGTCGTCTGCGTCCACGTACTCGGCGCGACCGGCATGGCACTGTTGCCCGATCTGCACTGGCGCGTCCTCAATGTCGGCACGATCGGCGTCCCGATCTTCTTCGCCCTCTCGGGCTTCCTCCTCTACCGCCCCTACGCCCGCGCCGCCCTGAACCGCTCCCGGCCGCCTTCGACCCGCGCCTTCCTGACCCGCCGCGCGCTAAGGGTCCTGCCCGCCTACTGGGTGATGCTGCCCGTCGCGATGATCTTCTTCAACCGCGACAAGATCGCTGATCTCGGCCTCTGGGCGCAGATGGTGACACTCACCTACAAGTACGACTTCAACCCGCCCTGGCCCCCCGGCTCAATCGGCCTCCCCTCCCTCGGCCCGATCTGGAGCCTGACGGTCGAGGCGGCGTTCTATGTGCTGCTCCCGTTCCTCGCCGCCGGGTTGGCCCGGATCTCGCGAGGCGAGCCGCGCCGCCTCCTCTGGGCGATCGGCGCGCTGTTCGCGGCGTCCGTCGTCTGGACGATCGGGGTGCGCTGCATCGAGTACGTCGGCCCGGTGCTCGGGGTCGACCCGTTCCGGATCCTCTTCTACAACGAGCACCTGCTGCCCAGGTCGTTCCAGTACTTCGCGCTCGGCATGGCGATGGCGGTGCTCGCGGAGCGGCCGACCCGGCTGACGGACGCCGTGGGCGCGGCGCCGGGCGTCGCCTGGGTGGTCGGCCTGTGCGGCCTCGCCCTCGCCTCGACGCCCCTCAGCACACCCCTTGACGGGCCGCAGACGCCGACGCAGTACCTGGTCTACATGGTTCTGTCCGTGGTGGTCACCGCCGCCGTCGTCGGCCCCGTCGCGTTCGCCCCGGACCAGCCCCTGACGCGGGCCCTGCTCGGCAACCCGCTGATGCGGGGCCTCGGCCTGGTGTCCTACGGTGTCTTCCTGTGGCACTCCGTGGTGATCGACGCCTGGTACGCCCTCACCGGCCGCGACCTCTACCGCTTCGACTTCTGGCTCGTCCTGTCCGTCACCGCCCTGTTCTCCCTGATCCTCGCCACCCTCAGCTACACGTTCGTTGAACGTCCTGCGCAGCGGCTCGGCCGTCGGGGTCAGGGCTCTCGGGCGGCGTCCGCTGCTTCTTCGGCGCGGTAGTTGTCGATGTAGGTCTGGTTGTGCTTGCGCGCTTCCGCAATCGCCTGGTCGCCGCCCGCTTCGGCGACGAGGTCGGGGCGGATGGCGCGCCAGGTGGGGTAGTTGGTCATCGGCGTCCCTCCTGGTCGGCTCGTTCCCGCAGGATATTGGGCTGGGCGTTGTCGGGCTTGTGGGATGGTGCGGGGTCGTTGGCTTGGGGGTGGTTGGTGGGGGAGGGGGTTAGGAGGAGGGTGGCTAGGGCGGGGTAGAGGGCGGCGGGGAGGTGTTGGGTTAGGGGGGTGTAGAGGGGGGCCAGGCCGTGGCGGTAGAGGTAGGCGGCCAGGACGGTTGAGGCGACGGGGAGGAAGGCCAGGAGGGGGGTTAGGGAGGGTGGGGGGGTGCGGCGGCGGGTGGTCCAGGCGGTGAGGAGGGCTGTGGTTAGGCCGAGGGGGCCTGCGGTCCAGAGGGCGAAGGGGGCGGCGGCCCAGCGGAGGTCGCGGTCCTTGGGTGGGGTGGGGAGGGGGGCGGGGCGGCCGGGGAGGGCGGCGGCGAGGATGACGAGGAGGACGAGGGCCAGGCCGGTGAAGAGGAAGAGGCGGTAGAGGTGGTCGGGGGTGTAGGTGAGGGTGACGGTGCCTGAGGTGTGCGCGGGGAGGCGCCAGGCTTGGCGCCAGCCGTCCAGGACGACGGGCGTGAGGGTTTGGCCGTTGAGGGTGGCGGTCCAGCCCGCGTTGAAGTTCTCGGGGACGGTCAGGTAGGCGGGGGACGAGGTGCGGACTTCGGCCGCACGGGTCGTCGCGTCCCACCGGGTGACGTCGGCCGCCGTCACGGTCGAGTGGGCGGGGGGTTGGGAGGTGGGGCGGAGAGCGGCGGTCGCGACGAGGAACGAGCCGGTGTCCAGGGTCAGGGTCTGTTCGCCGGAATTGAGCGGAATTGCGGTGCAGGAGGCGAAGCGGACGGCCCGGCCGGACAGGATGTCGGCGTAGGACGCGTCCACAAGGCGGGTCTGGACGCGTGAGCCGTCGACGGTGAAGGAAGGGCCGGTTCCGCACGAATCCGGCACCTTGCCCTCGGCGGGCAGGGGCTGCATGGCCTTCGCGGTGATCTCGGAGATCTGGATGCCGGTGGAGCCGGGGAACTCGAGGGTGAGCGTGCGCGTGCGGATCGGGGCGAACTTCACAATTCCGCGCGTGGAAATGAACGCTTCCTGGGCCTCGCCGTCGTCGCCGGTGACGGTCACGCGGGTGACGCCGCGCCGGGCCGGGAAGGTGAACCGCAGCTCCGACAGCGTGACGGGTTCGGCGAACTCGCGCGTCAGGGTGGGGTCGTCGTCGCTGAGCGCGGCGATCCACGTGGTCGCCGGGTCGCCGTCGTAGGCCGAGCGTGGCTGCGCGGGGGCGTCGTCCACCAGCGACGACGACGCCCTGACGCCGTCCGCGCCGGTGTACTCCGCGATCAGCCCCGGGTGGGAGACGATCGCGCTGCCGGTCAGCCGGGTCGGGCCGCCCGCGTGCGTGAACGTCCTGACGAACGCGCGCCCCTCCTCGCCCTGGGCGGCAAGGTAGTTGGAGCACACCCACGCCTCCGAGCCGCGCATGCAGCCGGGTGCGTACCCGTTGAGCCCGGTGAACAGCAGGGCTGACCCGTCGTCTGGCAGGACGATGGAACGCTGCGGCGTGACGCCCGGCACGGTCAGCTCGGTGATCGCCGCACGGGTCCCGATCGTGAAGGAGTGTTTTGTCCGGAGTCCAGCGATCTTGATCCGCAGCTTCGAGGTGACCCCCTCGGGGACGGTGAAGCGCTGCGCCTTACGGGTCTTGCGGACGTCCTGGGTGAGCCGTCCCGCGTCGGTCTCGACGGTCACCTTCGACACCGACGGCCCGAGCAGGTCGCTCACCCCGAACGCGACGTTCACGCTCTTCGGCTCGATCGGCCTGTCGAACTCGACCTCGAGCCACTCGCCGATCGCGCCGCCCCACCCGGCCGACGTCCACTGGGTGCCTGGGTCGCCGTCGAGCGCGGCGAACGGGTGCTGGGACATGAGGCCCGCGCCGAGCGCGGCGGCCGCGTCGGAGGCGCTTGACGACGCCGTGACGTCCTTGATCCCGCTATAGCGCGCTACGGAGACCGCGTCTTCCCAGCCCGGCTGGGTGAAGTCCTTCGTCGGCGCGTTGCCGACGTACTCCTGGTCGGCCGTCATCGTGGGGGAGACGCCGCCGCGCAGGTCGGAGAAGGACAGCTCGCGGCGGCGCAGCGTGTCGGAGGAGACGTCGGCGGAGCCGTCGTTGAGCACCACCGGACGGCCGTCGTCGAGCATCCCCTCGTCGGCAAGGGCCAGCAGCGCCTCCGGCCCCCCGGAGACCCGCAAAGGCTCGGCCTCTACTACCGTCGCGCGTGGTGCCGCAGAAGGCACCTCGTAGATCTGGACCGCAGGGTAACGCTGGTCGAACGAGGCCGTAGCGCTGCCGTACCGCATCCCCTGGGTCCTGCCGAAGGACGCGGCGAGCCTTACGCCGGGCATCGCCTCGATCGCGTCATGGACGCGGGCGGGCCACGCGCCGCCCAGCACCCCGCGTTCCACATCATTGCGGACGAACAGATACCGAACGCCCATCCTGGCGAGGACCTGGGCCATGCCGGGCGAGCCCTGGCCGGTCGCGAAGCGCTCGTCGAACGTCTGGAGCAGCCGCGCCAGCCCGACCGAGCCGCTCGGGGTGACCATCCGGCCCGCCCAGCGCCCGTCGAGCAGCGACTGGAGCGGGTCGTCCATCATCCGGCCGTAGGTGTACTGGGCGAACTGCTGGCCGGGCACCGAGAGCACAGTCCCGTCGCGCTCGTTCAGCCAGGCGGCGGCGTCCCGCATGTACCCCGGGACGTTGACGGGCGCCTCCTTGATCCCGAACCCGGGCCCGACGGCCGGCAGCGCGCACACCGCGACGGCGACGGCCGCGACCCGCCGCCAAGGCACCTTGACGCTCAGGGCGGCAAGGCCGAGCGCCAAGGGAAGCCGGATAAGGGCGTCGAACTTGTGGAGGTTGCGCAGCGGCGCGAGGGCCCCGTCGAGGAGGTCGCGGACCTCCCCGGCGAACAGGGTCCCGGTGTGCCCCGCGACGACGATCGCCAGGCCGAGCAGCAGCGTGGAGGCGAGGAAGACCCGGTGCTGAGACCGTCTGATCCCCATGACGCCGAGGCCCGCGACGACGCCCGTCGCGAGGATCAGCCACCAGACCCCGGCGAGCTGGTTCCCGGCCGGCCACCAGGGGCTGAACGCGCCGGGAAGGTATCCCGACCATTGGGAGACGCCGCGCAACGCGTTCGGGAGCGAGGTCACCGAAGTCGTCGTAGTGGCGGTCTCCGTATAGGGCAGGAACGGGAAGACGTAACGGCCCATGAGGTAGGTCGGCGCAAGCCACCAGAAGGACGCCGCCACCGTCAGCGGCACCCACCACAGCAGAAGCCGACGCCGGTAGAACAGCAGATAGATGCCGGGCACAAGAAGGACCGCGAATACCGCAGTCGCGTTGATCCCCCCACAGACGACGACGGCAAGCGCCGACAAGGCCGCGGCCCGTCTAGGCGACCGTACGGTGACCAGTGGAAGCAGAATCCAAGGCAGGACGGCGGTAGGCCAGAACTCCGACGAGTTGATCCCGAGCAGTGTCTGTGCGCGCGGCGCGAGCGCATAAGCGAACGCCGCCACCATCTGGGCCCCGGGGCCGCCGAGGTCAAGCGCGCGGGCGAGCCGTAGGACGCCGAAGTAGGCGACGCACAGTACGAGCGAGAGCCACAGCCGCTGGGTGATCCAGGGCGCGAGGTTGACGGCGTCGCCGAGCAGGTAGAACGGCCCCATCGGGAAGAAGTAGCCGTACGCCTGGTTCTGGACCTGCCCGAAAGCTCCGGAAGGGTCCCACATGTGCAGCGCCCGGGAGAGGAACCCTTCGGGGTTCAACGCCATGTCGAGCTTGGTGTCCGGCAGCAGCCGGCCCGGCGCGGCCACGAACGTCAGGGTGACGAGGACCAGCGCCCCGACCCACGCGTTGACCCTCGCCCGTGTGCCGACGGGCTCAGAACGCATCGAGGTCGTCCATGATCAGCCGGTGCATCCGGTCGCCGCTCGCCTCCCAGGTGAACCGGCCGGCCCAGGCCCGGCACGCGGCGTGGAACTCCGGGCCGCGCGCTTTGAGGTCCTTGAGCGCGCGGCGGACGGCGTCGGCCAGATCCTCCTCGGGGGCGGCGAGCCAGCCGGTCTCGCCGTCGCGGATGGCGTCGCGCAGGCCGTCGACGTCGTAGGCGACGGTCGGGAGGCCGTGCGCGGCCGCCTCGATCACCGACAGGCCCCAGCCCTCGTGCCGGGAGGCGGAAAGGTGCAGGTCGGCACCGGCGAGCAGGGCGTCCTTGACGTGCTCGGGCAGATACCCGTGCAGGGTGACGTGCCCGGCCAGATCCAGCTCGGCGATCCGCGCGGCGAGCGCGTCGTGCTCCTCGCCCCTGCCGACGATGTGCAGGTGGACGCCAGGGTGGTCGGCGCGCAGCGCGGCGGTGGCGTCGATCAGCTCCTCGACCCGCTTGTGCGCGACGAGCCTGCCGACGCAGACCAGCGACGGGCTTCCCGCAGCTGTCCCGGACGGGTGGGGGACGGGTGCGGGCGCGCCATTAGGCACGATGTAGAGGGGTCCGGCCCAGCGCAGCCGTCCGCGCATCGCGAAGGCCGTGGACGCCGAGACCGCGACGGTCGGTCTGCCCCGGTAGATCCGCCGCGCGATCGGCCCCTCGACAGTGCGGCCGACGGCGGCGAGGAACCTGCCGAAATAGACCGAGAACTGCTGTTCATGCACATGATGCACCAGCAGAATGATCTTGGTTTTCGGCGCGAGGGCGAGCGGCGACAGGAACGGGATGCCGTTCATGCAGTCGATCGCGACGTCGAAGGCGTTCCTGTGCCGCAGCAGCCAGCCGAGGACCAGCGGATACCGGGAGTAGACCCCGCCCATCCGGACGATCCGGATGCCGTCGCGCGTCTCGCGCCGCGCCTGGCCGGGCTCGCGTCCCGTCACGAACGTGACGGCCGCGCCGCGGTTCCTGAGCTGTTCGGCCATTCGCCACGCGTACAGCTCGGCCCCGCCCGCCGCGCGCTGCCACGGGTCACGCCAGTTGACGATCGCGACACGCAGCGGAACGGCCCTTCCACCGAGGGAGCGTTCCGCGTCGTCGACCGTCCCCGATGACAGCGCCAAGGCCGCTAACGCTGGCCGTAGGGGTAGATGTTGAGGGGGCGGGGGTCGGGCTTGGCCGTGGCGGCGTTGACGATGGCCACGGAGGAGCCGGTCGCCAGCAGCACGCCGGCGATGATCGCGACGAGGATGCGCATCGGAGACCTTTCAGTTGCCCGGAGGGGCCCAGAGTAGAGCCATTTATACCGAATCAGCCAGTGTGCTTGAGCTGGAAGACGAGCAGTGTGGGGCCGTCGAGCACCAGCGTGGCGGCGGTGAGCCTGGCGCGCAGGGCGTCGGCGGAGGCGTCTTTGCTGATCACGACGTACCGGTAGCCCTCGGCGCTCAGGGGCGCGGTGAGATCGCCCGGGTTTCTGAGAATCTCCGACGCGCGGACGGCGAGGGGATCTTCGTTGCGGAGCTCGGTATCGCCGACCTGGAACCCGTCATCCCAGACGACGTGACGGGCCAGCATCCTCGGCAGCGGGTCCATGACGGCACGGCCGCCGTTCCACTCGAACCGCCGGTAGGCCCCCCAGGGGAGGGAGAGGGCGAGGCCGTCGACGGGGTCGGCGTTGACGATCTTCTGCGCCGCGTGCCAGTCGTCAGGGAAGTCGACGGCTTTCAGCGACCCGAACGCCCCCCAAGCCAACCCCGGAAGGAGCAGCAGAGGGACGACGGGCAGGGCGGGCGCGAGAGGAACGAGGAGTCTTACGGACGCGAGACGGCCCAGGCCAAGGGCGGCGGCAAGGGCGAGGGGCCCCAGGTAGAGCTGTCCGTCGCGGAGGACTCCGAAGACAGGCTGGAACTCCACAAGGGCCCGTAGGGCGGCCCGTCCAGGGCCGGTGATGCCCGTGCAGGCCAAGGCGAGTCCCGCAGCGCCCGCGTAGAGGGCCGCCCGGCTCAGCGGCGTACGGGCCCGGACAAGGCAGATCAGGCAAGCGCACACCAAGGCGAGCAGGAGTACGGACGGCAGGAAGGGGCCGTATCCCGGCGGGACCGTCTCGGCGTTCCAGATGCCGCCCAGGGATAGCAGGCTCCCCAGGGTGCCGAACGGGGTGTCGGCCCTGGAGGCGAAGACGTCGACGCCGGACGGGTCTGTACTGGTGCCGGAGGCGTTGAGGAGGGAGGGGATCAGCCAGGGCAGCGCGAAGGCGGTGAACGTCAGCCCGGCCTTCACCGCGCCCCTGCCGCGCAGCACGACGAGGCCCGCGACCAGCACCAGCAGGGTCAGGTTCATCGCCGCGAAGCCGCCTATCGCGGCCGGGAGGAGGGCGGCCCAGAGCCGTCGCCGCCGCAGGACCGCGTGCAGCACCCAGGGCAGGCCCGCGTAGCCGAGCAGCAGAGCCCAGTGCCCGAGCAGCAGCCGTTCGGCGACGTACGGGTTCCACACGTAGAAGACCGCCGCCGCGGCCTTTCCCGGCCACGGCCCGGGGACCAGCCGCGCGACCCCCCAGGCCGCGAGAACGAAGATCGACAGCAGGATGAACTGTTGGCTGTACGGCACGAACGACAACGCCGCGGCGACGGCGTCACTGGGCACCTGACGGGGGAAGCCGCCGGTCCCGCCGAACATCGCCGACGTCACGGCGGGATCGGGCACGAACACCATGTCGTAGGACAGCACGAAGCCCGGGGCGAGCGCGGGGCCGAGCGCCAGAAGTCCGGCGACGAGCCCGAGCAGGGGTGCGAGGGACGCCCGGGTGTGTGTCACGGGCAGATAGTAGGTCGGATAACACTTTGTCTGACTCAGGAGTCCCAGATGTCCCCTCCGGTAGGGTTACGGCCCAGTAAGGCGGGGCTGACCGGGGGCCCCGCACAGACCCGGAGGTACGGTCCATGCGGCGGGGCGGCTTCTTGCTGGTGATGCTGGGAGCTTTCTTCCTGACCCTGGCACCTCTCACCCGGTTCTACATCGCGGACAAGGTCGTCGCCGCGCCACTCGACTTCCAGGAGCGGATCACGCTCGTCGCGCCCGACGGCGCGTACTACGACATGGTCACCAACAAGGTGAAACGCGGCCAGGAGATCAAGGGCCAGTTCAGCGTCTCCGGCGACGTCCGCAACGGCACCGACGAGCTCCTCGCCCTGATCGGCACCTTCTACCTCAGCCAGAAGGACGGCCAGCTCTCGCTCATCGAGTTCCAGTTCTCGCCCGACCGGCGCACCGGCCTGCTCACCAACGAGGCGGGCGCGATGCTCGACCGCGACGCCTCCATCCGGCAGAGCGGGTACGGCCTGATGCTCCCGATCGGCAACGTCGAACAGCGCACCTACCAGGTGTTCGACCTGCCGACCGGACGCACCTGGCCCGCGGTGTTCTCCGGCGTCGAGACGATCGAGGGCGTCACCGCGTACCGGTTCGAGCAGAAGGTCGAGCCGACCCTCGTCGGCAAGTCGAAGAAGAAGGTCGACCCGACCGTCGTGGGGCTGCCGAAGAAGGCCGACCCGGTGAAGATCGACAGGTACTACGCGTCGGAGAACACCTTCTGGGTGGACCCGCGCACGGGGATGCCGATCAAGCTGCGGCAGAACGTCGACTCGACCCTGCGCGCCGCCGACGGGCATGAGGGCACGTTCGTCAAGGCCGACCTCGTGACGCGCGACGAGGACGTGAAGAAGCTCGCCGAGAGGTCCGAGGCGTACGCGGGCAACATCAGCCTTGTGCGGGTCACCCTTCCTGCCGTCGCGTTCGGGGTCGGGCTCGTCATGCTGATCGTGGGCGGGGTGCTGACGCTCGTCGCGAAGCCGCGCCAGCCGAAGGCCGCCAAGTAGAACCGGTTCCTTGATCCCGGCGCGCTGGCCACAGCCAAAATAGAACATGTTGCAGTTCGCTCCCCGTGCGGCTTACAGTGCGGGGGTGCGGACACGTGTAACCGAACTCTTCGGTATCGAGTACCCGATCTTCGCTTTCAGTCACTGCCGCGACGTGGTCGCGGCGGTGAGCCGCGCAGGCGGCATGGGCGTGCTGGGTGCGCTCTACTTCACGCCGGAGGAGCTCGAACTCGAGCTCAAGTGGATCGACGAGCACGTCGGCGGCAAGCCGTACGGCGTGGACGTCGTGATGCCGGCCAAGTACGAGGGCGCGGACCTGGGCGACGCCGAGGAACTGCTGGGCAAGCTCCAGGGGATGATCCCGCAGCAGCACCGGGACTTCCTCGAGGAACTGCTCGCCGAACACGGGGTGGAGCCGTCCACCGAGAGCGCCGGCCGTGCGCTGCTCGGCTGGACCGACCAGACCGCGCGCCCGCAGGTCGAGGTGGCGCTCAGGCACCCGATCGCGCTGCTGGCCAACGCGCTCGGCCCGCCCCCGGCCGACGTCGTCGAGCTGGCCCACGAGCACGGCGTCAAGGTCGCGGGGCTTGCGTCGAGCGCTCACCACGCGCGTAAGCAGGTCGAGGTGGGCGTCGACATCATCGTCGCGCAGGGCACCGAGGCCGGCGGACACACCGGTGAGATCTCCACGATGGTCCTCATCCCGGACGTCGTGGACGAGGTCGGCGACGAGGCGATCGTCCTCGCCGCGGGCGGCATCGGGCGGGGCCGTCAGGTCGCCGCGGGCCTCGCGCTCGGCGCGGAGGGCGTCTGGACCGGCAGCATCTGGCTGACCGTGGACGAGGCCGACACCCCCGAGCAGGCCATGCCCAAGCTCCTGCGCGCCACGAGCCGCGACACCGTCCGCTCCCGCGCCTGGACGGGCAAGCCCGCCCGCTTCCTCAAGACCGCGTGGACCGAAGCCTGGGAGTCCGAGAAGTCCCCCGGCTACCTCCCCATGCCCATGCAGTTCATGCTGATCTCCGACGCCCTCCGCCGCATAAGCCGCTCCGGCGACGGCGAACTCGTCACCTTCCCCGTCGGCCAGATCGTCGGCTCCATGAACCAGGTCAAACCCACCGCCCAGGTCGTCTACGACCTCATGTCCGAGTTCATCGAAGCCACCGACCGCCTCAACACCCTCGTCTCCGACGACTAACCCCCCGGTCGTCCCCCCCACGGCGCCCCCGCCCTCCTCCGGGGGCGCCTTCCCTTTTCCCAGTCCCTCGGGGCCTCCCGCCCCCCAGGAGCCCCCACCAAAAGATCCCCTCCGCCTGCGCCTTAGCCTCTTCAAGTCTCCACCCAGGACAAGAAGAAGCAGAGCCCCACAATGAAGCTCCTCCGCGCCGCAGCGATCTTCACCGCCATCATGCTGATCGGCACCACCCTCCTCCAGGGCTCCCTCGGCGCCCCCGAACTCCTCATCCTCCTCACCCTCGCCACCACCACCGCCGCCCTAACCCACCACCGCCCCTAACCCACCCGGCGGGAGGCAGGCGGAGCGTCACGGCTGCGGGGTGCGGGTCCAGACGAGGATCGCGCCCGCCTTGGGGAGGACCCAGTCGTCGACGCCTATGGTGACGACGCGGACGGTGTCGAGGCTCGGCGTGTAGGTGATGGAAGCGGGGCGAGTGGCGCCGAAGTAGTCAAGGGCCCGGATTCGTGCGATGTCGGGCACCGCGACGTTGACGGAGTAGGTGGCGCCGAAAGTGGGCTTGGGCACCTCGAAACTGAGCAGGTTGCCGTCGGCCAGGACTTTGGCGCTGAAGGAGTACTGGACGAGGATGGCGGAGTCGTCCTCGAACTCGTCGGCCGGGATGTGGCAGACGAACTCCTGCTCGGTCTCGTTACGGATGAACTCGACCTCCCGGCCGCCGAACGACGCGTTCAACGGCTGGAAGCCATTCGTCCAGTCGTGGTCGAACTCTCCGGTCGACGGGAGCCGCCAGGCCGCGCCGAGGTCTGCCGAGCGGAGTGCCTTGTCGTAACTCGTGGTGCCCTGCCAGCCCGCCACACGGAAGGAGAACCTCGTGCGGGTGACATTGGTGGTGTAGTAGCTGAAGTGGAAGTAGACCTCGTAGTAGTCGTGCGAACGGCCATCGGTTCCGGCGGGGATCAGCTCAAGGATCTCGGCCCGGACGACGAGGTTCCGCCAGGTCTCTCCCGATTCGAAGACGCCGGTGCGGAGCTTGCGGGCGATGACCTTGCCGAGCTCAGGGTCGCCGCTGCGAAGCCGAGCGGCGTTCTCGATGACCAGATCAAGTTCCGCGGGCGCGAGCCTTAGAGACTCGACGTGCTCGCCTGCGGCCAATGACTGGGCGACCGCAAGTTTCACAGCGGACTGCTGCTGGCCGAGCACAGCGCGAACGTTCTCAACGAACCGGTCTTCGGCGACCTGGTTGAGCAGCACCTGAAAGAGGACGAGGGTGATGCCCACCTGGAATATCGCGGTGCCCACGTCATCGAGCTGGATCTGCGCCCAGAACCCTTTGCCACCATCGCTGATGGTGAGCTGGCCGTTCTCCGTCACGACCTCAACGACACTGCTCGGGGCCAGCAGCATGATCACGAGCCCGACGAGGGCGGCGACCAGCCCGAGCAGCAGGCCCCGGCTGCGGTAGAGATCTCCCAGGACGCCGACCAGACTGCGATTCGAGCCGGGAAACTCACCCGTTTGCGATGACATGGGCCTCTGCCTTTCACGGAAGGTGATAGCGCATCACTTTGACCGGCCCGCTCTCCTCCACTGCCCGGTACCGGGCCACATTGGAGTAGCCGATCCGGTCGCCGTCGCGGACGAACAGAGCTGATTTCGCAGCGAGGCTCTCCAACGCCGGTCGGCCCACCGCAGGCGCCACGTTCGCTCTCTCACACACCTCGGAGAGACTTCGTCCAGCTTCGGCGTGGGAGGCGAGAAGACACTCGATCGGAGAGAAGACGTGTGACGGGAGGTAGCCGCAACAGACGAATTCGAGGATCGCTCCCGTATCGGGATCCCAGTTCCCTCGGGGGAGCTTGAGTTCCTTGTACCTGCCCCTGAGCACGAGTTCTTCGGCTCGGTGAATGGCGGTGCGCCCTTCGCGGATCAGAGCGGCAAGGCCGGCGAGCCCGAACTCCTGGTAGAGCAGGTAGACCTGCCGGGTGTGGTCCAAATAGACAGACCAGAGTTTCGGTCTGTCCACACCGTGGCGGCCGTAGACCAGGGCGTTCTTGATGACGGAGGGTTCGAGAACCGCGAGCGAGCCGAAACATGAGCCCACGACCTCGGCAATGCCCTCCTCCAGACCCATGGCGAAGACCTCGGGATCCTTTTTCCCGGTCACTGTGTGGATGACCTCATGGGCGAAGAGGAGTTCACTGTAGAGCGGTCTCAGCCGGTCCCGGAGGAAGTAGACCCCGGGCTCGATTCCGAAGTTCTCCTCGTCCTCCCTGTCGGGAGCGAAAGCCGACCACCCGAACTGGTTGAAGGGAGGTGGGAACTCCTCAAGCACCCGCAGCGGGGAATCTTCCACGGGCACACCCGCTGAGACGAGTTTTCGCTGGATGGCAGGACCGGCCGCGGCGAGGCGCTGTTCGGTGGTGCCGGCGGCTTCGATGTCGTCGAAGCCCGCCTCGGCCACCGATGCGAGATCCGCTGCGACGAGTTCGCCGAGCGCGTCCTGCTCGTCTTCGATCGGCGTGGACGCTCGGAAGCCTTCCGCCAGGGCTCGCAACTGCTGTCGCGCTGCTTCAGCGCCGCAGTCGCGGGTGAGGTCCGCTCGTGTGCCGACGAGTTCGACAAAGCGCTCGATATTACCGAATCGGCAGGATCGACGGTAGATGCCGGAATAGAGATAGTCGGAAAGAGTCGGCATGCGTGAACCATTCAACGGCGGAGCAACGGTCCTGACGAGGTTAAACTATCCGCCACCGCTGTTACCCGTGATCCACATGGGTTCCTCCCTTCACCGCCGAAAGACGCCTGTTGAGGTCTGAAACGCGCTCGGAAACCTTCAGGGAGAGAGGACTGTCCGTAGCAGGTTCTTTGTGGTGGGTGACGGCCTCCAGGGCCTCGATGGCCGTCGCTACCAGGGTGGATGAGATGTCATCCTTGAGAGACATCAGGCTCTGGATCACCGCCGAATCTGAGCCGCTCCCCTTGGTGTCTTCTTGGAAGAGTGATCTGAGACAGGATTCTTCTATTTCGGCGAATGGTCGGAGAATCTCCTTGTAAATATCGTAGAGTTTCGTTATCACTGGGTCTGAGAACTCGTAGTAGAGGCGATATCGCTCTTCCTTGAAAGTGACACCGCGACGCTTGAAGTAGGAATAGAGTGGTGACCCCGGGTAGACTTCCAGCCGGTTCGAGACGCGGCGATGGCTGCCGACCTTGTTCCGCTTCAGGAACTCGAGATTCGTTCGGATTCCCTCGGTATCGGACATCGGCTGGAACATGATGAAGCCCATGGAGAAGTCGATGCCGAGCCTCCGCAGCAGGGCGATCGCCTCCTCGGCCTGCTCAGGCGTCGTCTTCTTGGCGAACAGGGCGAGATCCGGTTCGTTCGCGGACTCCACTCCGATGAGCAGATGGCGCAGACCCACGCTCCGCAGCACGGCCAGGAGTTCCGCGTCGAGTTCGTTGATCCGGCACTCGATGGAGAACTTGACCTCATACGACTGGGCGGCGAGCAGTTCGGCGAACCGCAGGGCGCGATCTCGACCTCGGGCGTCTCCGCCCAGGAAATCGTCATCGACAAAACTGATCGCCTTGACTCCGTGAGCGGCCACGAGAGAAGAGATCTCCGCGACGGCCGACTCCGCCGAACGCGCACGCCAACGGGGCAGGCGGTGATACCGGTTGCCGTAATTACCTGACTGACAGAACGTGCAGTGCGCCGCGCACCCCCGGCTGGTCGCCATCGTCACATGGCCGTCCGGATAACGCAGCGGATCAGGTTCCCGCCACGGGAACGGCAACACGTCGAGATCCGCGACAGGCGGTCGTACCTTGCCGGGCGCGATCGCGTGGCGATCGCGCGCATAGAGGCCCGGGACCCCTGCGGCTGTGGCTCCGGTGACGACCCGGTCCCAGAGTTCCCCTATGGTCTCGTCGCCCTCATGCATGCAGGCGGAGTCGAGCGCTGGGCAGTCGGTCAGCACCCGCTCCCACAAGAACTCAAGCCCTTGACCCCCGATGACGAGGTGAGCGTTCGGCGCGACCGACCGCACCCTGCGCGCGAGCTCCATCACCTCGGGAATCTGGCGGGTGAACAGAGCCCCCAAACCGATGACCCGGCAACCCGACGCGAACTCCTCGACCTCGGCCGGCAAAGGAACCGGGCACTCCTCAACGACCCGTACCTCAACCGATCGCGCCCGCAGAACCGCGGCCACAGAACGCAGTCCCAAGCTCTCTGCTGACTGGTACCCCGCCTCATTGAGCGCAGGAGAGAGGAAAAGCGCCCGGCCAGTCCCCATCCCCACCCCGTCGAGCCTGCCCTGCCCACTGTCGGATAAGACCTGACCCCATGCTGAACTCTCAGCGGGGAAAGTCACAAGCCGACCACCAGGCCACATCCAGCCAGCTCCGCGGGACACATCGCCGCACACCGGTGCCTCCAGAACGCGATGGTGTCGAGGTACGGGACACGCACGCGTTCGACCCCAACGCGGTGTTCCAGAGTGGAACACCGCGGTTGGCGATGGGGTCAGTGGTGGAGGTGGCCGGACTTGATGCGGGTCATGAAGGATGTGAGTTCGGACGCTGACAGGGTCAGGTATGCGCCGGGGTTTTTGGAGTCCTGGATCAGGGTGGTGTGGGGGGTGTTCGTGGAGAGTTCGACGCAGTCGGTGTTGACCAAGTCACCCTGGCTGCGGCTGCTTTTACGCCACTCGATCATCGTGAATCGTCTCCATGATGTGTCTGATAAGGGCCAGGGAGTCGCCTTCGGTGAGGGCGACTCCCCGGATCTCATCAAACCTTAGTGACAGCTTCCAGGTCTCGGTCCGGTCCTGGATGAGCCGTCCGCCGAACTGCGCCTCCACCCAGCCGATGCGGCTCAGCTCGGGGGTGGTGAGGACGACGAGCGCGCCGTTGAGCCCGGGGTGCTGCGGCGCGTTCATCCGGGTGACCTGGATGTGCACGTTCGGCAGGGCCGCCATCTTGAGGAGGTGCGCGAGCTGCTCGCGCATCACGTCGGGACGCTCCCGGGTGCGGATCAGCGCGGCCTCGTCGATGACCGCGAAGAGATGGAGTGGGTCATCCTCCCGCGTGAGGATGTCGCACCGGGCGAGCCTATTGGCGATGTTCTCCTCGTCCTGCGGTCCCGGGTCCGCGATGAGGCGCATATACGCCTCGGTCTGGAGCACTCCGGGAATGAACGAGGGCTGGTAGGTGCGCATTTCTCGGGCTGTGGCCTCGTGCCCGACATAGGCCCGGAACCAGCTCGGCACGTGCTCCCGCAGGCACTGTTCGCGAAGGTTCTTGACGTAGGCCCCGACACCGAAGAACTCGTCAAGGGCCGTGCAGTTCTCCTCGTCGGGAAGGGCCCGCTGGTTCTCCCACCCGGTATACGTCTCCCGAGCCACGAAGATCCCCCGAGCCACGTCCAACTGCGTCACCCCCTTGAGCTGACGCAGCACCCGCAGCGTGTCCGCGAAATGGGAGTACAGGTTCTGCTGCGCCACCGGCACATCAAGCCCCTCCGACCCCTCAGGAATCTGGAAAATCTGCGACATACCACCACCTCTCTCCAGTGTTCGACCAGTAACCGTCCGTCCCCCGAGCCTAATCCCCCACCCCCTCCTCCGCCCCCGAATTCCGATTCGCCACCCAACACCAGACACCCCGGACACCATTCCTCCCCAAACGCCCGATATCACTCCCCCCGGAAGTCCGAGGGTGTGTTCGGGGATGATGTGTTGATGTCCGGGACTGGTTCTTCGTCGGCGCGGGTGGCGCGGGTGCGGCTTGGGGGGCGGTTGCGTCGGGTGCGGGAGGGGGCCGGGGTTTCCGGGGTGGAGTTCGCGCGGCGGGCGGGGTGGGCGTCGTCGGCGATGGTGACGATGGTGGAGAAGGGGCAGAAGGCGATCAGCGCCGAGCATGTGCGGTTGTGGTGTCGGGTGTGCGGGGTGGGGGAGCAGGGGCTTGCGGAGTTGTTGGCGGAGCAGGCGGCGGTGGCGGGGATGTGGGCGACGCATGCGGAGTTGAACGCGGCGGGGTTGCGGGCGCGTCAGGAGCGGGTGCGGGACGAGTACTGGCAGGTCAGGGTGCATCGGGTGTACCAGACGCGGGTGCCTCCTGGGCTGTTGCAGACGCGGGGGATGATGGCGTATCTGCTGACGCGGGTGAGGTTGGAGCAGCGGGTCGCGCTCGATGACGTCGCCGAGGCGGTGGAGGCGCGGTTCGCGCGTCAGGAGTGCCTGCGACGGCCGGACGCGCGGTGGCTGTTCCTGCTGGAGGAGGACGTCCTGTGGTACCGGCTCGCCCCGGTCGAGGTCCACCGGGAGCAGTTGCGGCATCTGCTGGAGATGATGCGATACCCGACGGTTTCGCTCGGCGTGATCCCCCGGACTGCGGAACGGCTGGGCGCGGTCGCGGGAGAGTCGTTCTCGATGAACGACCGGGACCTGGTGTCCGTGGAACTGATCAGCGGCTATCTGAACTTCACTATGGCGGCGGATGTGCAGTTGTACGTCGAGGCATGGGAGCGGTTCGCGCGGATAGCGGTGCACGGCGAGCGGGCACGCGCGCTGATCCACGCCGCCCTGGAGGCTCTGGACCTGCTGTCCGACGACGGGTGAAGGTCGAAAGGCCGGGGCGGTTGAGGAGGTGCCTCTAAGCCGGAGCGTCTGGATTTTGTGGGGCAGGACCCCACGTCGGAGAAGGAGTACTGCCCCGCGGTCTTCGTGGACCCGGTGACGGGTGACTGCCTGTTCCAGGGAAGGGTCGTCACCGATCCGGCGGTGCTCGCGCTGATCAGGGAGCACGGGGCCATCGCCGAGGACGAGGCGGTGGTGTGGTTGCCGGCGTCGATGCGGCAGATGATCGTGGACGCGGTGACGTCCTATGAGCAGGGCCTGCGCGGGCACGGGCAGCCGGGGTTCGCTGACCTGTTGTCGAAGGCGACGCGGTCGGCGGTGCATCTGGAGATGCGTGACCACTATGGGCCGAGTCAGGGGTTCGCGGACTGGCAGGCCGGAGGGAGCGGCCGGATAGACGACGGCGGCCGGTGGAAGCGGCTGATCGGCGAGGCCGTCGGGCGCGGGGTACGGGTGCGGAGGGCGCGGATCGTGTCGGAGCCGGTGTCGGACTTCATCCGGTATGAGCACATGGTGACCGACGAGAACGTCGACGCGGGTGAGGAGGTGCGGTGGCTGCCGAGGCGTCAGGCGTCGGGGATCCTGCTGCCGCACGCCGACTACTGGATGTACGACCAGCGGCTCGTGGTCTTCAACCACAACGCGGGCAACGGGGACCATCTGCCTGAGGCGTTCGAGTACATCTCTGATCTGCGGGTGGTGCGGGAACTCGTCGGGTCGTTCGAGATGGTGTGGGAGCGGGCGATCCCGCACGCGCAGTACAAGATCGTCTGATGGTCGGGGCCGGTGAAAGCCGGTGAAATCCCTGGTCGGCGGCAGGGCGCGGCACGCACTGTTGGGGGCGGATCACCCGTTGGAAGGGAGCCCTTGTGAAGACCCAGCAGTCCGTCTCCGTCGTCAGCGTCGACCTGCCCGAGGCGTTCGACCCGCGTTGGAGCCGCATCCCCGGAATCACCGTCGACGGCCACCGGATCACGCTCGACCCGGCCGAGTACTTCTTCAGGTTCACCGACCATTCCTGGCTCGTCATCCCGTGGCACCGGGTCGAACGCGACATGCTCGGCGCGCGGGAGACGTCGGCGAGGTCGTTGGAGCAGATCGCGCTCGAGTACATCCAGGCGAACGCGACCCGTACCGAGGACGTCGCGACGGTCCTGCGGATCGGCTGGGAGGTCTACCGGTACGTGTTCCGCGCCGAGCACCTTGACGACCTGGGCCTTCCCGGCATAGGGCCCGAGCACCTGACGATGCTGCGGCAGGCCGGAACGTTCATGGCGCTCAACAAGGTCGAGCTGACCGGCGAGATCACGAACATCGGCCCCGCCTGGTTCTTCAACTCCACGACCCGCGCGGTGTTCGACCTGTCCGACGCCGAAGGCGACATGCTGGACGAGGTCTACCACGGCGGCTGGTTCAACGAGGCGCGGCGGCTCGAGCTCGTCCGCGCGCACACCGCGCTCGGCGGACGGCTCGTGCACGGGTGCCAGTCGGTGCCGAACCAGTCGGGCGGGGCGGTCGTGCCTTACGGGGCGTCGATGGAGCGGTTCCGGGCGGAGCTCGCGGCCTTGAAGGACTCGTGGATCGCGGCAGTTGAGGCGTGCCGTGTTCGTCCAGCGCGCTAGGAGGGGAGACGTCTTGCACGCCTGTGAGGTCGACGGCGTCCTCGTCCAGTTGCTCGACAGGGTCGGGCACGGACCGGCGCAGCGCGAGCAGATCCGGGTGTGGGCCCGTTCCGGTGTGGAACGGCTCACCTTCCCCGACGGGACCACGGCGGTGTTCAAGTACGCCGAAGGCCCGTTCGCCGAGGAGGACGTGGCGCTCGGCGTCGCCGAGGACGCGGGATTGCCGGTTCCGCAGCGGCTCGCGGTGGCCCATGTGCCCGGGCTGCTCGGCATGCTGCTGAGCGATCTGGGGCCGAGCCTGCGGGACGCGTCCGACGCCGAGGGCGCGGCGCTGGCCGTCCGCGTCCACAGGGTCGCCGCCACCGGGCCGCTGCCGACCCTCGACGGGCCCCGCCTCGCCGCCATGCCCGACCGGGTCGCCGCCCGGCTGACCGATGTCGGCGTCGACGTCCCGGAGGTGGTGTGGGCGCTGGCGAAGGTCGCTGACGCAAGGGCCGAAGGGTCCGGTCTGCCCCCGTTCGGGCTGTGCCACTCCGAGTGGCATCCGACGTCCGTCCACGTCGGCGCGCGCGGCACGCACCTGCTGGACTTCGCGCGGGCGTTCCGGGGGCCCGGCCTGCTCGACCTCGCCTCCTGGCACGGCACCCTCGACCCACCCGACCCCGACCGGCTCGCCGAGACCCTCGCCGCCTACGTCGCCGCGGGAGGCGCGCAAACCGTTACAAGCCCCCGAGGCGGCCTGTCCGCCGCGCGCTGGGCGCTCGGCTGGCACCGCCTGTGGGCCGCGGACTGGTTCGCCCACCAGATCGCCCTCGGCTGGGCCCAGGGAGCCGAAGACGCATGGACCTCCGCCATCAACCGCCACCTGACCGAGGCCGCCGACCTCCTTCGCGCCTGATCCCCGATCGCTTCGAGTGGACCCGCGCCCCGGGGATCGGCCCCCCGCTGAGCGTCCTGGGCGACCTCACCGGACGACGGGTCCTGGAACTCGGCTGCGGCTCCGGACACAACCTCGCCCACCTGGCCTACCAGCACGGCGCGTTGGCCGTCGGCGTCGACCACGACCCGGCCAAGATCGACCGCGCCCGGGAGACCTACCGGGAGATTCCGGGCCTGTCGTTCGTCCAGTCCGACGCGACCGCGTTCCTCGGCTCGCAGCCGTCCGGGTCCTATGACCTCGTCCTGTCGATCTTCGGCGCGTTCTCCTTCACCGACCCCCTCCCATTGACCGCACACAGCGCCCGCGTCCTACGCCCCGGAGGACGACTCGCCCTCACCCTCCGCACAACCGACAGAACCGACCAAGTCGTCATCCTCCTAAGAAGGTGACCAATGCACCTGCTCTGCGACATCGACGGCGTCCACATCCCCTTCCCCACCCCCGACGGCCAGATCCCCGACGGATTCCACACCCACCACGTCACCCCCACCGGCCACGCCGAACCCGTCAAGATCTGGCTCAACCCCACCACCGGCCGCCTCCTGCTCGACCTCGTCGCCCGCCTGCCGCTCACCCCGCTGTGGTGCACGAGCTGGCGCGCCGACGCCCACCCCCTCATCGGCACCCGCCTCGCCCTGCCCGCCTGGGATTACGTCGACCTTCCCCGGCTTCCCCTCACCACGAGCCACCCCAACGGCTACCTCTGGAAACGCGACACCGTCGCCGCCCTCCACAAAGAACCCCTCATCTGGATAGACGACGACTTCACCCCCGCCGACCACACCTGGGCCCACAACCGAACCACCTCCGGAACCCCCACCCTCCTCATCCAACCCAACCCCCACATCGGCCTCACTCAAGCCGACGTAACCCCCATCCCTCTTTGGACCACCCGTCACACCGGAGACTCGGCGGGGTTTTTCGGGGACCTCCCGGCGGGGTGAGGCTCGGTTGGGTAGTGTTTCGGTGACTTTCGGTGTTGGGGGATGTTGCGGGCGTGCGTTCTGAGGGCGATGACGGAGGGGGTTCTGTGACCGCGCGGCTGGCGGACGGTTTGTCCGATGATGACCGGTGGTTGCTGGACGCGTTCCTCCGAATGGGCACTCCGGAGGGGTTCCGCGTGGAGCTCGTAGAAGGAGAGTTCTTCGCTTCGCCACCCCCGTCGGCGAGGCACGAGCGTGCTGTTTCGGCGATTGTGAAGCAGGTGGTGCGGAACTCGGCGGTTGACATGAGCGTGTCGGGCAATCTGGGGCTGCGGCTGCGTGCTGGCGGGGGTGTCACGCCGGCGCGGGTGATTCCGGACGTCGTCCTTGCGCCTGAGGAGCTTGACCTCTTTGACGGCGAAGCCTCCTGGACTGACGCCGACGGGGTGGCCATGGTCGTCGAGGTCACCTCACGCGACGCCTACCGCGATCGCGTCCTCAAATGCCGTGCCTACGCGAGAACCGAGATCCCTCTCTACCTGCTGGTCGACCGCGACGCGCGGACCGTCAGCCTTCTCAGCGAGCCGGACCCCGCAGCCGCGGCCTACACCAAGCACACGACCGTCGCATTCGGGAAGACGATCGCGCTTCCCCACCCCTTCGGCTTCGACCTGGAAACCGTCGCATTCGACTAAACCTTCAAACAGACCAAAGGGCGGCCGCGTGAACGCGCGGTCGCCCTTTTGGGGTTAGTGACGGGTTTGGTGGATCTTGATTGATTCGGAGGAGTACGCTGACCAGGGTGATTTCCGGTTTGGTTGTGATAGGCGAGACGTGGACCTGCGGCTGGTCGCGGCCCAGGCGGCGGTAGTAGTGTTCTGGTTGCCTTGGGTGGGGGTGGGTGGGCGGTGCTGGGCCTGTGGGCTGTGTTTGGGGTGACGGGAGGGGTGGCATGGTGGCGGAGGTTATGGGGGAGTCGTTGGCGCGTAGTCGAGGGCTTTTGGATGGGTTCCTAGGGATGGAGATTCCTGAGGGGTTCCGGGCGGAACTGCTGGAAGGGGTGATCACCGTTGTTCGGCCTCCCGGTGGGATGCACGAGGATGTCGTGTCGTTGATCACTGAGCAGATTGTGCGTGGTTCGGCGGAGCGGATGGCGATATCCGGGAATCGTGGGATACACCTCGGCGTCACTGATGCGATCTCGCCGAAGAATCATGTGATTCCGGATCTTGTCGTCGCCCCACGGCGCATCGGGCCGTTCCGTGACGAGGAGTCGTGGATGGACCCCGACGGCGTGGAGATGGTCGTTGAGGTGACGTCGCAGGACGTCCAGCGGGACAGGGTTATCAAGTACCGCTCGTATGCCAAGGCCGGAATCCCGATTTATCTTCTTGTTGACCGCAAGGCGAGGACCACGACCGCGATGTTCGAGCCCGACCAGGGGACGGGCGTCTACGCGCTCTCGAAGAGCGCGGCCTTCGGCGACGACCTCGCCCTCCCCCCACCCTTCTCCTTCACCCTCAACACCTCCGAATTCGCCTAAGGCCGCAGGCATGGCAAAGGGCGGCCGCGTGAACGCGCGGTCGCCCTTTGGGGGTTAGCGGCGGGTTAGGTAGGCCAGGAGGTTTCCCAGGGCCCAGTAGACGACGGCGGCCAGGGTCCAGTTCTGGTAGATGGCGGCGTCGTGGGAGGAAGGGGTGAAGACGTCGTTGAAGGGGGTGGCGAGCCATTCGCCGGAGTTGAGGACCAGGTTCACCAGGTCGTTGCCGCGGTTGGCGTCGCCCCAGACGAGGAGCATGCCGATGATGAGGATGGCGACAACGAGCCAGGTGACCAGGCCGATCGCGCGGCTCACCGGGTTGGCGCGGCGCTCGGCCCATCGTGTGCGTTCTGTAGCGGACATATCGACCTCCTGTAAGGAGGCATACCGCTACCGGGGCGTAACAATCGGATGTGGCCTGTCTCGGCCGTAACGCGAACTTTTCGGCCGGTTGTGACGTCTGGGGGAGTCCGTCAGACGCCCTTGAAGTCGGCGGGGCGCTTCTCGCGGAAGGCGCGGGTGCCCTCCTTGGCGTCCTCGGAGCCCATGACCTTCCAGCCGATCTCGTCCTGCACCTTGAGGGCCTCTTCCTCGGGCAGGTGCGCGGTCTCCCGGTAGACGCGCAGGATGGCCTGCACCGAAAGGGGCGCGCTGGCCGCGACGGCGTCGGCGAGTTCGAGCGCCGCCTTCAGCGCCTCGCCCTTCGGCACGACCTTGTTGATGAGCCCCAGCGACAGCGCCTCGGCGGGGGAGACCTCGCGCGCGGTGATGAGGATGTCCATCGCCGCCGCGTACCCGATCTGACGGGGCAGCCGGATCGCGCTGCCGCCCATCGGGAACAGGCCGCGCCGCGCCTCGAACAGGCCGAGGGTCGCGTCCTCGGCGACGACCCGCAGGTCGGTGCCGAGCAGCAGTTCGGTGCCGCCCGCGACGGCGTAGCCCTCGATCGCCGCGATGATCGGCTTGGTCGGGACGGCCTCGCGCAGCAGGCCCTTCCAGTGGTAGTTCGTGATCTCCGACGCCCGCTGCCGCACGCGTTCGTCCTTCGAGGGCGTGCCCATGGCCTTCAGGTCCGCGCCCGCGCAGAAGTCGCCGCCCGCTCCGGTGAGCACGCCGACCCGCACCGACGGGTCCGCGGAGATGTAGGCGAACGCGTCGGCCATGCCGACGAGCATGTCACTGCTCAACGCGTTCTTGGCTTCTGGCCGGTTCATCGTCACGATGACTACATGGCCGTCCTGCTCGACGGTGCAGTGGTCGGTGCTGATCGGCAGCTTCTCCGGCATCCTCGGGCGCTCCTCGAAGTCGGCGTGCGACGGTCGTACAACAGGCATGCAACAAGAACAGATTCTAGGTAGGAGATCAGCAGTACAACAAGAGAAACCATCCCCTTGCCGACTCAAACTAGAACGTGATCTACTCGGGTTCTGGACTTGAGTCTCACAGCACCCCACCCCCGAGTGCAAGGGAGATGGTCATGGGCACGCTGGGCTTCTGGCGGCTCGCGGAGAAGGATCCGCAATGGATCGCGGCCGTCGACCCCGACGGCACCGAGCACACCGCGGGGGAGCTGCTCGCCCGCGCGAACCGCCTGGTACACGCGCTGCGCGGGCTCGGCCTTGAGAAGGGCGACGGCCTCTGCGGCCTCGTCCCCAACGGCGTCGACGGCCTCGTGCTGTACCTCGCCGCCCTCCAGGCCGGCTGGTACTACACCCCGATCAACTGGCATCTGACCGGCCCCGAGATCGGCTACATCGTGGCCGACAGCGAGGCCAAGGCGTTCTTCGTGCACGAACGGAACGCCGAAGAAGGCGTGCGCGGCGCGGACGAGGCGGGCATCGACGCCTCCCGCCGCTTCGCGTTCGGCGACGTCCCCGGCTTCATCCCCGTCGAGACGTTCACCAAGGACGCCCCCGACACCAAGCCGGAGGATCGCGGTAACGGCGCGACGATGCACTACACGTCGGGCACGACGGGCCGTCCCAAGGGCGTCCGCCGCGCGCTGGCGGGCATCGACCCCGACGACAGCGCCGAACTGATGACGTTCCTGCTGACGTTCTTCGGCTTCACGCCGGGCCGTCCGGCGGGCGGCGGCCATGAGGCCCATCTCGTCACGTCGCCGAACTACCACACCGCGGTGACGCAGTTCGGCGGCTCCGCGCTGCACATGGGCCACACGCTGGTCTACATGGACAAGTGGGAGGCGGAGGAGACCCTCCGGCTGATCGAGAAGTACAAGATCAGCAACACCCACATGGTCCCGACGCACTTCAAGCGGATGCTGACGCTGCCGAAGGACGTCCGCGAGCGGTACGACGTGTCGTCCATGAAGTGGGCGATCCACGCCGCCGCACCCTGCCCGGTCCCGCTGAAGCAGCAGATGATCGAGTGGTGGGGCCTGTGCATCTGGGAGTACTACGCGGCCACCGAGGGCGGCGGCACGATCGCCTCGCCTGAGGACTGGCTGGCCAACCCCGGCACGGTCGGCACCGCGTGGCCGATCTCCGAGCTGCTCATCGTGGACGAGAACGGCGAGGAGGTGCCGCCGCGCACCCCCGGCACCATCTACATGAAGATGGCCGGCGTCCAGTTCGAGTACAAGGGCGACCCGGACAAGACGGCCAAAGAGCGCCTGCGCGACTTCTTCACGGTCGGCGACATCGGCTACCTCACCGAGGACGGCCACCTGTTCCTGTCCGACCGCAAGTCCGACATGATCATCTCGGGCGGGGCGAACATCTACCCCGCCGAGATCGAGAACGAGATCATCCTCCACCCGAAGGTCGCCGACGTCGCGGTCTTCGGCATTCCGAACGAGGAGTGGGGCGAGGAGATCAAGGCGGTCATCGAACCCGCCGTCGGGATCGAGCCCGGTGACGCGCTCACCGAGGAGATCTTCGAGTACCTGAAGCCGCGCCTCGCCAAGATGAAGTGGCCGCGCACGATCGACTACACCGACGCGCTGCCCCGCGAACCCAACGGCAAGCTGCTGAAGCGCAAGCTCCGCGACCCGTACTGGGCCGACCGCGCCACCTCGATCTGAGCCTGGAGTCCCTCTTGCCCACCAACCACGCACTGGAGTTCCCGGGCGGTTACACCCGGTCGGTCGGCCCGGTCATCGGACGGTTCCTTTCCGAGCTGCGCGACGGCAGGCTCGTCGGCGTCAGGGCCGCGTCGGGCCGTGTGGTGTTCCCGCCGCTGGAGTACGACCCGGCCAACGGCCACGCCGTCACCGACGAGTTCGTCGAGGTAGGTCCCGGCGGCGTCGTGGAGTCGTTCGCCTGGGTCGGCGAGCCGCTGGCCTCGCACCCGCTCGACCGGCCGTTCGCCTGGGCGCTGATCCGCCCGGACGGCGCGGACACCGCGATCCTGCACGCCCTCGACGTCGGCGAGTTCGAGCGCGGGGCCGAGCCGCCCAAGCGGTTGAAGGTCGGGATGCGGGTGCGTCCCGACTACCTGCCCGCCGCCGAACGCGTCGGCGACATCTCCGACATCAGGGCGTTCCGCCCGGACGTCACCATGATCACGGCGCCGTCGCGGCTCGAGTACGACATCAAGCCGGGCCGCGCGCTCGGCCGCTTCCTCGAAGGCATCTCCGAGGGACGGATTCTCGGCCACCGCTGCCCGGTGTGCGCCAAGGTCATCGTCCCGATGAAGGGCCTGTGCCCCAAGGACGGCGTCCCGACGACCGAGGAGGTCGAGGTCGCCGACACCGGGACCGTCACCACCTTCGCCGTCAACAACCTGCCCGACCCGCGCGCTCCGCAGGTGCCGTTCGTGTCGGCCTACGTGCTGCTGGACGGCTCCGACATCGCGATGGTCGCGCTCGTCGCGGGGATGCCCGCCGAGGAGGCCCGGATGGGCATGCGGGTCCGCGCGGTGTGGAAGCCGCGCGAGGAGTGGGGCCGCACGATCTCCAACATCCGCTGGTTCGAGCCGATCGACGAGCCGGACGTCCCCTTCGACACCATCGCGGAGTACATGTGAAAGACATCGCGATCGTCGCGTTCACCCAGTCGCGGCACAGCGCTGAGGAGAACGGCATCTCCGAGACCGAGATGCTGCTCCCGCTGATCACCGAGGTCAAGGCGCAGGTCGGGATCACCCGCTTCGACTTCACCTGCTCCGGCTCCAACGACTACCTGCTCGGCGCGCCGTTCTCGTTCGTGTCCGCGCTCGACGCCGTCGGGGCGTGGCCGCCGATCTCCGAGAGCCACGTGGAGATGGACGGGGCCTGGGCCCTGTACGAGGCGTGGGTGAAGATGCAGTACGCCGAGATCGAGACCGCCCTGGTCTACGGGTTCGGCAAGCCGTCGCAGGGTTCGCTGCGCGAGATCCTGACGCGCGGCTACGACCCCTACTACCTCGCCCCACTCGGCGTCGACGCCGTCTCGATGGCCGCGCTCCAGGCGCGCGCCTACCTCGCCCGTTCCGGCGCGAAGGAGGGCGACCTGACGGCCGTCGCGGCGCGTTCACGTGCCGCCGGACGTGACAACCCCTTCGCCCTCAGCCTTGACGACCCCGCAGCCGACGCGCCTTACGACGTCGCCCCGCTCCGCGTACACGACGTCGCGCCGGAGGCCGACGGCGCGGCCGTCGTCGTGCTGGCGACCGGAGACAAGGTCGCCGAGATAAGCGCGCGCACGGGCCTCACCCCCGCGTGGATCCGAGGCATCGACCACAGGGCTGACCCGCACTCGCCGGGCGCGCGCGACCTGTCGGTGTCGCCGTCCGCGAGGATCGCCGGGCAGAAGGCGGGCGCGACCGGCATCGAGGTCGCCGAGCTGCACGTCCAGTACAGCCACGAGGAACTGATCCTGCGCGAGGCCCTTGACCTCGGCGACGACGTCGTGGTGAACCCGTCGGGCGGGCCGCTCGCGGCGAACCCGATGATGGCCGCCGGCCTGATCCGGATCGGCGAGGCCGCCGCGCGCATCCACCGCGGCGAGAACCGCCGCACCCTGGGCCACGCCACCAGCGGCCCGTGTCTGCAACAGAACCTCGTCGCCGTCCTGGAGGGATGACCATGGGCAACCCCTGCGCGATCATCGGCGTCGGCCAGACCCGCTACCAGACCAAGCGCCTTGACGTGTCCATGGCGGGCCTCCTGCGCGAGGCGGCCCAGCGCGCGCTTGACGACGCCGCCCTCACCTGGGACGACATCGACTGCGTCGTCATCGGCAAGGCCCCCGACATGTTCGAGGGCGTCATGATGCCCGAGGCGTACCTCGCCGACGCCCTCGGCGCGACGGGCAAGCCGATGATGCGCGTGCACACCGCGGGCTCCGTCGGCGGCTCCACCGCGGTCGTCGCCGCGAGCATGATCCAGTCGGGGGTGCACCAGCGGGTGCTCACCATCGCCTGGGAGAAGCAGTCGGAGTCGAACGCGACGTGGGCGCTGACCGTCGGCGGGCCGCACAGCACGTCGCTGGTCGTCGGCGCGGGCGGCTACTTCGCCCCGCACATCCGCGCCTACATGCGCAGGTCGGGCGCGCCCGACCACATCGGGACGCTCGTCGCGGTCAAGGACCGCGAGAACGCCCTGCTCAACCCGTACGCGCACCTCAAGATCCCGGGCATCTCCCGCGAGATGGTCGAGATGACGCCGATGCTCTGGGAACCGATCAGGTACCTGGAGACCTGCCCGTCGTCTGACGGGGCGTGCGCGATGATCCTGGCCAGTGAGGACGCCGCCCGCCAGGCGCCCAACCCTCCGGCCTGGGTCCACGGGACCGCCATGCGGTCCGAGCCGATCTTCTTCGCGGGCCGCGACACGGTGAACCCGCAGGGCGGCAAGGACTGCGCGGCCGACGTCTACCGGCAGGCGGGGATCACCGATCCGCGCGCCGAGATCGACGTCGCCGAGGTGTATGTCCCGTTCTCCTGGTACGAGCCGATGTGGCTGGAGAACCTCGGTTTCTGTGCCGAGGGCGAGGGCTGGAAGCTCACCGAGGCGGGGGCGACGTCGCTCAAGGGCGACATCCCCTGGAACGCCTCGGGCGGCGTCCTGTCGTCCAACCCGATCGGCGCGTCAGGAATGATCAGGTTCGCCGAGGCCGCACTGCAGGTGCGCGGCATGGCAGGCGACCACCAGGTCGACGGCGCGCGGCGCGCCCTCGGCCACGCCTACGGGGGAGGCGCCCAGTTCTTCGCGATGTGGATCGTCGGAAGCGAGAAGCCATGACCCTCTTCCATCACGCCGACCTGTTCGAGGGCGTCGTGGACGCCCTGCCCGAACGCGTCGCGGTCGCCTGTGACGGCGACCGCCTCACCTTCGCCGAACTCGACAAGAAGGCCAACCGGCTGGCCCACGCCCTGCTGTCGCTCGGCGTCAAGGCCGGCGACCATGTCGGGATGCAGCTGTACAACGGGATCGAGTACGTCACCGCGCTGGTCGCGGTGATGAAGATCCGCGCGGTCCCGGTGAACGTCAACTACCGGTACGTCGAAGCCGAGCTGCGCTACCTGTACGAGGACTCCGACATCGTCGCGCTGCTGTTCGACACCGAGTTCGACCAGCGGGTCGCGGGGGTCGCGCCGCAGGCGCCGAAGCTCAAGCACCTCATCGCCGTGCGCGGGCCGTCGAGCGTGCCGGGCGCGCTGGAGTACGACGCGCTGCTCGCCGGCCAGCCCGACACGCGGGGGTTCGCGCCGCGCAGCGAGGACGACCACTACATCATCTACACCGGCGGCACGACCGGCATGCCCAAGGGCGTCATCTGGACGACCAAGGACATCCTGTACGCGTTCGCCAACCCCACCTACCCGCCCCCGGAGACCCCGGACGGCTGGGTGCAGCACGCCGCGAACAGCGGGCCGCTGACGATGATGGCCGTCGCGCCGCTGATGCACGGCGCGGCCCAGGTCGCCATGTGGATCGGCTGGTGGATCGGCGCGACCATGGTGTTCGTCCGCAAGTTCGACGGCGACGGCGTCTGGCGGGCGATCGAGACCGAGAAGGTCAACTCCCTCACCATCACCGGCGACGCCATGGCCATCCCGATGGCCGACGCGCTGGAGAAGAACACCTACGACCTTTCGTCCCTGTTCGCTTATGTCTCGACGGGTGCGATCTTCACCGGCGCGGTCGCGGCGCGGATCGGCGCGCTGCTGCCGAACGTGATGATCCTCGACAGGTTCGGCTCCACCGAGTCCGGCTCGACCGCGCAGGCCACGCCGGGGTCGTCGCCGGAGAAGGGCCTCAAGTTCGCGCCGGACGCGCCCGACATCGCCGTCCTCGACGACGCGCTCCAGCCGGTCAAGCCGGGCTCGGGCGTCATCGGGCAGGTCGCGCGCAGTGGGTACATCGCCTCCGGGTACTACAAGGACCCGGAGAAGACCGCCAAGACCTTCCCCGTGGTCGACGGCAAGCGCTGGCTGCTCACCGGAGACCTCGCGACGGTCGAGGAGGACGGGACCATCGCCGTCTACGGGCGCGGCTCCCAGGCCATCAACACCGGCGGGGAGAAGGTCTACCCCGAAGAGGTCGAAGCCGTGCTGAAGGGGCATCCCGGAGTCTTCGACGCCGTCGTCACCGGCATTCCGGACGACAGGTTCGGGTCGCGGGTCGCCGCCGTCGTCCAGCTCCGCGAGGGCGGCACCACCGAGGCGGACCTCGACGCGCATTGCAGGGCCCAGCTGTCGGGGTACAAGGTGCCGCGCACGTACGCGTTCGTTCCCGAGATGCGCAGGTCTCCCGCAGGCAAGGCCGACTACAGGTGGGCCAAGGAGACGGCACAGAACGTCTGAGGCCCACGGCGGACGGTCCGGCGGCCCTTCGGGGCGGTCGGGGAGAGACGTGCCGTCCGCCGGCCTCGGCGAAGCGCCGCCCCACGCCGTTCGCGCCGGCGCGGGGAGGCGTGCCGCGTCCGTCCGCCCGCTCGTCGGTCGCGGGCGGGCGGGCGCGGGTAAGCGGTAGCGGTGGTCGGCGACGTAGGTCGCGGGGTCGTGCGCGTATCTCGTCGGCCAGAGGGCGGTGAGCTTTTCGGCGGGCGTTACGCCGGTTGCCGCGACCGCCTCTATCGGCGCGAGCAGGGCGACGACGTGCTCGTCCTCAAGGCCCGCAGCGATCCTCCGTTCCAGACCTTCGCGGGCGATCCTGACGAGATCGGCGCAGCGCGCGCGCAGGGGGAGGCCGCCGAAGGAGACGGCCGGGCCCTCCTCGGCGATGTCGGCGATCAGCGCGCTGAGCTCGGCCGCGCTCGTGCCGCGCATGAGATCGGCGGCTTCGGCCCTTGAGCGCGCGTCGTAGAGCAGGCCCGTCCACAGGGCGGGGACCGTGGGCCAGTCGGCGTGCGACGGGCCGTCGGCGACGCGCAGTTCGAGGGTTCTGCGCAGGCGGACGAAGGGCCACAACGTGGACAGCAGGGCAGTCCAGTCGGCGGCGTCGGGGTAGGTGCCGTCGCCGTAGCCGTGGTCCAGGAGGTCGCGGAAGGTGTGGCCCGGGGGGACGGGTGCGGCGACGCCCGCGATCTTGCGGAAGATCGGGGCGAGGCCGGTGATCGCGTCGAGGAACTTGTCGAGGTCGAGCGGGTCGTCGAGGGCGTGCGGGAGGAAACCGGTGCGGCGCGGGTCGACGCCCGCCCACAGGCGCAGCCTGTGCGACATGGCCCCGGTCAGCGCGCCCTCCCAGACCGGGGAGTTCACGAACAGGGCGGCGACCAGCGGGGAGACGAGGTTGGCCGTGCGGTTCTTGGCGTCGCGGTCGGCGGCGTCGGTGTAGTCGAGGGTCGTCTGGACCGACAGGATGCGCGACATCGCCGCCCAGCCCGTCGAACGGTCGCCGAACTCGGCGCGGAAGAACTCGAGCATCAGCGGGATCTGCGGCTTGGGGGCCCACGTGCGGTGGCCGGGCGGGTTGTAGGGCATGAGCGCGCCCGACAGCAGGGCGAGGCCGAGTTCGTCGGCGCATTCGGCGAGCTGGGCGAGGTCGGACCGCACGCGGCGGACCAGCGCGGCGAGGCCGTCGGCGGGGGGTGAGCCGTACTCCAGCGCGCAGCCGGACTCCAGCATGATCTCCGCGCCGTCGTCGCGCCGGAACCCGGCGAGCGCGCCGCCCTCCACCACCCGGCCGCCGCGCCACCGCCGTGCGACCCGCTCCAGCAGCGCCGCGACCCCCCGCTCACCCGCGTACGGCCGCGACACGCCGGTGCCCGGATCGACCACCCCCACCTCGATCTCCACCCCCACAAGCTCAGCCCTGCCCGACACCCCACGGAACACCTCAGCCAGCCCGCCCACCCGACCCCCGCCCATCGACCCCCCTGCACTCAGCGCCACGGGCCACCCCCGCCACACCGGACGCCGGAACTCCCAGCCCGCAAGAAAGTTCTTCCCCTTTCCACCCGACCTCGCGGTTATATCTCCCTTCCCCCGCGGGGCATCCGCGCCGACCGCTAGCCGAGAGTGGAGCTGAACTTGTGCAGCGCCGCCGCGAGCGTCGTCTCCAGGACATCGACGGTGCCCGGCCAGTCAGCATCGGGCGCCTCGGTGTAGGACCAGGTCACTGTCTCGGTCGGCGTCGAGACCACGACAGGATCGGCGCTCTGCCGAGCGCCTTCCTCGGCGTCGCGGCTCGGCATCTCCGCGTACACGGTCAGAGCCAGGACACCGGTCTCACCCTGACCGACCTTCTGGAGGAACACCAGATACCGGAGTTCCTGGCCCAGGGCGGCAAGCCGGAGCCTGGTCCACCAGACGCCGTCGCGCATGTTGGCGAAGAAGTCCGCGCTGCGTGCGGCCTGCACGACCTGCCATCGCCAGAAGCGGGCGCGGTCATCCGGCGGCGCGGCGCTCTGCACGGTCGCTTTGGCCTGCGCGTCGACCTCCTGGAGCATCTCGCCGAACCGGGCGGCCATCTCGGTCATCCAGGCGTCCACCCTTTCCTGCACGGCGGCGGCGAGGTCCGCGACGCGCGCCGCGCGTTCGCTCGCCCCGCTCTCCGCGCGCAGGACGCGCAGCCGGTCGATACCTGCGCCAAGCACGGCAAGGGCGCCGACGGCAGGCTCCGCCGTGCTGACGTCCACCGGCGGCCGCTCCAGCTCACTGCGCAGCGCGACGATCTCCAACTCGGCGAAGAACCTGGCCAGCGGCCGCAGATCGCCTTCGTTCGCCGAGTCGAGGCATCGCAGGTACCGATCACGCTCGCGCCTATCCACAACGAGCGGGGCGAGGTCGCACTTGAGCAGGGTCAGCAGGGTGAGGCATCGGGCGACGCGGCCGTTGCCGTCCTCGAAGGGGTGAATCCTGACGAACCGGTGATGCAACCAGGCGGCGCGGACGAGTGGGTCTTCTCCCTCGGTCTCCCGGTAAAGCAAGACGAGCTCGTCCATCTGCGACGCGACGTGTTCCGGCGGCGTGTACTCCAGCCGCGATCCGTCGGGCCGGGTCACATGATTGGCCTGCGTCTTCCACTGGCCGTGGTGGAGTGTGGCCTGGAAGACCAGGCCGGTGGGACCGGTCGCGGTGTACGTCGCCTGCCGCCTGGTCAGCGCCACATGGAGTTCCTTGATCAACGAGACGGAGACATCACGTCCTTCGCGGGCCGCCTCGGCGAGGAACTCCAGGGCGTCATACTGCGAGCGGATTATCTCCAGCACGTCTTCGGAGATGACCCCGTCAGGCACGCGGGCCGCGGCATCGGCGGTCAGCCCTTCCGCGACGAGGGCTTCGGTCACGCCCCAGTCGACGTCGTACAGGCGCTCGATGATCCCGGTCTCGATCGCATGGCGGCGCAGGGAGCGGCGGCGGGCCTCGCGGAATCCTGGGTCGTTGGAGGCCACCACGGCCTTCCAGGCGCGTTGCAAGGTGCGTACCGATTCGAGTACGGGAACGAGGTCGCCGTTCAGCCGCGGCAACGGCTCGACGTTCGACCACGGCTGATCCGTCATTGCCATTCATGCAGGGTATCGAGGGGCTTCGCGCGCGGCGCGGGAATTCTCGAGGAGTCCCCCGGGGTGTGCCGGGGGTGGGGTTGCGGTTATAGTCAAGCGGTCGCTTGGTTGGTTTTGGAGGTGTGTCGGTTGGCTCAGAAGACGGCCGTCGAGGGGTGGTTCTCGGTTGAGCCACCGGCCCTCGTCGGGACCCGGTGCGCCGCGTGCGGCACGCCCTACTTCCCGCGCAACGAGATGGCCTGCCGCAACCCCGGATGCGCCGGGGCCAAGGACGGGTCGGAGCTCGAGCCGTACACCTTCTCCACCCGGGGGAAGATCTGGTCGTACGCCGACTCCCGGTACAAACCGCCCGCGCCGTACATCTCGCCGGAACCGTTCCGGCCCTACGTCGTCGCGGCCGTGGAACTCGAGGCCGAGAAGATCGTCGTGCTCGGCCAGGTCGTGCCCGGGGTGACCGTTGACGACCTCGCCGTCGGGCAGGAGGTCGAACTCACCGTCGGCACCCTGTACACCGACGGGGAGGACGACTACCTCGCCTGGATGTGGAGGCCCGCGTCATGAGCCGTGAGATCGCCGTCCTCGGCACGGGCATGCACCCGTGGGGGAAATGGGGCAGGAACTTCGTCGGGTACGGGCTCGCGGCCGCGCGTGAGGCGCTCTCCGACGCCGGGCTCGACTGGACCGACGTCCAGTACGTCGCGGGGGCCGACACCATCCGCAACGGGTACCCGGGGTTCATCGCCGGGGCGACCTTCGCGCAGGCACTTGGGTGGAACGGCGCGCGGGTGTCTTCGAGCTACGCGGCGTGCGCGTCGGGGGCGCAGGCGATCGCCAACGCGCGGGCGCAGATCCTCGCCGGGCTCGCCGACGTCGCCCTCGTCGTGGGGGCGGACGCGGCCCCGAAAGGGTTCTTCGCGCCCGTCGGCGGGGACCGTCCCGACGACCCGGACTGGCTGCGCTTCCGGCTCCTCGGGGCGACGAACCCTCTGTACTTCGCCTTGGCGGCCCGTCGGCGGATGGCCCTTTACGGGTCGACCTCGGAGGACTTCGCGCTCGTCAAGGTGAAGAACGCCAAGCACGGGGCGGCGAACCCGAACGCGCGCTACCGCAAGGAGACGAGCGTCGCCGAGGTGCTCGAATCGCCGGTCGTGGCGAGCCCGCTGCACCTCATGGAGATCTGCGCGACGAGCGACGGCGGGGCCGCGCTCGTCCTCACGTCGATGGAGTTCGCGCGGGCGCGCGGGATCGCACCCGTGCGCGTCAGCGGCCTCTCGACGGTGACGCCGACCTTCCCCAAGACCGTCATCGACCTTCCCGACTTCGCGACCGACGCGGCGATGACCGTCGCGGAGCCGGAGCGGCCCTTCCGCGCCGCCCTCGCGCACGCCGCTTACGAGGAGGCCGGGGTGGGGCCGTCCGACGTGTCCGTCGCGGAGGTGTACGACCTTTCGACCGCGCTCGAACTCGACTGGATGGAGGACATCGGCCTCTGCGCACCCGGTGAGGCCGAATCCCTGCTCCGCGCGGGCGAGACCGCCATCGGCGGCCGCATCCCGGTGAACCCGTCGGGCGGCCTGGCCAGCTTCGGCGAGGCCGTCCCCGCCCAGGCCATCGCCCAGATCTGCGAACTGACCCGCCAACTCCAGGGCCGCGCCACCAACCGCCAGGTCACCACCCCCACCGTCGCCATAGCCGTCAACCAGGGCCTCTTCGGCCACGGCAGCACCACAATCCTCACCCACTAACCCCCACCCCACCGAGCCCGACCTTCGCGCCCAGGACGCGCGCGCGGCCAGCCGCGCGACCCGAGGCACGGGCCTTGGCGAGCCGCCTCTCGCGGCTCAGAACGCCGGGCGCCGGCGGTGCGCGGCGGCCCGGCCCCGCGCGCGTGCCTTGCGGGCCGACTTTTGCGGCGTGGGACGCGCGCGGCGGCGCGGCCCTTGGTGGGTCGACCTTTGCGATTCAGGACGCGCGCGGCGGCGCGGCCTGGAGCACGGGCCTAGGCGGCAGACTCTCGCGGCTCGGGACGTGCGTGGCGGCGCGTGCCTTGGTGGGTCGGCCTTTGGGGTTCGGGGCGTGTGTGGCCGCGTGGCCCGGGGTGCGGGCCTTGGCGGGTCGACTTTGCGGCTTGGGCGTGCGTGGCGGCGCGGGTCTTGGTGGGTTGGCCTTTGGGGTCGGGGTGCGCGGGCCGGGGTGTGGGTCTTGGGGCGGGGGGTGGGTGGGGTGGGTAAGAGGGAGTTTAGGTAGTCGGTGGTTTGGGGGTCTGGGGGGAGGAGGGGGGTTGCGCGGCGGAGGGTTGTGGTGAGGTGGGTGGACAGGGGTGGGTGGGAGGAGAGGGCCAGGAGGTTGAGGGTTAGGTCGCGGCCTGCGGTGTCCTCGAGGTGCAGGGTTGGGCGGGGGGTGGGGGTGAACTTCACCTTTGCCAGTTTTGTGGTGTTCACCCACTGGGTGCCTGAGCGGAACCAGTCTCTGCCTGCGGCCATTGTCGAGCCGCGTGACCAGGCGACGAGGGCGACGAGCGCGGCGAGGAGGGCGACGGCCGTCCAGATCGTCGGGTTCGCGGCCCAGGAGACCTCGCCCGTCGAGAGGGTCAGCAGCAGCGCGGACAGCGCCACCGCGCCGACGAACGCGGTGCCGAACGTGCGCGGGCTGCGTCCCGTCCAGACGACGGCGGGGCCCTGGCCGGGCGGCGGCTTCGGACGGCGTGACACCTGACTCACCCTGCCAGAGAACGCACCGCGAAACGCAGCCGCGCTTCCACGATGTCGCGTTCGTCGTCGGGGCAGGCGAGGAGCGCGCGGGCCCTGGCGACCAGCGGATCGCCCGCCAGCCCCGTGTCCGCCGCCAGCCGCGCGACGATGTCGCGCAACTCGTCGCGCTGGTAGGCGACGATGGAACGTCCCGGGACAAATCCCCCCGAAGGCCGTGGTGCGGGCACCTCGCGGACGGGCGGGCGCGCCGCCCCGCTCGAGTCGAGCACGGTGAACCTCGCCGCGAGCGCGCCGAAGAACGTCGAGGCGGGGGTGAGCGCGGTGTCGGCCGGGACCTCCCCGCCCTCTCCGAGGATGATCACGCGCGGCGCGAGCCAGAGCAGGAACAGCGCCTCGGCGCCCTCGCCGGTGTGGTCGACCACGACCACGTCGAACGCGTCGGGGGTCGGGGCGATGGTCTTCGGCACCTGGTCGAGCGGCATGATCCACAGCGGCAGCGCCTCCGGCGTCGGCCGACCGCCCGACCGGCGCAGCGCCCAGTTCCACGCCTCGGCCGCCGCGAGGGCGGTCTTGGCCTCGGCGGCCCGCGCCTCGGCCCGCGCCAGCTCAGCCTCGGCGGCCTCCTCTGCCGCCGAGCGGGGACGGTCCAGCAGGTAGGACGAAACGTGCGCCCACCGCCAGGCCGCCTCCCACTCCTCGGGCACGATCTCCGTCACCGCGCCGAGCGCCGGGTGGGCCTCGCGCAGCCGCGCCAGCAGCTCGTCGCACCGGAGCTGCGCCCGCTGCTCCTCACGGGCCCTGTCCAACGCGGCGAGGCAGCGCTCGTAAGCGGGCAGATCACGCGCCGACAGGGCCGCCGCCGCGGCCGTCAGCTCGGGCGGCGCGCCGCCGCGCCGGATCCGCAGATCGACCGCCTGACGCACCGACGCGAGCGCCGCCCAGGCCGTCGACGCGCGCCGCCTTATCCGGACGGTCTCCAGCGCGCTCCGGTAGGAGATCCACGCCTCCGGCGACGTCAACGGCACGGGCAGCCCCGACCTGTGCAGCAGCGCCGCGGTGTCGTTGATCGCGCGCAGCGCCGTCCTGACCTGCGTGAACCTCGTGTACAGCCCGGCGAGCTGCGCGACCATGCCGTCGAGCGCGGGCGTCTCGGTCAGCTCGACGCCGGCCGCCGCCCACGCCGCGACGAGTTCCTCGACCGCCTGCCTGCCCTCGAGCGCGGCGATGACCACGTCGAGCAGCTCGACGGTGGCCGGGGCCTCTCCATCGACGGTCGCCTCGGTCAGCAGCGGCTCGGCCCGGCGCTGCACGGCGGGCCGCAGCGGGCCGCGTTTCAGGGTGCCGCCGCCCGCCAGATAAGCGCGCAGTTCCCTTGCTGCCGCGATCAGCTCGCCCTCCGAACCCGTCGGCAGGAGCACCCACCTTGCCCCGACCGAGCGCAGCGCACGGTCGGCTTCGGCGGCGCGTGCGCCGAGCGCGGAGAGCCGTTCCCAGCCGGGTGACGGGCCGGCCATCCCGTCGCGCAGCGCGCGCAGCGTCCAGTCGGTGCTGTCCCAGCTCACGCCGAGCTCGTTCAACGCCCGGTGGACGGCGTTCGCGGCGGCCTCAAGCCGGTCGACGACGGCGGGATCACGGTCGGCGAGCCGCTGCGCGAGGTCGCCGGCCGGGTCGGGCGCGGGGACCTGCGCGACGCTGATCAGCGCCCGCACCTGGTCGACGCCGGGCAGCGCGCCGGGCTCCGGCAGTGTCTGCGCCGACCGCGCCGCGCGCTCCGGCGTCCGCGTCGCCAGCAGCCGTGCGAGCTCCGCCGCCTCGGCCGCACTCAGCGGTGGCCGCTCGGGCAGCCCAGGAACCACGGGCAGCCACGGATACCCGGGCCGCAGCAGCTCCCGCACTTCGTCAAGCGACCCCCGGTACCCGGGCCCGAAGTCGTACGACACGTCCGCCGACAGTTCGGCGAGCACCTCACGCAGCCGCGCGGTCTCCCGATCGAGCCCCGCCGCCCGAGCCGCCCGCTCCCCGAGAACCCGCTCATACCGCTCAGGATCGTACGTAGCGACCCGCTGCTGTAGCCCCGCGACTCGCTCCGCCACATCGTCCCGCCCGCCCACAACAGTCACCGCCAAACCCGCAAGCTCAGGCGGCAACGCATCCCGCAGTTCCCGCCCCTTCCCCGTAACCGCCAACACCCGCTGCCCCCGCCCCAACAGGGCAGTGAACAACCCTCCCGCCGCCCCCCGATCCCGCACATGCGCCACCCTCTCCTCCCCGCCAACCCCCAAAAACCTCCCAATACCCCCACCAACCCGCCCACCCCCCACCTCTTCCCCAACAACCCACCGCCCCCTCCCATCAACCCACCCCCCACCCAAAACCTCACCAACAACCCCACCCCCCCTCAAAACCCTCCGCCCACCCACATCCCCGCCCCCACTCAACCCCTCAAGCGTGCCCCCACCCACGCCCCCGCGCGCCCCCGCCTCACTCCCCGCCCCCGCGCTCCCATACACGCCCAGGTCACTCTGCCCACCCGCACTCCCATACCCGCCCGCGTTCTCGTGCCCGCTTGTGCTCTCGCGCTCGCCCGCGTCGTGTCCGTGTGCGCTTCTGGGAGGGGCTGCTTCGAGTTGTTCGTCTGCGAGCCTGTGGGAGGACTTGTCGCTGTGCCCGCCTGGGCTTGGGTGTGCAGGTGGGCCGCTGAGTTCAACTGGGCTAACGCGCGGCACCTGGTCGGTCTCCGACGACCCGCCGATGGCCGAGCCCGCACCTGAACCTGGGCGTGCACCCACTTCCGCATCGTCACCCGCCGCGCACTGCGCCACGTTCACGTTCGGGGTGTCGCCACCCTGGGCGCCCGAATCGCCACGCGCGCCCGCCTCGGCATAATTCCCCGCTACCTCAGCTCCCTGCCCACCTCCCGAGCCCACACCCACGTCCAGACCCTCATCTGACCTCCCGCGTTCACTTGCCCTCCCGTGTTCACCCGAGCTCCCGCGCTCACCTGACCTCCCGCGTTCACTTGCCCTCCCGTGTTCACCCGAGCTCCCGCGCTCACCTGCGCTCCCGCGTTCACCTGACCTTCCGTGCTCGCCCGAGCTCCCGTGCTCACCTGCGCTCCCGCGTTCGCCCGAGCTCCCGCGTTCGCCCGCGTTCCCGGGTTCTTTCGGACCTCCGTGCTCGCCCGCGCGCTTGTGCTCGGCCGCGTCTTCGCGCGCGCCCGTGTTCCCGGGCGCAGTCTCGTGATCTTCCACGGCCGTGGGCTTGCTCGCGCCGCCTGGTGCGGTTGTGGCTCGCTCGCTTGTGGTCTTGTGCTCGTCCGCGCTGGGGCGCACATCGTTGGGTGCGGTCGTGCCGGGCGCGCTTGTGGTTTCGTGCGTGCGTAGGTTCCTGGGCTCGCCCGCGCCTTCGTGCTCGCTCGTATTCCCGGGTGCGAGCGTGGTCTCGCGATCTTCTACGGCTGCGGGCTTGTTCGCATCGCCGGGTGCGGTTGTGCCCGGTGCGGTTGTGCCGGGTGCGGTTGTGCCGTGCGGGCTTGTGCCGGGTGTGGTTGTGCTGGGCGCGCTTGTGGTTTTGTGCTCGCGCATGCTGCCGGGCGGTTTTGCGGCTTCGCGCTCGCTTGGGTTTCCGAGTGCGGGCGTGGTGTCGGGCCGGCCTGTGCGTCCGGGGTTGGGCGCGTTGTCGTGTGGGGTTGTGCCGGGCTCGCTTGGTCTTGCGTGCGTGGGCGCGCTGCTGTGTGGGGGCGTGGTGTCGGGCTCGCATGTGGGGGTGGGCGCGACTGCGTGTTCGTGCGAGGTTCGGCTGTCGTGTGTTCCGGTGTTCTCGCCTGCGCCTGCGCCTGCGCCTGCGCCTGCGCCTGCGCCTGCGCCTGCGCCTGCGCCTGCGCCTGCGCCTGCGCCTGCGCCTGCGCCTGCGCCTGCGCCTGCGCCTGCGCCTGCGCCTGCGGGCGGGCTTGTGCTTGCGTCTGTGGGTGCGGGTGGGCTTGTGTGGTCGGCTGTGCCTTGTGGCTCAGCGGTGCTGCTGTGTGGTTCTGCGGGCTGTTGTGTGGGCGGGGTTGGGGGCAGGGGTGGGGTGTTGGGGGTGGGGGGCCAGGGTGGGGTGGTGGGGGGAGAAGGGAGGGGTTGGGGGGTGGGGGGAGGCGGGAGGGGGGTGGTGAGGGTGGTGAGGATTGTGTCGAGGTAGTCGACCAGGGAGAGGTCGGAGAGGGGGCGGAGGACGAGGGCGGGGGAGAGGTGGAGGCGGGGGGTGGGGTCGGCGGGGGTTGTGGTCCAGTGGTCGCGGAAGGGGAGGGGCTCGTCGAAAGCGAAGGAGCACCACTTGCGGAGGATGTCTGTGGCGGAGTCGCGCAGGGCGGAGCCCTGGCCGGAGCGGACGGCGTCGCGGAGCCAGTCGGTGCGGGCGGCGTGGAAGCCGGGCAGGCCCTCGAGGAGTTCGCGGTCGCGCAGGACGGTGGGGCGGTCGGACAGGACGACGTCGACGCGTTCGGTCTCCGGGTCCACCGCGACGCGGACGGGGGTGAGCAGCAGGTGGTCGCGGACGCGGGTGCCGTCAGCGGCGGTCCAGGTGAGCAGGCCGGTCGCCAGGACGAGTTCGCGGCCCTCCGGCACCTCGACGTGCCCGCGCAGGGTGCGGTACCAGCGGCGCAGCGCGAGCCAGCCGTCGAACTCGGTGAGCGCGGCGGGCGGCGTCAGCGGGATCGGCGGCAGCCCGAACAGGACCTCGCCGGGCCGCGCGTCGGTGTGCACCCGCAGCTCGGCCGGGAGTTCGGCGAGCCAGTGCACCTCGTCGTGCGCGTCGACATCGAGGACCCTGACGCGCTGGGCGCGGGCCAGGTCGCGCAGGAAACGCAGGAAGTGTCCCGCTTGCTCGCTCAGGTCCCCGCGCACGGCCCCTCCTCCCGATCCCCGATCTAACACGCCGCCCCACAAAACTCCAAGAGGCACAGGGCCGACCGGCGCGGGGGGCCGCACACACCTCGCGGTAGCGTACGGTGACGCAGTCGGTACCTTACGCATTTTCACGGGTTCGGGATGGCGCCTTCAAGGGACGCGCGTGTAGTGGCCGCTCCGTTCGTTCGGCATCATGATCCACAGGATGATGTAGATGATGAACTGCGGGCCAGGCAGGATGCAGGACAGGACGGCGAGCAGCCGGACCAGCGTCACGTTGAGTCCGAACCTGCGCGCGAGTCCCGCGCACACCCCGGCGATCATTCGTCCTCCGTGGCCGCGACCCGGCCGGTAGAGCGTGCTCATGGTGGTTCCTCCCGTGGTGGGGGCCCGGCGCTGCGGCCGGGCTCTCGTTCCCGTTCTGCCCTCCACGCTAGGCAACCGACCCTCGCCCGGAATCCTCTCCTCGGACGGTTTCCGTCTCACCCCACGGCATTAAGGGACATCCCCTAAGGGCCGCCCATCCCACGCACCCGCGGTACCACGAACCGCACATTTCCCGAGAGGTCCCCACACAACACCCGGCCCTGACGGCCACGCCCCGCCGCGCCGCCTACCCCCTTGGCGGTATCGGGGTGCGCCGACGACGCGACTCGGCCTACCGCCGAAGTCGGTCTCCGCGCCTCACCCTCTCCGCGGTATCGGGGTGCGCCGACGACGCGTTCCGGCATCGGGCCGGGTCCGAGGAGCGGGCGCTTGGGGATGGATTGTGTGGATTGTCGGGTCAGGTCAGGAGTGTGACCAGGGCGTCCAGGTCGGGGATGGTGTAGGTGGGGGTGACGGGGAGGGGGGCGAGGGCTTGGACGTAGGCCCAGGGGCCGCGTAGGAGGAACGCGGTCTGGAGGCCGTGTGCGGCGGCGGGGACGACGTCGTTGTCGACGCGGTCGCCGACGTAGAGGATTTCCGACGCGGGAAGCGACGCCTCCTCGCAGAGCCGGGTGAAGAACGCGGGTGACGGCTTCTCGACGCCCCACTCGGCCGACATGGCCGCTATGTCGGACTCAAGGCCGAGCGCGGCGAACCGGGCGGCCGCCTCGCGCGGCTGGTTGCCCGCGACGCCGACGACGTAGCCGGCCCGCCGCAGGGCGGCGAGGCACCTGCGCGCGTCGGGGTACAGGTCCTCCTCGCCGAAGCCGTTGGGGACGCCCGCGGCCGCGCGCGCGGCCTCCTCGGCGACGAGGTCGAACCCGGGTCTGAAGTGCTCGAAGACGTTCATGTGCGGTTCGCCGCGCGCTATGACGCCGCCGAGTACGGCGAGGAAGGTGTGCCGGGGCACGCCGAGCCAGTCGGCCCACGCGCCGTAGATCCGGCCCTCGTTGATGAGGGTCTCCCCGATGTCGAAGAAAACCGCCTTGATCTTCACCTTTCGCATTTTAGGTGGACCCTTCCCAGCCGGGCCGGGAGGGTTTACCTTGCGGTGGAATGATGACCAAGCGCTAGTTAGGTGGTGTTCACGTGCCCGTTCCAGACCAGCGCGACCCGGAGCTGACGCGTTCCGTCCTGGAAGGCTGGCTCGCCGACCGGCTGCCGTCCCCGACGGTGGAGCGGCTCGAGACCCCGGCGACGAGCGGCTTCTCGGCCGAGACGCTGCTGTTCAGCGCGGGCGGCGCGGACTACGTCGCCAAGGTCGCGCCGACGGGGCACCAGATCTTCCCCGAGCCGCGCTTCGAGGAGCAGTACGAGGTGCTCCGGGAGCTGCGTTCGCGCGGCCTGCCCGTGCCGGAGGTCTTCTGGTACGAGCCCGACGCCTCCCTCCTCGGCGCGCCCTTCTTCGTCATGGCGGCCTGCCCGGGACGCGCCCCGTCCGACATGCCGACCTACCACCAGGAGGGGTGGGTCACCGAGATCAGCGAGAAGGAGCGCGGTTCGCTGTGGGACGCGGGTCTTCGCGCTATGGCGTCGATCCACCACCAGGACGTGAAGGGCCTGGAGTACGTGGACCAGGCGAAGTACGGGCCTACGGGATGGGCCCAGCGCCTCGCTTACTGGGAGAACTACCTGAGCTGGGGTTACACGGGCAGGGTTCCCGTCGCGGAACGCGCGCTTGAGTGGTTGCGCGCGAACGCGCCTGTGGAGAGCAGGCCGCACGGGCTGCTGTGGGGCGACTCGCGGATCGGGAACCTGCTGTTCGTCGACGGCGAGGTCACGGCGATCCTCGACTGGGAGATGGTCACGCTGGGCCAGCCGGAGGAGGACCTTGCCTGGTACCTGTACCTCGACCGGCACCACAAGGAGGCCGTCGGAGCGGACGGACTACCGGGGTTCCCGTCCCGGGAGCAGACCATCGCCCGTTACGCCGAGCTTCTGGGCCGCGACCTTGACGACCTCCGCCCCTACGACGTCCTCTCGGGTCTCAAGTTCGCCGCCGTCATGGCTCGGATAGGTCAGCTCTTCATCCACTACGACCTGGTGCCCCCGGACGACCCCTTCGCCTACGACAACACCGCGACCCGCCTCCTGGAAAAACTCCTGAACGAGCTCTAACCCCCCCAAACCCCCACGCTCTGCTCGGTCGCCTGGCGGCGACCGAGCAGAGCGAATGCCCGACCCCGCCGAACCCCTAACCCCGCCGAGCGCCCGCCGCCCCGAGCGCCCTACCCCCGCCGAGCGCTTGATCCCTGAGCGCGCGACGCTGCCGAGCGCCTGACCCCCCGAGTGCACCGGCCTCGCCGAGCGCTCGACGCCGCTGGGTCCCCCACCGCCCGAGCGCCCTACCCCCATGCGGCTGACGCCCGAGTGCCTGACCGCGACGCCGCCGAGTGCTCCGGCCGCGCCGAGCGGTCGACGCCGCTGGGTCCCCCCAACGCCCGAGCGCCCTGCCCCCGTGCGGCTGACGCCCGAGTGCCTGACCGCGACGCCGCCGAGCGCTCCGGCCGCGCCGAGCGGTCGACGCCGCTGGGTCCCCCACCGCCCGAGCGGCCGACGCAGCCGAGCGTCCTACCCCGTGCGCCTGACGCCCGAGCGCCTGATCCCGATGCGGCCGAGTGCTCCAGGCGCGCTGAGCGGTTGACGCCGTTGGGGCCTCGGCCTCGCCGAGAGCCACGCCCTGCCGAGCCTCGACGCGCCTGAGCCGTTGACGTCGTTGGGTTCCGACGCCGCCCCGCCGACGGGCCAGGGGGAAGTTTGGCTGCACTGGCTGGATCGCGGGCTTTGGGGGGAATGTCCCGGGAGTGGGCGGGGGCGTCGGGGCTGGGCCGGAGGGATGGGGCGCTGGGCGAGGGGGCCGGAGGGGAGACGGCGGCTTGAGGCGCGGGATCACCGGCTGATGCCGCCGAGGTGCGGTGGGGGGTTAGGCAGGGGTGGGGGGAGTTACGGTTAGCCAGTCTGGGAAGGCGGAGGGGGTGTGGCGGCCTAGGGCGGCGTGTTCGAAGAGGCCCCAGCCGTCGGCGCCGTTGCAGGTGGCGTGGGCTACGTGGTCTATGACGCCGAACATGACGCGGCCCGCTACGTCGGGGGCGGTGATGTTGTAGGTGGCGCGTTCGGTGAAGTTGGGGCCTTTCCAGATGCCGTGGGACCAGTCGGGGTCGCCGCCGTAGCCGGCTCCTACGTGGATGGGTACGGCGAGGAGGGACTCGATCTCGAGGGTGAGGGTTTCGCGGGACGGGGTGGTGCAGGTGATGGTCGCGCCCGTGGGGATGCGGGTGCCCGGCGCGTACCGTACGGCGACGTGGGGCCAGCCGAGTTGCTCTACGCGGCCGTCCTTCCACACGCGGGTGCAGTCGTTGAGGGTGCGGAAGCCGTCGGGTTGCTCCTGCATGATGAGGACGACGGCGTAGTCATCGAACCGAAGCGGCACGTAGGTCCACCACATGCCTTCGAACGGAGGGTCGGCGGGCTTCCCCGGAGGCTCGGCTTCGCCGACGGGACGGATGCCCCAGGAGCGGTCCCGGGTGCCCACCCAACGGTCGGGCGTTACGGCGATCTCCTCGCCGTCGATGGACAGGGTCCCGCTCCACGTCCCCACCTGGGCGAAGCGCTGCGCGTCGAGGGTGACGCGGCTTCCCGTCCGCATGAGGTGCGGCTGTTCCTGGACGACGTCGAAGGACCCCTCCCACGTCAGGTCCATGGCGATGCCCTCGGTCTCCTCGAGGACGACGCGCAGCCGCCGCAGCGGTTCGACCACTTCGATCCGGTACGGCCCGACGCGCTGGTTCAGCCTGTCGTCGTCTATCGCGTCCCCGAGGCGGACGACGGTCTGGACGTCTCCGCGCCGCACGAGCACGAACGCGTCTTTCGTGCCGAGGTTGGGGTAGTAGCCCGCGCCCGTGATGACGAAGATGTCGCCGGTCCTGTCGTGGGCGTTCAGGTAGCAGCGGTCGTAGAAGTTGCGGTCGCTGGTGGCGGCCCAGGCGATGGGCAGCGGCGCCTGGTGGAGGGGGTACTCGTCAAGGGGACCGATCATCGGGCGGGCCTTCCTCGTGCGGACGCGGGGTGCGCCACAACTATCCCCGCGCCCCCAAAATAGAACAAGTTCTAATTGGTCCGAGATCCCGCGACCGCCCGGCCCCCGGGGTGCGGGGCCGGGCGGTGAGGTCCTACGCCGCGGGGGCGAGCGCGCGGACGGCGTCGAAGCCGTTCAGCTGCGTGTTGGGCAGGATCGCGAGGATGGGCGTGGTGAGCCCGTTGGCGACATACGCCTCGATCCGGGCGCGGCACTGCGTCGGCGACCCGTGGATGACGAGGTCGTCCACGACCTCGTCCGGGATCGCCTTGAGCGCCCCCTGACGGTCTCCCGCCGCCCACGTCTCGAACATGGGCCCCAGCGCCTCGCCGCGTCCCAGCCACTCGTGGAAGGCGCGGTAGACGGGCACGTTCAGGTACGACGTGATGAGCCACCTGCCCAGACGACGGGCTTCCTCGGCGTCCTCGGTGGGGACGACGAACAGCCGGGCGAGAAGTTCCTTGTCCGGGTGGAACGCCGCCCGTACCGTCCTGACGTCTTCGGCGGACAGCCAGTTGGTGATGGCGGCGTCGGCCTCGCGGGCGGCGAGGCGCAGCATGCCGGGGCGCAGGGCGGCCAGCGCGATCTGCGGCGCGATCTCGGGCGCGGCCTCGAGCTTGAACCCCTTGACGCCCAGGGCCTCGTCGGTGACCTTCTCGCCGGCCAGAGCGCGGCGCAGGAAGCGCAGGGTGTCGCGGACGCGCGCGAACGGCTCGGTGAACGGGATCCCGTTCCAGCGTTCGACGATGGTGTCGCTCGACGTGCCGATGCCGAGGACGAAGCGGCCGGGGGCGAGGTCGGCGAGGGTCGCGGCCTGCTGGGCGAGCAGGGCGGGGCCGCGCGTGTAGACGGGCACGATCGCCGGGCCGAGCCGCAGGCCGGGCGCCCACTGGGACGTCAGGGCGAGCGGGGTGAAGCCGTCGGGGCCGTTGGTCTCGGCGGACCACACGTCGGTGTAGCCGAGGCCGGGCAGCTCCTCCACCAGCGCGCGGTGGTCGGCGAGCTTGACGCCGGGCAGCGGAATGGTCAGTCCCCAGTTCAAACGAGCCTCCTGCGTTCTGCGGGCCTGGCGATCGCCGGACGGATCGCCGAGCGGTCTCGGCGCGCACTCTACCCACTAAGTGACTCGTGGGTTAGTTTGCCCCCATGACTGAGACCGCCCGAAGTTCCCACGCCCCCGCACTCCGGTTGAGCGCGCTGCTCGCCGCGGCGGGCGTCATGCACTTCGTCGCCCCGAAGCCCTTCGACGCGATCGTGCCCAGGGCCCTGCCGGGCGATCCGCGCTCCTGGACGCATCTGAGCGGCATAGCGGAGCTCGCCGTGGCCGCCGCGGTGGCGACGCCCTCGACCCGCCGCCTCGGCGCGCTGGCGGCCGCCGCGTTGTTCACCGCGGTCTTCCCCGCGAACGTCCGGATGGCCCGCGACTGGAAGTCCAAGCCGCGCCCGCTGCGCCTTGCCGCCCAGGCGAGGCTTCCGTTGCAGGTTCCGCTGATCCTCTGGGCGCTCTGGGTGGCCCGGAAGGCAGGGCAACCTTAAACATAAGGACATACCGGGACACTATGCTTGGGGCGACAGGCTGCCAGTGATCCGGTGCGGTCCGCGTTCGGGTTTCGGGGGAGCGTCGAACCTTCGCTGGCTTTGTGGCGTCTAACGCAACCAGAGCGGGTTCCTGGTCGGGACGTCGCCAAAATGCACCTTCGAACCTGGATATGGTCGCTTCTATGCCGAACGAGACCCCGAGTGACCGGATGCTGGCACGTCGATACCGGTTGCACGCGCAGGTCGGCAGGGGCGGCATGGGCACGGTGTGGCAGGCTTTCGACGAGGTGCTCGGCAGGGACGTCGCGGTCAAGGAGGTCATCCTTCCGCACGGGCTGACCGACGAGGAGCGCGACCTCCAGCACCGCCGCACGTTCCGCGAGGCGCGCACCGCCGCGCGGCTCGCGCACCCCGGGGTCGTCACCGTCTACGACGTGGTCGAGGAGGACGGGCGGCCCTGGATCGTCATGGAGCTGATCAAGGCCGACTCACTCGACCGGGTGATCAAGGGCCAGGGCACCCTCGACTTCCGGCGCGCCGCGCGGATCGGCGGGCAGATGATCAGCGCGCTGCACGCCGCGCACGAGGCCGGCATCCTGCACCGCGACGTGAAGCCGTCGAACGTGCTGCTCGCGGCGGGCGACCGCGCGGTGCTCACCGACTTCGGCATCGCGACGTCCACCGGCGACGCGACGCTCACCGCCACCGGACTCGTCATGGGGTCGCCCGCGTACATCGCGCCTGAGCGCGCGCGCGGCAAGGTCGCCGGTCCCGCGTCGGACCTGTGGTCGCTGGGCATCACGCTATACGCGATGGTCGAAGGCAGGTCGCCGTATGAGCGGCCGGAGCCGATGGCCTCCCTTATCGCGATCATCACCGACGACGTGCCCGCGTCGGAGAAGGCGGGCCCCCTCGGGCAGGTCATCGAGGGATTGCTGGACAAGGACCCCGAGACGAGGCTCACCGCGCACGAGGCGGGCCGGATGCTCGACGAGATCGCCCGCGACGGGAAGCTGAGCGGCGACTACGAGCGGCCGCTCGCGCTGCGCTCCGAGCCCGCCGAGGCCGCGCCGACGACCGCCGAGCGGCTGCCCGACACGGGCCTCGGCCTGCTCGGCGAGCCGACGTCGGCGGCACGCTCGTCGGGCAACCGCACGACCGCGCTGATCGTCGCCGCGATCGTGCTGGTCACCGCGATGATCGTCGGCGGGATCGCGCTCGCGCAGAGCTTCACCTCGGGCGGCGCGAAGAACACCGCGAGCCTGCCGACGGCCACCGCGTCAGGAACGGGAACCGGAACCGGAACGAGCCAGCCGAACGCGGGCGGCACGCCGTCCCCGTCGGACAAACCGCAGTCCGAGACCCCCTCGGCCCAGACGCCGCCTCCCGGCTACCGCCTCTACCAGGACCCTTCCGGCTACTCGATGTTCGTGCCGAACGACTTCGGCGCGCCGGACAGGTCGAACGCCGAGAACCACTTCTTCAACGGCGAGGGCGGCGTGCGCGTCCAGATCGGGCAGACCGACGCCCCGGGCCCCAGCGCGCTGGCCGACTGGCAGCAGCAGGCCCCGTCCGCCAGTTTCACCGGCTACCGGCTCCTGGAGATCAGGCCGACGGGGGCCGGCGGCCTGCCGGTGCCGAGCGCCGACGGCAAGGCGTCGGCCGACTGGGAGTTCACCTTCCGCGGCAACAGCGGCGGTGAGATGCGCGCGCTGAACCGCGGCTTCGTCATGGGCGACATGGGCTACGCCATCCTGGTCATGGCCCCCGCCTCGACCTGGGACGCGACGATGCAGAAACTCCAGCCGCTGTATGCGAGCTTCAAGGGCAAATGACCGCAGCCGACCGATGGGGACCCCGATGACACAGGGCGAAGGGAGACTGCTGGGCACCCGGTACCGCCTGGACTCGGTACTGGGCCGCGGCGGCATGGGGACGGTCTGGCTCGCCAAGGACGAGCTGCTCGGCCGTGACGTCGCGGTGAAGGAGGTCATCGCGCCGCGCGGGCTCGACGACGCCGCGCGCGAGGTGCTGTACAAGCGGATGCTCCGCGAGGCGCGGGCGGCGGCGAGGCTGAGCCATCCGGGCATCGTCGTGGTACACGACGTGGTCGAGGAGGAGGAGAACGGCGCTCCTTGGATCGTCATGGAGTACGTGCGGGCGCGCACCCTCCAGGACTCGCTCGACTCCAGCGGCCCGCTGCCGCTCGACAGGGTCGCCGAGATCGGCGAGCAGGTGCTCGGCGCGCTGCGCGCCGCGCACGCCGCGGGCATCCTGCACCGCGACGTGAAGCCCGCGAACGTGATGCTCGCCGACGACAGGGTGATCCTCACCGACTTCGGCGTCGCCCAGCTCGAGGGCGACGCGACGCTCACCCAGACGGGCATCGTCATGGGGTCGCCCGCGTACCTGTCGCCGGAGCGCGCGCAGGGGCTGAAGCCGGGTCCGGCGTCCGACCTGTGGGCGCTGGGGATGCTGATGTACGCCGCGTGCGAGGGCAGGCCGCCGTTCGAGCGGCCCGAGGTGCTCTCGACGCTGGCGGCGGTGATGATGGAGCCGCTGCCGACGCCGACGCGCGCGGGCCCGCTGGCCAGGGTCATCACCGGCCTGCTGGAGAAGGACCCGGACGCGCGGATCGACGGCGCGACCGCCGCCGAGCTGCTGCACAGGGCGCTCGCCGAGACGAGGTCGCTGCCGCCCACCCCCGCGCCGCGCCCGGTGCCCGAGGCGCAGCGCAGCGGCGACACCTACGAGTCGCTGTTCATGCCGCAGATCTCCGCGGTCAGGACGTCGCCCGACCCGGTGTCGGCGGTGCGGCCGTCGGTTCCGGCGCCCAGGAGCGAGGACGCGCGTCCGGTGTACGCCGAGCGCGCGGTCTATCCCGAGCGCGCGGTGCGTTCGGAGCGCGCGGTGTACCCGGAGAACCGGACGGCCCCGTCCGCGCCGACGACGTCCGCGCCGCGCCGGGAGGGGAAGCGGTCGTCGTGGCGGCTTGTCCTTGCCGTCGCCCTCGCCACGGTCATGCTGGTCGGCGGGGTCGGCTACGTCTTCCAGGACAGGATCTTCGGCCCGGAGCGCACCCGCGAGGCGTTCGGGTACAGCGTGCGCCTGCCCGGCGACTGGGAGCAGAGCCACTACGACTCGGAGAAGCGCTACGTGCGCTGGCAGGACCCGAATTCCGGCGCGTATGTGCAGCTCGACCTGCGTGACTGGTCCAACGGGGGCGCGAGCCCGTCGGCGCGCGACTCCTTCACCGGTTACGGCAAGGACCTCAACGGCTTCCGCCAGACCAAGCTCAAGGACTTCCAGCTCGGCGACGGTCCGGCCGCCGAGCTGTGGCACAGATTTCGCAACGCCGACGGCGAGTGGATGCGCGCGGTCAATCGCAGGTTCGTCGCCAAGGACGATCATGTCGCCCTGTTCGTCGTCTTCCCCGGGGCGAATTGGGGGAAGAACAAGGCTTCCGCTCAGAATATTCTGAATTCGTGTGCTTCATGAGATGGTGGTGAACCTGTTCTCCAGAGCCCGGGGGAGAAACACGTTATGGAACAGGGTCCGGCGCGGCTGCTCGGCGGCAGGTACCGGCTGGTGAGCGAGATCGGCCGGGGCGGCATGGGTGCGGTCTGGCGCGCCCGCGACACCATGCTCGACCGCGACATCGCGGTCAAGGAGGTCACGTTCGGGCCCGGCCTCACCCAGAAAGAGAAGGACGTGCTCAAGCAGCGCACCCTTCGCGAGGCCAAGGCGTCGGCCCGGCTCAACCACCCCAACGTCGTCACCGTGCACGACGTGGTGGAGGAGGAGGGGCGGCCCTGGATCGTCATGGAGCTCGTGGAGGCGCCCTCCCTCCAGGAGATCCTCGACGCCGAGCGCACCATCGACCCGTGGCGCGCCGCCGAGATCGGCCTCCAGGTGCTCGACGCGCTGCGCGCCGCGCACAACCGGGGCATCCTGCACCGCGACGTGAAGCCCTCGAACATCCTCATCACCGCGGGGAGCCCTGCGCGGGTCGTCCTCACCGACTTCGGTATCGCCCAGATGGAGGGCGACGTCACGCTCACCCAGACGGGCCTGGTCATGGGGTCGCCCGCTTACATCCCGCCGGAGCGGGTGCAGGGCGAGCGCGCCACCGCGGCCTCGGACCTGTGGTCGCTGGGGGCGACCCTGTTCGCGGCCGTCGAAGGGTACGCGCCGTACGAGCGGCCGGACGCGATGGCCGCCTTGCAGGCCGCGCTCTCCGAGCCGGTACCGCGTCCCGTCAACGCCGGAAGGCTGACCCGGGTCCTTGAGGGGCTGCTGGTGCGCGAGCCCGCCGCGCGGATGACCGGCGACCAGGCGCTGCCGCTGCTGTCCGACGTGTCGACGTCGCGGCCGAACGCGCTGCCCACCCAGTTCGACGAGACAGTGCTCGACCGGCCGCGCGATCTCGACCGGCCGCAGGAGATCGCGCTGGAGACCGTGCTCGACCCCGGCGCGCGGGCGCTGCGCGTCCCACGGCAGCCCCCGCAGCCGACGCCGAAGCCGACCCCGCAGCCGCAGCCGGAGCCCGAGGCGCGGACCGTGCTCGAGCCGCCCGGGTGGTCGCTTGAGCAGCAGCCGCACGTGCCGCAGCCGCCGCAGCAGCAGCAGCATTACGCGTACGTCCAGCCGCCCTACCCGACGCCGCCGCCCATGCCGGTCCCGGTGCAGGGCCGCAACACGCTGCACACCGTGGTGATCGTGCTCTCGGTCATGGTGGCGGTGGCCGCGATCGTCGTCGCGTTCCTGCTGCTGAGGTGACGCTCAGCCCTGCTTGAGGCCCTTCACGGTCGCGGTCGTCGCGGTGACGGCGGTGCCCTTGACGGTGACGTCGGTGAACGTCATCAGCGGCAGCACGAGCGGCGGGGGCGCGTCCGGGGTGAGCGTCATCGGGAGCAGGCCGAACGCCTTGCCGGAGATGCTCGCCGCGTACATGACGACGTCGCCGGAGAACGCGAACTCGGTCGCGGTGAGGGTCGAGCCGCGCGCGGTCTGACGGAGGCCAGTGAGCTTCGCGGTCTTCATCGAGAACTTCAGCAGCCGCTTGGTCCCGTCCGACGTGGGCAGCGTGACGACGCCGTCGTACGCGAGCCCGGTCTGGGTGAGGGACGCGGCGGTGAGGGTGACGTCCTCGGTGTAGGTCGTGAGCCCGCTCGCCTTGACGGCCTTCGCCGCGCTCCCGGACACCGCGCACTCCTCGGCGGCCCACGCCCTGTAGAAGGCCGCCGCCTCCTCACGGGTGACCGAGGCGGGGTCAGCGGGAACCTCGGGACACCCGTCCTTAGCCTCGTCCTTCTCCTGCGCTGTCTCCGTCGCCTTGTCGTCGGCCGTCTCGCTGGGAGAGGCCGACGGCTCGGGGACGGCCGTCGAAGGCGACGTCTCCGGGGCGGGCGTGGGAGACGCCTCGGGGGTGGGCGTGGTGGAGGGCGACGGAGACGGAGCCGGGGAGGACGGCTCCGTCTCCGCCGTGGGAGCGGCCGCGGGGGAGGCGGCCGTCCTTGGAGTCGCCGTCTGCGGGGTCTCCTCCCCGAAAGCCGGGGCGGCGTACAGAGCGGCGAGAAGCGGCGGGAGCAGGGTCAGGGCCAGAGGCTTGGCGCGCAAGGGGAGTTTCCTAGGGTGACGTCAGGAGACGAGGCCGGGAACGATCTCGTCACGGCCGGGCGTCTCAGCCGAACGGTCGCGGCCCGGCGACCAGGCGAAGATCATGCCCGAGCCGACGACGCCGAGCAGCAGGCCGAGGAAGAACCCGCCGAGGTTGGAGGACGGGAACGACGCGAGCGCGGCGAGCATCGTGATGATGCCGTAGAAGTGCCGCTGGACCGGGTGGACCCAGGCGAGCACCCCGCCCGCGACGAGCATCGCCCCGGCCAGCCAGGAGGCGACCCCGGGCATGCCCTGGTGGATGCTGACGGCGAGGGGCGCGTAGGGGATCGCGATGAGTTCGACGCCAGCCAGGACGGCGAACACGCCACCCCAGAAGGGACGTGTCCGCCGCCAGTGCCGGAATCCGGCGAGCGACGCGTGCGCGCTACTTGCAGACATTGTCGCTTCCACCGAAGCCGAGCTTCAGGTTGGGGAGGGTGAAGGTGCCCGCGGTGGTCGACCAGGCGGTCTGGTCGAGGTCGGTGATGACCACGGTCGCGGCCTGCTGGCCGAACGCGCCCTTGGTGTCGCTGTGGATGTCCTTGCCAGCGGCGCTGACGGTCGAGGCGTCGACGCCGATCTGCATGTCGGAGAACACCGCGTCACCGGCGAGCTGCTCGACGTCGAGGACGAGGTTGGTGGCGCTGACGGGCTTGCCCGCGTCGCCCGCGGTGAGCCGCAGCGCGAACGGGCCGACCGCGACCGACTGGCACATGTTGGTGATCTTGGCCTTGGCGATGCCGGAGACCGCGACGGGGACCGTGCCCTTGCCGGTGGGGGTGATGGTCCTGCCGTACTGGACGAAGCCTTCGCCCTCGAGCTTGTCGGCGGTGACCTTGAAGTTGCTGCCGGAGATCACGAACGACGACGCGAGCGCGCCGGAGGCCGTCGCGAAGCCGAACGCGCCGACGACGAGGCCCGCGGGGACCATCATCAGGCCGAACCGCTTCCAGTTGACCCGGCCGGTCGGGGCGGAGCCGGTGGTTACCGCATGCTTCATGTGGGGGTTCCCCAAACTCGGGATTTACGGGGTGATTCCTGACACTCTCGTCAGGCGTCGGTCAAGTTACCCCCAAGTACTTACTTTCGGCAAGTCATGAGACGCGGCCGCATGCCCGTTGATCAGCAACGATGCTGCCGCACCCCCCGCCCGCAGAACCAAGGGTCTAGACCAATTCCGTGCGACAAAGCCCACGGGACAAAGCCTGACGGAAAGGCGCGGGCACCCCGGAGGTGCGCGGGTGGTCGGCGATACGGGAAGATGTTCATGAAAAGTGGGAGGTGGCCCCTTTGGCTGGCGACGTACGGATCACCGTGACGCGCACTCTGAGCAAGGATCAACAGGCTCGGCGTGCCCGGCTGGTCCAGGCAGCGCACGAGCTGGCGAGCGAGGGCGGCTACCCGGCGGTGACGATGCACGACGTCGCCGACCGCGCGGGCGTCGCGCGGGCGACCGTCTACCGCTACTTCGCCTCCAAGGACCACCTGCTCACCGAGGTCGCGGCCGACTGGGCGAGGGTCATGGACGACCTCGTCGCGGTGGCCGACGGCGATCCCGTCGACAGGTTGAGCGCGGTCCTCGAGGCCATCGTCGCGATCGCCGCCGACAACCTCCCGCTGACGTCGGCGATCGTGCAGGCCGCGACGTCGGCCGACTCGGGCGTGGACGACGCGCGCAATGAGCTGTTCCGCTACATCCGCGACAGGTTCGGCGGCGCGATCGACCCCGACCACGCGATCGACGAGGTCGCCGGCGTCCCGGTCGAGGACGTCGAGGTGGTGATCGGCCATCTCGTGCTCGCCGCGCTGATCGGCCTGACGACCCTGGCCCGTCCGCGTGACGAGGTCAGCTCGATGGTCAGCACCGCCGCGAAGCTCATCATGGGCGGCCGCTGACCGGGGTAGGTGATCCCCGTCTCACCCGCTTTTGTCACTTGACTGACAAAGCGATCGGTTGTTTTGTCCGCCATGGTGGTGCGCGGCTGCGTACGCCCCGGTAACTTGCCATCCGCAACAGAACAGAAAAACTGGCGACATCCCCGGGAGGTGAGACCATGTCCATCACGCTGGAGGGTCCGTCGCACAGGACGTTCCCGCAGCTCCCCGGCGACTGGAACGCGTTCTTCACGCCGTTCATCGGCGGGGTCGCCGACCAGATGATCGAGGAGATCAAGGCGGGCGTGCCGGAGTTCGCCCGGATGGAACCCGCCTACGTCACCAACATCCGGACCGCGGTCGAGGGCGCGCTCCAGCACTTCGTGCAGCTGATCACCGACCCCGACGCCTCACTCGACAAGCTCACCGAGGTCTTCCGCTACATCGGCTGGGGCGAGGCGAGGGTCGGCCGCAGCCTCGACGACCTCCAGGTGGCCATGCGGATCGGCGCGCGGGTCGCGCTGCGCCGCATCACCGTGGAGTCCGAGCGGCACGACCTGCCGCGCTCGTCGCTCGGCGAGCTCGCCGAAGCGATCCTGCTGTTCCTCGACGAGCTCGCGGCGGCCGCGTCGGCGGGCTACCACACCGCGAGCGAGCAGGTCGCGGGCGAGCAGACGCGGCGCAGGCGGCGGCTGCTCGACATGCTGCTGTCCGACCAGACCCCCTCGTCGTCGGCTCTGGCCGACGCGGCCCGCGACGCCGGGTGGCGGCTGCCGAAGGCCGTCGCGGCGGTGGCGTTGCGCGAGCGCAGGACCGAGGATTACCTGCAGCCCGCGCTGCCGCCGGACGTCCTGATGGACCTCAACCGGCACGAGCCGTGCCTCGTGGTGCCCGACCCCGACGGCCCGGGCCGCAGGCAGGCGCTGGAGAAGGCGTTGCGCGACTGGTCGGCGGCGATCGGCCCGACCGTCGAGCCCGCCGACCTCGGCAACTCGCTGCGCTGGGCCCGCGAGGTGCTCGCGCTGGCGCACCGTGGCGTGGTGCCCGACGACGGCCTGATCCGCTGCGTCGACCATCTGCCGAGCCTCGTGGTGTTCAAGGACGAGGACCTCGTCTGGACCGTCGCGCGGGCGAGGCTCGCGCCGCTCCTGGACATCCGCGCAAGGCACCGCGACAGGCTCGCCCGCACCCTCCTGGCATGCCTCCAGAACGGCTTCAACGCCACCGAGGTGGCCGCGCGGCTGCACGTGCACCCCCAGACCGTCAGGTACCGCCTGCACCAGCTTGAGGAGCTGTTCGGCGAGCAGCTGTACGACCCCGAGGCGCGGATGGCGTTCGAGATGTCGCTCAGGGTCTGGCTGACGCTGCACGCCGAGGGCCGCGAGTCCTAGCGCGCTTCGGGGACCTCGATCACGCGCAGGTCCTCGTCGAGGATCACCAGGTCGGCGCGCTTGCCGGGCATCAGCGTGCCGCGGTCGGCGAGGCCGAGCACCTGGGCGGGGACCGCCGAGGCGTAGCGCGACGCGGTCGTGATCGGGATGCCGACGTCCACGACCGCCCTGCGCAGTGCGGCGTCCATGGTCAGGGTGCTGCCCGCCAGGGAGCCGTTCTCGGTGAGCCGCGCGGTGCCCTTCTCGACGCGTACCTGCATCGCGCCGAGCAGGTACTCGCCGTCGCCCATGCCGGTGGCGTCGATCGCGTCGGTGATGAGCGCGACGCGGCCGGGCGCGAGCCTGTCGAGCAGCCGGACGATCGCGGGGTCGAGGTGGATGCCGTCGTTGATGACCTCGAGGACGACCCCCGCGGCCTCGGCGGCGGCCACGACCGCGCCAGGCTCGCGGTGGTGCAGCCCGCGCATCCCGTTGAAGGCGTGGGTGACCAGCGACGCGCCCGCGGCGAACGCGGCGGCGGCCTGCGCGTAGGTGGCGTCGGTGTGGCCGACGGCGGCGACGACCCCGCGCGAGACGAGTTCGCGCACGAGGTCAAGGCCGTCCTCGCCGGTCTCGGCGTTGACGAGCTCCGGCGCGACGGTCATCTGCCTGACCTTGCCGCGTCCGGCGTCGAGCAGCAGCCGCAGTTCGGCGAGGCTGGGGGCGCGCAGCGCGGCGGGGTTCTGCGCGCCGCAGCGCGAGTGCGCGAGGAACGGGCCCTCGAAGTGGCAGCCCTCGACAAGGCCCTCCTCGGCGAGGTCAGCGATCCAGCCGGCCGCCGCCGCGAGGTCCGCGAGCGGCGCGGTGACGAGGCTGACGAGCGTCGTCGTGGTGCCGTGCGCGCGGTGGAAGGCGACGGCTTCGCGGATCGCGTTCTCCGACGTCATCGCCGAGTGGCCGCCGCCGCCGTGCACGTGCAGGTCCACGAAGCCGGGCAGCAGCCAGGCCCCGGCGAGGTCGCGGCCGCGCCGGTCGCCGGTGCCGACGCCGGTGATGCGCCCGTGCTCGGCCTCGAGCCAGCCGCGTCCGATGACGCCGGTGGGCGTGACGATCCTTGCGTTCGTGTAGACGGTCATGGCTCCGGCCAGGCTAACGGGCGCGGGTGAAGACGCGCTTAACAGTCGTCTTCTCCGACCCGTACGTGATCGTCGAGTTCAGCGTCAGGGTCTTGCCCGCGCAGGTGAATGACGACTTCGCCGGGGCGACCGTCTCCGAGCCGCCGTCGCGGATGTTCTCGGCGAGCTTCCAGGTGATCGGGTCGTTCGCGGTCGGGCTCGTGATCTTCGACGTGCCCGTCGCGCCGCCCTTGACCGACTTGGGCTTGGCCGTCATGGTCCCGGCCTTCGCGCCCTTGACCGTCGCGGTGAACGTCAGCTTGCCCTTGTAGCGGGTCCAGCCCTTCCACTTCGCGCCGCTCGCGGTGATCGTCGCGTTCTCGCGGGTCGATCCCTTGAAGTCGTACGCGAGCTTCTTACGCGTGACGGTGAGCCTGACGCCCTTGGCCCCGCTCGTCGTCTGCCGGTAGTTCACCCCGGCCGTCGTTGTCTTGTAGCCGGTCTGCCGCCACTTGCCGAGCACGCACGCGGCCGCCGAGGCCGGCGCGGCGACGCCGGTCAGCGTTCCCGCGGTGAGGACGGCGACGAGCGCCGCGGCCCGCGCCCTCCGGTTTCCGATGACGAACAAGACGCCCTCCAACCCTCGAAGCTGCCCCAACCTACCGATCCCGGCCACCGCGCCGACACCCCGGTCACCGGAAACCGGCGTCCGCGCAGGTCACGGGGACGGGTCGGAAAGGGGTCAGCGGCAAAGGCGGGCCGACAGGGGCAGTGCCCGGCTCGACGCGCCCACCTCGACGGTGTAGCAGCCGCGCGGGCTCTTCCAGCCGCCCTTCCAGACGGAGAAAGCGCGCTTGTCGAGGGTGAAGGTGACGCGCCGGGTCTGTCCGGGCTTCAGCTTGATCTTCGCGAACCCCTTCAGCTGACGCGGCGGCTCGCCCGCGCCCTTGGGGAACGTGAGGTAGAGCTGGGGCACCGCGGTCCCCACGCGCGAGCCGGTGTTGGTGACGGTCACCTGGACCTTGTCGCCCTTCACCTTGATGCCGCCGTACTTGAACGTCGTGTACGTCAGGCCGTGCCCGAACGGGTACGCGACCGGGGCCTTGCGCGCGTTGTAGCGGCGGTAGCCGACCTGGATGCCTTCGGCGTACCGGACCGTCCCGCCCTTGGCGGCCTTGACGTCCTTCACGGGGAACGTCACAGGAAGCCGTCCGCCGGGCTCGGCGTCCCCGTACAGCACCCGCGCGACGGCCGTTCCGCCGCGCTCACCCGGGTACCAAGCCTCGACGACGGCGGCGGCCTGCGACCGCCACGGGGTGAGCACCGGCCCGCCCGTCTGGAGCAGTACGACGGTGTTGGGGTTGGCCGCGGTGACGGCGCGCACGAGCGCGTCCTGGTCGCCCCGGTCGGGCGCGCCGCAGGTCAGCTTGAGGCACTTGAGGTCGGCGGCCTCCTCGCGCTGGTCGGCCACCACGACGACGGCGACCTGCGCGCCGCGCGCGGCGGCGGCCGCCTGGCCGAGGTCGGACCCGTCCGCGTAGGTGACGGCCCCGCCCGCGCGCGCACGCAGCCCGGCGAGGACGGTGATCGGGTTGCGCGGCGTCACCTGCGACGACCCGATCCCGCTGACGTACTCGTTCGCCGCCGACCCGATGACGGCGAGGCTCGTGTTCCCGCGCAGCGGCAGGACGCCGTTGTTCTTCAACAGCGTGATCCCGTTCTCGGCGAGGGACCGCGCGGTGTTGTTGTTGGCGGCGACGTTGATCGTCTGCGGCTGGTCGGCGTAGCGCCTGCGGTCGAAGACCCCGTGCGCGAACAGCGTCCGCAGGTAGTTGCGGACCCGGGCGTCGATCTGCTTGACGGTGATGCGCTTGTCGCGCAGCGCGTCGTTCAGCCTGTCCCTGCTGTAGACGAGGCCGACGGGCATCTCCACGTCCATGCCGCCGCGCACCGAGGCGACTGTGTTCTTCGCGCCGACCAGCCAGTCTGAGGCGACGAAGCCGTCAAAGCCCCAGGAACCGCGCAGGACCTTGCCGAGGAACGTGTGGTTCGCGCAGGACGGGGTGCCGTTGACCTTGTTGTAGCCGCACATGACGGCGGCCGCGTCGCCCTGCCGGATCGCCTTCTCGAACGGCGGGAGGTAGATCTCGCGCATCGCGCGCGTGCCGACGACCGCGTTCATCAGGTAACGGTCGGTCTCCTGGTTGTTGGCCGGGTAGTGCTTCACCATCGCCATGACGCCGCGCTTCTGCGCGGCCTTGATCCAGGGGACGCCGAGTTCGCCCGTCAGGTAGGGGTCCTCGCCGTATGCCTCGTAGGCGCGGCCCGCGTTGGGGAGCCGCATGATGTCAAGGGCCGGGCCGAGGATGACGTCGTTGCCCCTGCGCCTTCCCTCGTCGCCGACGAGCCGGCCCCAGCGGGCGGCGTCCGTGCGGGAGAAGGTCGCGCCGAGGGAGATCGGCGCGGGGAGCGCGGTGCCCTCGCCCTGCCGGATGCCCGCCGGGCCGCCGCCGGCCATGAGGACGGTCGGGACGCCGAGCCGCGCGATCCCCTGGACGGTCCCCTCGTGCGCGTCGGGGTTGGTCTGGGTCTGCAGCGGGCCGAGGGCGTCGTCCCCGGCCATCATGCCGATCTTCTCGTCGAGCGTCATCGCCTTGAGCAGCAGCCGCGCGCGCTTGTCCGGGGACAGGTCACGGTCGCACCACGGCCGCGCCGAGACGCTGCCACAGGGTCCGGGCGCTGCCGCCGACGAGCCCGCGACGGCCACGAGGGGCACCGCGAGAAGGGTGACGAACGCGGCGACGACGCTTCGGGAAATCACAAGCGGTCATTATGGCCAGCTCATTCGGGGCGGCGGAACCGCCATTCCATAACAAGTCGGGCATTTTCCCGGGTGACCGGTACTGACTTGGATTGTTACCGGGGGGATCGCAGGCACTTGGGGGACCATGGGTGCCGGACCTGTGACTTTCGGTGAACGAGGGGGACCGGGTCGGACTCGGGTGGACTCAGGTGGACAAGGACGTTCGGTGGGACACATGGCATCTGTCGCGGTCACCGTCCGGGTGGTCGAGCGCAATCCCGTGCTTGAACTCGGGGTCCGCGCGCTGCTCGGCGCGGCGGAGGGGATCGAGGTCGTTGACGGCGACGGTGCCGCTGCCGCCGACAGTGCCGGTGCCGCCGACAGTGCCGCTGATGTGGTCGTCATCGGGCTCGCCGGGCCGCGCGGGCTCGCCGAGGTGGAACGCCTCGCCGAGGCGCACAAGATCGTCGTGCTCGCCGCGGAGGACAGCACGGCGTTGCTGGTCAGAGCGCTGCGCGCGGGGGCGCACGCGGTGCTCGCCGACGGCTGCTTCGGCGCGGACGAACTCGCCGAGGCGGTGACGGCCGCCGCGCAGGCACGCGGCTACCTGTCGCCGCCGGTGGCCACCGCGCTGGTCGACTGGCTGCACGGCGGCTCGCCCGAGGGCCCCGGACGCACCCGCGCCTTCGGCCACAGCCTCACCCCGCGCGAGGCGGAGGTCATGGAATTGATGGCGCGCGGCTGGTCGAATCGGAAAATCGCCAGAGAACTTTACATCTCCGAGAAAACGGTAAAGAACCACGTTCACCAGATCTATCGCCGCCTGAAAGCCGACGACCGCGAGCACGCGGTCGCGCGCTGGCGGGTCCTAGGACCGGCCCGTTCCTGAAAGCGGGACCCCGTTTCGCCGCGCGTCACCTGCCGGATGAAAGACGCTACACACGGCAACAAGCTGATTACGGAGGAGACTCTATGAAAGGTCCCGGCATACGGGCCCTGTCGGTGTTCGCGCTGACGGCGGGCCTCGTGGCGCTCCCGGCGACCGCCCACGCGGCAGGGCCGAGGATCGACCTGAAGGTCCTCGTGGTGACCGACGGGGCGAGCCCGTCCGTCGCGGCGATGGCCGCGCAGCTCGACGGCGAGGGCGTGCCCTACGACCTCGTCGACCTGAGCGCCCCCGGCCGTCCCGCCCTGACCCGCGCCTTCCTCCAGGACACCGTCGGCGGCGCGCCCCGCGCCAAGTACCAGGGCGTCGTCCTGCCGAACGCCGCGCCGTTCGCCGACGCCGCCGAGGCGGGCGCGCTCGCCGACTTCCAGAAGCAGTTCGGCGTCCGGCAGATCAGCTCCTACGTCTACCCGACCCCCGACGTGGGCCTCGACTACCCCAGCAGCGCCGGAGCCCTCGACGGCCTCACCGCCGAACTCACGCCCGCCGCCAAGGCCGGGGCCTTCCGCTACCTCAAGGGCCCCGTCCCTTTTGAGGACCTCGTGGACACCATCCCCGAGACCTACGGCTACCCCGCTACGCCGCTTCCCCCTACGGCCGGTACTCGCTTCGAGCCTTACCTGACCTCGGGCGGCAAGACCCTCGCCGGGGTGTACACCGCCGACGGCAGGTCCCAGATGGTGCTGACGTTCAGCGCCAACCAGTACCAGACCCAGTTCCGCGCGCTCGGCCACGGCCTGGTCACCTGGCTCACCAAGGGCGTCCACCTGGGCCTCAACCGGCAGTACTTCAGCGTCCACGTGGACGACGTGTTCGCCCGCGACGCCCGCTGGAGCACCGAGCAGGACTGCACGCCGGGCGAGAACTGCGCGGACCCGTCGGTCACCACGCCCGACATCCGGATGACGCCCGCCGACGTGGACCGTGCGGTCGCCTGGCAGTCCCAGCGGTCCTTCCCGCTCGACATGTACTACAACGGCGGCGGCAGCGACGACGTCGTCGCCTCCGACGGCGCCGACCCGCTGCTGGCGGCGTTCCGGCAGCAGCGCGCGAAGTTCCGCTGGGCCAACCACACGCTCGACCACACCTACCTGGGCTGCGAGCAGGACTTCACCGTCAGCCCGTGGGTGTGCAAGAAGGACGCCCAGGGCAAGACCGTGTGGCAGTCGCGCGCCTACCTGCGCTCACAGATCGCCGACAACCGCACCTGGGCCTACCTCAAGGGCTTCTCCCTCCAGGCCGACGAGCTCGTCACCGGGGAGCACTCCGGCCTCAAGATCACCCCGCAGCAGCCCGAGGACAACCCGAACCTCGCGCTCGCGGCGGGCGACACCGGGATCAAGTGGCTCGGCGCGGACGCCTCACGCGACTTCGACCAGCGCGCGGTCGGCGGGGCGCTGACCGTCCCGCGCTACCCGATGGCCAACTACTTCAACGTCGGCACCGCCGCCGAGATGGCCGACGAGTACAACTGGATCTACACCTCGCGCGCCGCCGGCGGCAGCGGCCTGTGCGAGGACAACCCGCAGATCATGACCTGCATCGAGCCGCTCGACCTCGCGACCGGCTACCTCGAGCACATCGTCCCGCTCGACGCGCGCATCACGCTCGCGCACATCATGCGCAACGACCCGCGCCCGCACTACGTGCACCAGTCGAACCTCGCCGAGGACCGCATCCTCTACCCGCTGCTCGACCGCGTGCTGGCCGACTACGGGTCGCTGTTCGCCGCCAACAGCCCGCTGGTCAACCAGCGGATGCGCGACAACGGCGCGGAGCTGAAGCGGCAGGCCGCGTGGAAGGCCGCGAGCCGTAAGGTGACGGCCTACCTCCAGGACGGCAAGGTCGTGGTGTCCGGCGTGCCCTCTGGCACCGCCGTACCGATCACCGTTCCCGAGGGCACTAGGACGGGCCTGCTCAACCTCGTCGTCTTCGGCGACAAGTACGCGGGCGAGCGCTCGGCGTACCAGACGGGCAACGTGACGCTCACCGTGGGCGCGACGTCGGTATGAACGTCACACTCGTCACCGAGGGCACCTACCCGCACGCGTTCGGCGGGGTGAGCGTCTGGTGCGACCAGCTCGTGCGCGGCATGCCCGAGCACGCCTTCCGGGTCGTCGCGCTCACCGGCACCGGGCTTGAGCGGCGGGTGTGGGACCCGCCGGAGAACGTCGCGGTCGAGGCGTTCGGGCTGTGGGGCCCCGCCCCGCGCGGCCGCAAACCGCGCGGAGTGGCCGCGCGCTCCTTCGCGGACGCCTTCCGCACCCTCCTCACGCTGACCGCCACGGGCGCGGAGGCCCCGGGCGGCGGCGGTCCCGACGCCGCCGCGTCGGCCGCGTTCGCCGGGGTCCTGCGCGCGATGTACGACCTCGGTCCTGGACTCGTCGCGGCGTTGCACGACGAGCGGCCCGTCGGCTGGCTGATGCGGGAGTGGACGACCAGGGTGCTGCCCGAAGGGGTGCGCCCCAGCATGCACGACGCGCTCATGGCCGTCTCGCTGCTGGAACACGCGCTGCGCCCGCTCGTCCTGCCCCCGGCCGAGGCCGACCTGACGCACGCGGTGTCGAACGGCGTCGCGGTGCTGCCCGCGCTCGCCGCCAAGTGGGCGCACGGCACCCCGCTGTGCCTCACCGAACACGGCATCTACCTGCGCGAACGTTACCTCGGGTACGCGCGCGGACACACGTGGCCGGTGAAGGCGCTGATGCTGCGGTTCCTGCGGCTGCTGTGCGCCGAGGGCTACCGCTCGGCCGACCTCATCACCCCCGGCAACCGCTACAACCAGCGCTGGGAGGTCCGCTGCGGGGCGCGTCCGGAGCTGCTGCGGACCGTCTACAACGGGGTCGACCCGGCCGCGTTCCCGCCGTCCGGGCCGGAGCCCGTCGTGCCCACGCTCAGCTGGGCAGGGCGGATCGATCCGATCAAGGACCTCGAGACGCTGATCCGCGCGTTCGCGCTGGTCCGCGCCGAGATCCCCGCAGCGGTCCTGCGGCTGTTCGGCGGCGGCGACGCCGGATACCGCAGGAAGTGCGAGGCGCTCGCCGAGCGGCTCGGCGTCGCCGACGCCGTCGCGTTCGAGGGCCGCGTGGACGACATCCGCGACGCCTACACCGCCGGGACCGTGGTGATGCTCTCCAGCATCTCCGAGGGCTTCCCCTACACGCTCATCGAGGCGATGACGTGCGGCAGGCCCACGGTCTCCACCGACGTGGGCGGCGTGGCCGAGGCCGTCGGGCCGGACTCCCGGGGGCGGGAGTGCGGCCTCGTGGTCCCGCCGCGCGACCCTGAGGCGATGGCCGAGGCGGCCGTCGGGCTCCTGCGCGACCGGGCCGCGCGCAGGGCCATGGGCGCGGCGGCGCGGCGGCGTGCCCTCGAGGACTTCACCGTCGACCAGGCCGTCGCGTCCTTCCGCGGGGTGTACCGGGAACTCGTCGCGCGCGGGCCCGTCGCACGTGAGCCGGTGGTCGCATGACCGAGGTGCTCACGCTCCACGACGAGCTCGGCGACGACCTGCCCGACGGGCTCGTCCCCGACGAGACCGAACTCCCCGACGGCCTCACCGGCCTGCTCGCCTCGGCCGTCGACCCGCTCGAGGTGACGGCGGCGCTGGAGGCCGAGGGCTTCGGCGACAGGGCCGCCCACCGATACGGATTCGACGACGTGTTCACCCTCGCCCAGCGGCTCTACGACACCTCCGTGCGCAGGCCCCCTCGGCCGATCGCCTTCGACAACCCGTGGGCGCGGCAAGGACCCCTGTGGAAGACGGGCCTGCGCTACCTGCTGCGGGGCGTCCTGTTCGGGCTGCCCGGTCTCGGCTACGTCGCGGCGGGTCCGCTGCTCGCGCACCGCTCGGGCGGTCTCGTGCTCACCCTGTCGCTCGTGCTGTGCTGGCCGGTCTCGCAGGGCGTGGCGGCCGTCGCCTACTCCCGCGAGGGCGGCGCGCGCAAGCGGGTCCTGGCCCTGGGCATCGTGCTGGGCACGCCGCTGCTCGCGCTCGTCGCGACGGCGCTCGGCCTGGCCGTCGGGTCGGGTCCGGCGATCATCGCGGTCGCCTGCGCGCAGAGCTTCTACCTGCTCGCCGCGACCGCCGCGCTGGTCATGGGCGCGGAACTGCGGCTGCTGGCGTGCCTGCTGCCCGGCACCGCGGTCACCCTCGCCGGGCTCGCCTGGCAGTTCCAGGTGTTCGGCTGGGCGCTGACCGGCCTGTGCGTCGCCGCGCTCGCGCACGAGCGGACCAGGGGCGGCAGCGACCCCGGCGTCAGCTGGATCATGCTCGGCAGGGCCGCGCCCTACGCGGCGTTCGGGCTGCTCGCGGGCGGGCTGCTCACCTTCACGATCGTCGCGGCCTACGGCGGCTACGGCGCGCCCGCCCCGGCCACCAGCGCCGCGATGGTCGCGCTGTCGATCGCGATGGGCCCCGCCGAATGGCTGCTGACCGCGTTCCGCGCGCGCGGCCACGGTTTGCTGCACACCTCGCGCACCCCGCGCTCGTTCGCGTCGGGCGCGCGGACCGCCTTCGGCGACCTGCTCGCCAGGTTCCTGCTCGTCCTGGCGCTGCTGCTCGGCACCGCGATCGGGGTCGCCGGGCCGACCTCGGGCGAGGGCCGTGTCTTCGTGTGCTTCCTGCTGCTCGGCGGCGCGCTCGTCGTCGCGCTGATGCTCCAGTCGTTCGGCCGCACCGCGGCCCCGGTCGGGCTGTGCGCGGGCGCGCTGCTCGCCGAGACCGCGGTGCTGATGACCGCCGCGCCCGACCCGGGCGCGGTCCAGCTGCACGGCGCGGTGCTGCTGTTCGCGGCGCTGCTCGCCTACGCGGTCGTGGTGCTCGGGCGCGCCACGACCCACCGCTGATCACCCCCTCGTACTCCTGAAGTACTCCTGAAGAAGGACGGATGATGCAGAACCTCGTCGCGGTGACCGGAGCCGACGGCTTCATCGGCTCCCACCTCGTGGAAGTCCTCGTGGCGCGCGGCCACCGGGTCAGGGCGATGGCCCAGTACAACTCGCAGGGCTCCTGGGGCTGGCTCGACACGCTGCCCGCCGACGTCCTGGCCGACGTCGAGGTGCAGCTCGGCGACGTGCGCGACCCCGGCTCGGTCGGCGCGCTCGTGGACGGCGCGGACGCCGTCTGCCACCTCGCGGCGCTCATCGCGATCCCGTACTCCTACCAGGCCCCGCGCAGCTACGTGGACACCAACATCACCGGCACGCTCAACGTGCTCGAGGCCGTCAAGGAGCACAGGACGCCGCGCCTGGTCCACACCTCCACCAGCGAGACGTACGGGACCGCCAGGACCGTCCCGATCGCCGAGACCCACCCGATCCAGACGCAGTCGCCGTACGCCGCGTCCAAGGCCGCCGCCGACAAGCTCGTCGAGAGCTACCACGCCAGCTACGGCCTGCCCGTGGTCACCCTGCGGCCGTTCAACACCTACGGCCCCCGGCAGTCGGCCCGCGCGTTCATCCCGACGGTCATCTCCCAGATCGCCGCGGGCATGGACGAGATCAGGGTCGGTTCGCTGACCCCGACCCGCGACTTCACCTACGTGCGCGACACCGCCGCCGCCTTCCACGCCGCCGTCAGCACCCCCGGCATCGAGGGCGGGGTGTTCAACGCGGGGGTCGGCGGCGAGATCTCCATGGGCGACCTCGCGCGGACCATCGCCGAGGCCATGGGCCGCCCCGAGGTCACGTTCGTCAGCGAGGACGCGCGGATGCGGCCCGACGCGTCGGAGGTGATGCGGCTGGTGTGCGACTCGACGCGGCTGCGTCAGGCCACCGGGTGGCAGCCCGAGCACACCCTCCGCGACGGGCTCGCCGAGACCGCCGCCTGGCTCACCGGCAACCTCGACCGCTACCGCCCCGGCGTCTACGCGCTCTGACCCGCTTCCGCGACTCACCCGAAAGGCACCTCATGCACGCAGTCATCCTCGCCGGGGGCAAGGGCGTCCGCCTGCGGCCGTACACGACGACGCTGCCCAAGCCGCTCGTCCCCATCGGCGACCGGTACTCGATCCTGGAGATCGTCCTGCACCAGCTCGCCGCGCAGGGCTTCACCTCGGTCACCCTCGCGATCGGCCACCTTGGCCACCTGATCCGCTCCTACGTCGGCGACGGGGCCCGCTGGGGCCTGTCGATCGACTACGCGCCCGAGGACTCGCCGCTCGGCACGATCGGCCCGCTGCTGGCGATGCCCGACCTGCCGGAGAACTTCCTGGTGATGAACGGCGACATCCTCACCGACCTCTGCTACGCGGAGCTGCTCGCCGCCCACCGCGCGGCCGGGGCGCACCTTTCGGTCGCCACCTACCGCCGCGAGGTCAAGATCGACTTCGGCGTGCTCACCACGTTCGGCGGCAGGATCACCGAGTTCGCCGAGAAGCCCTGCTACGACTACCGCGTCAGCATGGGCGTCTACGCGCTGAACCGCCGCGTACTCGACGCCTACACCCCGGGCCTGCCGCTCGGCTTCGACGAACTCGTCCTCGACCAGCTCGCCGCCGGACGCAACCCCCTCGACTACGCCTTCGACGGCTACTGGCTCGACATCGGCAGGCCCGACGACTACGACCGCGCCAACGCCGAGTTCGACGCGCTGCGCCCCGCCCTGCTCGGGAGCGCCGGATGAGGCGGATGCTCCTGCTCGGCGCGACGGGGTTCCTCGGCAGGCACGTCGCGGAACGCGCCTCCGGCTGGGAGGTCGTCACCGCGTCCCGCACCGAGGACGCCGCCGACGTCAGGCTCGACCCGACCCACGACGGGGTGCGGGAACTCGTCCGCAAGGTGCGGCCCAGCGCGGTGGTGAACTGCGCGGGCGCGGTGTCCGGGACGCCCGCCGAACTCGTCGCGGGGAACGTGACGCTGGTGTCGGCGGTCGCCGAGGCGGTCCGTGAGGAGGGCGGCAGGCTCGTCCACGTGGGGTCGGCCGCCGAGTACGGACGGGTCCCTGAGGGCGTTCCCGTCGCCGAGACGACCGCGCCCAGGCCCGTCGGGGCCTACGGGATGACCAAGCTCGCCGGGACCGAACTCGCGTTGAGCGTCCCGGGATCGGTGGTGCTGCGGGTGTTCAACCCGGTCGGGCCCGGCGCGCCGCGCGCGTCGCTGCTCGGCGGGGTCGCCGCCCAGCTCGCCGAGGGGGCCTCGGAGGTCCGCACCGGGCCGCTCGGCGCGGTCCGCGACTACGTGGACGTCCGCGACGTCGCCGACGCGGTGCTCGCCGCGGCCGCGCGCACCGCCACCGGCATCCTCAACGTCGGCAGCGGCGCGGCGACCGTCTCGCGCGACCTCGTGCGCGCGCTACTGGCCCTCGTACCGGGCCGCACCCTTGCCGAGGACGGCGACGCCTCGGCGCGGTCGGCGTCGGTGCCCTGGCAGCGCGCCGACGTCGGCACGACCACCGCCGCGCTCGGCTGGACCCCCGCCACCCCCCTGGCCACCGCGGTCAGGGACCTCTGGGAGATCACGTGCTGAGCAGGCGCAACATCCTGTGCGCGATGTCGGCGGCGGCCGTGCCGCCGCCGGCCCGCGCCGTCCCGACCCGGGTGATCGTCCCCGCCTACTTCGCGCCGCACGTGCGGCCGGGACTGTGGGAGCGGATCGCCGACGCGCGGCTGCGCTGCGTCGTCCTCAACGTCGCCAGCGGGCCGGGCACCGCGCCCGACCCGGTCTTCGCCCGCGCCTCGGACCGGATCGCGGCACGGCGCGGGACCGTCGCGGCGTACGTCGACGTGTCCTACGGCAGGAGGGAGACCGCGCTCGTCCTCGCCGACCTCAAGCGTTACCGGCGCTGGTACGGCGTCGCCGACGTGTTCTTCGACCAGGTGCCCTCCGGCCCCGACGGCGTCGCCTACATGAAGAACGTCACCGACCGGGCGCGGGACGCCGGGGCCGGGCTCGTCGTGTTCAACCACGGCACCCACCCCGACCCGACCTACCTGACCCTCGCCGACGTCCTCGTCACCTTCGAGGGCCCGGTCACCGCCTACGCCGCGGCCGAACCCCCCGCCTGGACCCTCGCGGGCGATCCAGCGCGCTTCTGCCATCTCGTCTACGGCTGCCGCCCCGAGGACCTGGAGGTCGTCACCGCACTCGCCCGCCGCCGGAACACCGGAGTCCTGTACGTCACCGACCGCGCCGGCGCCAACCCCTACGACGGCCTGCCGTCCTACTTCGAGCGGCTCGTCGGCGGCTGACCGCCGACGGACGCCACGCACCCTAACGGAGCCGGGAATGCTCGACCTGAGACTGCGCGACACCCTCGACACCACCCAGTTGCTCGCCGCACGCCGCGGACTCGTCGGCCGTGACGCCGAACTGCGGGAGCTCGCAGGGCTGCTGCCCGCCTACGGCGCGCTGACGCTCGCCGGACCCGCGGGCATGGGCAAGTCGGCACTCGCCCGCGGCCTCGCCGCCCTTCTCGGGCCGCGCTACCCCGACGGCTGCGCGTTCGCCGACTGCGCCGCGCTGCCCGCCGACGCCACCTCCGCCGCGGCGGCCGACCTGCTGCTCGGCGCGCTGCGCCTGGAGCGCGGGCCGTCCGGGCCGCTCGCCGCCCTGCTCGGCGCGGTCCGTGAGCGGCGGGCCCTGCTCGTCCTCGACCACGTGGGCCAGCTGACGGCCGGGGCACGCCATGTCATCGAGGACGTCATGCGCACGATCGCCGAAGCCGGCGGCGAGGCCGCCCACGCCGTCGTGGTCACCCGCGACCCGCTCGGCACCCCGGCCGAACGCGTCTGGCAGGTCCCCCCCTTGACCACCGAAGCCGCCCTACGCCTCCTCCACCCCCGCCACACCCCCACCCTCCTCCCCCCACCCACCCCCAAACACGCCAAACCCCCCAACAACCCAACCAACCCCAACACCCACACCGACCTCCCCCACACCAGGGGCGACAAGCGAACGGGCGTCCGCGCCGACCTCGCCCGCGCGCGGGGCGACAAGGACGCGGGCGACCCCGGCGTGCGTGCGGAGCTCGCCCGCGCGTGGCGTGGCGAGGGCGCGGGTGACCCCGGCGTCCGCGCCGACCTCGCCCGCGCGCGCGGCGGCGAGGGTGCGGGTGAGCTGGACGTGCATGCGGAGCTCGCCCGCACGCGGGGCGACAAGGGCGCGGGTGAGCCCGGCGTGCGTGCGGAGCTCGCTCGCGCGTGGGGTGGCGAAGGCGCGGGTGAGCTGGATGTGCGGGCGGAGCTCGCTCGCGCGCGGGACGGCGAGGGCGCGGGTGAGCCCGGCGTGCGGGCCGACCTCGCTCGCGCGCGGGGTGGCGAGGGCGCGGGTGAGGTGGACGTGCGGGCGGAGGTCGCCCACGCGTGGGGAGGCGTGGGCGCGGGTGAGTCCGGCGTGCGGGCGGAGCTTGTTCGCGCGCGGGGTGGTGAGGGTGCGGGTGAGTCCGGCGGGCGGGCGGAGCTTGTGCGTGGGCGGGGTGGGGTGGGGGAGGTGGATGTGCGGGCGGAGGTCGCTGAGCTGCTTGGAGGGGTGCCGTTGGCGCTTGAGCTCGGCGGGGTGATGCTGGGGCGCGTCCCTGCGCTGCGGTTGCGTGATCATTTGCGGCGACGGCGTGATCTGCATGCGGCGTTCGGGTTGCCGTGGGCGTCGGGGGAGAGGGTCGCGGACTGGGTGGCCGATCTGCTGCCCGCGCGTGAGGCTGTTCTGCTGGGCAGGATGGCTGTCTTTCCCGGGCCTGCCGGGACCGACGCCGTCGCGGCGGTCTGCGGGCATGCGCCGCTCAGTGCGGGGGAGGTGCCCGAGCTGCTTGAGTCGCTGACGGCGGCGGGGCTGGTGACCGAGGCGGGGACGTTGCGTCCGGGGCTCGCGGAGTCCTGCGCGGCGCGCTGTGAGGACCCCGCGCTGCTGCGGGACAGGCTGCTGGCCTACTGCCTGCTCACCGCGCTGGAGGGCCGCCGTGCCGTGCCGTCCGACACGCTCGCCGCGCTGCGCTGGGCGCTGCGTCCCGACGCCGGGCCCGCGTCGGTGCGCGCGGCCGCCGAGCTGCTCGACGCGGCGGGGGAGGACCTGACCGACGACACCGGCCCGGCCGAGGCGCTGGCCTGGACGCTGCGGGCGCTGCACCACACGTCGGGGCTGCCCAGGCACGAGGCGGGCCTCCTGCACGCCCGTGCGGGCGCGCTGAAGGCGCGGATGGGCGACGACGTCGAAGCCAGAGCGCACTACGAGACCGCGCTCGGCCTGTTCGGCGTCGAGCCGCGCGGGCTGCGCCGCCGCGCCGAGGTGCTGGGCAGGCTCGTCGGACTCGACCTGCTGTCGGCGCACCCGAGCACCGCGGCGCTGATCGCGGGGGCGGCGGCCGAGGCGAGGGCGTCGGGCGATCCGCGCGCGGTAACCGCGGTGCTGCCGTCGCTGGCGCTCGCGCTGAGCTGCCTCGGGCGCGGCGACGACGCGCTCGCCCTGCTCGCCGAGGCCGAGGCGGCCGGGCCGCTGCCCTGCCCGGACGAGGCCGCGTTCGTGCACCTGCGCGCGGGCGACCCCGTCGAGTGCCTGGCGAGGACCGCGCCGCTGACCGCGCGCGGCGGCCTCGTCGGGGCGCGGGCGCTGCTGGCCAGGGGCTGGGCGCGGATGGTCGGCGGGGACCTCGCGGAGGCCGCGGAGACGCTGGCGCGCGGGGAGGAACTCGCCGCCGGATCGGGCGCGCCGGGCGTGCTCGCGACGTTCGACGAGGCTTTCGCGCACGCCGCGCGGCTGTCCGGCGACGCCCCCTCGGCGGCGCGCCGCACCGCGCGGATGCTGCGCAGGGCCGTCGACCGCCGCGACGCCCTCACCGGCGTGCGCGCCGGATGCCTCGCGCTCGTCCTGCACGGCGACACCCACCCCGAGGCCGAGCGAATCGCCGAGATCGTCAGGGAATGCCGGTTGCGCACGGGTCTGCCCGCCTGGCCGTTCCCCGACGCGGAGATCGCCGAACTCGAGGAGTCCCTGGGCGCGACCGCGACACCGCCTTCCGGCTGGTACCCCGACACCGTCCCCGCCCTGCTCGCCGAACTCCTCACCCTCCTGGAGACCTGACCTGCCCGTCGAGGGCCAAGAAACTTGGCCGCCCCGCACTGTGACGCGTTCGTGGAGGGCCGCGTCCGTGCGGGGTGGGCCGGGACGCGCGCGCCGTGCTGAGCGGGGAGGCTCAGCGCGGCGCGCGTCGCGTAGGCAGGGGGATGCGGGCGAGGTCGTGCGCGAGCACCGCGCCGGGGAAGGCCGCCTGGTCGAGGAAGAGGGGGTCGTCGGCCTCGTCGTAGCGTTCGGAGAAGTGGGTGAGGACAAGGGTGCGCACGCCGCAGGCACGCGCCACCTCGCCCGCCTGCCTCGCCGTCAGGTGGCCGCGCTCGTACGCGAGGTCGGTCTCGGCGTCGAGGAACGTGGACTCGATGATGAGCATGTCGACCCCGTCGGCGAGCGCGTAGACGTTGTCGCACAGCCGGGTGTCCATCACGAACGCGACCTTCTGGCCGGGCCGGGGGACCGTGCACTCCTCGAGCAGCGGTCCGGACAGCTCACGGATCGCGGGGCCGGAGATGCCGTGCGCGCGCAGGCGCTCGGGAAGGAACGTGCGGCCGTCCGGCTCGGCGAGACGGTAGCCGTAGGTGGGGATGCTGTGTTCCAGCGGAAGCGCGGTCACAGAGAAGCCGTCGCCTTGCAGGACCTCCCCGGCCCCCGAGACGGGATGCTCCACAAGGGGAGGAGAGCCGTAGTAGCTGGTCGCGTGCCTTAGCCGCTCCCAGTAGACCGCCCCCTCGGCGGGGAAGACGGCGTGCACGTCGTGCGGGACGCCGTCACGCCCGATCCGCTGCACGATCCCCGGCACCCCGAGCGAGTGATCGCCGTGGAAGTGCGTGACGCACAACCAGCGCAACTCCGTCGCCGACGCCCCCGCATGCGACATCTGCCGCTGCGTCCCCTCCCCGGGATCGAACAGCACCCCCTGCCCATCCCACCGCAACAAATACCCATTGTGATTCCGCCGCCGAGTGGGCACGGCCCCCGCCGTCCCCAACACCACAAGCTCCCGACTTGCCATACCCCAATCCTCGCAGTCCCTTCGGGACTGCGAGGAGCTACAGGAGTCCCGGACGGACTGGAAGCGAGCGGGCCGGCCGCAGAGCATCCGCGCCCCCGGCGCAGCCGCGTGCGGCCCCGGGGGGATTGGGCGCGAGGGGGCGGTCGCGGAGCGTGGGCGCCCCCGGCGCAGCCGCCGTGCGGTTCGGGAGGGAGAGGGGCGGCTGTGGAGCGGGTGTCCTTGGCGCAGTCGTCGTGTGGTCCCGGGGGACTGGGAGGGAGGGGGCGGGCGGGGAGTGCGGGTGTTCCGGGGTGATCCCCGTGCGGTCTCGAAGGGGCGCGGAGAGCGCGCGTTGCTACGCAGCTCCGCGTTGCAGGCCGGAGGGGCTGGGCGCGGGGCTGCGGGGAGGGGTTAGAGGGGGGTTAGGGAGAGGCGGGGGGAGACGATGGTGCCGTCGGTCAGGGGGGTGATCCAGTGGTCGCGGTAGAGGGTGTGGAGGGCCAGGTGGAGGTCGTTGACGCCGGCGAAGGCGTTGACGTGGGATTCGTGGACGAAGCTCGCCTCGTGGCCGACGGTTTCGATGCCCTGGAAGTCGATCGCGACGGCTTCCAGGACGGCGAGGTCGGCGGGGATGAAGTCGCCGTAGCGGGCGAGGACCGTGGCGCAGAAGTATTCGCCGTCGTCCCAGTCGGCCATCCAGTCCGAGACCCAGGGCTGGTCGAGGAACTCGTGCCGGTCCCAGACCAGCCCCGTCGCGGGCTGCCAGGCCGCCGCGTTGTCGGGGTCGGCGGCCTGGGCGAGCTCCTCGAGGGTCAGCCAGGGTTCCGCGGGGGCGAGGCGGTAGCGCGCCGGGTCGTACCCCCGGCCCGCGTAGGAACGCCCTGTGCAGCGCCACAGCGGCCGGACCCGCCGTCCGACCCGCGATCTGCCCATCGCAACTCCCGACCCGTCTGAGCCCGCCAAGGACGTTGCGATCCTAAACAGCCACCCCGCCCAGGACCGCCCACGTCGACCGCATAAGGAGAATGCGCACCCCCGCTTTACCAGCACGCCACCTGCGCCGACCGGGACGGGCGTCAGGGCAGCCGCAGGCTGACCGGCAGGTCAGGGCAGGCGAGCAGCTTCTGCAGGGTCCCTCCGCAGGGCCGCGGCCGCGACGCGGACGGCGTCAGCGGGCCGCGCGCGGCTCCCGACGCGCGGGTCCGCTCGTCGCCGGTCGGCGTCGCCGTCGGCTCGGTGCGCGGCCGTCCGGTGTGCGGCTGGCGGGTGTGCGGCTCGGCGGTGTGCGGCCGGCCGGTCGGGTCGCCGTGCGCGGGCCCCGCGCTCGCGGGCCCGGACGCCTCCGGACGGGCGGGACGCGGCCCCGCCGAGGGCGAGGGACCCGATGCGGGCATCGCGCCCCCGTGGGCGGGCTCAGCGCCGTCCGCGTCGCCTGCGGGGCTCTCGGGCGCGCTGTGCGGCTCGGCCGACGGCGTCGCGGCGGCCTCCTGCGCCTCGTCGTCCGCGCTGACGGACTCGTCGGCCGGCGCGTGGGCGAGCGCGAGGTTCTGCTCCGGACGCCCGCCGCCGCCCGCGCTCGCCGGCGCCGACGGCAGCGGCGTGGAGGTCGCCGCGGTGGTCACCTCCGGGACGGTGCGGGCGCGCTGCCCCGGCAGCCGCCTCGGCTGCGCCGTGCCGATCCGCTGGACGGTCTGTTCGGCGCGCGGCGCGGACAGGGTCACCTCGGTCGGCGGCACGGAGCCGGTGGACAGCAGGGCGAGGCCGACGATGGCCCAGCCGGACAGGGCGAGAACGGGGAGGACGGACGCGACGACCACACGGCCTCGGGACGAGGACGCGGCGGCGTGCGACCCTGTGTATCTGGTCACGGGCAGAGAGTTGCATACCCGGCGGGAATCGGCTGGGCTTTTTCCTACTTTCCTTAATGTTCCTCGAAGTGCCCGCAGACCCCCTCACCTGCGTGATAGTGCGGTGCGTAATCATCCGAATATCGGGCTGAAAACGACAGAACCCCCGCCATGCGCGCGCATGGCGGGGGTCCGGTACTTCTGAGCTAAGGCGCCTACCGGGCTCGGGGGCGTCAGCCGCCGATCTCGGCGAGGAGCTTGGCGCGCTGCTGCTCGCCAAGCCCGCCGACCCGGCGGTTCTCGTCGATGCCGAGCTTCTCGATCAGGGCGGAGACCTTGGCGGGGCCGTACCCGGGCAGGGCCTTGAGGACCTGGGTGACCTTGGTCTTCTTGGCCACGGTGTCCTCGCGGGCCAGCACGTCGGCCAGCTTGAGCGTCCCGGCCTTCAGCGCCGCCAGCAGCTCGCTACGGGCCTTGCGGGCCTCCTGGGCCTTGGCGAGAGCTTCGGCCCGCTGCTCGGGGGTCAGCGTCGGCAGAGCCATCGTTTCTCCTCGTTGTTGATCGAACCGTCCGCGCCGTCGGCGTGGACGTAGTGACCATCATGGCGAAGAGGACCGACGGATGCCCACTTGAGCAGCGGATTAGTTCGATCTGACGGGGTCCGGTGACCCATCGTGATCGTTTTCGGCCATCCGGTCAAGGCGTGCGGCCACGGCCAGAAGGCGCAGTGAGCGCGTCCGGAGGGCGGGATGGGCGGGTTGTTCGCGGCGTCGGACCACAGTGTTCATTCGTCCTCCTGAAAGGTGCTGCGGGAGGTGCAGTCGGCGGAGGGGCCGTTGATCACAGCGCGATCACCGGGCCGGATATTCCTGACGGGACAGGGAAAGTCGGCCGGGAAACGCGAAAGGCGCGAACCTCGCGGTTCACGCCTTCGTCATGCCGGTGGTGCGCTCCCGGCAGGATTCGAACCTGCGCTTTTGCCTCCGGAGGGCAACGCTCTATCCCCTGAGCTACGGGAGCCTGCCGCGTGCGGATCTTCGGTGCGGATTCTCGGTGCGAATCCTTGGTGCGAATCCTCGCCCGTGCGACGGGAGCCAACACTACCAGGGTTCACGATCGGGCGCGCACGGGTTCGTTTCGAGTGCGCCGCGGGCCGGGGTAAGGCTAGCCTCAGTCTCGTGGTCGAGAAGCTCGGGCGGGTGCTGGTCGTCGATGACGACGAGGTGATTCGGCAGCTCATCGCGGTGAACCTGCAGCTTGAGGGGTTCGAGGTGGAGACCGCCGTGGACGGACGCGACTGTCTGGACAGGGTCCGCGCGGTGGCCCCCGACGTGATCACCCTCGATGTGATGATGCCGCGCCTCGACGGCTGGATCACCGCGGTCCGGCTGCGCGAGGACCCCGACACCGCGCACATCAGGGTCGTGATGATCACCGCGCGCGCGCAGGAGCGCGACCTCGACCGGGGCATGGAGATCGGCGTCGACGCCTACGTCACCAAGCCGTTCGATCCGGCCGAGCTGATCCGGACCGTGCACCGCCTGTCGGCGGCCCGTCCGCCGCAGCCCAGACCGCCCACATAACGGTTGGGTCGTCCACATGCTGGTCGGCTACCCTCGGTGCCGTGACTCCCGGTGACCTCGACGCGGTGATCGTCACGGCGGTGCGCGCCGTGACCGGCGTCACCGTGCCCACGGCCGCGATCACCTGGGAAGACACCTATGTCTCTCCGGTCGCGCTGCGGCACCGGCTCCCCGCCGAGCCGATCGCCGCACGCGTCGCGGAGCACCCCGACATCTCACATGTTGAGACGCGGGGGGCGGGTCTGCTCGCGGTCCGGCTGCGTGAGCCGGGACGGATCGCGGAGGCGATCGAGCGGGACGGGTCCTACGGCTCGGGTGCGACAATCGAAGCGTGCTGGGCGGATTTCCCCAGAACGTTCGACAACCCAGGTTTCCGGGTCAGGTTCGCCTACGAGCGCGCCTGCGCGGTGCGCCGCCGCGCGCGTGACCTCGGCGTCCCCCGGGGCGACGTGGCGACGCTCGTCGGGCCGCGGTCCGGCGGGACGCGCAAGCTGCTCGGCCTGCTCGCGGGGTTCGACGGGCACCGAAAACCGGTGCTCCAGCTGGAACGCATAGCGGACGCCTACCACGACGTTCACGAGACGTTCCGCGAGGAGCCGACCCCTGAGCACGGCGCCCGTGTGATCCTCGCGGGGGCCGTGCGCGTCACGTTGAGCAACGGGCTGCGCAGGCTCGGAGAGACCCCGAGAGAGAGATTGTGAGCAGAGTTCACCCGGCGGGCGGCAGGCACGAGAACGTGCTGCCCGAGGACAACCCTTCGCCGGCACCGGCCGACCTGAACGATCTGGCCCCCCTGGTGTGGCCGCGCACCGCGCGGCGCGAGGGCGGCGCGCTGACCGTCGGCGGCGTCGACGTGCGGGACCTGGCCCAGGAGTTCGGGACCCCCCTGTACGTCGTTGACGAAGAGGACTTCCGCCAGCGCGCGCGCGAGTACGCCGCGGCCTTCTCCGAAGGAGGTTGGCACGAAGGGGGAGGGCACGACGGCAGCGTCCACTACGCGGGCAAGGCGTTCCTGTGCGGCGCGGTCGTGCGCTGGCTCGCTGAAGAGGGCCTCGGCCTCGACGTCTGCACGGGCGGCGAGCTCGCCCTGGCGCTGGCCGCCGGGTTCCCGCCCGAGCGGATCACCATGCACGGCAACAACAAGTCGGCCGACGAGCTCGTCATGGGCCTCGAGGCGGGCGTCGGCAGGATCGTGGTCGACTCGTTCGAGGAGATCGCCAGGCTCGGCTTCCACGCCGAGCGCCTCGGCCTGCGGCCCAAGGTGATGGTCAGGGTGACCACCGGCGTCGAGGCGCACACCCACGAGTTCATCGCCACCGCGCACGACGACCAGAAGTTCGGGTTCTCCCGCAACTCCGGCGCGGCCCTGGAGGCGGTCCGCCGCATCCTCGCGCTGCCGCAGCTCGAACTGGTCGGCCTGCACTCCCACATCGGCTCGCAGATCTTCGAGACCGACGGGTTCGAGGTCGCCGCCCACCGCGTCGCCGAACTCCTCGTCGCGATCCGCGACGAGCACCGCGTGGTGCTGCCCGAGCTCGACCTCGGCGGCGGCTTCGGCATCGCCTACCTGCCCGAGGACGAGCCGATCGACGCCAAGCTGATCGCCGACAACATGCGCGACATCGTCGCCCGCGAGTGCCGGGCCTACGACCTGCCCGTCCCGAGGCTGACGGTCGAGCCGGGCCGCGCGATCGCCGGCCCCGGCGGGATCACCCTGTACGAGGTCGGCACGATCAAGGACGTCGAAGGCATCCGCACGTACGTGAGCGTCGACGGCGGCATGAGCGACAACCTCCGCACCGCCCTTTACGGCGCGGAGTACACCGCAGGGCTCGTCAGCCGTGAGTCCGCCGCCGACCCCATGCTCAGCAGGCTTGTCGGAAAGCACTGCGAGAGCGGGGACATTATCGTGCGTGACCTATGGTTGCCCGAAGATGTTTCGCCCGGAGACCTGGTGGCCGTGGCCGCCACGGGCGCTTACTGTCGGTCGATGGCAAGCAACTACAACCACGTCACCAAGCCGGCCGTGGTGGCGGTCCGGGACGGGGCGGCGCGGGTCATCGTCAGGCGGGAGACGGTCGCCGATCTTTTGAGGCTCGACATGGAGGTTGGACAGCCGTGAAACCGGTGCGGGTGGCTTTGCTCGGGTGTGGTGTCGTCGGCACCGAGGTCGTCAGGCTGCTGCTCGAGCAGTCCGACGACCTCGCGGCGCGCGTCGGCGCGCCGGTGGAGTTGGCGGGCATCGCGGTCCGCCGTCCCGACCGGGTGCGCGAGGGCGTCCCCGCGGACCTGCTGACGACGGACGCCATGGGCCTCGCCACCCGCGCCGACGTGGACATCGTGGTCGAGGTGATCGGCGGGATCGAGCCCGCGCGGTCCCTCATCGTCGGCGCGCTGAAGTCCGGCAAGTCGGTCGTGTCGGCCAACAAGGCGCTGCTCGCCGAGGACGGCCAGACCCTGTTCGCCGCGGCCCGCGAGTTCGGCGTCGACCTGTACTACGAGGCGTCGGTGGCCGGGGCGATCCCGCTGCTGCGCGCGCTGCGCGAGTCCCTGGTCGGCGACAGCATCCACCGGGTGCTCGGCATCGTCAACGGCACCACCAACTACATCCTCGACCAGATGGACACGCACGGCGCTGGCTTCGCCGACGCGCTCGCCGAGGCGCAGGCGCTCGGTTACGCCGAGGCCGACCCGACCGCCGACGTCGAGGCGTTCGACGCCGCCGCCAAGGCCGCGATCCTCGCCCAGCTCGCCTTCCACACCCCGGTCACCGCCGCCGACGTGCACCGCGAGGGCATCACCGAGGTCACCGCGCAGGACGTCGCGGGCGCCAAGGCGATGGACTGCGTCGTGAAGATCCTCGCGATCTGCGAGCGCGACGGCGACCGCGGCGTGGCCGTCCGGGTCCATCCGGCGATGATCCCCAGGTCGCACCCGCTCGGCTCGGTGCGCGGCGCGTACAACGCGGTGTTCGTGGAGGCCGAGTCGGCCGGGAGCCTCATGTTCTACGGCGCGGGCGCGGGCGGCGCGCCGACGGCGTCGGCGGTCCTCGGCGACATCGTCGCGGTCGCCCGCAACCGGGTGAACGGCGCTTCCGGGCCGGTGGAGACCACCTACGCGGCGCTGCCGATCCTGCCGATGGGCGAGACCGTCACCCGGTACTACGTGCAGCTCGACGTCGCCGACCAGGCGGGCGTGCTCGCGCAGGTCGCCGAGGAGTTCGCGCGGCACGGGGTGTCCATCCAGGCGGTCCGCCAGGAGGGCAGCGGCGAGGACGCCCAGCTCGTCATCGTCACCCACCGCGCGACGGACGCGGCGCTGAACGCGACAGTCGCGTCGCTGCGCGGCCACGCGTCGGTGCGCGAGGTCGCCTCGGTCATGAGGGTCGAGGGCGACATCTGAACTCGTCTAGACTCGCCTTCCATAAAGGCAGGTCACTCCCCGGGTCCGGATGTGCCCTCGGGCGGGCGGCCGCCGGGCGGGTCTGACGCCGGGCACAGCCGGACACCGCCGCCCAGGCGGCACGCATCAGGAGGAAAGCCGTGAGCGCTTGGCGCGGGCTGATAGAGGAATACCGTGACCGGCTGCCGGTCACCGACAAGACTCCCGTGGTCACGCTGCTCGAGGGCAACACCCCCCTGGTACCGGCGCACCGGGTCTCGGCGCAGACCGGCTGCGAGGTCTACCTCAAGGTCGAGGGGCTGAACCCGACCGGGTCGTTCAAGGACCGCGGCATGACCATGGCGATCTCCAAGGCCGCCGAGGAGGGCGCGAAGGCCGTCATCTGCGCGTCCACCGGCAACACCTCGGCGTCGGCCGCCGCCTACGCGGTGCGCGCGGGCATGACCTGCGCGGTGCTGGTGCCGCGCGGCAAGATCGCCATGGGAAAGCTGGCGCAGGCGCTCGTGCACGGCTCCAAGCTGCTCCAGGTCGACGGCAACTTCGACGACTGCCTCGAGCTCGCGCGCAAGCTCGCCGTCGACTACCCGGTCGCGCTGGTCAACTCGGTGAACCCCTACCGGCTCCAGGGCCAGAAGACCGCCGCGTTCGAGATCGTCGGCGCGCTCGGCGACGCCCCCGACGTGCACTGCCTGCCCGTCGGCAACGCGGGCAACATCTCGGCCTACTGGATGGGCTACAAGGAGTACGCCGCCGACGGCGTCTCGACCAAGAGGCCCCGGATGATGGGCTTCCAGGCCAGCGGCGCGGCCCCGTTCGTGTCCGGCGCGCCGGTGAGCAACCCGCAGACCATCGCGACCGCGATCCGGATCGGCAACCCCGCGTCCTGGGACCTTGCCTCGGCCGCCCGCGACGAGTCAGGCGGCGCGATCGGCTCGGTCACCGACCGGCAGATCCTCGCCGCCTACCGGCTGCTGGCCCGTGAGGAGGGCGTGTTCGTCGAGCCCGCCTCGGCCGCGTCGGTCGCCGGGCTGCTCCAGGCGCGCGAGCAGGGCGTCATCGAGCCGGGCCTGAAGATCGTGTGCACCGTCACCGGCAACGGCCTCAAGGACCCCGACTGGGCGATCTCCGGCGCGCCCAAGCCGACCACCGTCCGGGTGGACGCGCACGAGGCGGCCACCGCGCTCGGGCTCGCATGAGCCGGAGCGTCACCGTCGAGGTCCCGGCCACCAGCGCCAACCTCGGCCCCGGCTTCGACTCCCTCGGCCTCGCCCTGTCGTACTACGACGAGGTGACGGTCTCGCTCGCCGAGGACGGCGTCGAGATCGAGATCGAGGGCGAGGGCGTCGAACTCGCGGAGCTCGGCGAGGAGCACCTGATCGTCAAGGTGTTCCGGCAGGCGTGGGCGCGGATCGGCGGCGCGGACGGCCCGGCGGGGCTGCGGCTGCATTGCGTCAACCGCATCCCGCACAGCAGGGGGATGGGCTCGTCGTCGGCCGCGATCGTCGCCGGGATCACCGCCGCGCGGGCGCTGCACCCGCAGGGCGCGGAATTCTCCGAGGACGCCGCGCTCGCGCTCGCCACCGAGATCGAGGGGCACCCCGACAACGTCGCGCCCTGCCTCGCGGGCGGCCTGACCATCGCCTGGACCGGCCCCGACGCGGCGACCAAGCTCGTCCGCCTCGACGTGGACGTCCCGGTCACCGTTTTCGTCCCCGACCAGCGGCTCGCCACGGAGCGTGCGCGCGGGCTGCTGCCCGAGAGCGTCACGCACGCCGATGCCGCGGCGAATTCTGCCCGCGCGGCCTTGCTCATCGCGGCACTGACCAGCAAACTGGGCTACGACGTGCTGTTGGACGCGACCGAGGACAGGTTGCACCAGTCGTATCGAGCGCCCGCGATGCCGGGCTCGGCGGCGCTGGTGGAACGGCTCCGTCGGGCGGGAGTGCCGGCCGTGATCTCCGGGGCCGGGCCTACAGTTCTGGCGTTCGGGTGGCCCACTCCCGGTTGGCCCGAAACCGACACGGGTAATGGCTGGGATATGCACCGGCTGAACGTCAGCCCGTACGGTGCCCGCGTTCAGCCGCGCGCCTGCCGAACACGCTGACCTCAGGGAATACAAGTGCGCCGTGGTGGTGTTAGGCTGGAAGCCGCACCAGATGCCCCGCTCGGGTTTCCACTGCTCGGGGCCGCAAGCCCATCGGCATATCCACTGCTGATGCGCCCGTGCACCAGGCTCTCCACTTCTGATTCCCTTCGGCTTGGGGACGAGTACGCGATCATCTGGCTGTCTTCGGAATTTCCGCATGGCGAATTGATCGCCGGATTCGGCGCCCCCGCCGAGTCGAAACATCGGGTAGATCGGCCTCCTATCGGCCCACACCCGCTCCCTGGGAAGGACCCTTTGTGAGCGAATCCAGCGAACTGCTCAACGAAGCGCCGGCCGACGCGCCCGCGCCCAAGCGCGCCCGTCGCGGCACAGGGCTGTCCGCGATGGTGCTGCCCGAGCTGAAGACCCTGGCGTCGCAGCTCGGCATCAGCGGCACGACCGGGATGCGCAAGAGCCAGCTCATCGCTGCCATTCAGGAGAAGCAGGGCGGCGCGGCCGCGGGGGCGGCGGCCAAGCCCGAGACGAAGGCCGAAGGCAAGAGCGAGACCAGAGCCGAGAGCACGACGCGGCCCGCCGCGGCCGAGTCCGTCGGCGAGCAGCCGACCCGCACCCGCAGGGCCCGCGCGGCCGCGCCGCGTGAGGACGCCGAGCAGGCCGAGTCCCGCACGGACATCCGGCAGGAGACTGTCCGGCACGAGACCGCCAGGCACGAGGCGCGGCAGGACAAGCCCGCCGAGCAGGCCAAGGCCGAGACCAGGACCGCCGAGGAGCAGCCCGAGGGCGGCGAGCGCCAGCGCGAGGGCCGCCAGCGCACCCGCAGCGGCCGTGAGCGCGGCGACCGCCAGCGCGACCGCGGTGAGCGCGGGGACCGCGGCGAGCGGGGCGACCGCAACGAGCGCAACGACCGCAACGACCGTGGCGAGCGCGGTGACCGCAACGAGCGGGGTGACCGCAACGAGCGGGGTGACCGTGGGGAGCGCGGCGAGCGGCAGAGCGGCGGCCAGCAGGGCGGCGGCGAGCACGACGACGAGCGCGGCTCGCGGCGCGGACGCCGCTTCCGCGAGCGCAACCGGGGACGCGGCACGGGCGGCCGCGACCGTTACGAGGCCGACCCCGTGGTCTCCGACGACGACGTGCTGATCCCCGTCGCGGGCATCCTCGACATCCTCGACAACTACGCGTTCGTGCGGACCACCGGCTACCTGCCCGGTCCGAACGACGTGTACGTCTCGCTCGCCCAGGTCCGCAAGAACGGCCTGCGCAAGGGCGACGTCATCACCGGCGCGGTCCGCCAGGCCCGCGAGGGCGAGCGGCGCGAGAAGTTCAACGCGCTGGTCCGCCTCGACACCGTCAACGGCATGGAGCCCGAGCAGGCCCGCGCCCGCGTCGAGTTCTCCAAGCTCACCCCCCTGTACCCGCAGGAGCGGCTGCGCCTGGAGACCGACGCCAACATCCTGACGACCCGGATCATCGACCTGGTGAGCCCGATCGGCAAGGGCCAGCGCGGTCTGATCGTCTCCCCGCCCAAGGCCGGCAAGACGATGGTGATGCAGGCGATCGCCAACGCCATCACCAAGAACAACCCCGAGTGCCACCTGATGGTCGTGCTCGTGGACGAGCGGCCTGAAGAGGTCACCGACATGCAGCGGTCGGTGAAGGGCGAGGTCATCCACTCGACCTTCGACCGGCCCGCCGAGGACCACACCACCGTCGCGGAACTCGCCATCGAGCGGGCCAAGCGGCTTGTGGAGCTCGGTCACGACGTCGTCGTCCTGCTCGACTCGATCACCCGTCTGGGCCGCGCCTACAACCTGGCCGCCCCCGCCTCGGGCCGCATCCTTTCCGGTGGTGTGGACTCCACCGCGCTGTACCCGCCCAAGCGGTTCTTCGGCGCGGCCCGCAACATCGAGAACGGCGGCTCGCTGACGATCCTGGCCACCGCGCTCGTCGAGACCGGCTCGCGGATGGACGAGGTCATCTTCGAGGAGTTCAAGGGCACCGGCAACATGGAGCTCAAGCTCTCCCGCCAGCTCGCCGACAAGCGCATCTTCCCCGCCGTCGACGTGGACGCCTCCAGCACGCGTAAGGAGGAGATCCTGATGGCCCCCGAGGAGCTGCGCGTCGTCTGGCAGCTCCGCCGTGTGCTGCACGCGCTCGACACCCAGCAGGCGCTCGAACTGCTGCTGGAGAAGATGAAGGAGACCAAGTCGAACGCGGAGTTCCTGCTCCAGGTCCAGAAGACGACGGTCGCGCACGACTGATCCGCTGATCGCACGCTGAGGCCCGCCCGGTTCACCGCGCGGGCCTCACGCGTTCCCTGACGGGCTCCGCCGCGCGCTTGCGGGGGTTATCCCCACCCTGTGGACGGAGGTCCGCACCATGGTGTGCCGCGCGCGCCTCCGGAAGCCTTGAGGACGTCGAGAGAGAAGGAGCCCCCGCGATGACCGATCCGCGCAGGACGCACGAGATCTCCGTCCCCAAGCCGCTCGACCTGGTCAGGGACGCCTCGGTCTACAAGGCCGCGCTGTACTTTCCGCTCACGTCGCCGCTCGGGCTCGCCTGGCTGGTCATCCTTGCCGGGGGCGTCCCGCTCGCCGCCGCGACCACGATCATCTGGGTGGGCCTGCTGGTGTGGGCGCTGCTCCTTGTGCTGCTGCGGGCTGGGTCGATGCTCGACCGCAGGCTCATCGGCGCGGCGTTCGGCGTGCGGATTCCCGACCCGTACCGGCAGGCCCCGCAGGGTGGGCTGCTCGCGCGGGGGAAGACGATCCTGGGCGACCCGGCCACGTGGAAGGACCTCGCCTTCCAGGTCGTCAGGATTCCGCTGGCGTTCGGGTACTTCACGGGCTCGCTCATCATGTGGGCGCTGACGTTCGCGCTGATCTTCGCGCCCGTGGGCGGGCAGATCAATGAGGGCTTCGTTCCGGAGTTCGGGTCCTACGAGCCGCGTATCGACTCCTGGTACGACGGGGTGCCCTTCACCCTCGTCGGGCTGCTGCTCTTCGTCTGCTGCCTCTATGTGGTGAAGGCGGTCGGCGTCGCGCACGTCGCGCTCGCCAGGGTGCTGCTCGGGCCGTCGGAGAAGCAGGCGCTGCGCGTGCGCACCACCGAGCTCCAGGCGAGCCGGGCGCGCGGCGTGGACGCCGCCGAGGCCGAGCGGCGCAGGATCGAACGCGACCTGCACGACGGCGCACAGCACAGCCTGCTGGGCGTCGCCATGGACATCGGCCGCGCCCGCACCAAGATCGACAGCGACCCCGAGGCGGCCCGCGCGCTCATCGAGCAGGCCCACGACGGCGCGCGTGCCGCGATCGCCGAACTGCGCGACCTGGCAAGGGGGATCTACCCGGCGATCCTCACCGACCGTGGCCTCGAGGCCGCGCTGTCGGCGCTCGCCGGCCGCTCCCCGGTCCCCGTGACGATCTCCGTCTCCCTGCCCGAGCGGCCGCCCGCGGCCGTGGAGTCGATCGCCTACTTCACCGTCGCCGAGGCCCTGACGAACGTGGCGAAGCACGCGGCGGCAGGTCAGGCGGCGGTCGACGCCTTCAGGGACGGCGACCGTGTCGTCGTGGAGATCCGCGACGACGGACGCGGCGGCGCGGAGCAGGCCCCCGGCGGCGGCCTCGCCGGGCTCGCCGACCGCGCCGCGACCATCGACGGCACCCTCACGGTCGACAGCCCCGAGGGCGGGCCGACCATCGTGCGCGCCGTGCTTCCCTGTTCCTGGTGACCGAAGCCGACGGGACGGGGGACAGGCCGATGCGCGTGGTGATTGCCGAGGACTCGGTACTCCTGCGGGAGGGCATCGTGAGGCTGCTCGCCGACGAGGGCGTCGAGACCGTCGGGTCCTGCGGCGACGGCGACGCGCTCGTCGCCATGGCCCGTGACCTGCGCCCCGACCTGGTGATCACCGACGTCAGGATGCCTCCCGGCTTCGGCGACGAAGGGCTCAGGGCCGCCCTGGCGATCCGGCCGCTGCCCGTGCTCGTCCTGTCCCAGTACGTGGAGGAGCAGTACGCCGCCGAGCTGCTCGGCGGGGGCGCGCGCGGCGTGGGCTACCTGCTCAAGGAGCGGATCTCCGACGTCGCGGAGTTCGTCACGGCGGTCCGCGAGGTCGCCGGGGGAGGCACGGTGATCGACCCCGAGGTCGTCGGCCAGCTCCTGAACCGCAACCCCCTGCGCGACCTGACGCCAAGGGAACGCGAGGTGCTCGGGCTGATGGCCCAGGGCCTGTCCAACGCGGGGCTCGCGCGCGCCCTGTTCGTCGGGGAGGGCGCGGTCGAGAAGCACATCTCGGCGATCTTCGCCAAGCTCGGGCTCGCCCCGTCGAAGGACGTCCACCGCAGGGTCCAGGCGGTGCTCGCGCTGCTCAGGGGCGGGGAATAGGGGCTGGTCCCGGCATGTTCACGCATCCGTCATACTGGAGGGGCCCACAGGCCCCGGTTCCCGATCGTGGAAGACCCGGTCGACCCGGCGCCGTCTCGAAGGAGATCCATCCATGAAGCCCGAGATCCACCCGAACTACGTGGTCACCGAAGTGACCTGCACGTGCGGGGCGACCTTCACCACCCGCAGCACCGTGGAGAGCGGCGTGATCCGCTCCGACGTGTGCAGCCAGTGCCACCCGTTCTACACGGGCAAGCAGAAGCTGCTCGACACCGGAGGCCGCGTGGCCCGGTTCGAGGCCCGCTTCGGCAAGAAGAAGGCCGCGGACAAGTAGGGGTGCGGCGGGAGCCCGGCCGCGGCTGTCACATAGCCGCCGCCGGGCTCCGCTGCTTGGGTCCCCCGCCGTCCCGGACGGGCCGCGCGTCCGTCAACCCGCCTTGAGAAGAGCTGACCCGTGAACTTCGACCTCGACGACTTCCTGCGCGAGTACGCCGACATCGAGCTGGCGCTCGGCGACCCGGCCGTGCACGCCGACCAGAAGAAGGCGCGCGACCTGGGCAAGCGGTACGCCCATCTGCGCCCGATAGTCGAGGCGTACCGGGAGCTCGAGCAGGCGGAGGACGACCTCGGCACGGCCCGCGAGCTGGCCGCCGAGGACAAGGCGTTCGCCGACGAGGCCGTCGCCATCGAGGCGCAGATCGCGGAGCTGAACGAGCGGCTGAAGCGACTGCTGGTGCCGCGCGACCCCAACGACGACAAGGACGTGATCGTCGAGATCAAGGCGGGCGAGGGCGGCGAGGAGTCCGCGCTGTTCGCCGGGGACCTGCTGCGGATGTACACCCGCTACGCCGAGCGGATCGGGTGGAAGACCGAGGTCATCGACTCGCAGCTGTCGGATCTGGGCGGCTACAAGAGCGTCACCATGGCCGTGAAGGCCAAGGAGGGCGCGTGGTCGCAGCTCAAGTGGGAGGGCGGGGTGCACCGCGTGCAGCGGGTGCCCGTCACCGAGTCCCAGGGCCGCATCCACACCTCGGCGGCGGGTGTGCTGGTCACCCCCGAGGCCGAGGACATCGACATCCAGATCGACCCGAACGACCTGCGGATCGACGTGTTCCGCTCGGGCGGGCCGGGCGGCCAGTCCGTCAACACCACCGACTCGGCGGTGCGGATCACGCACATCCCGACCGGCACGGTCGTGCAGTGCCAGAACGAGAAGAGCCAGCTCCAGAACAAGGAGTCGGCTTTGCGGGTGCTGCGCTCGCGGCTGCTGGCCGTCGCGCAGGAGGAGGCCGACGCCGCCGCGTCGGCCGAACGCAAGGCCCAGGTGCGCACGGTCGACCGTTCTGAGCGAATCCGCACCTACAACTTCCCGGAGAACCGGATCTCCGACCACCGCGTGGGCTTCAAGGCGTATAACCTCGACCAGGTGATGGACGGAGACCTGACCGCCGTCATCAAGGCCCTGGTGGACGCCGACATGGAACGCCGGCTGGACGAAATTCAGCAGTAATGAACTTGCTTCTCGACGAGATCGCGCGCGCCACGGCACGGCTGGCCGAAGCCGGGGTCGCCTCGCCGCGCGCCGACGCCGAGGAGCTTGCCGCCTTCGTCCACGGGGTGGGCAGGGGCGAGCTGCACACGCTGCCCGACAGCGCCTTCGACGCCCGCTTCTGGGAGGGCGTCGCGCGCCGCGAGGCGGGCGAGCCGCTCCAGCACATCACCGGCCGCGCCTACTTCCGCTACCTGGAGCTGACGGTCGGGCCCGGCGTGTTCGTGCCGCGGCCCGAGACCGAGGTCGTCGCGGGCTGGGCGATCGACCGGCTGCGCGAGATGGACGTCGCCGACCCCGTCGTGGTCGACCTCGGCACGGGTTCGGCGGCGATCGCGCTGTCGATCGCGCAGGAGGTACCGCAGGCCCGCGTGCACGCGGTCGAACTTGACGACGACGCGCACCGGCACGCCGCCCGCAACATCGCCGACCTGGACGCACGCGGCCAGGTCACCCTTCACCAAGCCGATCTGGCCTCCGCGCTGCCCGAGCTGAACGGCAGGGTCGACCTCGTGGTCAGCAACCCGCCCTACATCCCCATGAGCGAGTGGGAGTATGTTCCGGTCGACGTGCGCGAGCACGACCCGGCGCCCGCCCTGTGGGGCGGCGGCGACGACGGGCTCGACGCCGTCCGCGCGGTCGAGCGCACGGCCCACCGGCTGCTGCGCCCGGGCGGATTCGTGGCGGTCGAGCACAGCGATCTCCAGGGGGCCCCGGTCTACTGGATCTTCGCCGAGGAGCGCGGCTGGCGCGACGTGCGCAACCGCCGCGACCTCACCGACCGTGACCGGTACGTCACGGCCCGCCTGACCACCTCGATGGAGTAGTCCCCATGAGCCGACACTACGACTGCTCGGACCCCCTTGAGCGGGCCCGCGGCATCGCGGACGCCGCGTCCTGCCTGCGCCGGGGCGAGGTCGTCGTCATGCCGACCGACACCGTGTACGGGATCGCGTCCGACGCCTTCACCCCCGCCGCCGTCCGGCTGCTGCTGGAGACCAAGGGCAGGGGCCGCGACATGCCGCCGCCGGTGCTGGTCGGCTCGGTGCGCGCGGCGACCGCGCTGATCGACGACCTCGGCCCGTACGGCCAGGACGTCATCGACGAGTTCTGGCCCGGCGCGCTGACCGTCGTGTGCCACGCCAACCCGAGCCTCGCCTGGGACCTCGGCGACACCAAGGGCACCGTCGCGGTGCGGATGCCGCTGCACGACCTCGCGCTCGAGCTGCTGCGCGAGACCGGCCCCCTGGCGGTCTCCAGCGCGAACCTGAGCGGGCACCCGGCGGCGCGGACCGTCGAGGAGGCCGAGGCGATGCTCGGCGACAAGGTGTCGGTCTACCTGAATGACGGCCCGTCCGGCGGCGGCCAGGCGTCGAGCATCGTGGACCTCACCGGCACGCTGCCGAAGCTGCTCCGGCGCGGCGCGATCAGCGAATCCCGGCTGCGGTCGGTGTGCGGGGTGCTGCTGCGCGACGAGCTGCTCGGCGACGATGACGACGAACTCACCGACGACGCCCTCGCCGTCCAGGAGGCCGCGGCGGCCGAGGCCCTGAAGAAGGAGTTCGGGGCCCCGGGCGACGCCCAGACCGACGCCGACAAGCCCGCGGACGACAAGCCCGAGGACGACAAGCCCGCCGACGCCGTCGACTTCGTGAAGGACTCCGGCGACGAGAAGGCCGACGCCGTGGACTTCGTGAAGGGCGCCGAGGACAAGGACGCCGAGGAGTCTCCGGCCAAGGAGACCCCGGCCAAGGACGTCTAAGGCCCGGGCTTACTCCGCCGCGCGGCCGGTCGCGACTCTGCCGAGGGCGAGCAGCATCAGCCCGCACAGCAGTTTGTCGTCCACCGCGACGTTCCACGGGCCGCCGGCGGCGACGTCGTCGGCGAGGTCCCACAGGACGAGCGCGCAGCCCGCGGTGACCAGCACGGCCCGCAGCGGGCGCGGGCTGCGGCCGTGCAGCAGCGTGCCGAGCGGCGCGGCGGACAGCAGCACGAGCCAGCCCCAGGGGGTGAACCCCAGGTGGGGCGGGGCCATGACGGGCGGAGTCGGCGCGAGCGCGCCCGAGGCGAACGCGGCGCGCACGACCATGCCCTCGCCCGGCCTGAGCGCCGACTGGCGGAACTCGGCCCTCCCCGGGCCGTCGGGGCCGCCCGCGCAGGTCGTCTGCGCGCCCGCCCGCCCCGCGAGGCACCCCGTCGCGAACACCGCGGGGGCGTGAATCCGCACGGTCGCCTCGCCGAGCGGATGCGGCCAGGCGGGCCCCAGGACGTTCCACAGCAGCTCGTCGCGTCCGCCGTCCTCGCGCACCAGGGAGACGACGTCGTAGTCCAGCACGTACGTGTGGCGGCCGGACACGGGGTGTCCCGCGCCGATGCGCAACTGCCGCTCGTGCATGAAGTCGCGGACCGTCAGGTTCACCGGCGCGAACGTCGGGCTGGTGACCTCGATGCGCTCGATCCGGTGGGTCGCGTCGCCGTCGCGCTGCCTGAGGCGGCGCAGCAGGCCGGCCGAGCCGTCGCCGGCGAAGTCGACGGTGAACGTCTCCCGCACGTGGACCGTGCCGTTCTCCGCGACGGTCAGGACCGCCTCGAAGGACGGCACGCTCGCCTCGGCGGACTGCTGGCCCCGGAACAGGACGGGGAGCATCGCGAGGAAGACAAGGGTGGCCGCCGTCATGAGGCCGGTGGGGGAGGGGCGTCGCTTCATCACCGGGTGCAGTCTCTCGCGGACGCAACGCAGTCCGCAGCCGTTCCGCGCAACGGGAAACTCAGATTACGGGGAAAGTGTGAACAAGGTCACATGCAACCTGAGACGTCTGCGTGATCAATCGACCGCGCTCCGCGTTCCCCCAGCTAGGGGCCACCATGATCGGTCACCCACGGTGCCCGGAGCCGCCCCCGCATCCCTTCTTCGATGCCGGACGGCGTCCGAAGGTTCCGAAAACCCGGTGAATCAGGCGGCGTGAAGTTTCCCGCATATGACGGGCATAAACCTGATCTTTCTTCAACCGCTACAGTCCCACCCCGAGTAAGGCGAGAGATCAAGGAGTGATCACATGCGGCGAATCGCTGCGGTAACCGTCACCGCCGTCGCTCTGAGCGTCGGGATGGGTCTGGCCGCCGCCCCCGCCGGAGCCGCCCCCGCCAAGAAGGTGACCAAGAGCTGGGTGACCCACAAGGGCAAGACCGCCGCGTTCAAGTCGGTCCAGGCCGGTGGCAAGTTCACCCGCAACGGCAAGAACATCACGGTGCGGGGCTACATCCAGGACAAGGTCCGCGGCAACGGCTGGGCCCCCGGGGTGCAGTTCCGCTACTGGACCGGCGGCAAGTGGAAGCTGTCCGACGAGATCTTCGTCAGCACCAACGGGGTCACGCCGTACGACTCCGTGTACAAGTACTACGACGACAAGCCTCTGCTGAAGGCCAAGGGCACCAAGCTCCAGGTGCGTGAGCTCGCGCTCAAGCCGAACAACAGCAAGAAGGGCACCCGCTACGGCGCCTGGAAGAAGCTCTTCTAACAGGTCCCCGCTCCGCGGTCCCACGCCCGGCGCCCCGCCCAGGGGTGGCCGGGCTTTCTCATGCGGGCGCTGCGCCAGGGGGTCATGTGACCAACGTCACTTGCAACTCGGGGTCGTGGTCACCGGTGGTCGCTCCGCGTAGTCGCCTCAGGTGGGCGGCGCGCGGACCGCGCGCGGGCGGGGCCGTGCGACGGAAGGGGCTTAGATGCCGGGCCGGGATCGGAGGTTCGGGATGTACCTGATGTTTATGCGACCGTCATTTCGCGTCATCGGCGGTAAAAGTGCGCGCATTGCGCGGTCGGTACAGTCCGGTTCCGGAAAATTCGAGCTGATCGAGGAGCGAGTGCATGCGGCGGATCGCCGCGGTGGCCATGGCCGCCGTACTGGTCGCGGGGTGGGCGGTTCCCGCCCAGGCCGGGCCGGGCGGGAAGGTGACGAAGAACTGGTCGACTCCGGAGGGGAAGACCAAGGCGCTGAAGTCCGTCAAGGTCTACGGCAGTTACACCAGGGAAGGCGCGTCGGTCTCGGCGCGGGGGACGCTGCGCGACTTCGGCAAGAACGGGTGGTCGCCCGGCGTGCAGTTCCGGGCATGGCAGGACGGGAAATGGACGCTGTCGGAGGTGTACTTCCGCGTCCGCCCGTCCGGAAAGCCGATGGACGCCGTCTTCAAGATGAACTACGGACTCTTCTGGGCCACCTCCGCGAAGCATTTCCAGGTGCGCGAGGTCGCGCTGAAAGCGACGAGCACCACGAAGGGCCGCAAGTACGGGGCCTGGCGGAAACTCTTCTGAGAAAAAGAACCGCGCATTCTCCGGAGAAGGCGCGGCGCGCGCGGCTACTATGCCGGGGCAGAATCCGCGATGACCGTCGGGAGCGCCACGGATGCCACGCGTCACCACAGTGCTGTTCGCCTGCGGGGCGCTCTCGCTGGGCGCGGCGGTCTTCGGCGTGCCGGGCAGCGCCGGGCCGCCCGCCCCGCAGACCGTCGTCGCCGAGGGCCGCTTCAAGACCGCCGACGGCAAGGGCGCGGCGTTCCGGCACGTCCGCGCGAGCGGGCGGTACGAGGTCACCGAGGACACCGTCACCGTCCGGTTCACGATCACCGACCGCAAGCGGGACGGCTGGACGGCCGGGGTCCAGTTCGCGACCGGCGAGGCATGGGACGAGCACCACTCGCCCGTCTACTTCCCCTCGGGGACGGCCGCCGATCCCCAGCCGGGCGTGCTGCGCGGCCCGAAGGTGGCCGAGGCGAGGCCGCGTGAGCGGCCCAGGTGCCCGCGCTGCAAGGTCGTCGAGCCCCGCAAGCGCAAGGGCGGCGGCCGCCTCGCGGACGGCAGGCTCGCCTACCGCTACCCGAGGGCGTTCACCTCGTCGTTCACCGAGCACCTGTGGGTCCGCGAGGTGCTGATCAAGAAGGACGGCCGCAGGACGATCGTGCGCCCCGGCCGTGCCGTCGCGGTCTACCGGGCCCCCGACGGCATCGTCTACCCGGGCGCGCAGCGCTCTGCCCCCCTCCCGCCCGGCTCCCGCTTCGCCCCCGCCCTCCCCGCCGCCCTCCCTCCGGCCCAGCCCGCGACCGCACCCGGTGATCAGCCCGCCGACGCGCCCACGGCCCTCCCCGCCGCCCCCCACCCGGCCCAGCCCGCCGACGCGCCCACCGGCCTTCCGGCCGACCCGTTCGCCGACGCGCCCACGGGCCTCCCGGCCGACCCGTCCGCCGACCTCTCCGTAGATCCGGGAGGGGCGCAGGGCCCGGCCGGGCGGCGGCCTCCGGTGGGGACCCTGCTGTTCTCCACCAAGCAGTTCCGCGAGCTCGAGGTGGCCGCCGAGCCCTGGGGAGGGGCGGGGCACGCCCGTCGCCGCCAGGACGGGGACGGCGAGGCCAGGATGCTGCTGCGGATCAGGGATCTCGCGGTCGACCGCCGCCTCCCCGGGGTGATCGTCACCTTCACCGACGAGGACGGGACCCGGATAGACACCTGGACGTTCTGGAACGCCAGGGACAGCTCCGGCCGTTGGACGAGTCGGCTTGCGGTCAACAAGCTGTCAGGGCACCTCTTCTACCGCCCCTGCGTGGGTACGCAGAGCCGTAACGACGGGGTGTGGGCCTACGAGCCCGTCGCCTGCGGGGACACCCGCCAGGTCTACTGACCCGGCGGATGTGACGAGGGGGACGAAGGCCGTGGAAAGCGCATCCGGGACGGCCGGAAGGCGTAAGGTGTCCTGATCGTGGGACCGACCGCCAACCCGAGCGGGACGGCGGGCGTCTCACCGGTCATAGGGGTCGCATCAGGGCGGAACGGGGGGTGAGGACATGCGGGAGTACCTGCTGGTGATCCTCACCGGCATCACCGTCACGTACCTGCTCGTTTCCCCGGTGAAGAGCCTGGCGATCGCCATGGGCGCCCAGGCCGCCGTCCGCGACCGCGACGTGCACAAGGTCCCCACCCCGCGCATCGGCGGCCTGGCGATGTTCGGCGGCCTGCTGGGTGCCCTGCTGATGGCCCGGGCGCTGCCGCACATGACCGCGGTGTTCATCGAGACAAAGACCGCCAACGCGATCATCCTGTCCGGCGCGCTCATCGTGCTGCTCGGCATCGCCGACGACCTGTGGGACATCGACGCCCTCACCAAGCTCGCCGGCCAGATCGCCGCCTCCGGCATCCTGATCATGAACGGCGTCCAGCTCAGCGCGCTGCCCAGGCTGGACGGCGGCTCGCTCGCTCTGTCCCCGGTCTACGGCGTCCCGCTCACCGTCTTCATCGTGGTCGCCACGATCAACGCGGTGAACTTCATCGACGGGCTCGACGGCCTGGCCGCCGGCGTCGTCGGCATCGCCGCGTTCGCGCTGTTCCTGCTGGCTTACCGGCTCGCCGAGGTCGTCGACATCCCGCTGCTGATCGGCCCCGCGCTGATCGCCGGGGTGCTCGTGGGCATCTGCGCCGGGTTCCTCGCGCACAACTTCCACCCGGCCCGCATCTTCATGGGCGACACCGGCTCCATGCTCATCGGCCTGCTGCTGTCGGCCGCGACGGTCCAGCTCATCGCCCTGTTCGACACCGCGCTCGCCGAGAAGTACCTGATCTTCCCGCTCTGGCTGCCGCTGCTGCTCGTCCCGATGGTGACGGTCGTGCCGTTCGCCGACATGCTGCTCGCGGTCTGGCGGCGCACCAACCAGGGCCTGTCGCCGTTCGCGCCGGACAAGCACCACCTGCACCACAGGCTGCTGCGCCTTGGCCACTCGCACCGCCGCTCGGTCCTCATCATGTACGGCTGGGTCGGCCTGGTCGGCGCGTGCATGGTCGCGATGTCGTTCGTGCCGCCGAACTCGCCGAAGTGGCAGGCGCTCGTGCTGTTCGTCACTCTGTGTGTCGCCATCCTCGGCGCGGCCCTGATGGTCGGGGTGCCGCGCGTCATCGCCCGCAGGGCCTTCCAGGCCGAAGTCGAGGCCGCCGCGGCCGGACCCGGAGACCGCACCCGGCAACACGCGTAACCGGCCGTTCGCACACCGGTTACCTGGGGGGTAATTGCCGGAGTTCCCTAGGCTTGTGATAGCTTTCACTAAGTAGAGACGAACACGTAACGTAACCACCCCGGAGCCCTCATGGACTCGACCGGCAAGCGCCTTCTGACCGGCGCGGCCCTCCCCGTCTCCTTCGCCGGAGTCATCGCGATCGCCGTCGGAAGCGTCGTCGGCGGAATCGAGGGAGCGCTCGGCGCGGGTCTCGGCTCGGTGGCCGTCATCGTCTTCTTCTCACTCAGCGCGTACGTCGTGAACTGGGCTTCGAAGATCTCGCCGCAGACCGTGCTCGTCGCGGGCCTCGCCAGCTATGTGCTGAAGGTCCTCGCGATGATGATCCTGGTTTCGGCGGTGAAGGGTGTCACGGTTTTCGACACCGTGGTATTCGGCTGGACCGTGGTGGCCCTGGCGGTCGCCTGGATCGTCGCCGAGTTCCGTATCACCCTCGACACACGAAAGCCCTATATCGATGAACCCGCCGGTGATGCCCGCCGCGACGACGCCAAGGAGCGCTCGTCGCACGGGGCCACTCCGATATGACCAGTCCGCGTCTAGCCTGCTATTGTCCGGAACGCGATGAGCGAGCACGAGGCACCATCCAAAGGGGCGGGCCCCAGCTTCGCAGACGCCATGTGGTCGGTCCCGAGCTACATCCTCTCGGGAATGATCATCTGGGGCGGCGCGGGTTGGTTTGCGACCTACCTGACCGGGTGGGTGTTGTTCAAGCCGATCGGGTTGGTGATCGGTGTGGTGCTCGCCGTCTACCTGGTCTACGTGAAATACGGTCGCTGACCGCCGGCGCCTCGCGCCCGGCCAGCCGGTTTTTGATCCGATATCAGCTTGAAGGGAACGCCACAGTGCGCGAGTGCAGCGAGCGGACCACCGTACCCACCGAGGTGAACAAGTGAGTACAGCGATCGTGCTCGCTTCATCCGGTGGGGAGTTCACGCCGCCAGGCGCGGAACTGTTCGACTTCCCGCCGCTATTCGCCGGCGGCCCCGAGTGGCTGACCAAGCCGGTGCTCATGGCGGTCCTCGGCGTCGTGGTCACCTGCGGCCTGGCATGGAGCGCGTTCGCCAAGCCGAAGCTCGTGCCGCGCGGCATGCAGAACGTCGGCGAGATGGGCTACGTGTTCGTCCGCGACCAGGTCGCCCGCCCTTTCCTGGGTAAGGACGCCGAGCGGTGGATGCCGCTTCTGCTGTCGATGTTCATCCTGATCTGGGTCTGGAACATCTTCGCCGTCATCCCGGTCATCCAGTTCCCGGTGGCCTCGCACATCGCGTTCCCCGCGGTTCTCGCGCTGAGCGTGTACTTCCTCAAGATCTACCTGGGCATGAAGCACCAGGGGCCGGTGAAGTACTTCACCAACCTCATCCCCCCCGGCCTGCCCAAGCCGATCTACGTCCTGCTCGTCCCGATCGAGTACCTCTCGACGTTCGTGCTGGCGCCCTTCACCCACGCGGTCCGACTTTTCGCGAACATGTTCGCCGGCCACATCATCCTGGCCTTCTTCAGCCTCGTGGGCTACTGGTTCCTCATCGAGAACCCGACCCTGCTCGGTGCGCCCGTCGGCGTGCTCGGCGTCATCATGACGATCCTGATGACCGCCTTCGAGATGTTCATCCAGTTCCTCCAGGCCTTCCTCTTCACGATGCTGGCCGCGATGTACATCGGCAGCGGACTGCACGCCGACCACTGAGTGCGGCCGCGTCCGCGCGGACCACTCGGAACATCGTTATCCCCAAGGACCAGACCGGCGGATCGTCCGTCGGCCAACTGAAGGAGTAAGTGAAATGAGCGTTGTCGCCCAGTCGGCCCTTGCCGCCGTCGAAGGCAACGTCGGAGCGATCGGCTACGGCCTCGCCGCGATCGGCCCGGGTGTGGGCGTCGGCATCATCTTCGGTCAGGGCGTCCAGGCGATGGCCCGTCAGCCGGAGATGGTCGGTGTCATCCGCCAGAACATGATGCTGGGCTTCGTCCTCACCGAGGCGCTCGCCCTCATCGGTCTGGTCGCGCCGTTCATCTACGGCTGATCCACCGCTGAGAACCCCTGACGAAAGGCTGCGAAAACAATGATCACAGCAGCTTCACTGCTCGCTGCGGAGGAGGGCAACAACCCCCTCATTCCGCACACCTATGAGCTTGTCGTCGGAGTCTTCGCCTTCCTCGTCGTCGTCCTGGTCGTCGGCAAGATCCTGACTCCCCGGATTCAGAAGACCCTTGCCGAGCGCACCGAGCTCATCGAAGGCGGGCTCAAGAAGGCCGAGGACGCACAGGCGGAGGCCAAGCAGACCCTCGACGCTTACAAGAACCAGCTCTCGGAGGCCCGCCAGGAAGCGGCGCGCCTGCGCGAGGAGGCTCGTGAGCAGGGCGCTCAGATCATCGCCGAGATGAAGGAGCAGGCCCAGGTCGAGGCGCGCCGGATCGTGGAGAACGCCCAGGCCCAGATCGAGGCGGAGCGGGCGCAGGCCCTTGCTTCGCTGCGCGCCGAGGTCGGCGCGCTGTCGGTCGACCTGGCCGGACGTGTCGTCGGTGAGTCCCTTGAGGACGAGGCGCGCCAGCGTCGCATCGTCGACCGGTTCCTCGAGGAGCTCGAGTCGTCCAACGCCGCCGGTAAGGCCCTGTGATGGCGGGAGCTGTCAGCAGGGCCTCCCTGGCCGAGGTCGACGAGCGGTTCCCGCAGGTGCTCGCGTCCACCGACGCGGGCGTCCTTGGCGCGGAGCTCTTCGAGATCCTGCACCTGCTCGACCGCGAGCACGGCCTGCGCCGGACCCTGTCCGACCCCGCCGTCTCCGGCGAGGCGAAGGCGGGCCTGCTCGGCTCACTGCTCGACGGCAAGGTCAGCGCCGCCGCGGCGTCGCTGGCCGGGGAGATCGTCCGGCGTCGCTGGAGCACGTCGGCCGAGCTGACCGACGCGGTCGAGCAGTACGCGGTGGCGGCCCTGGCCGACGCCGCCGAGCGCGCCGGACAGCTCGACCAGCTCGAAGAGGACCTGTTCCGCTTCGGCCGCCTGATCGAGGGCAACACCGAGCTGCGCAACGCGCTCGCCGGTGAGCTCGTGCCCGCCGACCGCAAGGCCGAACTGGTCACCTCCCTGCTGGAAGGCAAGGTCGGCGGTCCGACTCTGGCCCTCGTGCTCGAAGCCGTCACCCATCCCCGGGGACGTAGCCTGGAGCGTGGGCTCGATGCCTTCGGCAAGATCGTCGCCGCTCGGCGCAACCGGCTCGTGGCGCTCGTGCGCACCGCCGTCTCCCTCACCGGGGAGCAGCAGAACCGGCTGGCGGCCGCGCTCGGCGCGTCCTATGGCCGCGAGGTACACCTGAACATCGAAATCGACCCCACTGTGCTCGGCGGAATCGCCGTACAGCTCGGGGACGAGGCAATCGACGGCACGATCGCCGGACGCCTTGACGGCGTGCGCCGGCGGATCGCCTGAAGGGCAAGAGAGGAATCATGGCGGAGCTGACGATCCGTCCGGATGAGATCCGGAACGCGCTGGAGCGTTTCGTCCAGTCGTACGAGCCCGACGCGGCCGCGCGCGAGGAGGTCGGCACTGTCACCGAGTCCGGCGACGGTATCGCTCGCGTCTCGGGCCTCCCCTCGGCGATGGCCAACGAGCTCCTTGAGTTCGAGGGCGGTATCCGCGGTCTGGCGCTGAACCTCGACGCGCGCGAGATCGGCGCGGTCGTACTGGGCGACTACACCAAGATCGAAGAGGGCCAGCCCGTGCGTCGCACCGGCGAAGTCCTCTCCACCCCGGTCGGCGACGAGTTCCTTGGCCGCGTCGTCGACGCGCTGGGCAACCCGATCGACGGCAAGGGCCCCATCGACTCGACCGAGCGCCGCGCGCTGGAGCTGCAGGCTCCCACCGTCGTGCAGCGTCAGTCGGTGAGCGAGCCGCTGCAGACCGGCATCAAGGCCATCGACGCCATGACGCCGATCGGCCGCGGTCAGCGCCAGCTCATCATCGGCGACCGGCAGACCGGCAAGACCACGGTCTGCGTCGACACCATCATCAACCAGCGTGAGAACTGGCTGTCCGGTGACCCGGACAAGCAGGTCCGCTGCATCTACGTCGCCGTGGGTCAGAAGGGCTCCACCATCGCTGCCGTTCGCGGCACGCTGGAGGAGGCGGGCGCGCTGGAGTACACCACCATCGTGGCGGCTCCCGCGTCCGACCCCGCCGGCTACAAGTACATCGCGCCCTACACCGGTTCCGCGATCGGCCAGCACTGGATGTACCAGGGCAAGCACGTCCTGATCGTCTTCGACGACCTGTCCAAGCAGGCCGAGGCGTACCGCGCCGTGTCGCTGCTGCTGCGCCGTCCGCCGGGCCGTGAGGCTTACCCGGGCGACGTCTTCTACCTGCACTCGCGTCTGCTCGAGCGCTGCGCGAAGCTGTCGAACGACCTTGGCGCGGGCTCCATGACGGGTCTGCCGATCATCGAGACCAAGGGCAACGACGTCTCGGCGTTCATCCCGACCAACGTCATCTCGATCACCGACGGCCAGTGCTTCCTCGAGACCGACCTGTTCAACCAGGGTGTGCGGCCGGCCATCAACGTCGGTATCTCCGTGTCCCGGGTCGGCGGCTCCGCGCAGATCAAGGCGATGCGCAAGGTCGCGGGCACGCTGCGGCTTTCGCTGTCGCAGTACCGTGACCTCGAGGCGTTCGCCTCGTTCGCGTCCGACCTCGACGCGGCCTCCAAGGCCCAGCTCGACCGCGGCTCCCGCCTTGTCGAGCTGCTGAAGCAGCCGCAGTACAGCCCGTTCCCCGTCGAGAAGCAGGTCGTCTCGGTGTGGGCGGGTACGTCCGGCGAGCTCGACGAGGTTCCGGTGGAGGACATCCGCCGGTTCGAGGCCGAGTTCCTCGACTACATCGAGGCCAACTCCAAGGGCCTCCTGGCGGGCATCCGGGAGACCGGACAGCTCTCCGACGACGCGCTGACGACCCTGAAGGACTCGGTCACCGAGTTCAAGAAGGGCTTCACCACGAGCGCCGGCACCCTTCTGGGCGTCGACGAGCCGGTCGAGCCCCTGGGCGCTGAGGACGTCGAGCAGGAGACCATCAAGCGCGTCAAGAAGGTCTGATCCATGGGAGCTCAGCTTCGAGTCCTGCGCGGCAAGATCAAGTCGGTCAGCTCGACCGCGAAGATCACGCGCGCGCAGGAGCTGATCGCCACCTCCCGGATCACCAGGGCACAGGAGCGCGTGGCCGCCTCCAAGCCGTACGCCGACAAGATCACCGCGGCGCTGTCCGCGCTGGTCAGCCACCGTCCGGGCATCGACCACCCGCTGCTGCGCGAGCAGCCCGCGGACAAGCGCTCGGCCGTGCTGGTCATCACGTCGGACCGCGGTTTCTGCGGCGGCTACAACTCCAACGTGATCCGTGAGGCCGAGGCGCTCCAGGCGCTGCTTCGCGAGCAGGGCCGCGAGCCGGTCCCGTACGTGATCGGCAACAAGGGCGTCACCTGGTACCAGTTCCGCGACCGTGAGCTCGGCGGGCACTGGTCCGGCTTCTCCGGACAGCCGGACTTCCCCAGCGCCGAGCGCGTCGGCCGCAAGCTGGTCGAGGACTTCCTGAAGACCGACGCCGAGGGCGGGGTCGGTGAGATCCACGTGGTCTACACCGAGTTCGTCTCGATGCTCACCCAGGAGGTCCAGGTCAAGCGCCTGCTGCCGCTCCAGCTCGAGGACGTCGAGCGCCCGGACACGGTGCCGCCGTCCTACGACTTCGAGCCGTCGGCGAGCACCGCGCTCGACCTGCTGCTGCCCAACTACATCGAGAGCCGCATCTTCCACATGCTGCTCCAGGGCGCGGCCTCCGAGCATGCGGCGCGGCGGCGTGCCATGAAGTCGGCGACGGACAACGCCAATGATCTGATCGGGCTCTACTCGCGCCAGGCCAACCAGGCGCGCCAGGCCGAGATCACCCAGGAAATCAGCGAGATCGTCGGTGGCGCGGACGCGCTCGCCGACGCCGGTCGCGGGGAGTGAAAAGGAACATGTCTTCAACTGCGGTAGCGATCGGCACCGGCCGCGTCGTCCGGGTCATCGGCCCGGTCGTCGACGTCGAGTTCCCCGCCGACGCGATGCCTCCGATCAACAACGCCCTCCACGTCGACGTCACGCTCGGCGCGGAGACCAAGACCCTGACCCTCGAGGTCGCCCAGCACCTGGGTGACAACGTGGTCAAGACCATCTCCATGCAGCCGACCGACGGTCTGGTGCGCGGCTCCACGGTCACCGACCTCGGCGACCCGATCCTCGTGCCCGTCGGCGACGTGACCAAGGGCCACGTGTGGAACGCCCTCGGCGAGTGCCTCGACACGCCCGTCGCCTCCCTCGAGGTGAACGAGCGCTGGGGCATCCACCGCAGCGCCCCGCCGTTCGACCAGCTCGAGTCGAAGACCGAGATCCTTGAGACGGGCATCAAGGTCATCGACCTGCTGACCCCGTACGTCAAGGGCGGCAAGATCGGTCTGTTCGGTGGCGCCGGTGTCGGCAAGACCGTGCTGATCCAGGAGATGATCACCCGTGTCGCCCGTAACTTCGGTGGCACCTCGGTGTTCGCCGGCGTCGGCGAGCGCACCCGTGAGGGCAACGACCTCTGGGTCGAGATGGACGAGGCCAACGTCCTCAAGGACACCGCGCTGGTGTTCGGCCAGATGGACGAGCCGCCCGGCACCCGTCTGCGGGTCGCCCTGTCGGCGCTGACGATGGCGGAGTACTTCCGCGACGTCCAGAAGCAGGACGTGCTTCTGTTCATCGACAACATCTTCCGTTTCACCCAGGCCGGTTCCGAGGTCTCCACGCTGTTGGGCCGCATGCCGTCCGCGGTGGGCTACCAGCCCACCCTGGCCGACGAGATGGGCCAGCTGCAGGAGCGCATCACCTCGACCCGCGGTCACTCGATCACCTCGATGCAGGCGATCTACGTCCCCGCGGACGACATCACCGACCCCGCGCCGCACACCACGTTCGCGCACCTCGACGCGCGTACCGTGCTCTCGCGGGCCATCACCGAGAAGGGCATCTACCCGGCGGTCGACCCGCTGGACAGCTCCTCCCGGATCATGGACCCGGCGATCATCGGCCGTGAGCACTACGACGTGGCCCAGAGCGTCATCGGGATCCTCCAGAAGTACAAGGAGCTCCAGGACATCATCGCGATCCTCGGTATCGACGAGCTGTCCGAGGACGACAAGGTCACCGTGCAGCGCGCGCGTCGTATCGAGCGGTTCCTGTCGCACCCGATGTACGTCGCCGAGCAGTTCACCGGCCAGCCCGGTGTCACCGTTCCGCTCGACGAGACGGTTGCGTCGTTCAAGGCCCTCACCGAGGGCAAGTACGACCACATCCCCGAGCAGGCGTTCTTCATGTGCGGCGGCGTTGACGACGTCGAGAAGAAGGCGAAGGAGCTCGCCAAGTAAGGCGGACTCCCGCCGCCGGGGCCGCTCGGCCCCGGCGGCCCTTCCTGGAAGAGGAGAGACACTATGGCGATCAGAGTCGCCCTCGTCTCGCCCGAGCGCGAGGTGTGGGCGGGCGAAGCCGAGATGGTGGTCGCGCAGACCATCGAGGGTGAGATCGGTATCCGTACCGGTCACTCCCCGGTGCTGGGCGTCCTTGTCGACGGCAGCGTCGTGAAGATCTTCCCGTCCGGTGGCGACCCCGTCATCGCGGCGGTCGGCAGCGGGTTCTTCTCCGTCGCCGACAACGAGGTGTCGATCCTGGCCGAGCAGGCCGAGCTCGGCGCCGAGATCGACCTCGCGGAGGCCAGGCAGACGCTGGCCGCGGCCCAGGCCGGAGGCGACGGGGACAACCCGGCGCAGGTGGCCGAGCGGCGGGCCAGGGCCAGGCTCCGTGCCGCCGGCGCGGACGTCTGAGAGAGACCGGCAACACGTGGGCGAGCACCTGGCAGAGATCACCGGCTGGGTGCTCGTCGCCGTTGTGCTGATCGTCGTCGCGCTGTTCGGCGCGATGACGCTGCGCCGCTGGCTCCTCGAGCTGGGCGGCGGCACGGTGGAGTGCAGTCTCCGCGATCTCGGCGGCACCGGGGTGTGGCGGCTCGGCATCGGCCGCTACCAGGGCGACGAGCTGCAGTGGCACCAGATCTTCGGGTTCCGGCGCAGGCCGCGGATCGTGATCCAGCGGCGCGGGCTCGTGGTGCTCGGCCGGCGCAGCCCGTCCGACGGCGAGGCCGACGCGCTGACGAACGACGCGGCGATCATCGAGATCCGCAACGGGGACGTCAAGCTTGAACTCGCGATGTCGCTCGCGGCGCTGACGGGGTTCCTCGCCTGGCTCGAGTCCTCGCCTCCCGGCTGGCCGGTGGACCTGCCCTCCGGGGCCTGAGGCGGCGCGCTCTACCCTTGCCGGTATGAGCCGTGAAGACGAACCCGTCGTCCTGTCCAGGATCTACACCCGTACCGGGGACGACGGAAGCACCGGCCTCGGCGACGGGAGCCGCACCAAGAAGACCGACCCGCGTCTCGCGGCGTACGCCGACGTGGAGGAGACCAACGCCTTCCTCGGGGTCACGCTGGCGACCGGGGGGCTTGCCGAGGACGTCGCGGCGGTGCTGCGCCGCGTCCAGAACGATCTGTTCGACGTCGGCGCCGACCTGTCGGCCCCGGTCGTCCCCGACCTCGGCTACGAGCCGCTGCGGGTCACTCCGGCTTACGTGGAGCGCCTTGAGGCGTGGTGCGACGAGTTCAACGCGCCCCTGCCCGTGCTGCGGAGCTTCATCCTGCCCGGCGGCGACCTGCCGACCGCGCACCTGCACGTCGCCCGGACGGTTTCGCGCCGCGCGGAGCGCTCGGTGTGGGCCGCGCTCGAGGAGCACGGGGACAAGGTGAACCCCTTGACCGCGCGTTATCTGAACCGGCTGTCGGACCTGCTGTTCATCCTGTGCCGCACCGCGTCTGCGGGCGCGGAGGTGCTGTGGAAGCCGGGCGGCTGAGCGGCTTACAGACGGCGGGCCATAAGGATGTCGTCCACGTAGACGCCTTCGACGCGGAACTCCTCGCGGAGCACCCCCTCGACGTGGAAGCCGGCCCGCTCGTACAGGCGGCGCGCCGCGGTGTTGCTCGACAGGACCCGCAGGGTGATCTTGCGCGCGCCCTGGCGGCGTGCCTCGGCGCACGCCTCGGCGAGCAGCGCCGCGCCGACGCCCCTGCCCCGGACCGCGTGGTCGACCCCGAGGCCCTGGATCTGCCTGACGTGCGCGGCCGACTGCTGGAGCACGGGCTGGACGAGCCGCAGGAAGCCGACCACGCGGTTCCCCTCCGGCCCGGTGAGTTCGGCGACGAGGAAGTGGTCGGGCAGGTGGAAGCGGTCGAAGAAGTGCGGGCCCGCGGCGGGACGCGGCACCGCCGAGTTGTCCGGGGCCCAGGTGCGCCGGTCGAGGTCGGCGAGGGCCGCCTCGTCGGCGGGCCTCGCCTTGCGGATGACCAGGCCGCTCAGGTCGCTCACGTCGCTCACACCCCAGAGTCTGCCGTTCCCCGGCCGCGAGGGGCGAGGGCGGTGGGAGACTTGGCCCATGCGTCTCGTCATCGCCCGCTGCTCCGTGGACTACGTGGGGCGGCTCACCGCCCATCTGCCTCTCGCGACCCGCCTCGTGCTGATGAAGGCCGACGGCAGCGTCTCGATCCACGCCGACGACCGAGCTTTCAAGCCGCTGAACTGGATGAACCCGCCCTGCTCGGTACGCGAGGAGCCCTACACCGAGCACGGGGCCATCGCGAAGTGGACGGTCACGCACGGCAAGTCGGGCGAACAGCTCATCCTCACGATCTTCGAGATCCTGCACGACCACACCCACGAGCTCGGCGTCGACCCCGGCCTGCAGAAGGACGGCGTCGAGGCGCACCTGCAGGAACTGCTCGCCGAGCACATCACCACGCTGGGCGAGGGGTACCGGCTGGTCCGCCGCGAGTACCCGACGGCCATCGGGCCCGTCGACATCCTGTGCCGCGACGCGTCCGGCGGCACCGTCGCGGTCGAGATCAAGCGGCGCGGCGAGATCGACGGCGTCGAGCAGCTCACCAGGTACCTGGAACTGCTGAACCGCGACCCGCTGCTCGCCCCGGTGAAGGGCGTGTTCGCCGCGCAGGAGATCAAGCCGCAGGCGCGCGTCCTGGCGCATGACCGCGGCATCGACACCGTCACCCTCGACTACGACGCGCTGCGCGGCATCGAGAAGGAAGGGATGCTCTTCTAACGCGGTGAGCCGCCTCCTGAGGCCCGCGCGCGGGTGAACCCTTGCGCGGGTGTCCCGGGAGGCGGCCCGTGCCCGATGCGCGCCGCTCGTTCCGGCGCCCGTCTCGTCAGTCGTCCCCCTTGTCAGTCATCCCCCTTGTCAGAGGTCGGGGCTGAACGAGTAGGTGTACCTGGCATAGTGCGTCCGCGTGCCCGGCACGAACACACGGTAGGTGCGGTTGTTGCGCAGCACCCAGCCGGTCTGCCCGAACCGGTCGGTGCGGCGGCACGAGACCGTCACGAAGCGGCGGTCGTACCCGCGGACCTCCCTGCGCTGGAGGCACGCGCGCGCGTCACGCAGGACGCGGTTGGTGTCGGAACGTTGGATCTGTACCTCGAGCAGGGACCGGTCACGCCGGTGGTCCTGGAGGTCGAGGCGCACCGAGACCCGGTAGCGGCGCAGCTGGTCGTCCACCTTGGGCGCGGCGAGCCTTGCGCCCGCCGTGGCGGAGGAGTCCGCGGCCACGGCAGTGCTCGGGTTCGCCGGCTTCGCCGGTGGTGGAGCTGCGGGAATCGTCGACGTCGACGCGAAGGCGGACGGTGTCGTGGCCAGGACGGCCGCGGCGCTCGCCGCACAGAGCAGGAGCTTGATCATGCATCCTCCCGGAGAGATCGTTATCCGATGACCTGTCCGAGAAGGGTGATGGTGAATCTTGTCGTCGCGCTTGTGCTTGGTCAATTATCGGAAAAACAACTTCTTGTCGGAAATACCTGACGGATAAGGGACGCCGACGCGGGCGTGCGCCTCCTCCACGATCCGCTGGTGGACGCCGTAGCGGAGCGTCCGGGTGAGGGCGTGTCCTGCCGCGCGGGCGGCCAGCGGGCCGAGCGGGGTGCGCGGCGTGAGGCCCAGCAGCCGCTTGGCCCACGACGGCAGCAGGTCGGTCGCGACACGGCTGATGACCTGCGTGGAGTAGCGGGTGACGGGGTCGCCGCCCACCGGGCCGCGTAGGAACCCGATGGCTTCGAGGGTCTCCTCCGAGACGGTGAGACGCGGGCGCATCATCGCGAAGTAGTCGGCGACGTCGGCGCGCGACTTGGGCACGTCGGTCGCGCCGAGCATTTCCGAGACGACGGCGTATTGCGCGAAATACTCGTCTATTCCTTTTCCGTCGAGGGGCTTCGGGTGGTAGCGCTGATGGGCTTTGGCGGCCTGCGCGGACTGGGTGATCCCGGTCCAGATGATGTCGGCGGAACTCGTCGCGGAATAGGGGCGGCCGTCGGGCATCGTGCCGTGCACGCGTTTGTGCATGGTCCTGACGATTCCGGCGAGCTTCTCCGCGACGGGCGTCGCGCCGTACGTCATGCCGCTGACGAAGCTGCTGGTGAACCCGAGGCGGCGGATCGGGTCCTGGAGGTAGTTCGAGTGCTGGTTCGTGCCGTGCGTGACGGGTTCGTTGAGCGTGCCCAGCAGCAGCCCGGACACGCCGCCCAGGACGCCGGAGACGTCGCCGTGCACGTACCAGACGGCCGAGCCGGGGCCGAAGAGGCCGGGGTCGCCGACGGGCTCGGTGTACTGCTCGCCGGGGAGGTGCGCGGCGGCGAGCATGCCCCAGTAGGAGTCATCGATCTGTTTCCTGAGGTTCATAAGCACATACTTACGGAGTGCTGAGACAAATTGCAAGTGGTGTCTCACGGATAGGGTGTGACCATGCCCTCCGGTGCCGCCACGCCCTCCGCGTCCTTCCCGCCGCCGTCCGCCGCCGAGCCGCCCGCTTCGGGGGCTTCGGGGGCCTCGGGGGCCTCGGGGGCCAGGTCGTCGGCCGAGCGGATCGTGGACGCCGCCGAGGAGTGCTTCGCGCGCTTCGGCGTCGCCAAGACGACGGTCGAGGACGTCGCGCACGCGGCGGGCATGTCGCGGGCCACGCTGTACCGCAACTTCTCCGGCGGCCGCGACGAGCTGATCCTCGCGGTGTTCCTGCGCGACGTCGGGCGCTTCCTCGACGGACTCGTCGCGAACGTGCCCGCCGAGCTCGACCCGGCGGAGGCCGTCGTCGCGGGGGTGCTCGACGCCGTGCGGTTCGTGCAGGGCGAGCCGAAGTTCGCCGCGCTGTTCGCGCCCGAGGCCGTCGGGCACACGCACAAGGCGCTCGCGCAGTCGTCGCAGCGGGCCATGGACCTGTGCGCCGAGCGGGTCGAGCCCTACTTCCGCGCCGCGCGCGACGCGGGCCTGCTGCGTCCCGGCCTCGAGGTCAACGGGACCGTGGAGTTCCTGTTCCGGCTCATCTCCTCGCTCAGCCTCGCCCCGCTGGACCGCCCGGAGGCCGAGACCGCGAAGTTCCTGCGCACCTACGTCGTCCCGGCCCTCATCCCCTGACGTCCCGCGCGGCCCGATCGTCGCCGAAGAGTTATCCACAGGGCCGGAAGCGGAAGTGGGGGCCTGCGGGTAGCGTTCGGCTCGTGAGACAGACACAGCGCGGTTCGGGCAGGGGGATCAGCCCGGTCTTCCTCGGCATCGTGGCCTTCACGGTCGTGTGCGGCCTGCTGGTGTGGTGGTCGGCCTGGGAGCCGGGGGTGGGGCCGTCGAGCCAGGCGGGCCTCGCGGTGTTCGGCTTCGTGCTGGGCGCATGGGTGGTGTCCCTGTGCCTGCACGAGTTCGGCCACGCCGCGCTCGCGCACCGCTTCGGCGACCGCTCGGTGGCCGCGCGCGGCTACCTCACGCTCGACCCGCTGAAGTACACCGACATGACGCTCAGCATCGTGCTCCCCGTGCTGTTCCTGATGCTCGGCGGCATCGGCCTGCCCGGCGGCGCGGTATGGATCGACCGCGGCGCGATTCAGGGCAGGCTCAGGCACAGCATGGTGTCCTTCGCCGGGCCGCTCACCAACATCGTGTTCGCGCTGCTGTGCGGGGCGGCGATCCACCAGTGGGCGGGGCCGGACCACGCGGTGTTCTGGGTGGCGCTGGCCTTCCTCGGCTTCCTCCAGATCACCGCGGCGGTGCTGAACCTGCTGCCCGTGCCGGGGCTCGACGGCTTCGGCATCTGGGAGCCGTACCTGCCGCGCGCGTTCGTCAACAAGGTCGCGCCGTACGGGATGTGGGTGTTCATCGGCCTGATCGCGCTGCTGTGGATACCGCCGCTGAACCGGGCGTTCTTCTCGGTGATCTACGCGATCACCGGCCTGTTCGGCATCCCACGGGACTTCGCGCAGGTCGGGCACTCGGTCTTCATGTTCTGGTGACCGCGCCCGGCGCGCGCCCGCCCAGCGCGGCGCCGGGGTGGAAGTCTGCCGGGTAAGGGAAATGTCACGGGTTTGTCAGCGAAAGCTCGCTTTCCGTACGCGTTCACACTGGACGTCTCACGAAAAGGTGATTAGCGTCACCGGTGGACACTTCGGCGGAAGGAAGCCACACGCATGTCCCTTGATGTCTCCCCCCAACTGCTCGCGAGAGCACAGCAAGGTGAGATCGACGACGCGACGTTCGTCGAGTGCATCCGGACCTCGCTCCCGTACGCCTGGGATCTGATCAGCGGTCTGGTCGCCGATCTCGAAGTCGCAGGAGGCGACTTCGCCGACAACCAGACCCCTCCTCCGGACGAGCAGGCGCGCGGGCAGCTCCTGCGAGTTCTGGCGAGTGACGCCATGCGCGGCAGTATCGAGCGCTACTTCGGCGTCAAGCTGGCATTCCAGAACTGCCATCGGGTCGCGGTCTTCCCCGGCAAGGCCGGGGACACCGACACCTACCGGCAGTTCGTCACGGCACGCGAGCAGATCCTCAACCAGCAGCCGCACCTGCGCGACTGCTGACGGGCACCCGGAGCCTCGGCAGGACGTCCCTGCCGAGGCTCCGCACGTTTTCCAGGACGCGCCGGGGGTCGGCGGCGCACTCGGCGAGCAGCACGACGCGCTCGACGCCCGGGACGGCGCAGGCGCGCTCCAGGGCCGCCGTGCAGTCGTCCGCGTCGCCCACGGCGTGCATCTCGGCGAGTTCGGCCGCGTAGGCGGCCGCATCGCGCTGCTGACGAGGCCGTCCGTCGACCGCGACGTATCCGGCCAGGCCGGGACCCATCCAGCGCGGCAGCTCCGCCCTGACGGTCTTCTGGGCCTCCGCACGGCTACGCCCCACCCAGGCGAGCCCCGTCGCCACATGCCCGACCTCCCGAGGCCCGCCCAGCGCGCGGTACCGCGCGATCGCCTCCGCCTTCTCCGCATCGCCCACATGCATCCCGAGCAGCATCGGCAACCCCCGCCGCGCCGCGAGCTCCTCCGACGCGGGACTGGTACACGCCAGGAACACGGGCGGCGCCACCTCGGGCACCGGCACAAACGGCACCTCCCGAAACCTGAAGAACCTCCCCTCCGCCGCAACAGCACGGCCCCCACCCCACGCGCGGGCGTCAGGCCCGTGCTCGGCGGATTCCCGGGCGTCGGCGTCGGCGCGGCCCCCGTCGTGTGCGCGGGTGTTGTGCCCGCGCTCGGGGGATTCTTGGGGTTCTGTGGGGGTCAGGCAGGTGAGGAGGAGGTCCAGGGATTCGGGAAAGGCATGGTCGTAGCGGTCGAGGCCGGTGCCGAGGACCTCGAGTTCGCGCCAGGGGCCGCCGCGGCCGATGCCGAGCAGGAAGCGGCCGGGGGCCAGGGACGCCAGGAGCGCGGCCTCCTCGGCGAGGGCGACCGGGTGCCGGGCGGAGAGGACCGCGACGGCGGTGCCGACCGCGATCCGTGACGTGGCCGCCAGCAGGTGCCCGGCCAGGACCGTCGCCGACGGGCACACCCCGTAGGTCATGAAGTGGTGTTCGGCGAGCCATACCTCGTCGAAACCGGCGTCCTCGGCGGCTCTGGCCAGCGTGACGGTGCGGCGCAGGGCGTCGGCGGGGGACTGGCCGGGCCACTGCCCGGCGGGGAGGAAGAGTCCGAAGCGCATGGTCGTCTGCCTGCCCGCCGGAGGCGTCTGCCAGACTTCTGCACAGTGACGGCTTGAGAGGAACGGCTATGGGCTTCGGCAAGGTGGGTGTGGTCGGACTCGGCACGATGGGCGCTGGCATCGCCGAGGTGCTGGCCCGCGGCGGCGTCGAGACGGTGGGCGTCGAGGTGAACGACACGGCGCTCGAGCGCGGCAGAACTGGCATCGAGGGCTCCACCGCCCGCGCGGTCACCCGCGGCAAGCTCACCGAGGAGGCCCGCGACGAGATCCTCGGCCGGATCACCTTCAGCACCGACTTCAAGGCCCTCGCCGACTGCGACCTGGTGATCGAGGCGGTGCCCGAGCTGATCTCGCTGAAGGCCAAGGTCTTCGCCCAGCTGGACGAGGTCTGCCGGCCCGACGCGGTGCTCGCCACGAACACCTCGTCCCTTTCGGTGACGGAGATCGCCGCGGCGACCTCGCGGCCGGAATCCATCGTCGGCGTGCACTTTTTCAACCCGGCCCCCGTGATGAAGCTCGTCGAGGTGATCTACAGCGAGCGTTCGCGGCCCGAGTACGTCGAGGCCGTCACCGCGCTGGTCCGCGACCTGGGCAAGGTCCCGGTGACGATCGGGGACCGCGCCGGGTTCGTCGCCAACCGGCTGCTGTTCGGGCTGCTCGGCCCGGCCGCCCAGCTCGTGGAGTCCGGCGTCGCCAAGGAGGACATCGACGCCTCCCTGAAGGACCTCGGCCTGCCCATGGGCCCGCTGACCCTGATGGACCTCATCGGCCTCGACACGTGCCTTGAGGTCCTCGAGGCCGTCCACGCCGACTCGGGCTCGCCCAGGCACGCGCCCGCGGGCATCCTGCGCAAGCTGGTCGGCGAGGGCTCGGTCGGCCGCAAGTCCGGCGGCGGCTTCTACACCTACGAGCGCGCGGGCTCCGGCACCGTCGTCGCGCCCGTCGAGGGCACCGCGTCGGCGGAGATCGCCGAGAGCCTGTACGGTCCGTACCTCGAGGACGCGGCCGAGATGGTCCGCAGCGGCTACTGCACCGCCGACGACGCCGACGCCGCCATGACGCTCGGCTGCGGCTTCCCCGTCGGCCCGATCGCGGCCCTGCGCGAGCGCGGAGCCTGGACCGACTGACCTCGCATAACCTACAGATCATGGCGCGCAAGAACCGTCGAGGCGACGGCGGAGCCCGTCCGCTGTCGGCGTTCGGCGTGCAGGAGACAAGGCAGGAGCCCGACGGCGAGTGGCACGTCCGCACGGTGAGCGCGGGCGCGGCGGTCAAGAGCTACCGGTGTCCGGGCTGCGACCAGCTGATCCCCCCGGGCACCCCGCACCTCGTCACCTGGCCCGCCGACCGCGGCGGCCCCGACGACCGGCGGCACTGGCACCGGCCGTGCTGGTCGGCAAGGCTGCACCGACGACCCAGAAGGTGACATGACCACGGAGATCAGGGCGGCCACCGTGCTGCCCGCGCGGCGTGAGGACATCACGCTGCACACCGGCGACGGACTCGAACTCGTCGGGGAACTCGCGCTGCCCGAGGGCCGCGACCCCGTCGCGACGCTCGTCTGCCTGCACCCGCTGCCGACGCACGGTGGCATGATGGACAGCCACGTGCTGCGCAAGGCGTCCTACCGGCTTCCCGCGCTCGCCGACCTCGCGGTGCTGCGTTTCAACACGCGCGGCACGACCAGCGAGCGCGGCACCTCCCAGGGCGCGTTCGACGGCGGCGAGGGCGAGCGCTACGACGTCGCGGCCGCGCTGGAGTTCGCCGAGTACCACGACCTGCCGAACGTGTGGCTCGTCGGCTGGTCGTTCGGGACCGAGCTCGCGCTCAAGTGGGGGCTCGACCCGTCGGTGCGCGGCGCGATCCTGCTGTCGCCGCCGCTGCACCGCGCGACCGACGCCGACCTCGACGCCTGGGCCGCCGACGGCCGCCCGCTGACCGCGCTCGTCCCCGAGCTCGACGACTACCTGAGGCCGCCCGAGGCGGCGCACCGCTTCGCGCGGGTGCCGCAGGCGGAGGTCGTCGGCGTGCCGGGGGCCAAGCACCTGTGGGTCGGTGAGCCCTCGGTGCAGGTGGTGCTGAACGAGATCGTCAAGCGTGTCGCGCCGGCGTCCTGGCCGCTGCCCGTCTCCTTCTGACGCCCGGTGACCGCACACGGCCAGCCCGCGGTGTTTTCCTGATCAGCCGGGTACGGAAGTGTGCGTTGAACCGTTTCAAGGTGTTCTAAGGGGATTGCTGATGCAGTTGTACGCTCGGGACGTCGGTCAAGGCACTCCGCTCGTACTCCTGCACGCCTTCCCCCTGTCCTCCTCGATGTGGCTCCCGCAACGCGAGGCACTGTCCGGTCGGTTCCGGGTGATCACTCCTGATCTGCGCGGGTTCGGCGGCTCGGTACTCGGCGCGGCGGAGCCGTCGGTGGACACCATGGCCGACGACGTCGCCGCGCTGCTGAAGTCCAAGAACATCCCGCGCGCGGTGATCGGCGGGCTGTCGATGGGCGGTTATGTGGCGATGGCGCTGTGCCGCAGGCATCCCGAGCGGGTGCGCGGACTCGTCCTCGCCGACACCAAGGCGACCGCCGACCCCGACGCGGCACGCGAGAACCGGTTGCGGATGGCCGAGCGGCTCACCGCCGAGGGCAGCGTCGCCGCGCTGACCGAAGAGGTGCTGCCCAAGCTCGTCGGGCCGACGACGATGCGGCAGCGCGCCCTTGTCTACGGACGCATCCGTGGCCTGGTCCAGGCGACGCCGCCGAAGGCCGCCGCGTGGGCGCAGCGGGCGATGGCGGGCCGTCCCGACAGCACCGAGACACTGCGCTCGGTCCGGGTCCCGACGCTGGTCATCGTCGGCGCGGAGGACGGCATCACCACCGAGGCCGACGCGCGGCACATGGCCGACGCGCTGCCGAACGCCGAGCTGCACGTCATCCCCAGGTCGGGCCATCTGACGTCGATCGAGCAGCCCGACCTGTTCAACCAGTCGGTCGCCGACTTCGTCAGCGCGGTCGCCAAGTCGACGGTGTGACCGTCAGCGGGCGTCCTGGCGCGGGTGGACGACCTCGCGGATGATGAGCGAGATCGCCGCCGCGACCGGGATCGCGAGCAGCGCGCCGGTGACGCCCATCAGGCTGCCGCCGACGAGCGCGGCGATGACCGTCACGACGGGCTGGACGTTGACCGAGCGCTCCATGATGCGCGGGTAGATGAAGTAGTTCTCGACCTGCTGGTACAGCACGAAGAAGATGGCGCACGCGATGCCCTCGGGCACGCCGGTGAGGAAACCGACGAGCGTGACCGTCGCGCCGCCGATCGTCGCGCCGACCATCGGGATCAGGCCGGTCATCGCGACGATGAGGGCGAGCACCGCCGCGTAGGGCACGCCGACGATGCTGAGGAAGATGTACGCCGACACGCTCGCGATGAGCGAGATGAGCGCCGCGCCGGAGACGTAGCCGCCGATCTGGTCGAGGATCTCGTCGCCGAGCAGCGCGATGCGCGCGCGGCGGGTGCGCGGGGTGAACCGGTAGAAGAAGTTCTTCATCTGCGGCAGTGCCGCGAGGAAGTACAGGGTGAGGATCAGGACGGTGAAGGTGTTGAAGATGGCCGACAGCGCGCCCTTGCCGACGCCCAGCGCCCAGTCGGCGACGCTCGCCTGGAAGTTGGATTCCAGCAGCTTCTGCTGTGCGGTCTCCAGCAGGTTGTAGCGCGCGTCGAACTCGGCGATGCGCTTGTTCTCCTGGAGCTGCCCGATGTACTCCGGGACGTGCTCGGCGAACTTGCTGATCTCGGTGACGACGGGCGGCACGACGGCCCAGCCGATGCCGGTGAGGAACAGCGCGACCGCGAGGAACACCACCGCGACGGCCCTGCCGCGCGAAAGCCCGACCTGCACGAGCCGCTCGACGCCGGGGTTGAGCCCGACCGCGAGGAACAGCGAGATGGTGAGCAGGATGAGCACCTGCCGCACGTCGAGCACCGCCTGGACGAGCAGCCACGCGAAGATGCCGCCGAGCACCGAGGAGAACCCGAACACGAACGGATGGAACCGGCTGAGCGGCCGCCCCGGCGTCCCGAACGGCAGTAGGTCGGTGACCCCCGCCTCCCGATGCCGCTGCCCCATGTCCGTCAACGGATCGGCCGGATAGACCGCAGGAGGCTCCGCCCCGGGCGGCAGCGGCACCGGCCGCCCACCCGCCTTCACGGGACTCCCCGCACCTTCCGCAACCCCGCCCTGCTCCGGCGCCTCCGCCTGCTCGCCCGCGCCCGCCTGTTCCGGGACGCCCGCCTTCGCGGGAGTCCCCGCCTGCTCCGGCACCCCTGCCTGCCCGACCGCGCCCGCCTGGTCCGGGTCGCTGGGCTGTTCCGGGACGCCCGCCTTCGCGGAAGGCCCGGTCTCCTTCGGAGCACCGGTCTGCCCGGGCGCGCTCACCTGCTCCGCGACGCCCGCGTGCGCGGAAGTCCCCGCCTGCTCCGGGACGCCCGTTTGTTCCGGTGTGTTGGGAGGGGGTGGGTTGGGGGTCGTCTGGTCCGGGACCGTGGCGGGGTCATGGTCCGCCGACGGATTCGCGCTGGAATCCCGCATGCGCTCTCCTCACCCGATACGACGATCTACCGTAGCCGACAAAAAGGCCCGCAGTGGTAGACGCCGAAGGGCCCGGGGTCGTTGCCGACCTCGGGCCCCTTCTTCCGGCACAGTCACACTGGTCCGGCACTGTCTGTTCGGATCACGCCTTCAGCGGGAGGGCGTTACTCCTGCCACCAGTCGTCGTCGTCTCCGGCGGCGGCGGGCTTCTTCGCGCCGGCCTTGGCGGCGGGGGCCGCCTTCGGCTCGGGCGCGGCGACCGCGGGGGCGGGCTCCGGCGCGGCGACCTCGGGGGGCGACATGACCGGGGCGACGCCGCCGATGAGCTGGCGCAGCTGGTTGAGGTGGCTGGTGATGGAGTCGCGCTGACGGGTCAGCTCGTCCACCTGGCGCTGCGCCGCGGTGCGGATGCGCTCGGCCTCGGCCTTGGTCTCGGCGAGCAGCTGCTCGGCCTGCGACTTGGCCTCGGCGATGACGTTGTCGGAGTTCTTGCGCGCGTTCGCCATGAGCTGCTTGGCGTGGCTGTCGGCCTCGCGACGGGTCTGCTCGGCCTGCTGGGTGGCCTTGGCCGCCCGCTGCTCGGCGGACGACGCCCGCTGCTCGGCCTCGGCGACGAGCTTCTGCGTCGCGGCCTGGGCGGCGGCGTGGCGCTCGGCGTCCTGGCGGTCGGCCTCCTCGCGGCGGGCCGCGAGCTGGATCTCGAACTCGGCCTCGGCCTGCGCGCGCTGTGCCTCGGACTCCTCGAGGATGCGCTGCGCCTGCGCGCGCATCTCGTCGGCCTGCCGCTTGGCGGTCGTCAGGATCTCGTCGCGCTCGCGCTTGGTGGACGCGCGCAGCTGCGCGACCTCGCGCTCGGTGGTGGTGCGCAGCTTGGCGATCTCACGCTCGGCGCTGGCCCGCTTCTCGGCGACCTCGTGGTCGGCGGTGGCGCGCAGCTTGGCGACCTCGCGCTCGGTGGTCGACGTCAGCTCGTCGGCCTCGCGGCGGGCGCTGGTGCGGACCTCGTCGGCCTCGCGCTCGGCGGTGTTGCGCATGTCGTCGCCCTCGCGCTGGGCGGTGGCGCGCAGTTCGGACGCGTCGTTCTCGGCGGTCGCGCGCAGTTCGGCGGCGTCCACCTTCGCGGCGGCCTTGATCTCGTTGGCCTCCGAGCGCGCGGCGCCGACGAGTTCGGTCGCCTGCTCCTCGGCGAGGCGCAGCAGCTGCTCGATGCGGGCGCCCAGACCCGAGTAGGTCGGCCGCTCCTGCTCCTGGAGCTGGCGGTGGGCGTCGGAGAGCTCGCGCTGGAGCGCGCCCGCCTGCTCGGTGGACTTGCGCACCTCGTTGTCGAGCTGCTTGATGTGCTCGTCCACCTGGTGGCGGTCGTAGCCGCGGAGGACTACGTCGAACTCCTTGGCGGGGGTGTCTTCGAAGAAGTTGCTGAGCTGGGCGTCGATGTCGGACTGCATGGAGGCTCAATCCTGGTGTGACGAGTGGGCCGGGGTCATCTGTGTGACTTCACAACCGGTTGATGGCCTGACGGTGCGCAGAGCTTCTTCCGGCGAGAGCAGCGTACTCCCGACGCTGCCGTGTTGGGGGCTCATCTGAACGCACTGCGTAGATTGTCGGATTTGTTACTTTTCCCGCATGGGCGTTCGAGACCTGCTTCTCCACGCAGAGTGACGCGACGAACCGGACATGAAGGCCGAGACGTCCATGGAAACCCCGGTGCGTGACCGGGCGATTTCGATAACGTCACGAAACAGGCAACGCCGGACTACTCCCAATGTTCTGGTGATTTCCCGGCCTTCCGCCCGGGTAATTTCGGCCCGGCCGTCACCCGTGCCCGTCACTCGGCCTTCTGCACCAGTTCCGTCAGGACGCCGTGGCAGTCCTTCGGGTGCAGGAAGGTGATGCGCGACCCCATCGACCCCCGGCGCGGCTGCTCGTAAAGCACCCGGACGCCCTTGCCCGCGATCCCGTCGGCCTCCTCCTGGACGTCGGAGCCGTCGGTGCCGAACGCGATGTGGTGGACGCCCTCGCCGTTCTTCTCCAGCCACTTGGCGACTGTCGAGTCGTCCCGGATCGGGGTGATGAGCTGGATGTACGACGCGGCCCCGTCGCCGGTGTCGTTGATCTTGAGCATGCACTCGCGGACGCCCTGCTCCTCGTTCACCTCGAAGTGGGCGTCGGTGAAGCCGTAGGTCTGCTTGTAGAACTCGACAGTCGCGTCGAGGTCGTGGCAGGCGATACCGATGTGGTCGATGCGGGACAACATGGGGCGAACCCTCCAGAAACTCGGTGTGGGGCTGCTGGGTATCGTGGCAAACGACGAGAGCCGCGGCTTGGGAGGCCCCCTAGTTATGACTTCTGTGATCATCGCCGGAGCCCGGACGCCCATCGGGCGCCTCCAGGGCTCCCTCAAGGACTTTAGCGCCACCGACCTGGGCGGATTCGCGATCAAGGCGGCGCTCGAGCGGTCGGGCGTCGCGCCCGCCGACGTCCAGTACGTGATCATGGGCCAGGTGCTCCAGGCGGGCGCGGGCCAGATCCCCTCGCGCCAGGCCGCGGTCAACGCGGGCATCCCGATGACCGTCCCGTCGCTGACGATCAACAAGGTGTGCCTGTCCGGCCTCGACGCGATCGCCCTCGCCGACCAGCTGATCCGCGCGGGCGAGTTCGACGTCGTCGTCGCGGGCGGCATGGAGTCGATGACCAACGCGCCGCACCTGCTGCCGAAGTCCCGCGCGGGCTACAAGTACGGCTCGATCGAGGTCCTCGACCACATGGCCTTCGACGGCCTCACCGACGCGTTCGACGCGATCCCCATGGGCGAGTCGACCGAGCGCGTCAACGCCAGGCTCGGGCTTTCCCGCGAGTCGCAGGACGAGTTCGCCGCGCGCTCCCACCAGCGCGCTGCGGCCGCGACGAAGAACGGGGTGCTCGCCGACGAGATCGTGCCGGTGGAGATCCCGACCCGTAAGGGCGACCCGGTGGTGTTCGCCGAGGACGAGGGCATCCGCGCCGACACCACCGCCGAGTCGCTGGGCAGGCTGCGTCCCGCCTTCGCCAAGGACGGGACGATCACGGCGGGCTCGTCGTCGCAGATCTCCGACGGCGCGTGCGCGGTCGTCGTCATGTCCAAGGCCAAGGCCGAGGAGCTGGGCCTGACCTGGCTCGCGGAGATCGTGTCGCACGGCAACGTCGCGGGTCCGGACAACTCGCTGCACTCCCAGCCGTCCCGGGCGATCGAGCACGCGCTCGGCAAGGCCGGGCTCGCCGTCGCCGACCTCGACCTCGTGGAGATCAACGAGGCGTTCGCGGCGGTCGGCATCAAGTCGGCGGAGGACCTTGGCCTGTCGGCCGACATCGTCAACGTCAACGGCGGCGGCATCGCGCTCGGCCACCCGATCGGCATGTCCGGCGCGCGGATCGTGCTGACCCTCGCGCACGAGCTCAAGCGGCGCGGCGGCGGCGTCGGCGCGGCGGCGCTGTGCGGCGGCGGGGGCCAGGGCGACGCGCTGATCGTCAAGGTCTGACCCGAGGCGGACCCGAGATAGACGCGGAAGGGGCGCGGCCGGTGCGGCCGCGCCCCTCGTGTGTTCGGCGTACTAGCCCTGTGGGCCGTTGATGGTGACCTTCTCGAAGCCGAGCGCCTTCATCAGGTTCTCCAGCATCTGCCGTGTGTTGGCGTCCGCGCGTTCCTTCAGCCCCGACGCCTCGGCGGCCTCCTCGATCTTGTCCTCGGCCAGCTTGTACACCTGCTGCTGGTCGTTGGGGTTGCTCGAGAAGAAGTCGCCGAAGCGGTCGATCAGCCCGCGCTCGGTGGCGAACACGTAGGACTTGTCGTTGTCGAGCGCGGCGTTCTCCAGCGCGGCGGCCGGGAGCGTGATCGTGACCTCGGTGCGGTCGGCGTTGACCTCGACGTCGTCGATCTTCGAGAAGTCGACGTAGGCGTCGACGCTGCCGACGCCGACGAACAGGGTCCGCTGGCCGCGGATCGCGTCCGGCAGGAACTTGGCGTCCTTCTCCAGGTCCACGACGACCTGGAACTGGCCCGTCGCCGCCTCGTACCGCGACAGGTCCTTGATCGACTTCAGCACCGCGGGGCCCGACCTGTCCTTGGTCGACAGGCCGAACGGATCGGTCCAGCTCGGCAGCAGGCTGAAGCCCTGTGCCACCGCGTAGAGGACGGCGAGCACCACGACGACGGCGCCCGCCTTGAGGACCCGTCCGGACGACGACCTGGGGGCGGCGGCCTCCGTGCCGGAGTCTTCGGCGTCCCGCCCTGATTTCGTGGGGTTCATACGGGGAAGTGTCCCCGGCCGGAAGCCCCCTCATTCAGGGGTCGGATGACCTTCTCGTGATCATGGCCTTACCTTGGGGGACGTGATCCGAGTCTTCCGCTACGTCTCCCTCGCCGAGGCGACCTCGTTCCTGCTCCTGCTCCTCGTGGCGATGCCGCTCAAGTACCTCGCGGACATCCCCGTCGCGGTGTCGATCGTCGGCGCGGCGCACGGCGCGCTGTTCCTTGCCTACGTCGGCCTCGTCGCCCTCTGCTTCCGCCCCCTCCGCTGGACCCTCACCCGCGCCTTCCTCGCCCTCGTCGCCTCAGTCCTCCCCATCGCCCCCTTCTTCGTAGAAAAGCACTGGATCAACGAGCCCACCACCACACCCGCCCAAGCCTGACCCGCGCCCCTGACGCGCCCGCGCCCCACGTTCCAAGCGGGCACGGCGGGCGTTCCGCCCAGGTCTGACCCGCGCGACGCCCGCCTACCGCGCGACCCTGACGGGCTCGCGGCCCGCGTTCCGAGCGGGCACGGCGGGGCCTCAACGCCCGCGTTCCGCCCAGGTCTGACCCGCGCGACGCCCGCCTACCGCGCGGCCCTGACGGGCTCGCGACCCGCGTTCCGAGCGGGCACGGCGGGGCCTCGACGCCCGCGTTCCGCCAGGTCTGACCCGCGCGACGTCCGCCTGGCGCGCGGTCCTGACGGGCTCGCGGCCCGCGTTTCGAGCGGGCCGAAGGCTCGCGGCCCGGACCTGACGGGTCCGGGGCCGTGTCCGGGTGGGCGGGGGTTACATGAAGTGGGCGCGGCTTAGTTCGCAGGAGCGGAAGAAGCGGTAGTTGCGGGCGAACCACTCGCGGCGCTGGCCCTCGGCCCAGTGCGCGAAGGCGGTGATGGGCCTGACCGGCATGGGCTCGTCGAGCAGCCAGGAGACCACCATCGCCTGGTATCCGGTGCGCGCGCCCGCGCCGCAGCCGCCGAGGGCCGCGCCGAGCTCGCGCACCACGCGGCGCTCGTAGCCGGGCGACAGGTCGGCCAGGTGGAAGCCGACGACCCCGCGCGCGACCCGCACCGGCTCGCGGCCGGGGATCTGCTCGATCCGCGCGATCGCGCCGGGGGTGCCCGCGAGCCGGGTGGCCAGCGGCGCGATCGCCGCGCCGAGCGTCGGCAGCGCCTCGCGCAGCGCCGGATGGACGCACACGACCACCGGCCACTCGCGGCACACGTACGTGGGCCGGGCCGGAACCGCGACGTCCTCGCCCGTCGCCTCGAGCCACGCGGTGCAGCCGACGACCGCGCCGAGCGCGAGGCAGACCGGGGCGAGCAGCCGGGACCGCCGGGTGATCCACGCGGTGTATGCGAGTACGAGCGCGACCGCGAGGCCCGCCGCCCAGCCCGCCTGCGCGGCGGGGACCCGCGCCAGCAGCTCCTCGAACGGGTCGACGGGCCCGAGCCGCGCCGGGGGCAGCACCGCCCAGGCCGGTCCCGGCCGGAACGAGCACCACGCCCACGCCGCCACCGCGACGGCCGGGACGGATGCGGGATGCGGCCTGACCCGTCCGACGAGGTATCCGGCGACGACGAGCAGCGCCGTCGCGCACGCGCCCGCCGCGAGCGCGGCCGCCTGCGCCGCGCCGAATCCGCCGTCGCCGAGCAGCCGTCCCGCGACGAGCGCCCAGCCGCACAGGTGCGCGGCCACCGCGACCGCGACCAGCAGCGCGAGGTCGTGCAGCGGCGCGGCGGCGGGGGAGCGGGCGGCAAGCGCGCGCAGGTAGTCGAGCCGCCTGCCGCGCACGCCGGTCCACGCCGCGAGCGCGGCCGCGGCGGGCCCGGCCCACCGCACCGACGCCTCGGCCGCGCGTACCGTGCCGTCCCAGTCGTGCAGGCCGACGGGCAGCGACCGCCACCCCGCGACCGCGCCGATCCCGGCGAGCGCGGGCAGCGCGACGAGCAGCGACCAGCGCCGCGCGTCGACGCGCATGACCCTTGCCACGCGCGCGATCCGTGCGGGCCGTACCGCCCGAGCGAGGTCACTCACGCCGCGTCAGCCGCACGGCAGCGGGGTCTGGCCGCGCACGGCACCCGAAAGCGCAGCCCGCACAGGCTCCTTGCCCAACACACCGTCACCCGCCCCGCCCCCCAGCGCGCTGCCATCCGCCCTGCTACCCGCGACGCCATCGCCCGGCCTGCTACCCGCGACGCCATCGCCCGGCCTGTTACCCGAGAGGCCATCGCCCGGCCTGCCGCTCAGCGCGCCCTCACCCGGCCCGTTGCCCAAGACGCTCTCGCCCGGCCCGTTGCCCAGGGCGCTGCTGCCCGCCTTGCTCAAGACGCCGTCGCCCGGCCTGCCGCTCAGCGCTCGGTCGCCCGCCTTGGTCAAGGCGCTGTCGCCCGGCCTGTTGCCCAGCGCGCTGTCGCCCGCCTTGCTCAGCGCGCTGTCACCCGGCCCGTTGGCCAGCGCTCGGTCGCCCGGTCCGTGGGCCAGGGCGCTGTCGCGTGTCTTGGTCAAGGTGGTGTCGCCCGGCCTCGGCGAGGGTTTTCCCGTCTTTGACGGGGTGCCGGGGGTGGGGACGGGGGCCGGGGCGCGGTCGGCGGGGGTGAGGCGGCAGTGGTGCAGCACGAGCACGCTGTCGCACCAGGGGCTGAGCGGGGCGGTGTCGGTCGCGGTGACCACGACGGTCGGCGCGGCGGCGGCGATCAGCGGGCCGAGCTCGGCGGCCGCGGCGTCGGAAAGCCCCGCGAAGGGCTGGTCGAGGAACGCGATGTCCGGTTCGTGTACACACGCCGCGGCGAGGCCCGCGCGCACCCGCAGGTCGGGGGGCAGCGAACTGAGCGGCCACCCGGCCACGTCACGCAGGTCCAAGCCGTCCAGCACCTTCTCGACGGACGTCGCGGGCCGCCGCTGGTAGTAGGCCGCATAGGCCACGAAGTCGCCGACCGTCGAGCTCGCCGCCCAGGGGGAGTCGGCGGGCAGGAACCCGATGCGGGAGCGCAGCAGACGCAGCCCGCCCCGGGTGCCTGAGTCGTGGCCAAGCACCTCAAGACGGCCCGTGTGCGGCCGACGCAGTGTCGCGAGCGTGGCGAGCAGGTCCGACGTGCCGGAGCCGGCAGGGCCGGCGATCCCGACCGCGCCTTCCGGCAGGCCGAAGGAGACAGGCCGCAGCACCCACCGTCCCCCACGGCGGACGCCCAGTCCCTTCGCCACGATCGCGGAATTCTCCACGATCACTTTCTGTTTCCCCCTGAGTCGTCGGCGACGCGTGACGGGCGGGCGGCATTCCGGCGTCATCCCCAGGCGGCCGGGCCTTTTGCCGTCGCAACACGCATCGACAGCGGAACTATAACGGCCCTTTGGTATCGCTGTCAGCAGCCTTTTGGTCACTCGCCGCAATGTCCGCTGTGTGCCCGGGCGGCTTCGGTGTGCGGCCCGACGGGTCAGCCGCGTTCGGGTTCCCGCCCGCATGAGGCAGGATGGACCCATGCAGAAGCGTGATTTCTCCCTGCACGGCGCCGTCGACCTGGGTGCCCGCGCGGCGGCGGCCAAGCGGCAGCAGGAGCGCGCCGAGCGGCCGGCCGGGCCGGGCGGCCAGTATGTGATCGAGGCGACCGACGCGAACTTCGGGTCCGACGTCGTCGAGCGGTCCATGCGCGTCCCGGTGATGGTGGCGTTCGTGGTCGACAAGGAGCCGTCGTGCGACGCGCTCATGGGCGACCTGGAGAAGCTGGTCGGCGAGGGCGGCGGAAGCTGGCTGCTCGCCAGGGTCGACATCGAGATCAACCAGCAGCTCCAGGGCTACCTCCAGCAGATGCGGGTGCAGCGGCTGCCGTTCGTCGGCGTCGTGGTGCAGGGCCAGATGATGCCCTTCATCAACAGCGTCCCGCCGGAGGCCGAGCTGCGCCAGGCCGTCGGCGAGCTGTTCGCCGCGCTCAAGGAGCAGGGCCTGATGGGCGAGGTTCCCGAGGGGGCCGAGGAGCCCGTCGAGGCAGCGCCGCCGATGGACCCCGCGCACGCCGCCGCCGAGGACGCGCTGGCCAGGGGCGACTTCGAGATCGCCGCCGAGGCGTTCCGCGAGGTCCTCGCCGCCAACCCGCGCGACGACGTCGCCAAGCGCCGTCTCGCGCTGACCGAGCTGACGATCCGGGTGAAGGGCTACGACCCCGAGCGCCTGGAGTCCGACCCGCTGGCCGCCGCCGACGTCCAGCTGCTCCAGAACGACCCCGAGGGCGCGTTCGACAGGGTGCTGGCCGTGGTCCGCTCCACCTTCGGCGACGACCGCGACGCCGCCCGGGTGCACCTGCTGAGCCTGTTCGAGTGCCTGCCCGCCGATGATCAGCGCGTAGCAAAGGCGCGCCGGGCTCTGCAAGCCGCGTTGTTCTGAAATTTTCGCAATTTTTTGCTTGAGCTTACATACCGCGGCGTTGACGGCGTATTCTCAGAAGAGCCCTGACGTGTCAGAAGGCGTGTCAGGGCTCGTTCTTTTCTCTGGCATGAGGAGTTCCACGTGGGCGCGCCGAGCGTGTCGTATTCGATCACGGTCAGATTGGAGGTCCCCGCGGGCGGCAGGGCCGTCAGCGGGATCACCCATCACGTCGAGCACGCCGGCGGCGTCGTCACCGCCCTCGACGTGAACACCGCGGCCACCGACACGCTCGGCATCGACGTGACCATCGCCACCCGCGACACCGAGCACGCCGAGGCGATCGTCGGGGTGATCGAGGGCATCGAGGGCGTGAAGGTGCACAAGGTCTCCGACCGGACCTTCCTGATGCACCTCGGCGGCAAGATCGAGATGAAGTCCAAGGTGCCGCTGCGCAACCGCGAGGAACTCTCGATGGCCTACACCCCGGGCGTGGCGCGGGTGTCGATGGCGATCGCCCGCAACAAGGAGGACGCCCGCCGTCTGACGATCAAGCGCAACAGCGTCGCGGTCGTCACCGACGGCTCGGCCGTCCTGGGCCTGGGAAATATCGGCCCGGAGGCGGCGATGCCCGTCATGGAGGGCAAGGCCGCGCTGTTCAAGCGGTTCGCCGGGATCGACGCCTGGCCGATCTGCCTCGACACCCAGGACACCGACGAGATCGTCCGCATCGTGCAGTGCATCGCGCCGGGCTTCGGCGGGATCAACCTCGAGGACATCTCAGCGCCGCGCTGCTTCGAGATCGAGGCGCGGCTGCGCGAACTGCTCGACATCCCGGTCTTCCACGACGACCAGCACGGCACCGCGATCTGCGTCCTCGCTGCGCTCACCAACGCGCTGCGGGTGGTCCGCAAGGACCTGTCGGAGGTCAGGATCACGATGGCGGGCGCGGGCGCGGCCGGCACCGCGATCCTGAAGCTGCTGCTGCACGCCGGCGCGCGCGACGTGATCGTCTGCGACATGCACGGCGCGGTGCACGCCGGACGCCCCGACATGGACGAGTCCCTCGAGTGGATCGCCGCGCACACCAACGCGGGCGGCTACGACGGCGACCTGCGCGGCGCGGTCAAGAACGCCGACGTGTTCGTCGGCGTGTCGGCCCCCGGCATCCTCACCGGCGACGACGTCGCGGGCATGGCCACCGACGCGATCGTGTTCGCGCTGGCCAACCCCGAGCCCGAGGTCTCCCCGGACGAGGCGCGCGAGCACGCCGCCGTCGTCGCGACGGGCCGCAGCGACTACCCGAACCAGATCAACAACGTGCTCGCCTTCCCCGGCGTCTTCCGCGGCCTGCTCGACGCCGGCGCGACCGGCGTCAACCTCGACATGCTGCTGGCCGCCGCCCGCGCGCTGGCGGGCGTCGTCACCGACGCGGAGCTCGGCCCGAACTACATCGTCCCCAGCGTCTTCCACCCCGACGTCACTACGGCGGTCGCCGCCGCGGTGCGCGACGCCTCCGGCACCGCGGCCCCGGCCGAGGACGCCTGACCTCAGCGGAGGTTGGCGGAGTCGTTGGCCCGGTAGGCGGTCCAGCTGCGGCGCAGGCGGTCGGCCTGGCCCCGGGTGAACTCGGTCATGCAGGCGTCGTGGCTGTAGTCCATGTAGTTGTGGACGGGGTCGAGGCCCGGGGTGGTGCAGGTGTCCTTGCCGGTCGGGCAGCCCTCCGACGCGGTCGCCTGGTCGGGCGTGTCGGCGACGCCGTCGCCGGGCGGGGTGCAGCCGTTCTCGAACGTGTGGAACAGGCCGAGCCAGTGGCCGACCTCGTGCACCGCGGTGAAGCCGAGGTCGTAGTTGGCGTAGGTGCCGCGCGGCATGCTGCGGTGGTCGATGACGACCCCGTCGAGCGTGGGCTTGTCCTTGGCGGTCTGCGGGAACGTGGCGTAGCCGAGGACGGCCTGGCCGACGTCGGCGCTGTACAGGTTGAGGGTGCCCGCGCCGCCCTTGCGCAGCTGCGGCTTGTAGGCGTTCTCGTGGCCGATCGGGTCGCGGAACCATGCGGCGTTGACCGTCGTGTCGGTGGAGGCGAGCCGGAACCTGAACCCGGTGTCGACGCCGCCGCGCGTGCCGCCGTAGGCGTCGTTGAGGACCCGGATCTGGGCGTTGACCGTCGCGGCGCTCGGCCGTCCGGTGCCGCTGGCGTCGGGCGCGAGGATGTGGAACGCGACCGGGACCGTCACTTTGGCCGAGGCAGGACGGTTCGGGCGGCGCAGGAACGGCTCGCGGAAGGCGAGGTCGGCGAGCATCCGCCGCACCTCGGCCGGGGTCGGGTTCAGGGCGTCGCGGGCGCGCGCGGGCGCACCGGGCAGCGGCACGACGCAGTCCTCGGCGGCCGGCGGATCGGCCGGACGCCCCCCGGCGGGGGACGCGTGAAGCGCGCCCCCGGTCAGTGCCGTCACCGTGACCACTGCCGCCAGGCGCCGCCGCATCCGTCCCCCGAACCGTGAGCTGATTGGCCGTCCAGCCTACCGGTCGGGGGACGCTGCGTGTCGGGAGGACTACTCTTCGTTGTTGCCGCCGCCGGGGGCCATGCCCTCGTAGATCTCCTTGCACTCGGGGCAGACCGGGAACTTCTTCGGGTCGCGGTTGGGCACCCAGACCTTGCCGCACAGCGCGATGACCGGGGTGCCGGTCAGCGCGCTCTCGGTGATCTTGGCCTTCTTGACGTAGTGCGCGAAGCGTTCGTGGTCGCCGTCACCGTGCGAGAGGTCCGGGCGGACATCGGCATCCGGCTTGATCATGGTCCCGGTGCCGCCCTGGCCCGGAGTGAAAGTCGGCTCGCTCATGCGTTCAGTTTAGGGCGGGATCGTCGGGGAAGGTCGCGAGGAAGGCCAGCTCCCCGCCCTGCCTGCGCAGCACGCTGCGCCACAGCTCCTTCGGCTCGGTCGAGAACACGTCGGCGGTCTGCCCGGAGACCACGAGCCAGGCGTCCTCCTCGATCTCCGCGCGCAGCTGGTCCCTGGCCCATCCGGCATACCCGGCGAACACCCGGAATTCGGCGGCGCAGTCGGCGAGCAGCGCGGGCGGACTGTCCAGGTCGACCAGGCCGACGCGCGCCACGGCGGGGATGCCCTCAAGGGGCCGCCAGCCGAGCGGCTCCCCGGTGCCCGGCACGTGCGCGAGCGCGAGGGCGCTGTCGAGCGCGACGGGCCCGCCCTGGAAGACCACGTCGAGTCCCGCGACGCCGTTCCCCTCGGCGAGCCGCGCCCACGGCGGCAGGATGCGGCTCACCGCGACCTCTGTCGGCCGATTGAGGACGACGCCGACGGTGCCCTCCTCGGGACCGTGGTCCACCACGAGCACCACGCTGCGGCGGAAGTTCGGGTCCTCCAGCATCGGGGTGGCCACGAGCAGTCGGCCGGGCCGGATGTCGTCCTCCATGGCCTCCATCATCTCTTGTCCCACAAGTCCGGGACACGCCGGTCCAGCAGTGGGCACACCAAGCGGCCCCCTGATTCCGGGCGTAAGCCTCACAATGGGGGGTAAAGAAACGATCAACTGATGCCTAGGGGAGGCCCGGGGATGCAGCCGGTCAGGGCGATCATTGCGGCGATCTTCATCGTGATCGGGGCCTTGATCGTGATCCCCGCGTTCTTGACGGACAACGACACGTCGAACGCGTCGGGCACGCCGTCGCCCAGCGTGTCGGAGACCGACCCGTCCGCGCAGCCGACGGGGACCGGAACGCCCACCGGGACTTCCACGAAGAGTCCGACGAAGACGCCCACGAAGGAGCCTGAGCCGACGAAGACGCCGACGCCCTCGGCGACCCCGTCGGCGTCGCAGCCGCCCGCTTCGCAGCCTCCCGCGACGCAACCGGCCACGCAGCCTCCGGCGACGCCGAAGCCGTCGCCGAGCCAGACCAAGCCGCCCGCCGCGCCGCCCGCCGTCCCCGGGGCCGGGCTGACCGTGGCGTTCGGCAAGATCGACTGCCCGTCGAAGGAGATCACCGTCCGGGTGACCAACGACGGCGCGGACAGCCAGGGGTACTCGATCACCCGTAACGGCAGCGTCGTGCTCGCCGACCGGCTGGGCGCGGCGGCGTCGCGGAGCAGCGAGATCGCGCTGGCCGAGGACAAGAACGTGATCGTGCGGGTCACCCAGGACGGCGAGACCGTCAAGAGCCGGACCTACAAGCTGAACTGTGTGAAGGGCGGCGCGGCTCCGGCGTCGGAGAAGCCCGAGCGGCTGCCCGAGACGGGTTCGGGCACCGGCACGCTCGTCGCGCGGCTGGCGACGGGCGCGGCGTCGATCATCACCGGCGCGATCATCCTGTGGTGGGGCGGGTTGTGGCCGCGTCGCCGGGAGGGAATGTTCGGTTCCTCCGATCGCGGGTAGGCGACCGGTTGTGATCGTTCGGTCACAGTCCGGGGGAGGTCGCGGTGTTCGGGGAACTGCTGCTCGCCCTGGTCGGAGACGGCCCGGGAAGCTCGCTTCAGGTGACGATCGGCGAGGTCGCGTGCCCGGACAGGGTCGTCGACGTCGCCGTGGTCAACCCCGCCGGGGCCGACGCGTTCTATGAGCTGCGGGCCGACGACAGGGTGCTGCGCACCGAGTTCATCGCGGCCGGGAGCAGGCTCGACAGCCGGGTGTTCCTGACCGACGACGGGGTCCCGCTGCGCATCACCGTCCGGGACGGCCAGGGCGTCGAGGTCGGCGCTGCGGTCCGGACCGCGCAGTGCGGCGAGGCGGCGGCCCCGGGAGCCGAGCAGGCGTCCGGCCAGGCCCCTCAGGAGCCAGCAGAGGGCGCGACACCCCCCACCGAGGCCCAGGACAAGGGCGCGGCCCCCGACGCCGCCGCACCGCAGGAAGAGCCCCCCGGAGCAGGCACCCCCGACAAGGACGAGGGCGCGGCGGAGGGAGAGCCCCCAAGCAAGGCCGAAGGCGAGGGCGCGGGCGGGGGCAAGGGAAAGCCCCCGATGGACGAGTTGCCCTATACCGGCCACGAGACCGCGGCCCTGGGCCGCACAGGCGGCGCCGTCCTCCTCACCGGAGGAATCCTCCTCTGGTACGGCAGGCTATGGCCGCGCGCAGGAACCCGCCCCTGCACCCCCGGCACCCCCCGCAGACGCGACGCGCGAGCATAAGGGCCGGGCGGCGGGCGGGGAGGTTTTGGGGTAAACCGGGGGGTGGGGTGAGATCTCGCACGCTGGAAGTGGGCCCGCGTTGTCGGTGGGGGTCGGTAGCCTCTCTGGATCGTGAGTACCTTTGCCGCCTCAAGCATGCCCCCCGCCTACCCCGAGAGGGCCGCGTGGGGCACCGCGGGGTCGCTGCGCGCCTGGCAGCAGCAGGCGTTGGAGCTCTACTTCCGCGAAGGCCCGCGCGACTTCCTCGCCGTGGCTACCCCCGGCGCGGGCAAGACGACCTTCGCGCTGCGCCTTGCCCGTGAGCTGATCGACCGCAGGGTCATCCAGGGCATCACCGTCGTCTGCCCGACCGAGCACCTGAAGCGCCAGTGGGCGGAGTCGGCGGCGCGCGTCGGCATCAAGATCGACCCCGAGTTCACCAACGCGCAGGGCAAGACCGCCAAGGACTTCCAGGGCGTCGCCGTCACCTACGCGACCGTCGCGGCCCGGCCCGCGCTGCACCGCAACCGGACCGAGGCGCGCAAGACGCTGATCATCATGGACGAGGTCCACCACGCGGGCGACGGCCTGTCGTGGGGCGACGCGGTGCGCGAGGCGTTCGAGCCGGCCTCGCGGCGGCTCGCCCTGTCGGGCACCCCGTTCCGCACGGACATCAACCCGATCCCGTTCGTGGAGTACGAGGAGGGCCCCGACGGCATCCGCCGCAGCCGCGCCGACTACACCTACGGCTACGGTCCCGCGCTGGCCGACGGCGTCGTCAGGCCGGTGATGTTCATGGCGTACGCGGGGGAGATGCGCTGGCGCACCCGCGCGGGCGACGAGATCGCCGCGTCGCTCGGCCAGCCGATGACCCAGGACCAGGTGGCCCAGGCGTGGCGGGCCGCGCTCGACCCGAAGGGCGACTGGATCCGTCAGGTGATCGCGGCGGCCGACAAGCGGCTCACCGAGATCCGCAAGGGCATGCCGGACGCGGGCGCGATGGTGATCGCCTCCGACCACGAGTCGGCCCGCGCCTACGCGAAGATGATCCGCGGCATCTCCGGCCAGGGCGCGACGATCGTGCTGTCGGACGACCCGAACGCGAGCAAGAAGATCAAGCAGTTCGCCGAGTCCGAGGACAGGTGGCTGTGCGCGGTCCGGATGGTGTCGGAGGGCGTCGACATTCCGCGCCTCGCCGTCGGCGTCTATGCCACGTCGACGGCGACGCCGCTGTTCTTCGCGCAGGCGATCGGGCGTTTCGTCCGGGCGCGCAAGCGCGGCGAGACCGCGTCGGTGTTCCTGCCGAGCGTGCCGACCCTGATGGGGCACGCGGCCGAGATGGAGACCGAGCGCGACCACGTCCTCGACCGCAAGCAGCGCGAGGGCGACGGGCTCGACGACGAGGCCCTCGAGCAGGCCAACCGCAAGAACGACGGCGCCGACCTGTCGGAGGAGATCCCGTTCGAGACGATGGAGGCCAGCGCCACCTTCGACCGTGTGCTGTTCGACGGCGGCGAGTTCGGGCTCGGCGGCGAGATCGGCTCCGAGGAGGAACAGGACTTCCTCGGCATTCCGGGCCTGCTCGAACCCGATCAGGTCACCGCGCTGCTGCGGCAGCGTCAGGCCGAGCAGCTCGCCGCGCAGCGCAAGAAGGGCGGCGACGCGGCAGCCCCGAAGGAGACGACCGCGTCGGAGGACCTGCACGCGCTGCGCACCGAGCTGAACGGCCTCGTCGGCGCGTGGAGCCACCGCACCGGCAAGCCGCACGGCGTCGTGCACACCGAGCTGCGCCAGGCGTGCGGCGGCCCGGCCGTCCCGCAGGCGAGCGCCGCCGAGATCAAGCGCAGGATCGACAAGATCCGCGAGTGGGCCTCACGCCGCGCCTGACCCGCGCGCCCGCCGCCGCGCGAGCGCGAACGCGAGCCCGACGAAGCCGAGCAGCACGGCGAGGCCCGCCCACGGCGGCAGCGGCAGATAGCCGTTCGCGGGGGTGTACAGAGCTGTCACCTGCGGGTAAGCCGTGACGCTCTGCTGCGCCGCCATCCCCGCGGCCGGGGTGAGCCGCAGCATCCAGTCGGCGACGGCGTCGGGCAGCACCCCGGCGACGGCGAGCAAATACGGCACGGGCAACAGCGCGACGCCCACGGCAGCCCCCCGCCACCGGCCGCCCAACAGCATGGCGAGACACCCCCCGAACACCGCAGCAGCCGCACAAACCACCCCGACTCCGGCAACAACCCGCACCTCGGTCCCCACCGGCACCGCCCCGAGCGCCACCCCGCTCCCGGCCAGCAGCGCGGGCCCCGCCCACACGGCGACCCCCGCCCCGACCACCCCCACCACAAACCCGACGACCCCGACAACCGACACCCGAGCCACGACGCCCGCGCCCGTGCGGCCGCCCGCGACGGCGTCGTAAGCGGTCTCCGCGTCTCCCGTCGCGCCTGCGGTGGCGTCGGTTGTGCGCGAGTGGGGGCGGATGAAGGAGGCGGCGAGGGCGATGAGGAGGGTGAGGGTGAGCGGGCCGCCCAGGAGGAGGGATTCGAGGCGGCGGGCGGGGAGGGAGGGAACGGGGGCTATGTCGCCCGAGCCGGAGATCTTGAGGGTCGTGGGGGTTTCCAGGAGGCCGGGCGGGTTGTGGTGGCGCTCCCAGTCGGTGCGGTTGCCGTCGTCGCCGACCAGGGTTGACGCCCAGGCGGGGGTGAGGTCGCCGACGGGGGTGACGGCGTCGAAGGCGCCGACGGCCTGGGTGAAGCGGACCTGGCTTGTGGAGGGGCCGAAGCCGCTCTCCACGACGGTCAGGTCGCCGGGGGAGGCGGCGAAGACGCCGATGGGGACGTCGGTCGGCAGGCCGGGCAGGCGGGCTGAGCCGACGGGGTGCCAGGAGACGCCGTCGGCGGACTCCTCGCCGGTGACGACGTCGCCCTCGCGGGTGAGCCGGAGCCAGCGCGCCTGGTCCGAGCGGGTGGGGCTGCCCGCCTCGTCGCCGCTGAAGCCGTGCTGGAACCTGACGCCGTGGTCGCCGGTCAGCAGCACCGCCGCGTAGTCCGCGCCCGGCTCGAGCGACGCCTTCACCAGCAGCCCGGTCTTCGCCCACGGGACGAGCCCGGTGACGAGCCTGTCGTGATTCGGGGGCGGGTAGGTGATCGTCCCGGTGAAGGACGCGAGCCGGGCCGTCAGGGACCCGTCGCCGTGCAGGGTGCGGTGGGCGAAGGCGAAGGAGTCGGTCACCGAGCTGCCGTCGGGGCCGCGTGGAGCCTGCGGGCACGGCGTCTCGACCTCCCCTTCGGAGCAGACCGAGCGGTCGGTCCAGGCGAGCGCGGGGCCGAGAAAGGCGGTGAGCGCAAGCGCGCACACGAGCGCGACGACGTAGCCGCGCTTCCGGAACAGCGCCGAGAACGCGTCCCGTAGACGGCCCGTGAAGGCCGTGGGTTCGGTTGAGGTCATGGACGGCTTTCTACGGAGCCGCCCATGACACCGCCGGAACGGAGGCCGTCATGCCCGTGTTAGGCGGCACCGGGCATCCTTGGGGGAACCGATGAGCAGGGGGTGCTGATGCGGGCGCTGTCCGACCGGCCGGTTCTGGGGCGTTTCACTCTCCTGTACGGGCTGCTCTTCTTCGCCTCGGGGGCGGTGCTCCTGGCCGTCGTGAACGCCGTGGCGCTCGGCACGTCGCCGCGGGTGGAGAGCGAGCCCGTGCCGTCGATGCCGACCGCGCGGCCGCTCGAAGAAGCCGCGCTGCTGCGGGAGCGGCTGGCCGAGGCGGGGGCGGATCAGCACCGGGCGCTGCTGCTCGGCTCGCTCGTCGCGCTCGGGCTGCTCGCGCTGGTGTCGGTGCTGCTCGGCAGGGTCGCGGCGGGCCGCGCGCTGGCCCCGCTGCGCGCGATCACCGCGGCGACCCGCAGGGTGTCGGCGGACACGCTGCACGAGCGGCTCGCGGTCACCGGGCCGCGCGACGAGGTCAAGGAGCTCGCCGACACCATCGACGGCCTGCTCGCCCGGCTCGAGGAGGCGTTCGCGGCACAGCGCAGGTTCGTCGCCGACGCCTCGCACGAGCTGCGCACCCCGTTGACGACGATCCGCGCGACCCTCGACGTGGCGTCGGCCAAGCCCGCGGTCTCCGAACAGACCCTCGCCCTCGCCGGACGCGTCCGCGCCGAACTCGACAGCACCGACGACCTCCTCAACGGCCTCCTCGTCCTCGCCCAGGCCCAACACCGCGCCCTGGAAGCCCCCGCACAGACCGACCTCGCGACGGAAGCCGCCCGCTCCCTCGCCGCCCGCGCCCCCGCCCTTGACGCCCACACCCTCACCACCTCCCTCGACCCGGCCCCGGCCCGAGGCGACACGGCCCTCCTGGCAAGGCTCGTGGACAACCTCATCGACAACGCCGCGACCCACACCCCGCAAGGCGGCACGATCCGCGTCACTACGGCCCAAGAAGCCGGGATATCCCGCCTCACCGTAGAAACCGACGGCCCCCACCTCACGCAGTCCGAGGTGGACACCCTCGCCCGCCCCTTCCGCCGCCTAGGCCCCGCCCGCACCGGCCCCGGCTCGGGCCTCGGCCTGGCCATCGTCTCCGCCGTGGCCACCGCCCACGGCGGCACCCTCACCCTCACTCCCCGCCCCGAAGGCGGCCTCCACACCACCGTCACCCTCCCCTCGGGAGAAACACCGTGACGGCCCGCGAGCTGACCCCGCGCCCGGCACGGCGGCCTGCGCGTGGCCGCAGGGCTGGAGGCCCGGTGAGGGCCCGTGAGCGAGGCGGCCTGCGCGTGGTTGTGGGGGAGGCGCGGTGAGGGTGCTTGTGGTTGAGGACGCGCGGACGCTCGCTGACGTGGTCGCCGAGGGGCTGCGGGATCAGGGCATGGCCGTGGATGTCGCGTACGACGGGCTGGAAGGGGCGGAGAAGATCGGCGTCCATCGTTATGACGTCGTCGTGCTCGACCGGGACCTGCCTGGCCTGCACGGTGACGTGCTGTGCCGCATGGCCGCCGCCGCGCCCGACCCGCCGATGGTCCTCATGCTGACCGCCTCGGGCGGGCCAGGCGACGTCGTCCAGGGCCTGTCGCTGGGCGCGGACGACTACCTGGCGAAGCCGTTCCACTTCCCCGAACTCGTCCTGCGGGTCAGGGCGCTCGCGCGGCGGCGGCCGGGCGCGCGCCCGAGGGTGCTGCGCGCGGCGGGGATCGAGCTCGACCCGCTGGCCAGGACCGTCGTGCGCGACGGCGTGCCGGTGGAGCTGTCGGTGAAGGAGTTCGCGGTCCTCGCCGCGCTGCTCGCCGCCTCACCCGGCTTCCTCAGCGCCCAGGACCTCCTGGAACGCGTCTGGGACGAGCACGCCGACCCGTTCACCAACACCGTCGCGGTCACCGTCGGACGGCTGCGCCGCAAACTCGGCGCGCCGCCCGTCATCACCACGACCCCCGGCGTCGGCTACCGGATCGCCCCCTAGCGGACGATGGGCTCCCCGGTAAGGGTGACGCCCTCAGTACGCAGCAGTTCAAGCGCGCGCTCGGTCGTGTCGGCCGCCACCCCCGCCGTCAGGTCGAGCAGGACCGTCGTGGCCAGGCCCGCGCGGGCGGCGTCCTCGGCGGTCGCCCGTACACAGTGGTCGGTGGCGATCCCGACGACGTCGACCTCGGTGACGCCGCGTGCGGCGAGCCAGTCGCCGAGCGGCGTGCCGTCGTCGGCCGCGCCCTCGAACCCGCTGTAGGCGGCCGAGGTCCTGCCCTTGGAGAACACCGCCTCGACGGGCCCGAGCGCGAGCGCCGGGTGGAAGTCGGCCCCCGGCGTCCCGATGACGCAGTGCGCGGGCCAGGTCGCGACGTAGTCGGGCCGCTCGGCGAAGTGGTCGCCCGGGTCATGGTGGAAGTCGCGGGTCGCGACGATGTGCGCGTAGTCGCCCGGGTGGGCGGCGACGTGCGCGGAGATCGCGGCGGCGACCTCCGCGCCGCCGTTCACCGCGAGGGACCCGCCCTCGCAGAAGTCGTTCTGCACGTCGACGATGATCAGAGCGCGGGACATGGGAGCTCTCCCCTCGGCTTGCTGCGTTACGCGAAGAGTGTGGGCAGGGCGGGGTCGCCCTTGGACAGGTGCAGCGCGTGCGCGGGCAGCTCGGCCAGCGCGCGGCGGTGGCGCTCGCGCGCCTCGGTGAGCGGTTCCCGCCCGACGGTCTCGCCGTCCCGCACGAGCGGCACCTGGAGGGGCCGGTCGTCGGGGGTCAGCCCGTCCTCGGTCACGGTGACGAGCTCGGCCTCGGCGACGCCCCCGGAGAACCTGCGGTGCGCGTGCTTGCGCCCGCCCCGGCTCGGCTTGCCCGGCGACGCCTTCGCGACCGGGCTCAGCTCCCCGGAGGAGTCCTCACGCGCGACGAGCTTGTAGACCATCGACGCCGTCGGCGCGCCCGAGCCCGTCACCAGGGAGGTGCCGACGCCGTAGCCGTCGCAGGGCGCGGCGGCCAGGGCGGCGATGGAGTACTCGTCGAGGTCCCCGGTGACGACCACGCGGGTGCCGGTCGCGCCGAGCGCGTCGAGCTGGGCGCGCACCTCCTCGGCGACGACCCGCAGGTCGCCGCTGTCGATCCGGACCGCGCCGAGCTCGGGCCCGGCCAGCTCGACGGCCAGCCGGACGGCCTCCGGCACGTCGTAGGTGTCCACGAGAAGTGTCGTACCCGGTCCGGCGGCGGCGAGCTGCGCGGCGAAGGCCGTCCGCTCGTCGTCGTGCAGGAGCGTGAACGCGTGCGCGGCGGTCCCGGCCGTCGGCACCCCGTACGTGCGCCCGGCCTCGAGGTTCGACGTCGTCGCGAACCCGCACAGGTACGCGGCCCGCGCGGCGGCGACGGCGGCCGCCTCATGGGTGCGCCGCGACCCCATCTCGATCAGCGGCCGGTCGCCCGCCGCGTGCGCCATCCGCGACGCCGCCGCCGCGATCGCGCAGTCGTGGTTGAAGACCGACAGCGCGAGCGTCTCCAGCATGACGGCCTCGGCGAACGACCCCTCGACGCGCAGAATGGGCGATTCGGGGAAGTACACGTCGCCCTCGGCGTAGCCCCACACGTCGCCGGTGAACCTGAAGTCGGCGAGCCAGGCGGCGGTGGCGTCGTCCACGACGCCGTGTTCGGCGAGGAACGCGAGCTCGTCGTCGCCGAACGTGAACCGTTCCAAAGCGTCGAGGAACCTTCCGGTGCCCGCGACGACGCCGTAACGCCGCCCGCGCGGCAGCCGTCGCGCGAACACCTCGAAGACCGACCGCCGCGCCGCCGTCCCGTCGCGCAGGGCGGCCTGGAGCATGGTCAGTTCATAATGATCGGTGAGCAGCGCCGTGCCCACGCCAGGTCCGACGTTCACACCGGCAGCGTAACGGGCAGGGTCTCCGAGGCCGCGCGCCCGGTAGGTTCGTAGGTGATGGAGGGAGGAGTATCCGATGAGCACCGCGCCCGCCGAACTGCACAGACCGGACGTGGACGAGGACGTCAGCCCGGATCTGCCGTGGCTGACCATCGTCTGGAATGATCCGATCAACCTGATGTCATATGTGACCTACGTCTTCCAGACGGTCTTCGGATACGCCAAGGAGAAGGCGGAGAAGCTCATGATGGACGTGCACCACAAGGGCCGTGCCGTGGTGGACTCCGGCACCCGCGAGGAGATGGAGCGCAACGTCGAGGTGCTGCACTCCTACGGCCTGTGGGCGACAGTGAAGCGGGACGACTAGTGCCCGGCGGATTCCGGCGGCACCGCGACGGCGGCCTGTCCCTGCGGCTCGAGCCCGTCGAGGGCCAAGTGATCGAGAACCTGCTCGGCCAGCTCACCCGGCTTTATGACGACCTGCCTAAGGGCGATCCCGGCCTCGCCGAACTCGGCATCTCCGAGAGCACCGAGGCCCCCGACGACCCCGTCCTGGCCCGGCTGTTCCCCGACGGCTACCGCGACGACGACAAGGCGTCCGGCGAGTTCCGCCGCTACACCGAGGCGTCCTTGCGCGACGGCAAGGAACGCGACGCGTCGATCGTCCTGAAGTGCCTCGCCCAGGGCCCCGACGTGCGGCTCGACGAGGAGCAGGCCCAGGCTTGGCTCAGGGCGCTCAACGACCTCCGCCTGGCCATCGGCACCCGCCTCGACATCACCGAGGACGGCCACGAACGCTTCGCCGACCTGGAGTTCGACGACCCCGTCTACGCGATGTACGTCACCTACGACTGGCTGACCCAGCTCCAGGACAGCCTCGTCCAGTGCCTCTTCCAGCGCTGAGCGGCGGACGTTCCGGGCGAGGGGGCCGCGCGACGCGTGGGTAATATGCGGCACATGCTGACCGTTACCCGCGAGATCGTCGACAAGATCGTGGCGCACGCCCGCGCCGACCACCCCGACGAGGCGTGCGGCGTGGTGGCGGGACCGCTGGGCTCCGACCGTCCCGAGCGGTTCGTGCCGATGGAGAACGCCGAGCGGTCGCCGACCTTCTACCGGTTCGACTCCCTCGAGCAGCTGAAGGTGTGGCGGGAGATGGACGACAGGGACGAGGAGCCCGTCGTGATCTACCACTCGCACACCGCCACCGAGGCGTACCCCTCGCGCACCGACGTCTCGTACGCGGCGGAACCCAACGCCCACTACGTTCTGGTGTCGACCCGGGAAGAAGATGACACCGAATTTCGTTCCTACCGGATCGTGGACGGCGTCATCACCGAGGAAGAGGTCCGGATCGTCGATGTTTACGCGGCTGGGTAAACTCGTCGTCATGGTCCAGAGCTTCCTGTTCGCCCACTCGCGTGCCGAGGTCGTCTACGACTGTCGGTGAGTGTTCTTCCCCGGCTTCCGTCATACGACTTTTGTGAATGGAGATCACCGAGATGGCGATCGAGGTCCGGATCCCCACGATCCTGCGGAACCTCACCGGCGGCGCGAAGGCCGTCGAGGGCAAGGGCGCGACCCTGGACGAGCTGTTCACCGACCTGGACGCCGCCCACCCGGGCCTGCGCGCCCGGCTGGTGGACGAGAAGGGCCTGCGGCGGTTCGTGAACGTCTACCTGAACGACGAGGACGTGCGCTTCCTCGGCGGGCTGACCACCGAGGTCTCCGACGGCGACACGGTCACCGTGCTCCCCGCCGTCGCCGGCGGCTGACCGTGCGTTACGAGTCGCTGATCGACGCGCTGGGCCACACCCCGCTGGTGGGCCTGCCGCGTCTTTCGCCCACGCCCGAGGTGCGGATCTGGGCGAAGCTCGAAGACCGCAACCCGACCGGCTCCATCAAGGACCGGCCGGCGCTGTGGATGGTCGAGCAGGCCGAGAAGGACGGGCGGCTCACGCCCGGCTGCACGATCCTCGAGCCGACCTCGGGCAACACGGGCATCTCCCTGGCGATGGCCGCGAAGCTCAAGGGCTACAAGATCATCTGTGTGATGCCGGAGAACACCTCGTCCGAGCGGCGGCAGCTGCTGCGCATGTGGGGGGCGGAGATCATCTCCTCCCCGGCGGCGGGCGGCTCCAACGAGGCGGTCCGCGTCGCCAAGGGCCTGGCGGCCGAGCACCCGGACTGGGTGATGCTCTACCAGTACGGGAACGAGGCCAACGCCCGCGCCCACTACGAGACCACGGGCCCTGAGCTGCTTGAGGACCTGCCGACGATCACGCACTTCGTCGCGGGCCTCGGCACCACCGGGACCCTGATGGGCACCGGGCGCTTCCTGCGCGAGCACGTCCCCGACGTCAAGATCGTCGCGGCCGAGCCGCGGTACGGCGAACTCGTCTACGGGCTGCGGAACGTGGACGAGGGCTTCGTGCCCGAGCTCTACGACCCGACCGTGCTGACCACGCGCTTCTCCGTCGGCTCGCACGACGCGCTGCGGCGCACGCGTGAGCTGCTGGAGAGCGAGGGGATCTTCGCGGGGATCTCCACCGGCGCGGTCCTGCACGCCGCCCTCGGCATGGCGGCCAAGGCCGTCAAGGCGGGGGAGCGCGCGGACATCGCCTTCGTGGTGGCCGACGGCGGCTGGAAGTACCTGTCCACCGGCGCTTACGAGGGCACCCTCGAAGAGGCCGAGGCCCGTATCGACGGGCAACTCTGGGCTTGATTCACTTCTGGGCTTGATCTTTCGGACCATGGACCCGCCGAGCGTGACGCCCGGCGGGTTCGCCGTTTCTCAGCCCTCGACGGGTGCGGCGAGCCAGTCGGTGCGGCGGGACAGCAGACGGGCCCGGGAGCGGGCGACGTCGAGCGCGAGGATCGACACCGCGCGGTAGGCCGACGGCTCCTGGGCGACGACGAGCGCGACGTCGGCGGTGTCGGGGGAGCTCAGCGCGAGCGGCAGGAGCAGACTGACCTTCTCCGCCGTCGCATCCCAGGCCGGGACTGGGCTGCGCGGGTCGCGGTGGGCGCGGGTCTCGGCCCTGCGGATCGCGCCCTCCATCACCAGGCCCGCCAGGTAGGGGTTGGTGCGCAGCTCGGCGGGCAGCACCGCGACGGACTCGCGGTTGTCCAGCAGCGAGCGGGGATGGGCGGTGAGCGGAAGCCGCCAGTCGAAGACGAGCTCGGCCGGGTCGGCGGTGAACTCGGCGCGGCCAGGACGGTCGGGGAAGCGGTCGGCGACGCGCGGGTCGTCCTCCACCACCCAGCTCTGCAACGCCCAGGGCGCGCCGTCGGGGTTCGCGCCGGGCAGGCACAGCGCGTAGATCACCGAGTCGTCGGCGGTGGTGAGACCCGTGTCGAAGAGGCTGCGTGACCCGTCGGCGGCCACCGCGATCCGGCGCTGCGCGTGCAGGCGTTCGAACGTCTGCTCGAGGTATTCGCGCAGGAGCCATGTGCCGTCGCGGCCGGGGGCGGTCCAGGGTTCGGGGGCGGCGAGCCTGGCGAGCCTGTCGAAGCAGTCCTCGGTGGTGGTGCCGTCGATGCGCAGCGGGCCGAGCTCCACCTGTTCGTACAGCGCGCGGGCCGGGCGCGCGGGACGGGTGGCGGCGGCCGACGGCGGATCGCCCACCAGCCTTCCGAAGTCGGGGAACCCGCGGCCCTCCGCGAACGAGGGCTTCGACTCGTGCAGCGTCACGGGGCCAGGCTAACTGATCTCTCTTTGGTCCGGGATGGGCCGGAAATATGGCGGTCTGTAGGCTTGGCTGCCATGACGACGTACCAGGAGGCCACCTCGGTCACCCCCCAAGGCGATGGCGAGTACGCCGTCCGCCTGGCCGAGGAGTACAGCTTCGGCGAGGCGGTCAACGGCGGCTACCTGATGGGCGTGCTGCTGCGCGCCGCCGTCGCGGAGTCGCCGCACGCGCACCCGCTCACCACCGCGGCGAGCTTCCTGCGCCCCGCCCAGCCGGGGCCCGCCCAGGTCGTCGTGGAACCGCGCAAGACCGGGCGGACGGCGGCCACCGCGCGCGTGTCCCTGGTCCAGAACGGCAAGCCGATCGTCGACGCCATGGTCACCACGGGCACGCTCGACCCGACGTCCGAGCCCGCCTACCAGGGGGAGCGGCCGCCGATCCCGCCGATCGAGGAGTGCCGCCCGTCCGGCCACGACAGGAGCGGGTTCGTCGCCCAGGTCGACATGCGCTTCGACCCCGCCGTCATGGGGTGGCTCGACGGCGAGCCGAGCGGCAGGCCCGAGATGCGCGCCCACTTCAGGCTCGCCAGCGGCGAGGACCCCGACCCCTATGTCCTCGCCCTCGCGCTCGACGCGCTCGTGCCCGTCGTCGTCAACACCGGGAACGTCGGCTGGTCGCCGACCGTCGACCTCACCTGGCACCTGCGCGCCCTGCCCGCGCCCGGGTGGCTCACCGTGCACGGCGGCGGACGGCTCGTGCGCGACGGGTGGAACGACGAGGACGTCGAGATCTGGGACTCGTCAGGCACTCTCGTCGCACAGAGCCGTCAGCTCGCGCGTACAGCGCGTACTCGTAAGTAACACCAACATTGCGGGCGCATGTATTGAGCGTCACACAATGTGCTTCGGCCAGTTCGCATAGCCTAAGGCGTCATGTCAGACGCGCCGATCGGAATCTTCGACAGCGGCTTCGGCGGGCTCACCGTCGCGCGGGCCGTCCTCGACCAGTTGCCCGGGGAGCCGATCCTCTATCTCGGTGACTCGGCGCGTCAGCCGTACGGTCCGAGGCCCATCGCCGAGGTCCGCGAGTACGCCCTCGAGATGCTGGACAAGCTCGTCGGCGAGGGCGTCAAGATGCTCGTCATCGCCTGCAACAGCGCGAGCTCGGCGATGCTGCGGGACGCCAGGGAGCGGTACGCGGGCATCCCCGTGGTCGAGGTGATCTTCCCCGCGGCGCGGCGTGCCGTCGCCGCCACCCGCAACGGCAAGGTCGGCCTGATCGCCACGCACGCCACGGTGACCAGCCGCGCCTACGACGACGCCTTCGAGATCGCCCCGCACATCGACCTCACCAGCGTCGCCTGCCCGCGCTTCGTGGAGTTCGTGGAGCAGGGGGTCACGATGAGCCCGGAACTGCTCGACGTGGCCCGCTCCTATCTCGCTCCCATCATCGAGGCGGGGTGTGACACCCTGATTCTGGGATGCACCCACTACCCGCTGCTGACCGGGGTGATCTCCTACGTGGTAGGCGACGGCGTCACCCTCGTCTCCAGCGCCGACGAGACAGCCAAAGACGTCTACCGACTGCTGCACGACAGGGGAATGGCCCGCGCGGAGGCCGCCGCCCCACCCGTCCACCGGTTCCGCGCGACCGGCGACCCCGAGGTGTTCGCCGCGATAGGACGACGCTTCCTCGGACCGGTGATCGGCTACGTGGAGTCGCCGTCCGACACCAGCGTCTTCCGACTCACCCCATGACCCACAGCCAGTAGAGGAGCTCCCCGTGCGGGTGACCGTGATCGGCTGCTCTGGCAGCTTCCCGGGGCCGGACAGCCCCGCCTCCTGCTATCTCTTCGAGGACGAGGGCTACTCGCTGCTCCTCGATTTCGGCAACGGCGCGCTCGGCGCGCTCCAGCGCCACCACGACCTGTACGGCATCGACGCCATCGCCATCTCGCACCTGCACGCCGACCACTGCATGGACCTGTGCGGCTACTACGTCGCGCGCAAATACTGTCCCGGCGGGGAGAAACCCCGCATCCCGGTATACGCGCCGCCGCACGCCGACAAGCGCATGGCCGAGGCGTACGACCTGCCGATCAATCCCGGCATGACCGACACGTTTGACTTCGTCCCGCTGGCCGCGGCGTTCCAGGCCGGGCCGTTCGAGATCACCGTGCGGCCGGTCAACCACGTCATCGAGTCCTACGGGTTCCGGGTCACCTCGGGCGGCAAGACCGTCGCGTACTCCGGCGACACCGGCCGCACCGACGTCCTTGTGGACCTCGCCCGCGACGCCGACCTCTTCCTGTGCGAGGCGTCATTCCTCGACGGCGACAACCCGCCCGACCTGCACCTCAGCGCGCGCGAAGCCGCCGAGTACGCCGAACGCGCGGGGGCCGCAAGGCTCGTCCTGACGCACCTGGTGCCGTGGAACGACTCCGAACGCTCGATGGTCGAGGCCAAGGACGGCGACTACTCAGGCCCCATCGACCTCGCCCGCAGCGGAGCCGTCTACCGGCTCTGATCGCGACGGTAGGGTGGGCGGTATGCCTCGCCCCGACGGTCGTGTGAACGACCAGCTCCGACATGTCCGTATCCAGCGCGGTTGGCTCGACCACGCCGAAGGCTCGGTGCTCGTCGAGTTCGGCGGCACCAGGGTCCTGTGCGCCGCCTCGGTCCAGGACTCGGTGCCGCGCTGGCGACGTGACAGCGGCCTCGGCTGGGTGACCGCCGAATACGCGATGCTGCCGCGCGCCACCAACACCCGCAACGACCGCGAGTCCGTCAAGGGCAGGCTGGGCGGGCGCACGCAGGAGATCTCGCGGCTGATCGGGCGGTCCCTGCGGGCCTGCGTCGACTTCAAGGCGCTGGGCACGAACACCGTCACGATCGACTGCGACGTCCTGCAGGCCGACGGCGGCACCCGCACCGCGGCCATCACCGGCGCTTATGTGGCGCTGGCCGACGCCGTCACGTGGATGCAGGGCAAGCGGCTCACCAAGGGGGACCCGCTGCTGACGTCGGTGAGCGCGATCAGCGTCGGCGTCGTCGAGGGGGAGGCGCGGCTCGACCTGTGCTACGCCGAGGACGTCAAGGCCGACACCGACATGAACGTCGTGTGCACCGGCGACGGCAGGCTGATCGAGGTGCAGGGCACCGCCGAGGGCGTCCCGTTCTCGCGCGAGCAGCTCAACGAGCTGCTCGACCTCGCGCAGCTCGGCTGCACCGACCTCACGATGATGCAGAAGGAAGCCCTCGCGCGATGACCACGCTGGTGCTGGCCACCCGCAACAAGGGCAAGATCGCTGAGCTGCACGATCTGCTGACCGCCTTCGACGTCGTCGGGCTCGAGGCGTTCCCCGACGCGCCCGAGGTGCCGGAGACCGAGCTGACCTTCGCCGGGAACGCCCTGCTCAAAGCCCGCGCGATCGCCGCGCACACCGGCCTCACCGCGGTCTCCGACGACTCGGGCCTGTGCGTCGACGCTTTGAACGGCATGCCGGGCGTCCTGTCGGCCCGCTGGTCCGGCCGGTACGGCGCGGCGGCCCCCGAGGGCGTCGACCGCGCGAACCTCCAGCTGCTGCTCGACCAGCTCGCCGACGTCCAGGACTTCGACCGCGGCGCCCACTTCGTCTGCGCCGCCGCGATCGTCCACCCCGACGGCCGCGAAGACGTCTTCGAAGGCCGCATGGAAGGCCGCATCGTCCGCACCCCCCGCGGCGCCAACGGCTTCGGCTACGACCCCATCTTCGAGGTCACCGCCCTCTCCCGCACCACCGCCGAACTAACCCCCCACGAAAAATCCACCCTCAGCCACCGCGCCCACGCCTTCCGAGCCCTAGCCACCTCCCTAGGCGCCTAACCCACCCCGCCCCGCCCCGCCCGCCGCATCCCGGGCCCCTTCGGGCCCCCCGCGACCACCGGCTGCCAGCGATGCGTTCCCGGCGCGCGTGCCGTTCCATGGCCGTCTAGCGCTTCTGGGGGCTGGTGACGTTCATGTCGCGAGGGTGGACAAGGGTGTAGTCCTTGAGCTGGACGTGGAGTTGTACCGCCCGCATCCAGCGGGTGCGCGGGTCGTCGTAGGCGATGGTGGCGGCGGTGGGGGTGAGCCCCAGCGGGGTGGGCCTGTAAAGGACTCCGGTGAGCGCGGCCGGGGCGATGCGATCGGGCCGGAGTATGACGTATCCGTTCCGGAGGTGCGGACAGAGGCGTGTCGCCCGTTCCACGCATCCCGGGCACAGCGGCGGATGCGCCGTCATGACCGGGGCGGGCCACGGGCCCTCCGCGCTCTCGTACTCCCGCTGGGACAGCATCCAGACAGCGCTCTTATCGCACGGTTTCGCGCACACCTGGCACAGCAGACGCTCCATCGCGCGCCGCTGCCGGAGGGGGTGGACGGCCTTGAACTGCGGAACCCCGACCCCGGGACTGAACACTTTCCGCGTCCACAACACCCCTGATCCGTCGCGGTCCCGCTTCGTCTCGTCGGCGTACGCGATCCGCCCGTCACGAACCACGACCGCGAACCCCGGCGCCCTCTCCGACGACCAGGCCGTGATGAACGGCACCACCCCCAGCCCCCCCGATTCCCGCACGCTCACAGAACGCTTACGCCTCGACATTCGCACACACCTTTCTGTAATCGGAAGACGAACTCCCACGCGACCGTCCGCGCGCGGGTGGAGACCGCAGGAGAGCCTTGCCGTGCCGAGGCATTAGAAGCTCCCCGCCGCGAACGCCTCAACGCGGAGCATCACAGCCGCCTGCTTCTCCAACTCGGCCTCCAGAGCCTCTTCGGTCGCCGTGTACATGTCCCGGGCACTCCTCCGCGAGATCGGACATCGAGCATCGAATCGAGCCAGATGGGTACCGGTCGTTCATAGTTTCAGTTAGCGATCTGCGTACTGTACTGAGGTTGATACGGTAGCGAGTATCTATTCCGTAGAGGCGTACTGGCAAGACCTTCTGTAGTCCTTTGGTCCGGAATAGTGACGGACCCAGGGCTGACGTAGCGCTGCCCGCTAGCGAAGAGGAATCCGCGACGTAGCGCTTCGGTGTACGGATAACCTGACCCTCGACGTTCTCCGCACGGGGACGTCACGAAGCACGGGAGAGTCGATGATCAGCCCCTACGTTCGCCGTCTCCGACTGGCCAGCGAACTCATCCGTGTGCGGACCGCTCAGAAGATGACCCATGAGCAGCTCGCCAAGAAGATCAACGGGCATCGCCCGACGATCAGCAAGTTGGAGAACGGCCACATCGCGCCCAACCTCGATGACGTGCTCAAAATCTTGGACGTCCTCCAGGTCACGGGAGATGAGTGGGAGCGGATCGTCCGGATCGCCCGAGAAGCGGCCGAGCGCGGCTGGTGGGAACTCAAGGCCAAGTCCATGGGCGAGCGGCAGGCCCTCTACGCCAACCTGGAAGCAGGAGCGACCCTCATCCGCGAGTTCCAGCCCTGCATGGCTCCGGGCTTGTTGCAGAGCCCGGAGTACATCCGGGCACGGCTGGCGGCGAAAGGCTGGACCAAGGGTGCCGCCGGAGCGACTCCCGACGGCATCGTCGATGGGCGAATGGGCCGCCAGCGAATGCTCCACCGGCCGAGGGGACCTCTGTATGAGGTCATCCTCGACGAGGTCGCCGTTCGCCGAGCGTCCGCACCACCGGAGGTCCTGGCGGCCCAGTTCCAACTGATGGCCGACAAGGCCCGCGAGGAGAAGATCAGCCTCTTGGTCCTCCCGGTGGACGCGATCATCGGAAGTTTCGCCGTACCGACCGTCACGTTCTCGATGTACGACTACCCCGAAGACCCTCCGGTGGCGGCCGTGGAGAACGTCGGAGCCGACTACGTGGCCACCAGCCCCGAGGAGGTCGAACGCTACATCGACCGGTATGGCCTACTCCGGGATGCCTGCCTCAGCCCGGAAGACAGCATCGAGCTATTGATTACGTCAGCAGACCGGCTGCTGACCGGCCCCTAGGAAGAAACGACATGAACCGCGAGCAGTTCGCCGCCTGGCGCAAGTCGACGTACAGCGACGACGACGCCAACTGCGTCGAAATCGCACTGGGAAACCGTGGCAGCATCGGCGTCCGCGACAGCAAGAACCCCACCCACCCCGCCCTGGTCTTCACACCGTCGGCCGTTACGCGCCTCGCCCGCAGCATTAAGGCCGACAAGCACCTGTAAGCCCGAACAAGAACAGAACGAGGGCGCCGGCGAACACCCGCCGGAGCCCTCAACCGCACCGAAACCCTCGCGAGACAGACTTCGAGGCGGCTTTCCCCGTCTACCGGCTGGGATGACAACCGCTGATGCCTGCTTCCCTTTCCTCCAGCGCCCAAGCTGCCCGACAACGCCGCGGACCATCACGGCTGACTACGTTCGTCTGTGGTGTCAGATATGTCGGGCCACCGCCGCCAGCGTACGGCTTACGCCCCACAGAGCAGGCTTTGTGCTGTGATCAAGCCACCCACATCAGGGATGAAAAGGCGCACGGTGCGGGTGGGTGGAGGGTTGTGTCTGGGGATGCCTGGCATGTCAGAATCGGTGGGGGGTGGATCATGTGGCGGGGAGGGTGGGATGACGGGGACGCTGTGGGGCGTGTTGCGGGAGAAAGGGCCGGCTGAGGAGGTCGTAAGGGTCACGAGGCTTGTTGAGCATGCGGCTGGGCTGCTCGGCAGGATTCCGGACACGTTTCCGACTTATACGTTGCACGATCGGACGCATGCCGAGAACGTCATCACGATGATGGAGAGGCTGCTTGGGCCGCGGCTTGGTGAGGTCAGTGGGCTTGAGGCGGCCATCCTTATTCTGTCGGCGTATTTTCATGACATCGGCATGGTGTTCAGCGAGGGGGAGCGGGCGACGCTCAGGGACGCGTCGGATTTCGGGGCGTATCTGGCGGGTCATCCGGGGGCGGCCCTGGCCGTCGCGCGGACGCCGGAGGGGCCGTTGCCGGTTGAGGTCGCGGAAGGGTACTGCCGGTGGGCGCATCCCGAGCGCGTCGCGGCGCATCTGACGCCGGAGCGCCTGCCCGTTCCGTTGACGTGGTCGGTGATCGACCTCGCGCCCTACCTCGCGGCGGTGTGCCGCAGCCACGGGCACGACGCGCGCACGCTCTACGACGACGACGCCTTCCCGACCGAACTCCTCGCCGACATCGACGACGTCGCCGACCTGCGCATGTGCGCTGTGCTGCTCAGGCTCGCGGACATCCTCGACTTCGACCGCTCCCGCACCCCCGAAACCCTCTACCGCTACCTGGGCCTCGCCGAGTCCGCCGCCGCGCGGGACCAGGTGAGCGACCGGGAGTGGCGCAAGCACTACTCCTGCGCGGGCTTCCGCTTCCCCAAGGACCGCACCGCCGGGTACACCCTGGCCTTCGTCGCGGGCCCCGACGACCCGGCCGTCGAACGCGACATCCGCGAGTTCCTCGACGTCATCGAGGAGGAGTTCCGGGTCTGCGCGAAGGTCGTCCGCACCTGCGCCGACCACTGGCGTGACCTCCCTCTCCCCGGCCCGATCCGCCGCGATCAGATCCGCAGCCAGGGCTACACCTACGGCCCCTACCGGTTCACGGCGAGCCGCACCGAGGTCCTTGAACTCTTCACCGGCGACAACCTCTACGACACCCCCTACGCCTTCCTGCGCGAACTCCTCCAGAACGCACTCGACACCAGCCGCGACCGCGCCTTCGCCGAGGAGGCCCGCACCGGCCGTCCGCACACCCCGGGCCCGGTCCGCGTCCGCGACTGGCGCGACCGCGAGGGCTGCCTGTGGATCGAGGTCTCCGACGACGGCCGAGGCATGGACGAACACATCCTGCGGGACTACTTCCTCCAGGTAGGCCGCTCGTACTACACCTCCGAGGAGTTCCAGGCCGAACTCCTCACCTACGAGCACGGCAGAGGCCGCGAGTTCACCCCCATCAGCCGCTTCGGCATCGGCATCCTGTCCTGCTTCTCAGTCGCCGACCGCGTCGAACTGTCCACCCTGCGCGCCAGCCCCGACGCCCACCCCATCCGCCTGTCGATGTGGGGCCGCGACGGCTTCTTCGCCCTCCAGACCCCACCCGCCCAGTACTCCGCCAAACCCATGCCCGGCCCGCACGACGACCTCCCGGGCTACCGCACCACCCCCGGCACCACCATCACCCTCCGCATAGACCCCCGCCGCGAACGCGGCGACCTCGACGTGCGCGCGGAACTCGACAGCTGGATCGCCTTCCCGGAAACCCCCGTCGAGTACGCCGGCGACCGCGTCGGCCTCCCCGCGACGCTGTTGTCCGGCCCGCCCGGCCCCCTGAAGGTCCCGGTGCCGGATCTCGCGGAGCAACTGAACACTTTCGGCAAGGAACTCGGCATCCCCCAGGCCGTGGACCCCGCGCTCGCGCTCGTGTTCACCCCGCTTCCCCTGCCCGAACTCGCGCCGGAGGCGCGGTGCGGGGGCCTGCTGTTCGCGGTGCATCTGACGGGGGTGCGGACGACACCGCTCGGCCTGGGACCCAACCGCCACCGGACCTGGGATGTGCGGCTCCGAGGTCTCTCGGACATCCTCGGGCCGGACGGAACCGAGGGGATCTTTCTCGTGGTCGAGTTCCAGAAGCATGACATGTCCCGGACGAATCAGGTCATCGAGCCGCAGACGGACACCTACCGTGTTGATCTGTCCGCGCTTCTCTACTCGCACCCGGAGTGGCGCGACGTCTTGTCCGCTATCGCTGACCTGCCCGTGCTGAGCCACAACGGCATGTTCGTACCCTTTTCCCTACCCTTTGATGAGCAGGTCTTCCCGTCGAGAGCCCTTCTCACGGCCACAGCCGAGGAGCGGGCCGTCGCCCACGTGTTCGGCCACTTCGCGCTCGGCGACCGGCTGCGACCGGACGTTGACGTCGCGCGTGGGCGGGTGCGTGACCTCGGCTGGCCCGTCCTGTCGGCGATCGAGCTCGCCACCCGGCGCGCCCTGTCCGTCGCCGGGCTGACCACCAACGAGGGGCCGATCCGAACGGATACCAACGAGCTCCGACGGTCCGCAGACCCCGCCCTCACCGAGCTGATGGCGGACCCGCTACTCGTCGGCGAGCACGGGTGGGCCGCCGAGCAGATCGTGCGGACCTCCTCGGGCACGGCACGGGTGGACGACCTCACCGTGGGAGACCGGGTCGAGTTCAACGTCGAGCCCGTGTCGGACTTCACGGCGCGTCGTTGCGCCTGGACGCTGCTCGCGACGCGGACCAGACTCGTGGTCACCGACGTCAATTCGGCCCTGGTCCACGCTCGGGTCGACGCGGTGGGCCCGCAGGAGCCTTCCGCCGCCGAGCTGCTGTTCCCGCCCCTGTTCTTCCTCACCGTCGAGGGCTCGGACGGCCTCGTCGTCCCCGGTGTGTGCCTGAACCGAGAACACCCCTACACGCGCTGGCTGCTGCGCGAGTCCCCGGCCCTCGCCGCCGACCATTCGGCGTTCTTCGCGACGCTGCGGCGCGAAACCCTCAACCTCGTCGCGATGCTTCCCCGCAGAACGGACCCCGAGGTCGTGACGCGCATCAACGACCTGCTCGACCGGCTTGAGGTGGCCCGACCCCAGGCAGACAAGGCCCCAAGGCTACGGATCGAGGGCCTGCTAATCCGGAAGGCTACTCGGTGAGGGTGGTGCGGAGGCGGACTTGGGTGCCGTGCCAGCCGGCGCGGATTTCGACGAGGTCGACGAGCATGCGGGCGGACCAGAGGCCGAAGGAGGGGGCGTTGGCGGATTCGGGGGGGAGGTAGCTTTCGAGTTCGTCGGGGTGCCAGAGGCCGATGTCGGCGACCTCGCAGAAGGCCGTGTCGTGGGTGGTCCAGAGGATCACCTGGACGGGCGGGGTGCCGTGGGTGAGGGCGTTGGTGGCGATCTCGTTGATGGCGGTGATGAAGCGGCCCATGACGAGGGGGGACATGCCGGAGCGGGTGCAGTGGTCCTTGACGAAGGCGCGCATGCCGGCCAGGTCCAGCGAAGTGACGTCGCGGCGGGCCGCGTCGGCCGGGACGGGCGGCAGCGGGGTCTTGTCGCAGCGGGAGTTGTAGACCTCGGTGTGCTCGTAGGAGTCGTTGTAGGCGGGGAACATGCCGCCGTCGAGCAGCTGCGGGTGGGTGCGGCGGGCCTCTGACTCGATGTCCTCGCCGATGACGCGCCGGTCGTAGGAGCAGATGACGCTGACGCCCCGGTTGTCGAACACGGTGTTCACCAGCGACTCGTACCGCCCCCACTCGCGCGCCTCCCACGGCGCGCGCCCCTGCCACGCGACCTCCGCCAACGCCCGGACGGGACGGCCCTGCGCGGTCCGGACGATGTCCATGTACTGGGAGATCGTCCGGACGGGGTGGCGGTAGAAGTGCTCGGCGTCCGCGAAGACGGAGATGACGTCGCCGAGCACGTCGCGCACCGCGTCGTAACACCGGCGGGGGATCGCGGCGATGATCATCGCGTCCTGGTCGAGTCCTTCGCGGACGTAGGGGACGGCGGTCGCGAGGTACTCCTCGTCCTTGCCGTAGAGCAGTGCCTGGTGTTGCAGCGCCGCGCCGGTCACACCGACCTCCAGCCCTTGCCGCGGGTGATGCCCGGGAACAGGTGGAAGCCCACCATCTGGATGACGTTCTCCAGGTCCGGGGTCGGGTTGTCCAGCACGAGGCCGTTGCCCCGGGTGAGGTCCAGCGCGTGGGCGCCAAGCATCTTCAGGGCTCCAAGGTCGATGAACTTCAGTCTGCCGAGCTCAAGGTGGACCTCGGCGCGCGGGGCGCTCACCGAGGACAGGGCCTTGGTGAACACGGGGTGCCTCGCGCTGTCTATCTCGCCTTCGAGCCGTAGCCCGTGCGGCGCGTACGTGCGGACCATGCGCAGCACGCCGTCGTCATAGTCGGGGTTCACTTCGACGAGCACCTCGTGGTGGTTCTGAAGCGCGCTGAGCGCGTCGGCTGAGCGGACGGCGCGCGTGTCTACCTGGCAGACGGCCATCGCCTGCGTGCTCGGTCCGACGACGCACTCCATCGCGCCGTCGCACGCGAGCATGAAGTCCATGCCGCCGGGGAGCGCGGCGGCCCATGTCATGTCGGCGGTGATGCGCAGCGCGGGGAAGCGGCCTTCGTGGGCCCGGTCCATCTCACGCTCCAGGGTGCGGCCGAGCTGGTCGGGGTCGGCGCGGCCGTGTCTGGCGCAGGCCCGCCGCCACGGGATCACCTCGAGGTGGCCCGCCTCGGCGAACGGCCTGACGTCGATGCCGTGCCTGTCGTACATGCCGGGAAGGTGCTGCGGTGGGGCGTCGGTGACGCACACGACCCGCTGCGCCGAGCGCAGGCCGTCGTAGACGAAGTCGCCGAGCACCCGCCGTTTCTCGTCGGGGTGGGTGGAGGCGAGCCAGGCGTGGTCGCCCGGGCGCAGGTCGCCGACCGACCGGAGCGTGGTCCAGCCGTGCCCACCCGCTGCGTGCTCAGTTGCGTCCATGGTGCTCCGCGGTCGTCCGCGACATGCGTGCCGGATCGTCTGTGGTAGCCGTTGGTGTCGACCACACTACGCCGCCGGGCGGAAGACCGTGGGCAGAGTGACCGGTTCTGTGGATTTCTTCCTCCGGGTATCTGAAAATCCCTCCTCGCCGGAGGAGGAATGCTCCGCTCACACGGGCAGCCTTGCGGCGTCGGCGCGGCCGACGGGGGTGTGGATGCGCACGCGGGTGCCGTGCGGTCCGGTGCGCACGTGGACGGCCCCCGACAGCATCCGCACGGCCCACAGCCCGAGCCTTGCCTGTTCGTGCGGTCTCGGCGGGACATGTCCGACGTGTTCCGGCCCGTCGGGGGCCCAGCGGCCCTCGTCGGCGACCTCGCACACCAGCCCTCCCCCCTCCGGCCACATCCGCAGCGTGACGGGCGGCTCGCCGTGGTCGAGCGCGTTGGTGGCGACCTCGGTGACGGCCACGAGCAGCTGGTGCAGCCGGGTCCCGGCGACCCCGTGCCGACGGGCGTGCACGCTGACGAGTGCGCGCAGGTCGCGCAGGTCGCGCGAGCCGACCGACACGAACGCCGAGTCGCGCGGCGCGGGCGCGAGCGGCGTCCGGTCGGCCGACGACAGGTACTCGTGCGGGTTCTGGTAGTCGGGGTTGGGACGGCGGCCAAGGCCGTCGGCGAGCTCGGGGTGGGTGAGCCGTGCCGTCCGCAGGATCGGTTCGGGAAGCCGCAGGTCGTAGGCGCACATGATGTGCGCGCGGGTCCTGGCGAACACCACGTTCACCAGGGCCTCGACCCGCTGCCACTCCTGGTTCTCCAGGTGCGTCCTGCCGAGCCACGCCTGTTCGCCGAGCAGCCTGATCCCGCCCGTGCCCGCCTCGTGCTCGGCCAGGTCGCGCACCCGCGCGACGATCCGGGCGGGGTGCAGGTAGAAGTCGGTGCTGTCGATGTAGGAGATCGCCCCGTCGTGGGCGGCGAGCTCGCGGCGCAGCCGTTCGGTCTTGCCCACCGTGACGGCGAGGACGGGCACGCCGTCCTTCGCGCCGTCCCGCAGGAAGGGGACGGCGGCGTTAAGGAAGGCGTCCTCGTCCGGGTAGGGAAGGACCGCGTGTGTGAGGGGCATCAGCTGTCACCAAGCTCGATTCCTGGCAGCCGTGCGAGGCCGACCACTTCGATGACGGAGCGCACGACCGGGTCCACGTGGCGCAGCACCACGCGGCAGCGCGGGCCGCGCCTGCGGGTGAAGGCGGTGAGTTCCTTGAACGCGTCGAGGCTGACGAACGAGACCTCGGCGAGGTCGAGTTCGAACATCTCTGACGTGCGGGGCAGCGCGTTCAGGGCCTCGCCGAAGCGGATGCGGCGGGAGTCGTCGATCTCGCCGCGCAGGTGCAGGCCGATGGGCTGGAACGTGCGCGTGATGGTGAGTTCCGGATCGTCGAAGTCCGGGTTGGGCAGGACCCGCACCTCGTGGTGCGCGTCGAGGAGGGTGTACTGCCAGCCGTGGCATTTGCGGACGTCGGTCTGGCAGATCGCGGTGACCGACACGCTCGGCGCGACCTTGGCGTCGAGGCGTTGTTCGCAGAAGTCCATCCGGGAGTCGCCGAACGGCTGGGCGAGCACCCACGAGTTCTCCGCGGTGAGGCGGATGCCCCGGAACTCCTGCTCCTCGGCCTTGGCGATCTCGTCTTCCAGGGTGCCGAGCAGCTTGTGCGGGTCGAACATGCCCTCGGTGAGGCATGCCTCGCCGAGCGGGATCAGGGTGAGCAGGCCCTGACGGACGGCGGGGGTGAGGTCGTGTCCGTACAGGCCGGGGAGCTGCCAGTGTTCGGCGTCGGTGATGTAGATGACCTTGTCGCGGATCTCGAGGCCGTCGGATATCCACGGGCCGATGACGTGGCCCTGCTCCTCTTCCGAGGCGTACGGGAACCACGCGTGGTCGCCGGGCAGTAGGTCCCTGACCGGCCGGTAGACCTGCATGGTGTTCCGCATTCCTCAAGCGCCCCCAGCAAAGCCGACCACACCAGGGTACGCGCCGGTGCCTTTGTGTGCAGTGCCGTTTTCTCACATATCGACGGCCTCGCGTGCGCTGCCCGGATTCGCTGGCCTGTCCCGGCCGGAAATGGGACGAGACGGTCTCGCTGAGACCGTCTCGGTGAGGGGTGGGGCCGGTGGGACTCGAACCCACAACACGACGGACCTAAACCGCCGGCCTCTGCCAATTGGGCTACGGCCCCCGGAGCCCCGACGATATCAGCGGGACGCCCGCGGCGTTCAGAGAGCGAGCTCCCTGCGGATACGGGCGACGTGGCCCGTGGCCTTCACGTTGTAGTACGCCTTCTCGACCTTGCCTTCGGCGTCGATGACGAACGTCGAGCGGATGACGCCGACCGTCACCTTCCCGTACAGCTTCTTCTCGCCGTACGCGGAGTACGCCTGCAGGACCTGCTTGTCCGGGTCGGACAGGAGCGGGAAGGTGAGGCCGTCGCGCTCGGCGAACTTGGCGAGCTTGGCGGGGGCGTCGGGGGAGACGCCGACGACCTTGACGCCGGCCTCGGCGAGTTCGGGGAGCGCGCCCTCGAAGTCGACGGACTCCTTGGTGCAGCCGGGGGTCATGGCGGCGGGGTAGAAGTACAGGATCACCCGCTCGCCGCGCAGCGACGACAAGGTGAAGGGCTTGCCGTCGGCGTCGTCGAGGGTGAAATCGGGGGCTTCATCGCCTGGTTCAAGACGATCTGTCACCTTGGGTCCTTTCGCCATGAGTGCCGCCGGTCCAAACTTACCGGTCGCGTTCCGCCGGTCTCGCCGTGCCACCCGGCCGTGCGACCTGCGAGACTGATCGACACCAACGACACTACGCCGAACATGGGGACGCGGGATGGCCGACAGGAATCCTGACCTGATCAAGCAGCAGATCGAGGACGAGCTGGACGATCTCGCGCGCAACATCGACGCGCTCGCCAAACGGATCGCGCCGGGCGCGATCGTGCACCGGACGGGTGAGCGCGCCCGCGAAGAGATCACGCACGTCGCGCACGCGCTCGGCTCGGTCGTCGCGCCGAAGGAGGGGCAGGACTCGCCGCTGTCGCAGGAGCAGCGCAAGCGGCTGCTCATCGTCGGCGGGGTGCTCGCCGCGGGCGTCGCGCTGCTGGTCATCGGCTCGCGCAGGTCGGCCAAGAAGACGGTTGTGAAGCTCACCCGGGGCTGACGGCGCGCTAGAAGAACTGGGGAAGGTCGGGGCGGTGGGCGGCGAGGCCCTCGGTGAGGATCGCCTCGGCCGCGCGCTTGCCGGGGGTGAAGGGGTGCGCCATGAGGGCCTGGAGCGCCAGCGCGCGGTCGCCGGTCGTGGCGGCCCGTGAGGCAAGGCGCTCGTAGCAGGCGGCGGCCTGGGTGAGGCCGCGCACCGGCAGCGGAAGATCCCCGACGGGCAGCGGCTCGGCCCCGCGCGCGCCCACCCGGCACGGGATCTCCACGACGGTGTCGGCCGCGAGCGACGGGATCGCGCTGCCCCCGTCGGGCAGGGTGTTCGGCACATTGAGGATCATCCGGCGGCCCTCGTCCCCGGCGATCGCGCAGATGACGTCGATCGCGAACTCGCCGTGCTCGCCGCCGCCCCGCTCGCGTGACGGGTCGGGGTCGGCCTTGTGGGACTCGGCTTCGACCTGGGCGTAGAACGCGGGAAGGGTCGCCATGATGTCCTGCGCGCGGGTGGTGCCCTTGGCGCGCAGCTCCGCGACGACCTCGTCGTGGAAGAAGTAGTACTTGGCGTAGGAGTTCGGGAGGAATCCCAACGCTTTGCCCAGATCGGCCATCCGCGACGGGTCGCGCCACGGCGTCGCGCCGCCGTCCGGGGGTTCAAGGGCCGCGAGCAGGGGCGGCAGATCGAGCGGCTTGCCCCGGTGTCGCACGGTTTCCGCCCAGGTGAGGTGGTTGAGGCCGATCCAGTCGGCTTCCAGGCCGTCGAGTCCGAGCAGCGCCTCCCACATCTCGGTGTCGCCGACGTGCTGGTCGCACAGGCCGAGGAAGCGACGGCCGGGGAACCGCTGGAGGACGGCGTCGGTGACCACGCTCGTGGGGTTGGTGTAATTGACGATCCACGCGTCATCGGGCGCGAGTTCCGCGAGCTCGAGCAGGGGCGGGACCGAGCGGCACGCCATGAGGAAGCCGCCCGGCCCCGCCGTCTCCTGGCCGACGACGCCGTGCGCGAGCGGGATCGACTCGTCAAGGTGGCGGGCGGGCATGCCGCCGGGGCGGAACGTGGTGAAGACGAAGTCCGCGCCGTCGAGCGCGGTCTTCAGCGCGGGATGCTCGGTGACCGTGCACAGGCCCTTGAGCATGCCGCGCGCGAGGCGCGCCATCAGCTCCATCGCGGGGACATCGGGGTCGTGGAAGGCGAGTTCCGCGCCGCGCAGGGCGTCGGCGCGGTGCAGGACGCCGCGCACCACCCCCGGCAGATAGCCGCTTCCCGCGCCCACGACGGCGATCTTCACTGGCGTCCTCTCAGGGTCGGCTGGGCGCGCGCGACGGACTCCGCGCCACGGTCGAGTTCGGAGTCGGGGATGTGCTCGACCACGAACGCGTAGTTCTCCAGCACCTCGCCTGGCACCTCGCCGGACTCGCCGAACGCGGCGATCTCGCCCCAGCAGGGCGCGCCGAGCGAACCGCTGTAGTGCCGCACGGACAGGCCCGCGCACAGGTTCGCGAACCGCAGCCGCTGCGACAGGCCCCACCCGGCGAGCGTGCCGTAGACGAACGCGGCGGCGAACACGTCGCCCGCGCCCGTCGGGTCGAGCGCCGTCACCGGAAGGGCCGGTTCCGCCGCGCGCTCGGAGCCGCGCGCAGCCAGCGCGCCGGACGCGCCGCACTTGACGACGACGGTCGGCACGAGCCGCGCGAGGTGCTCCAGCGCGGCGGCGGCCGTCGACGTGCGGGTGTAGGCCATCGCCTCGACGGCGTTCGGCAGGAAGACGTCGACGTGCCGCAGCCTGTCGAGCACGTCGGCCGACCAGGTCTCCGTGGGGTCCCAGCCGAGGTCGGCGACCACAAGGCCGCCCTTGGCACGCAGCTCGATCGCCCACGCCGGGACGGGCTGGGCCACGTCGATCACACAGGTACGCGCGGGCGGCGGCGTGCCCACGGGGGCGAGCGGCGGGAGCGGGTTGACGTAGGTGACCATGCTGCGGTCGGCGTCGTAGGCCATGGACACCGTGACGGGGCTCGACCAGCCGGGCATCCGCCGCGACCACGTCAGGTCGACGTTCTCCTGGTCGGCGAGGGTGTCCCACAGGTAGGCGCCGAAGATGTCGTCGCCGAAGGCCGCCGCAAGGCCCACCCGAAGGCCGAGCCTGCTCATCGCGACCGCCATGTTCGCGACGCCGCCGGGGGCCGAGCCGAGCCCGTCGGTGATGACCTCGCCGCCGGGCGGGGGCGGGCCGGGCAGGCCGGTGAAGATCATGTCCATGTAGACCTGGCCCGACAGGAACACGTCGAGGCCGGGGGACGAAGGCGCGGGACGAGAGCCGCACGGGTCGCTCATCGGCCTGCCTCCGCGACTAAAGGAAGGTTTGTCCCTCGCCACGATAGGTCGGGACGGTGCGAACTGTGCGCTCGCCCGAGATCAAATGTACGGCCTCGAACCGCTCGCAGAGTTCGCCGGCCTTGGTGTGCCTGAACCACACGCGGTCGCCGACCTCGAGGCCGTCGGCGGCGCGTCCGACCAGCGGGGACTGGACCTCGCCCGCGCCCTCAAGGCCGGTGAACTTCAGGCCCTGCGGGAGGTAGGGCTGGGGGAGGCGCAGGGCGTCGGCGGGGCCCGAGGCCAGGTAGCCGCCGCCGAGGCAGGTCGCGACGCCGGGGCCGGGGCGGCGCACGACGGGGAGGGCGAACAGGGCGGCGGGGGTGCCGCGGAACGCCGTGTAGTGGTCGAAAAGGTGCGGCTGGAACAGGCCCGAGCCCGCCGCGACCTCGGTGATCGCCCGCTCGGCGACCGTCCACTCGATGCTTCCCGTTCCGCCACCGTTCACGAACTCGATGTCGGCGACCTCGCGGACCCGTCGGACGATCTCGCCGCGTCGGGCCGCGAGTTCGAGCCGGGACCGCGACTGCATCGCCCGGATCAGCCGCGCCCGCGCGGGCTGGCCCGCCGGGTCGTCGCCGACCCCGGCGATCTGCGACTCGTAGCCCATGATCCCGACGAGGCGCAGGTGCGGGCGCTTGGCGATCTCGTCGGCGAACGCCCGGGCCTGCGCGGGCGTGACGATCGGGGACCGCTGCGCGCCGACCTTGATCCGGCCGCCGAGCACCCGGTATCCGGCGTCGATGTCCATGCACACCCGGATCGGGTGGCCGTCGGACGGCAGCATCTCCAGGTGCTCGAAGCAGTCGACCATCAGGGTGACGACGGAGGCGGCGTGCGCGTCGTCGGCGAGCCTGCGCAGCGCGCCCTTGTCGGCCGTGGGGTAGGCGACGAGGATGTCGTCGCTGCTGCGGTGCCCGGCGAGCCACAGGGCCTCGGGCAGGGTGAAGGCCATGATCCCGGCGAAACCGTCGGTCTTCAGCGCCTCCTCGATCAGCGCGCGCACGCGGACCGACTTGCTCGCCACCCGCACGGGCTTGCCCCCGGCACGGCGGACGAGGTCTGCGGCGTTCGCACGGAACGCGTCGATGTCGACGATCGCGAACGGCGCGTCGAACGCCGAGGTGGCCGCGTCATACCGCGCCCTCAACTTCAGGGGGTCCATAGCGGTCCAGCCTGTCATAGAACATTAAACATGAAAAGGCTTCATGTATATTTCGCGGTGCGGCCGGGGCCCCAGCGCGCCCGGGGTCCCGGCCCGACCAGCCTGTCTCGGGCCGGTCGGCCCGGTCAGAGGGACGAGAAGAAGTCCCAGAGGTCGGCGGCCATGGTCTTCGGCCAGACGTGTCCGCCGCCGTGCGGGCAGAACCTGACCCTCACCCCCTTGTTGTTCCCCGCGCGGCAGTCGCCGTCGGCGGTCAAGCGCGCTATTCCGGCGTCGTTACGGAAGAACGTGACGGCCTTGGAGACGGGGGCGAAGGGGCGGGTGTCGTCAAAGTCGCGGTTGCCGCCGCCGTCGTAGGGGACCGAGGTGTCCTTGCGGCCGTGCGCGATCATGGCCGAGACCGGGTGCTTCGGGGCGCAGTCGATCACCAGGGACGCCGAGACGACGCCGATGCCCTTGACGCGGCCGGGGCCCTCGCAGGCCAGGCGATAGGCCATGCCGCCGCCGTTGGAGAAGCCCGCTACGAACACTTTGTCTGGATCGGCTGCTCCGACGTCGATGAGGTGCTCGATGAGCTGGGTGAGGAAGCCGACGTCGTCGATCTTGGCGGCCTTGGCGGGGCCGCAGCACGCGCCGGCGTTCCAGCTGAGGGCGAAGCCGTCGGGGTAGGCGACGAGGACGCCGTGGTCGTCGGCGACGCGGTCGAAGCCCGATTCCTGCTGGAAGCGGTCGGCGGTGGACGCGCCGCCGTGGACGGCGACGACGAGGGGGAGGGGGCCTTCGGCTTTGGGCGGGACCCTCAGTTGGTACTCGCGCCAGCCTGGGCCGTCGACGTCGATGCGCTCGCGGTGGGTGCCGGCCGACCAGGGGATCTTGTCGGTCTTTTGTGGCGGGTCGCCCTGGTCGTCGGGCGTGGTGCATCCGCTCATCAGCAGGATGAGCGCGACGAGTACCCCGAACCACCGCATAACGCCCAACCTAACCCGCACCGCATCTTCCGGTGAATCGGCAGGTGGCGCGGGGAGCGCATAGACTGCGTCCCTTCCGAGTGCTGTGAGGCGAGGGCGTGAGTTACATCCTGGCGTTGTCGTGTCCGGACCGGCCCGGCATCGTGGCCGCCGTCTCCGGGCTGCTTGCCGCGAAGGACTGCAACATCCTGGAGAGCCAGCAGTACGGAGACCAGTCCACCGGACGGTTCTTCCTGCGCGTCCAGTTCACCGCCGACCTGCCGCTGTCGGAACTCCAGACGCTGTTCGCGCCCATCGCCGCCGAGTTCGGCTTCGACTGGCACCTCGGCGACGCGGCGAGCCGCATGAAGGTCATGATCATGGTGTCGCGCGAGGGGCACTGCCTGAACGACCTGCTGTTCCGGGTGCGTTCCGGGCTGCTCGACATCGACGTCGTCGCGGTCGTCTCCAACCATCCGGACATGCGGCCGCTCACCCAGTCGTACGGGATCGACTACCACCATCTGCCCATGTCGATGGGGAAGCCCGCGCAGGAAGCGGAGATCCTTACGCTTTTCGAGCACTACCGGGCCGACCTCGTCGTCCTCGCGCGGTACATGCAGATCCTCACCGACGACCTGTGCGCCAAGCTCCAGGGCCGGGTGATCAACATCCACCACTCGTTCCTGCCGTCGTTCAAGGGCGCCAAGCCCTACCACCAGGCGCACGCGCGCGGCGTCAAGCTGATCGGCGCGACCGCCCACTACGTCACCCCCGATCTTGACGAGGGCCCGATCATCGAGCAGGAAGTGGCCAGGGTGGACCACACCCAGACGCCCGAGGACCTGCGCCGCGTCGGCCGCGACATGGAGTGCCTGGCGCTGGCCAGGGCCGTCCGCTGGCACGCCGAACACCGCGTGGTGCTCAACGGCGACAAGACCGTCGTCTTCCGCTGACGCACACCCTGCGGGGGTGTGGGGATCGTGGACGGGGAATGTCAGACCCTCGGGTTAGCGTCGGGGTATGGACGTTGAGACGGGTGTGCCGGCGGGGGTCGGGGCGGACGGGTTGCCGGTGTTCGCGTTCGCCACGGAGGCGGAGTTCGAGGCGTGGCTTGAGCAAGAGCACGCCACGTCGCAGGGGCTGTGGATCAAGATCGCCAAGAAGGCGAGCGGGATCGCGTCGGTGACCGCACCCGAGGCGCTCGACCACGCGCTGTGCTTCGGGTGGATCGACGGGCAGCGCAAGGGGTTCGACGCGACCTACTTCCTGCAGAAGTACACGCCGCGCAGGCCGCGCAGCAGGTGGTCGAAGGTCAACACGGGCAAGATCGCCGAGCTCGAGGCGGCGGGGCGGATGCGTCCTGCGGGGCTGGCGCAGGTCGCGGCGGCCAAGGCCGACGGCCGCTGGGACGCCGCCTACGCGCCGCAGTCGAGCCGTGACGTCCCCGCCGATCTCCAGGCCGCGCTCGACGCGGAGCCCGAGGCCGCCGCGTTCTTCGCCACGCTGAGCTCGCAGAACAGGTTCGCCGTGGTGTTCCGGGTCGAGGACGCCAAGCGCGCCACCACCCGGGCCGCCCGGATCGAGAAGTTCGTCCAGATGTTGAAGGAGGGCAAGACCTTCTACTGAAGAGCGGCCTGGCACGACGCGCACCCGGCTTTTCTTGATCATGGACCTGTCGGGCATGGTTCGATACGGCGCGGCCGTTACTGTTCGTGTCCATGGCTGAGACGCTGGTCACAGAGCTGTTCGGGGACACCGCGGTGCGCCGGCAGACCCGGTTGCGGTCGGAGGAGGAGTTCCAGCCGCGCCGGACCGTCGCCGCGCTGTCGTCCGCCGCCGTCGCCACCGCACTGTGCGCGACCGCCGCCGCCGAGATCGTCGCGCGAAGACACGGGATGCACGCGGTGCCGCCGGAGTTCGTCGACGCGCTCGCCGCCCGGCTGCGAGCCACGCCGTGGGCCGACCCGTCGGTCGGGTTCGCCGGGTGGGGGCTGCTGCTCGGCGGGATCGCGCTGCTCGCGCACGCCGTCTGGCCCGCCCGCGAGGCGCTCGAACCGATGCGCGGGGCCGACCCCGCGCTGTCGGCCGCGCTGAGCCGCGACGCGCTCGCCAGATCGGTCGAGAACGCCGCGCGCGGCGTCCCCGGCGTCACCGGCGCACAGGCGCGGATCGGGAGGCGGATCGACCTCGAGGTCGCCACCGGGTACCGCAACCCCGGCAATCTCGCCGATCTCGTGCGCCGCGCCGTCGTGTCGCGGCTCGGCGAGATCGACCCGGTGCGCGACCGCGCGCTGGCGCTCTCCGTGGTCTGGCGGCGCTGATGGCACGCCCCGGACTCCTGCTGACCGGCTTCGCGCTGTGCGCCGCCGGCGGACTCGTGCTGCGGCTGCGCACCGACGGCGGCCACGACCCCGTCCTCGGCGACGACCTCACCGCCTTCGCCGCCGCGCACGCCTGGTTCTGGCCGCTCGTCACCGCCCTGCTGACCGTCACCGCGGGCGCGTCCCTGTACTGGCTGTGCGCCGAAGGCCGCACCGCCGCGCTCCGCAGATTCCCGCTCATGCGCGGCGCACGCCGCGTCCGCACCCGCGCCGCCCTCGCCGACCTGACATCCGAGCTGCGCGAACTGCCCGGGGTCCAGGAGGTAGAACTCCGGCTCACGGGGTCCCGCGCGCGGTCCCGGCTGGTGCTGCATGTTTCCTGTGAGGAGAGTGCTGACCTGGGGCTTCTTCTGACGCTTATCCGTGAGGCGCCGTTGACGCGGTTCAGGGAAGCGGTGGGGTTGGCGGGGCTCCACTCGGTCGTGAGGTTCCGTCTCGTGTACCAGGAGACGCGCTTCGCGTGATTTTTTGGGGCTTTAGGGCTGTGCGCTGTGTTTATTTGGGCCTGACGGCCGTGCGCTTTGAAGCCCGGCGCCGCCCCTCCGGCCCTGGGGGCCTACGGGGCGGCACCGGGCGCGCACGGCCGTCAGGCCCGGTGTCTTCACTATCGGGAGAGAAGCCCGGCCCAGCATTCCTTGTAACCCTCACGGCTTCCCTGGGGCCGGACGTGCTGCTTAACCCTCACGGCTCCCCTGGGTGCGGACGTGCTGCTCAGAGCATTGGGGCGGGGCGGGCGGGGTGGGGGCGTTGCGGGGCGGGGCTGAGCGGGCGGGGTGAGGTGGGTGGGGGGCGGGCAGGGTGGGTGTTGAAGGGTGGGCGAGGTGGGCTGACACCACGAGACCGGCGGGCGGAAAGTCCGCGGCGCCGGTCTCAAGCAGAAGGTCCAGCCAGTTCGTCTCGGATGATCGAAGTCCCCTCTCTTCCATCTTCCCTGTGGTCGCTGTCTGCGAGGAGTGCGACTCACTTACGTAGAACACTACGAACCCGTCACTCCCGGAACACCTGCCATCCCCACAAATCCCGGTAGAGCACCCTTTAACCGGGGTCTGCCGCGCGGTCACGGTAGGTGCCCGACCGGGGGCGGGGGCCGATCGGGGTATGGGCGTAGGATTCGGGGGGTGGGGACTGGGCCGTAGGTATGCCGGTCCCGCAGACTCCGGGCCTGGTGTAACCGCGCCCGCCCGTTGGGCCGAAAGAAACACACATCAAGGAGCCAGCCCGTCGTGTCCGCCACCTCTTCGGCAGAGTCCGCCAAGACCACGCCGCTTCTGGAGATCCATCAAGAGCTCGGCGGGACCCTCGTGGACTTCGCCGGATACCTGATGCCGTTGCGTTATGGGTCGGAGACGGCCGAGCACAACGCGGTCCGCGCCAGCGCGGGGATCTTCGACATCTCGCACATGGGTGAGATCTTCGTCACCGGCGCGCAGGCACCCGAGGCGCTCGACCACGCGCTCGTCGGCACCCCTTCCGGTCTGACGCCGGGACGGGCCCGTTACACCATGATCGTCAACCCCGAGGGCGGGGTGCTAGACGATCTGATCGTCTACCGCCTCAGCGACCACGGGTTCCTGGTCGTCGCCAACGCCGCGAACCGCGAGGTCGTCGCGGCCGAGCTGGCCGAGCGCGCCAAGGGCTACGAGGCGCACGTCTCCGACGACTCCGACGCGTGGGCGCTGATCGCCGTCCAGGGCCCGAAGTCGGCGGCGATCGTGGCCGGGCTCACCGATGCGGACCTGTCGACGCTGAAGTACTATGCCCTGGTCAGCGGCACCGTCGCGGGCAGGTCGGCGTTCATCGGACGCACCGGCTACACCGGCGAGGACGGCTTCGAACTCTTCGTGGCGGCCGAGGACGCCGTCCCCCTGTGGCGGGCGCTCACCGAGGCGGGCGGGGCGGACCTCACCCCCTGCGGGCTGTCCGCACGCGACACCCTCCGGCTGGAAGCCGGGATGCCGCTGTACGGGCACGAGCTCACCGTCCAGACCACCCCGTACGACGCGGGCCTCGGCAGGGTCGTCCGGCTGGAGAAGGAGTTCGTCGGACGCGACGCCCTCGCCGCGGTCGCCGAAGCCGGGCCGGAGCGCGAGCTCGTCGGGCTCGTCGCCGTCGGCCGACGGGTTCCGCGCGCCGGATACGCCGTGATCGGCGAGGACGGTGAGCCGTGCGGGGTCGTCACCAGCGGTGCGCCGTCGCCGACGCTTGGCAAGCCGATCGCGCTCGCCTCGGTCAGGCACGGGTCACGGCCCGTCGCCGTGGACATCCGCGGCAAGCACGAGGCGGTCGACGTGGTCGACCTGCCGTTTTACCACCGTGAACACCGCCCTGCCGGGGCCGGTGCGGATCTCGGGTCAGCCGAACAGAACAAGAGGACGAACAAGTGAGTGTTCCTGAGCAGCTCCGTTACACCGAGGAGCACGAGTGGGTCTCCGGCCTTGACGGTGAGGACGGCGTCGTGACCGTCGGCATCACCGACTACGCCGCCGACGCGCTCGGCGACATCGTGTTCGTCCAGCTGCCCGAGGAAGGCCAGGCCGTCACGGCCGGAGAGCCCTGCGGGGAGGCCGAGTCGACCAAGTCGGTCTCCGACATCTACTCGCCGCTGTCCGGCGAGGTCGTCGCCGTCAACCAGTCCGTCGTGGACGACCCGGGCATCATCAACGCCGACGCCTACGGCGAGGGCTGGCTGTTCCGCATCAGGATCGACGAGGACCAGCCCGACCTGCTCGACGCCGAGTCCTACAACAAGATCATCGAGGAAGCATGAGCACCCTTTTCGAGCACCTGTCGGACGTCGACCCCGAGGTGTACGACGCGGTCCGCGCCGAGCTCGGGCGGCAGCAGCACACCCTCGAGATGATCGCGTCGGAGAACTTCGCCCCCGTCTCCGTCCTTGAGGCGCAGGGGTCGGTCCTCACCAACAAGTACGCCGAGGGCTACCCCGGGCGGCGTTACTACGGCGGCTGCGAGTACGTCGACGTCACCGAGCAGCTCGCGATCGACCGCGCCAAGGAGCTGTTCGGCGCGGAGCACGCCAACGTCCAGCCGCACTCGGGCGCGCAGGCCAACACCGCGGTCTACTTCGCGCTGCTCGACCACGGCGACACGATCCTCGGCCTCGACCTCGCGCACGGCGGCCACCTGACGCACGGCATGCGCATCAACTACTCCGGCAAGTTCCTCAACGTGGTGCCCTACCACGTCAGCCCCGAGGACGGCCGGGTCGACATGGCCGAGGTCGCGGCGCTGGCCGCCGAGCACCGGCCGAAGATGATCGTCGCGGGCTGGTCGGCCTACCCGCGTCAGCTGGACTTCGCGAAGTTCCGGGAGATCGCCGACTCGGTCGGTGCCCTGCTTTTTGTGGACATGGCGCACTTCGCCGGGCTTGTCGCGGCGGGGCTGCACCCGTCGCCGGTCCCGTACGCCGACATCGTCACGACCACGACGCACAAGACCCTTGGCGGTCCGCGCGGCGGTCTGATCCTCGCGCGTGAGGAGCTCGGCAAGAAGATCAACTCGGCGGTGTTCCCCGGCATGCAGGGCGGGCCGCTCGAGCACGTCATCGCGGCCAAGGCCGTCGCGCTGAAGATCGCCGGGTCCGAGGAGTTCAGGGAGCGGCAGGCGCGCACGATCGAGGGCGCGAAGATTCTCGCCGAGCGGCTGCTCCAGGAGGACGCGGCCAAGGCGGGCGTGAAGGTCCTGACCGGCGGCACCGACGTCCACCTCGTGCTGGTCGACCTCGTCGACTCCGAGCTGACGGGCCGCGACGCCGAGGACCGCCTCCACGAGATCGGCATCACCGTCAACCGGAACGCGGTCCCCAACGACCCGCGCCCCCCGATGACCACCTCGGGCCTCCGCATCGGCACCCCGGCCCTCGCCACCCGCGGCTTCACCGCCGACGACTTCACCGAGGTGGCCGACATCATCGCCCTGGCCCTCCAACCCACCTTCGACGCCACGGCCCTGTCCGCCCGCGTCAAGTCCCTGGCCGACAAACACCCCCTCTACCCATCCCTCTAACCCACACCCCGCCGTGCTTCCGCCCCCACCCGGCCCCCGGAAGCACGGCCCACCCCCTCCAACCGTGGACCCCGGAGCGCCCTGCCCAGCGCACACGCCGACCTCCGCAGCCGTGGATCTCATCGAGCGCTGTCTGGGCGCACACACCCCCGCGCGGCTACGGACGCTGTCCGGGCGCACGAAGAGCCCGTGGCCGTGGACCTCGGCGCCCTCCGGGGCGCAGGCAGGCCCCGGCCGTCGCGCCGTAGACCTCGGAGGACGCTGTCCGGGCGCACACACCCCCGCGCGGCTACGGACGCCAGGCGGCGCTGTCCGGGCGCACGCAGACTTCGCGGCCGTGGGACTCGGCGCGGGGCGTGCGCCGACCTCTGCGGCCGTGGGACTCGGCGCTGTTCGGGCGCACGTGGGTTCCGTTGGGCGGGGGCCATAAACTCGGCGCTGTCCCGAAGGGACAGCGCCGTTGGGGTTTATGGGGTTTTGGTGTATTTGGTGGGGCTTTGGCCGAGGGTTGCGGTGAAGTCGCGGATCAGGTGGGACTGGTCGGTGTAGCCGAGGGCCGCGGCGAGGGCCGGCCAGTCGATGTCGGCGCCCGCGTCGGCGCGGGCGGCGACCTCGTGCAGGCGGGCGCGGCGCAGCACCCACTTGGGCGACGCGCCCACGTAGTCGGAGAACAGGCGTTGCAGGGCGCGGACCGAGAGGCCCGCGGCGTCGGCGGCGTCGTCCACCCGGAACAGCGACGGCTCCGCCGTGAACCGTGCGACGAGCTCGGCGGCCCGCCCGGCCTGCGGATCGGGCGCGTCGGGCAGCAGCGGCACAAGAAACCCCTCGGCATCAGCCACCATGTCCGCGATATCCGACCTGCCCTGGATCGCCGTGTTGACGGCGTCGACGGAAGCCCCGAAGATCTCCGCCGCGGCGACACGCCGGTCGGCGAGCTCGGCGATCGGGCCGCCGTACAGCGCGCGGAACCCGCCCGGCAGGAACTTCACGCCAAGGACGTGCCCCGCCCCGGTCAGATGCCGGACGAACACCCCACGATCGACCCCGTAGACGAACGCCCCCTCGGGTTCGAAGACCAGGTGCACGTTCGGGTGGCTCAGCACCTTCGCGTCATACGGCTCGCCGACCCGCCACCTGACGACCCAGTGGTGTTCGGCGAACCCCGCGAGCTCCGGCCCGGGCTCCCGCCGCTCAAGCACGACATGCCGCGCCATCTCACCGGGCCGCACGATGCCGCGCCCCTCAAGGGGCGCGATCCCTCCCGCCTGCGGGTTCGTCTTCTCCACCACCGCTTAAGGCTACGTCGCGTTTCTCCAAGACCGGGCCGGAACCCGTCAATAGAGTCGAACGCATGAACGAAGATCTCCTGAAGGCACTCGCCGAGACCAGCGCGGAGGCCGTCCGCATCGCCGCCCTCGTCCCGCAGGACAGGCTGTCGGCCGCGACCCCCTGCCCCGACTACGACCTGCGCGAGCTGGTGAACCACTGGATCGTGTGGACGTCGCACGCCCTAGAGCACTACGGCCTGCGCACGACCCTGCCCGAGGCCCTGAAAACCGCCGACTTCACCGCCGACCCCACCTGGCGCGAGGACTACGCGGCGACCCTCGACCGCGCCCTGACGGCCTGGTCACGCCCCGAGGCATGGCAGGGCGACATCGCCTCCGGCATGGGCCCCACCCCACCCGCCGACATGGCCGCGATGATGCTCACCGAACTAGCCCTGCACACCTGGGACGTAGCCCGCACAATCGGCACCGACCTGCACATATCCGACCCGACAGCGGCCCTCCTCCTCGCCGACGTCGAGAAGATCGCCCCCATGTTCCGCGAATACGGCGGCTTCGCCACCCCCATCCCCCTCCCCGCCTCGTCCCCCCTCCTAGCCCGAGCCCTGGCCGCCTCCGGCCGCAACCCTAACTGGACCCCCTGACCCACCCCCACGGACCACAACCCCCGCCAGACAGCCCCCCGGAGCACGCCCCGCTGCCCCCTGACCGAGAACCTGGCTACGGCCGAGGCGCGAGCAGATCTCCGCGACGCACCGCCGCGACCACGCCTCGGCCGACCGTCCCCGGGCGAGCCGGGGGCGGTCGACCTCGGCCTCTTCGCCGCCCAGCGCACCCGTGACGCCGTCCGCAACGCTCAGGGGTGCTGGGCGGCGTAGCCGGGCGGCCCGGAGCGCGGGTCCGGGGCGGCCGGGGAAAGGACGGAGGCGGCGGGGGTCGGGGGTGCCGCGCTCCGTCCGGTTCGGGGGGTTAGTGGGTTCGGTCGGTTACCAGGTGGGTTAGGGCGATGAGGGAGGAGGTGGGGGTGGGGGAGGGGGAGAGGGCGGTGAGGGTGGCGGTCGCCTGGTTGCGGAGCTGGGTGAGGCGTTCGAGGGTCCAGGCGCGGCCGCCGGCGGCCTCGACCAGGCGGGCGAGGTCGGCGGGGTCCTGGGGGTCGGGGGAGTGGTAGGCCGCGGCGAGGGCCGCCGCGGCGGGGGTGCCCGCGGTGAGGGCGGCGACGACCGGGAGTGACTTCTTGCGGTTCAGGACGTCGGAGTGGGCGGGTTTGCCGGTCATCGCCGGGTCGCCCCAGATGCCCAGGAGGTCGTCCATGTACTGGAAGGCGAGGCCGAGGTGTTCGCCGAACAGGCCGAAGGACGCGACCTGCTCGGATGTGCCGCCGCCCGCCGTCGCACCCAGGGCGCAGGCGCAGCGGACCAGGGAACCCGTCTTGTTGACGGCCATCGCCACACACTCGGACAGTGTGACGTCGTCGCGGGTCTCGAAGGTGAGGTCGGAGTTCTGCCCGTCGAGCAGGTCGAGCACCGCCGACGTCAGCATCCGCGCGGGCAGCCCGCTCGACGCGACGAGCTCGATCGCGAGGGCCAGCAGCACGTCCCCGGTGAGGACGGCAGGGCCGTTGCCGAACAGGTGCCATGCCGTGGGCCGGTGCCTGCGCAGCAGGTCGCCGTCCATGACGTCGTCGTGCAGCAGAGAGAAGTTGTGCACGAGTTCGACGGCGACGGCGGCCGGCACCGCGTCCTCGGCCCGCCCCCCGACGGCCTCGGCGGCGAGCACCGCGAGCGTCGGCCGCAGCGCCTTGCCCGACGACGACGGCGTCGGCACCCCCTCGTGGTCCCACCAGCCCATGTGGTACCCGGTGATCTTGCGGACGGGGTCGGGCAGCGACCCGACCGCCTCGCGGAGCGCGGGTTCCACAAGGGTCCGGCCGCGGGCGAGCACCTCGGCCGCCTTCTCCGCCTCGTGTACGGCTGTCATGCGCCTGCCTCTCTAGCTGTGGAGTCGGGGAAGGTGGGCGGCGGCCGTGCCGAGGCCGCGCGGGTACAGCGGCACGGGCGGCGGACGGTGCTCGGCCGCGGGTGGCGCGGCGGAGACCGCCGAGGGCCGCGCGGCCGGCACCGCGACGGGCCGCGCGGCGTCGGACGCGTGCGCGCCGGGCGGCCGCAGCGCCGAGGTGCCGGTCAGGCTCCGCGGGGCGCTGAGGTGCGCGAGCGGGTTCAGCTCGGATTCCACGTAGCGGCTTGTGCGCCGGTGCCAGTGGATGATGGCGACCATCCAGTCGCGCAGCTCGTCAAGGTACCCCTCGAGCGCGGAGCGCGCGGCGGAGTCGAGGTCGAGCCTGTCGGCGACGACGGGCAGTTCCACCCTGACGAGGTGTTCGAACTGCGCCAGCCGGTCGGCCATCAAGCGGGCGACGGTCGTGACCGCCTCATCCCTCCCGATGTTGAGGAAATTCTCCAGGATGAGCACGAGGTTGTGCAGCTCGTCCTCGAATTCGATCTCCTTCTGATAGGAGAAAAGATCATTCGTGAACATCCCGAAATCGGAAACCGCATTGTTGATCGACAGCAGGGTGCGACTTTCAAAGAACTCGTCGGGGATGTCCTTCTCGCGGGCGATCCTGGCCAGGAACATGGTCAGTTGCGAGCCGAATGTGGCGCGCCGCATCTCCACGTAGTCGACGGGGTCGGGCAGCCTGTGCTGGACGAGGTTGCCGACCTCCCACGCCATCGCGTCGATCATCACCGAGACCGCGCTGTGGAATCCCGCGCGCTGCCGCTCCGACATGGGCGCGGCGGTGCGCCGCCACAGGTCGGCAAGGCCCGCCTCGACGGGGTTGAGCGGCGGCGGGGTCGGGCCGAGGTCGAGCGGCATGAAGTCATGCAGCCGGATCGCGAACGCGCGGGCCCCCAGCGGGTCCTTCGCGGCGGCGTACACGCGCGGGAACCAGTCGTCGATGTAGGTGCCCCACGTGAGCCAGTGCGAGGACAGGGTGAGTTCGTCGGGGGTGGCGTCGGGGTCGAGCCCGGCCGAGCACAGCGGGAAGTCGAAGCCCTTGAGCTGCCTTTCGGTCCACAACGACCCGGGCACGCCCATCCCCTTGGCCATGCTCCACGCGTTGTTCTCGCGCCGCGCGTGCTCGAGGTGCGGGCTGAGCCGCAGCGGATAGGGCGGGTCGATTTCCGGAATCGTGGTCGGCCCGACCTTCTGGAACGGCACGTGCGTGTAGGCGCGGAACCTGCCGAAACCGAGGTTCTGCGGCGACGGGAAAAGCCGCGCCGCCGACGTTCCGAGCCCTGAGGGCGAATAGCGCAGACCGGCCTCGGAGTTCATGTACCGGCTTGAGCGCATGTGCCATTCGTGCCCGCCGGACTGCCAGTCCTGCAGGCCCTTGATCCACGCGGCGACCTTAGCCGCGCCGTCCGCGCCGATGCCGTGTTCGGCGAGCAGCAGCGGCACCTCGGTGACGGCGGTGTGGTCGAACTGGTAGAGCCGGGAGCTGAGCAGGTCGTTGGTCAGCTCCGCGGCCGTCTGGGTGTCGTGCCCGAAGAAGTCCTCGAAGACAAGGACCGCGTTGGACAGCTCGCCCTCGTCGCCGACCTCGCGCTCATAGGAGAACAGGTCGTTGCGCAGGTGGACGGCGTCGGCGAACGTCTCGCGCAGCACGTTGACGGGACGGGCCCGCGCGATCTCGGCCGGCACCTCGGCGTCGGCCGCGTACTCCACGAGGTCCGACGACCAGGGCGCGCCGCCGACCCGCCGCCGCATCTCCACGTACTCGATCGGGTTGGCGATCCGGCCCGCGTTGATGTTCACCAGCTCCCACAGCGACTCCTCAAGGAGCGCCTTGGTGTTGGCGGCGAACCGCTCGCGCCACTGCCGCGACATCGCCGGGACGGTCCGCGCCCACAGGTCGGCGAGGCCGCGCTCGACGGGGTTGGTGGCCTCGGGGTAGCCCGCGTCGAGGTCGACCGGCATGAACAGGGCGAGCCTGTCGAGGTAGGACTGGGCCCCGTCGAGGTCGCCGGTGCGCTTGAACAGCTCGAGGAAGTGGTCGTCGAAGTAGAAGACCCACACGTACCAGTCGGTGACGGTGTCAAGGACGGGCCCCGAGGAGTCCGGGTGGGTGTAGGCGCACAGCAGGGCGTAGTCGTGCGCGTCGTACTCCTGCTCGGTCCACACGATGCGGCCGTCGTCCAGGGGGCCGAGGATGCCCATCTCCCACGCCCACTCCTTGGAGTGGGCACGCGCGGACTCGACGTGCTCGTTGAGCCGCGCCGGATAGGGCAGGTAGAACTCGGGCAGGCTGAAGGGCTGCTTGGGCACTGGAGGTTCCTCCGTCGTCGGGCGGGCGCACACCGGGCCGGCGCGGGCCCGGAGCGGGCCCGCGCCGGAGGGCGTCAGGTGTGCGCGATCTCGACGTTCTCCAGGACGCCGAGGGCGTCCGGCACCAGTACCGCGCAGGAGTAGTAGGCGCTTACGAGGTACTGGATGACGGCCTGCTCGTTGATGCCCATGAAGCGGACGGACAGGGACGGCTGGTACTCGTCGGGGATGCCGGTCTGGTGCAGGCCGACGACGCCCTGCTCCTCCTCGCCAGTGCGCATGACCATGATCGAGCTGGTCTGCTGCGCGGTGATCGGGATCTTGTTGCACGGGAAGATCGGGACGCCGCGCCACGCCGGGATCTGGTGGCCGCCGAAGTCGACGGTGTTGGGGTACAGGCCGCGCTTGTTGCACTCGCGGCCGAACGCGGCGATGGCCTTGGGGTGGGCGAGGAACAGCTTGGAGCCCCTGCGCCGGGACAGCAGCTCGTCGAGGTCGTCGGGGGTGGGCGGGCCGCTGTGGGTCTGGATGCGCTGGCGCAGGTCGGCGTTGTGCAGGAGGCCGAACTCGCGGTTGTTGATCATCTCGAACTCCTGGCGTTCGCGCAGGGCCTCGATGGTCAGCCTGAGCTGCTGCTCGACCTGGTTCATCGGCTCGTTGAACAGGTCGGCGACGCGGGTGTGCACCTGCAGGACGGTCTGCGCGACCGAAAGGTCGTACTCGCGCGGGGACGTCTCGTAGTCCACGAACGTGCCGGGCAGCACGGGTTCGCCGGTGTGGCCCGCCGACAGGTCGATGGACTTCTCGCCGTAGTGGTTCTGCTCGGGGACCGGGCTCGCAAGGAACGCCGCCACCTGCGCCTGGAGGGTGGGCGAGGAGTCCCGGATCTGGCGGAAGTCCGAGCGGGCGAGCGTCAGCACCGTGACCGGCGTCTGCGCCCGCAGCGTGTACTCCCACTCGTGCTCGCCGACCAGCGCGTCCGCGCCGACGAAGTCGCCGTCGGCGTGCGCGCCGAGCCTGGCCTCCTCGCCGTACTTGGACGTGCCGATCTTCTGGATCTTGCCGTGCGCCACCAAGATGACGTGGTCGGCCGGCGCGCCGGACTCGGCGAGCAGCTCGCCCGGGGCAAGCTCCCGCTGCACGCAGCGGTCGGCGAGCGCCTGGAGCACCTCGGGGTCCTCGAACCCGCGCAGCACCGGCAGCTCGGCCAGCTCGGCCGGGATCACCTGGACCCGGGAGCCGGTCGAGACGAACTCGATGCGCCCGTCGCCAAGGGTGTAGGTGAGGCGGCGGTTCACCCGGTAGGTGCCGCCGGAGACCTGCACCCAGGGAAGGGTCTTGAGCAGCCAGCGGGAGGTGATCTCCTGCATCTGCGGCGGCGTCTTGGTGGTGGAGGCCAGGTTCTTCGCCGCCGCCGTGCCAAGGCTGAGCTGCTGCTGGGCGCGGTCCACTGTCTCGGTCATCGTTACCGCTTTCGCTCGGGGAGCTTCTGCCAGTTGGAAAGTTACTAACGGTAATTTGATGATCGCAATAGGTATTGATCTATCCGCAGGGTGACAGTACAGAGACCTGAGAGTCACCTGAGGCGGAAGACGGTCCCCGTGCCCGCCGAGACGACGGCCGCCACGACGGTCACCGCCAGCACCGTCGAGAATGGATCACGGTCCTCCTCGAGCGGGGTGAACGCCGCCTTGGCCTGCGGCCGCGCTGCGGCCCTCGGCGCGACCGAGGGGGCGGGCGTCGGCGTCGGCTCGGGCTCGGCGGGCAGGTCCGGCGGCGGGGTCTCCGCGAGCGCCACGGGCGGCACGTTCGGCAGCGCAGGGGGTTCGGGCGGCTCGGCCGACGGTTCGGGCGCGGGCGCGGCGGGTTGCGCGACGGGCTGCCCCGGCTGCGGCACCGGCGCACCGGGCGCGGGCGGCTCGGGCGCCTGCGGCTGCGGCACAGGTCCTCCCGGCTGCGGCGCGGGCGCGGGCGGCGCGGGCTCGGGAGCCTGCGGCCCGGGGGCCGGAGCAGGCGGCTCCGGCGCGGGTGCGGGCGGTGCGGGCGCGGGAGCGGGTGCCTCCGGCTCGGGCGCGGGTGCCTCAGGCTCGGGTGCCGGAGCTTCCGGCTCGGGTGCAGGGGGTTCCGGTTCGGGTGCGGGCGGCTCGGGTTCAGGCGCGGGAGGCTCGGGTTCGGGTGCGGGAGGTTCGGGTTCGGGTGCGGGCGGCTCGGGTTCAGGCGCGGGAGGCTCGGGCTCGGGCGCAGGGGGTTCCGGCTCGGGTGCGGGCGGCTCCGGTTCGGGCGCAGGCGGCTCGGGCTCCGGCGCGGGAGGTTCAGGCTCGGGCGCAGGAGGTTCAGGCTCGGGCGCAGGGGGCTCGGGTTCCGGCGCGGGAGGCTCTGGCTCGGGGGCTGGCGGTTCGGGTTCGGGGGCCGGGGGTTCGGGGTCGGCGCACTGGCCTGGGCCGATGACGATGACGACGTTGAGCTTGATGAGGACGAGGTCCGCGCCCAGGCAGATGACGATGCCGTGGTCGGCGTGGGCGGGCGGGGCGGGCGTCAGGGCCATCCCGCCGATGAGGGCCGCGCCGAATCCGGCGGCGGCGAGCGCGGCGGCGGGGCGTCTCATGGGACCCGCGCGAATTCCTGCTGGGCGGTGCGGAACGCGTCGTTCCCGACGCCCAGCGGTCCGGTGAACGTGTGGTTGATCGCGAAGACCAGGTAGACGCTGACGCCCATCGCCACGGCCATCAGCCCGTACGTCACCCTGACGCGGCCGCGCGGCCGCGCCCCCGACAGCATCGGGAACGCAAGCACGAGGCCCCCGGTGACGACGGTGAGGACCAGGACGCCGAACGGGAGCGGCGCGTGCGCGTCGACGGCGCGCTGTCTGCGCGCGGCGAACACCGTGGTGAGCTGCTCGTCGACGGCGTCGCGGGCCTGGACGTCCTCGCGGTCCTTCAGCTCGAGTTCGCCGAGCGCGTGCCTGAGCGTGTCGAGCCTCGCCCATCCGGCGGGGTCGAGGCGGCCCTCGGCCATCGGCTCCCATTCGGCATCGGCGACGAAGGCGGTGTAGTCGCGCAGCGCCTCGCGGACCATGAGCGCGTCGGTCTCCGGCAGGTCGCCCGCCGCCCAGAACGCCTCGGTGAGGGCCTGCGCCTCGGCGTAGGTGTTCTGGCGCGCGGAGTCCGCGACGGTCCACGGCACGATGACCGCGATCGCGAAGACGACGAGGAACAGCGCGGACAGCATCGCCCCTGCGTGTCCGGCGGTGGGGCCGTCCGCTGCGTCGTCGGGGGTCGTCTCGCGACGGGCCCTGCCCTTGGGCCCACGGTCATCGTCCTCGGCGTCGCGGCCTCGGGCGGAGGGGAACTTGAACATGACCGACTCCCGACTGCTCCCGGCTGACGTTGGGTAGCCAACGCTAACCTGTGCGTAGGGTCGGTGACACGCAAAGTGATCGAACAGTTCCGGTCAGGTGAGACGGTTCGGGCCCGCCGGGCAGATCAGGTAAGCCGGACGGGGTTGATGAGGTCCGCGTACACCAGCAGCGCGCCCATCACCAGCAGCACGAGGCTCATCGCGTAGGTGAGCGGCAGCAGCTTGGCGACGTCGACGTACCCGGGGTCGGGACGCCGCAGCACCCGCGCCGCGCCGCGCTTGACGCCCTCCCACAGCGACCCGGCGATGTGGCCGCCGTCCAGCGGCAGCAGCGGGATCAGGTTGAACATGCCGACGGCGAAGTTCAGCGACGCGAGCAGCCCGATGAACCAGGTGATCTTCTCGATGCCGGGGTTCTCCGACGCGAGGATCTCGCCGCCGAGCCGTGACGCGCCGACCACGCCGATCGGCCCCTCGGGGTCGCGTTCCTCGCCGCTGAAGGCCGCCTGCCAGACGCCGACCATCTTCTCCGGAAGGTTGGCGAACGCCTCGAGCGTGCGGACTGTCATGTTGCCCATCTGGGTGACGACGTCCCACGGCCCGCCCTGCACCCGGTCGGTGAGCGGGGTGATGCCGACGAACCCGACGGTGACGGTCCGGTCGGGGTTCTTCAGGTCGGGCAGCTGGTTGGGGGTGACCTCGAGGGTGATCGGAATGGACTTGCCGTCCCGCTCCACCACGGCCGGGACCGACTTGTTCGCTGACTCGCGGATGAGGCCCTGCAGCTGGGGATAGTCGTCGATCTTCTGTCCGGCGAAGGTCACGAACACGTCGCCCGGCTTGAGGCCGGCCTTGGCGGCGGGGGTGGAGCGCGCGGTCTCCTCGGCGGTGCACTCGCGCGGGGTGCCGTCGGGGTTGTACGCCTCGGCGGCGGGGATCGTGCACTTGGCGACCGACGAGATCGTCGGGGTGGCCTGCATGGTGCCGAAGCCCATGATCAGCACCGCGAAGAAGACGAACGCCAGCAGCAGGTTCGCGGCGGGGCCCGCGAACATGATCAGCAGCTTCTGCCACCACTTCTTGGAGTAGAAGACGCGGTCGTGGTCACCCGGCCCGACCTCCTCCAACGCGCCCTCGCGCGCGGAGTCGATGAGCATCTGGAACCTGCCGGTCGACGCGCTGCGCAGCATGCCTTCCGGGTCGTCCTTGCGGGGCGGCAGCATGCCGATCATCCGGATGTATCCGCCGAGCGGGATCCACTTGAGGCCGTACTCGGTCTCGCCGCGCCGCCACGACTTGATCGTCGGGCCGAAGCCGACCATGTACTGCGGGGTGCGGACCTTGAACAGCTTGGCGAACGACAGGTGACCGAGCTCGTGGAAGGCGATCGAGGCCATGAGCAGGACGAGGAAGAGCAGCGCGCCGCCCAGCACGATCAGAGTTTCCATGCCCCGTCCCCACTCCACACCCCGGACGCCGCGAAGGCGGCCGGATCCCCAGGATTGCCCAGACAAACGTACCGGGCCCCGGGAACGGTTCCTAGCGGACGGCGGAGAACACCGCGCCCGTGAGGGCGGTGATGAGGATCGCGACGACGACCACGACGAGGACGGCTTTCAGGGGTTCGGGACGGGTCCGCAGCGGCTGGAAGCCCGAGACCTCGGCCTTCTCGGCCCTCGGCCGGTCCCCGGCGGCCTCGCCTGTGGGCTCGTCGTCTGGGTTGTCCGCTCTGGGCGAAGAAATCGGTGTCGTGGAGAAAATGGGGGTGGGTCGGGGATCTGGTGGAACGGGCGGCGGTGGTGGGGCGCTCGGCGGCGGCGTCGGGGGCTCGGGCCGTCCGGCGACGGGCGGCGCGACCGGCCGGGGAACGGGCACGGGAAGCGGCGTGTACCCGGGACGGGTGACGGTCGGCGTGGGGGCGTCGGGCTCGGGCGTCTCGCGGTTGGGGAATAGGTCGATCTGCAGCCAGTAACTCGGCGGCGGGTCCGGCGGCGGGTCCGGCCTGAACCCCGTCGCCGTCGTCAGCGCCAGCAGGGCCAGGCCCGCCGCGCTCAGCCCGCCCACGGCACCCTGTCGAACTCGGCGACGGCGGTCTCGAACGCCGTCGGCAGCACGCCGAGCGACCCGGCGAAGACATGGTCGATGTCGAAGACCAGGTAGACGCTCACGCCGAGCATCGCGGCCATGAGCGCCAGCGGGAGCAGCGCGCGGCCCTGGGGACGGGCCCCGAGCAGGAACGGCAGCACGATCATGGCGAGGCCGGTGACGACGGTGAACAGCAGCACCCCGGATGGGAGGGTCGCCTCGGCGTCAGAGGCGCGTTGCCTGCGCGCGGCGTACACCTCGCGCACCTCGTCGCGGATGTCGTCGAGGGCGTCCTTGTGGTCGGCGTTGGTGTAGGTGAGGGAGGCGAGGCGGCCCCGGAAGTCGTCAAGGCGGTGCCAGCCTTCGGCGGTGAGCTTGGACTCCTCGCGCATGACGGGCCACTCGTCCTCGATCACGAAGCCGGTGTAAGCGCGCAATCCGTCGCGGACGGCGTCGCGGCCCTGCGGGGGGAGGGCCCCGGCCGTCCAGTAAGCCTCCACGAGCGACTGGGCCTCGGCGTGCGTGTTCTGGCGGGCGGCGTCGGCGGCGGTCCACGGGACGATCACGGCGATCGCGAAGACCAGCAGGAACAGCGCCGACATCGTCGCGCCCGCGTGGCCGGCGGTGGGGCCGTCGGGGGCGGAGTCGCCGTCGCCGTCCCAGGAGTCGCGCCGCTGGGTGAGGCGGGCGAGCAGGAGCACGAGCACGACTGCCGCGAGGGCGCAGAGGATCGAGCGCACAACCATGCGCCCATCCAAGCGGGCCTACCCGCGCGCGCCCGTCCGGACACGCTCGGTGACCGTCGGTCTTTGCGCGCGGCGACCCACGGCGGGGGCGACGGGGCCGCGCGCATAGTCTTGGGCCGGGTCACGAAGTGGGGAGATGTCCTGATGGGAACGCATGAGCAGGCGCGTCCGGCGCACGCGGTGGACCGCTGCGAGCCGGCGCGGCGCGCGTGGATCGCCGAGGCGATCCGCAAGGTCGAGGCCGACGCCAACCGCAGCGCCGACACCCACCTCCACGTGTTCCCCCTGCCGCCCGAGTGGGGCGTCCAGCTGTACCTGAAGGACGAGTCGGTCCACCCGACGGGCTCGCTCAAGCACCGCCTCGCCCGCTCGCTGTTCCTTTACGCGCTGTCCAACGGCTGGATTCGCGAGGGCACGCCGGTGATCGAGGCGTCGAGCGGCTCGACGGCCGTCAGCGAGGCTTACTTCGCGCGGCTGCTCGGGCTGCCGTTCATCGCCGTCATGCCGCGCACGACGAGCCCGGAGAAGTGCGCCCTCATCGAGTTCCACGGCGGCCGCTGCCACTTCGTCGACGACCCCGCCATGATCTACGCCGAGGCCGCGCGCCTCGCCGAGGAGACCGGCGGCCACTACATGGACCAGTTCACCTACGCCGAACGCGCCACCGACTGGCGCGCCAACAACAACATCGCCGCGTCGATCTTCGAACAGCTCGCACTCGAACCGCACCCCGAGCCCGCGTGGATCGTGGTCAGCGCCGGCACCGGCGGCACCGCCGCCACCATCGGCCGCTACGTCCGCTACCGCCAACACCAGACCCGCCTTGCCGTGGTCGACCCCGAAGGCTCGGCCTTCTACGAGTCCTGGGTGACCGGCGACCCCACCCTCACCGCCAAGGGCTCCCGCATCGAGGGCATAGGCCGCCCCCGCGTGGAACCCTCCTTCCTCCCCACCGTCATCGACCGCATGTACCGCGTCCCCGACGCCGCCTCCCTCGCCTGCATGCGCTGGACCACCGAGATCACCGGCCGCAGCGTGGGCGCCTCCACCGGCACCAACGTCTGGGGCGCCCTCCAGATCATCGCCGAAATGCGTTCCAGGGGCGAACGCGGCAGCGTCGTCACCCTCATCTGCGACGCCGGCACCCGCTACACCCACACCTACCTCTCCGACACCTGGCTGACCACCCAAAACATCAACATAACCCCCTACCTCAACGACCTCCGCACCCTCCTCCCCCCCACCTAACACCCCGACCAGCCGCCCCGGGGCGTCACTGCCGCCCAGTCCCCGCCCACCCGGCAGGACGGGCATTATTTGCCCGATGCCCTCGTCCCCGTCCTCGTCGGCGCAGGCGGCCCGCGTACGCCTCGGCGCCCGCCTGCGCGCGCTACGCCTCGCCGCCGGACTGACCGGCCGCGCCTTCGCCGATCACGCCGGATGGCGATCCGCCACCAACGTCACAAAGATCGAAAAAGGCCAATACGCGATCACCGCCGACACCGTCCGCCTGTGGTGCCGCCTCTGCGGCGCTCCAGCGGAACTCGTCGCCGAGCTGCTCGCCGAACAGTCGAACGCGGCAGTCGCGTGGGCGACCCACATGGACCTGAACCGCGGCGGCCTCAAAGCCCGCCAGGAACGCCTACGCGACATCTACTGGAGCGTGCGTGTGCAGCGCGTCTACCAGACCCGCGTCATCCCCGGCCTGCTCCAAACGCCGGAAATGATGGCGTTCCTGCTGGAACGGGTGCGGATCGACCAGCACATAGAGATCGACGACGTCGCCGAGGCGGTCGCCGCCCGCCTCGCCCGCCAGGAGTGCCTGAAGCGACCGGACGCCCGCTGGCTGTTCCTCCTTGAGGAAGATGTCCTCTGGTACCGCCCGGCCCCGCCCGACGTCCACCGCCACCAACTCACCCACCTCCTCGAGGTGATGCGCCGCCCATCGGTCTTCCTCGGCATCATCCCCCGCGACATCGACCGCCGCGGCGTCATCACAGCCGAATCCTTCACCATGGACGACGAAAGCCTCGTAGCCGTCGAACTGACCTCAGGCGAAGTGAACATCACGTCCCCCGGAGAAACCCGCCTCTACCAAGAAATGTGGACCCGCCTACAGTCCATCGCCGTCTCCGGCCCCCAGGCCCGAGCCCTCATCCACCGCGCCGCCGATTCCCTTGACGCCACCAAGCCCGAAGAGTGAAGGTCGTCGGAGACGGTTCAACGCGCCCATGCAAGGGAGTGCCTGTGCCCGATCCCCGCTTCGTCCGCGTTCACTTCGTCGGCGGCGACCCCGACTCCGCCCGCGAACACTGCCCGGCCGTGTTCGTAGATCCCCTGACCGGTGACTTCCTCTTCCAGGGACGCGTCGTCACCGAACCGGCCGTGCTGGCGATGCTCGGAGAGCACGCCGTGCTCGCCTCCGACGAGGCGGTCGTGTGGATTCCGGCGCGGATGCGTCAGGTCGTCCTCGATGCGCTCATGGGCTACGAGGAGGACAGGCAGGGCCACGGAGCCCCTTCGTTCGAGCAGATGCTGAAGGCCGCCCGCCGGTCGGCGATTCATCTGGAGATGCGGGACTTCTACGGTCCGGACGAAGGCTTCCAGGCATGGGTAGACGGCGGCCCGGCCCGACTCCCGGACGACGGTGGCCGGTGGGACCGTCTGATCGGGGAGGCGACTGGTCGCGGCGTGACCGTCCGGCGGGTGCGCGTGATCTCGCGTCCCGCCTCTCGGTACTCGCGCTGGCTCCACGCGACGACTGAAGAGAACGTCAGCGCTGGGGAAGAAGTTCGGTGGCTCTGGCGGCCCGACGCGCTCGGGCTGTTCCTGCCGCACACCGATCTTTGGATGTTCGACCACAGCCTTGTGGCGTTCAACCACAACGACGGCGAGGGCGATCATGTGCCGGGCTACACGTATGTGACCGATCCCCGGGAGATCCCGCCCGTCGTCGCTGCCGTGGAGATGGCCTGGGACCGGGCCACGCCGCACGGGAAGTTCAACATAGACGGCTGACTGGGTGCCGTTACCAATCCTTACCAATTTTCTGGTCGCCTGTGGCTGTGATGGGGCAGTGTCGGGCTGTCACGGAACTTGAGGAGGGGCGGCCTTGAAGACTGTCGCTTGTGATGGCGGACCTGATCTGATCGTTTGCTCGCCGGATGGTGAGTCGCGCGGGGAGTTGTTCCGTGTCGGGGACCTGTTCCCGATGGACCCGGGCGGGCACATCCTCATGGCGCCGGGCACGCCCGGCAGCGCCGCGCGGCCCTGGGGGTTGCGGTTCCGGGTCGTGCCGCAGCCGCGCGCTGGGAAACACGAAGGGGCCACGTCCGAGGTCTCCACGAACAACGACGGCAACTCGGCCGAGGAAGTGCAGAGCGACTGATGGGCGCGAACACCGTGGTCATTCTCACTGAGGATCGCGACCGGACCGCGGATCGCGTCGCGGCCGAGCTTGCGGTGCGGGGCGTTCCCGTCGTGCGTATGGCGACGAGCGCGTTCCCGCAGAGCCTTGGCATGACGGCGACGCTCGGTCCGGCGGGCTGGACGGGCGCGCTCACCCTGCCGACGGGCGACACCTTGCCGATTGCCGAGATCGGGGCCGTCTATCGGCGGCGGCCGACCCAGTTCCGGATGGACGCGCGGATGTCCGCGCCGGAGAGGGCGTTCGCCTATGGCGAGGCGCGCCGGGGCCTGGGCGGTGTGCTGAACGCGCTGGCCGTCAGCGGCTGCCGGTGGGTGAACGATCCAGCGGCGGCAGCGGCGGCCGAGTACAAGCCCCTCCAGCTCGCCACCGCGAACGCGGTCGGCCTGGACGTCCCGGAGACGCTCGTCGGCAATGATCCCGTCGCCGCGCACGCCTGGGCGAAGGAACTGGGCAAGCCGGTGGCGTTCAAGCCCCTGTCGGGGGTCTGGCATGCCGATCAGGGGACGCTCGGCATCATCTACACGACGCCCGTCGAGGTCGCCGAGCTTCTTGATCCAGGATTCGGGCGCACCGCGCAGCTCCTCCAGGAATTCATCGATAAGGCCGACGAGGCACGCGCCGTCGTCATCGCGCCGCCGGGCGAGCCCGGGACCGTGTTCGCGGTCCGCATCACCGCGCACAGTGACAAGGCCGGGGTCGACTGGCGTTCGGACTATGACGCGCTGGAGTACGAGCCCCTCGCCCTCCCCGACGACGTGAACACGCGACTGATCGAACTGCACCGTCGTCTCGGCCTCACGGTCGGCATAGTCGACCTGTGCCGGCGGAGTGACGGCCGCTGGTACTTCCTGGAGACGAACCAGAACGGGGAGTGGGGCTGGATTTCCGAGGAGGCCGGGCTGCCGATCGCCTCGGCCGTCGCCGCCGTTCTGGCGAGGGGGCCGCGTGAGGCTGGTTGATGGGCCGGAGGTTCTTGTTCGGGATCTGGAGGCTTGGGGTGTGCTGACGGATGGGCGGGTTCGTGCGGCGTTTCTTGCTGTGCCCCGGCATCTGTTCGTTCCGCGTCGGGGATGGGTGTCGCCGGACCGGACGGGGGCGGCAGGGTATGTGGCCGACGCGCGTGTCGACCCGGACGCGTGGTGCGCCGCCGCCTATTCGAACGCCTCGATATGGATTCAGGCAGACGATGGGGCGACCGATCCGGCGACCGGCCTCGGCTCTCCGACGTCCTCGATCTCCGCGCCCGGTGTCGTCGCCGGGTTCCTGCAGCTTCTCGATGTTCGCCCGGGGCATCGGGTTCTGGAGGTCGGGACCGCCTCTGGGTGGACGGCCGCGCTCTTGGAGCACCTTGCGGGCGGGTCTGGGGCGGTGCGCTCGGTTGAGGTGGACGAGGGCGTCGCGGTGGCGGCGGCGGACGCCCTTGCCGCGTTCGGGAGCGGGGTCACCGCGCTCCACGGGGACGGCGGGCTCGGCGTGCCGGAGGCCGCGCCCTTCGATCGGGTGCACGTTACCTGTGCGATCACCGACGTTCCTGCGGCGCTGATCGGGCAGACCCGGCCCGGTGGCGTGATCGTCGCGCCCTGGCAGCCCGGAGGGCCCGACGGGCACCGGCTCCGTCTGACCGTCACCGGCGACGGCACGGCGACCGGGACCCTGCACGGGCGAGCCAACTACATGCCCATGCGGTCCCAGCGCGTTGGTCGGCGTTGGGAGGCGCATCACGCGGATCGGGCCGAGACGTCAACGACCGCGCTCGACCCCGGGGAGGTCGCTGAGGCCGGGCTTGGTGCGGCCGTCGCCGTCGCCGCGCTGGTCCCTGGGGTGGCCTGGCACGCGGTCTCCGACGGTGCCGGGGCTGTTTCCCTGCTCCTGCATGACCGCGCCGGCTCGGCCGGTTCGTGGGCGGCCTGCGATCGGGAACCCGGCGCGGCGCGCTTTCCCGTCACCCAGTACGGCGAACGACGGCTCTGGGACGAGGTTGAAGCCGCCTATCTCCGCTGGTGCTCATGGGGACGGCCGGACCAGAGCCGCTTCGGACTGACCCTCGACGGGTCCGGCCAGAAGATCTGGCTCGATGATCCGGGTCGCGTGTTGTGACGCCGGCCAGGTCGGTATGCGGCTGGTGGGGGTGGGGTTGGGAGGGGTCAGGTGGGGGTCAAGATCGGATGGGGTGGGGTTCGGTGGGGGAGGGGGTGGGGGTAGGGCGCGGGTGTGATGACCGTGGTGGGGATCGTGGTGTTCTTCGGGCTGCTCATGGCGTCGATCGCGTTGCATGAGCTGGGGCATCTGATCTTCGCGAAGTGGTTCGGAGTGCGGTGTCCGCAGTACATGGTCGGGTTCGGGCCGACGGTCAGGTCGTGGCGGCGGGGGGAGACCGAGTACGGGATCAAGTGGATTCCGTTCGGCGGGTATGTGCGGATGATCGGGATGCTGCCGCCGAGGGCGGGGGACCCCGAAGGGGCGTTGCGGAAGTCGAGTACGGGGAGGTTTGCGCAGCTTGTGGACTCGGCGCGGGCCAGCGCGCTTGAGGAGGTCGGCCCGGGAGATGGGGATCGGGTCTTCTATGCCAAGCCCTGGTGGCAGAAGGCGTTGATCTCGTTCGCCGGGCCGCTCATGAACTTCCTCCTCGCCCTGGTGTTCCTCGGCGCGGCGCTGATGGGGATCGGCGTGCGGGAGCCGTCCACGACGATCGGGACGGTCGCGGCGTGCGTCGTCCCGGCGACCGAGACCGGGCGCGGCTGCACCCCCGCCGACGCCCCCACCCCGGCCGCCGCCGCAGGGCTCAGGCCCGGAGACGAGGTCCTTGCCTTCGACGGCACACAGGTCACCACCTACCGGCAGTTCCAGGGCCTCATCCGCGAGGCCGCAGGACGCCCCGTGACCCTGCGCGTAGTACGCGACGGCCAAACCCTCGACCTCGCGACGACCCCGATAGCCAACCAGGTCAACGACCTGGCCGACCCGACGAAGACCGTCACCGCGGGGTTCATCGGGATCACCCCGGTGCGCGAGTTCGTCAGGCAGGGCCCCGGCGACGTGCTCGCCCAGTTCGCCAGGATGACCACGGTGACGCTCCAGGCGTTCGCCAGGCTGCCGGAGAAGATGGTCGGCGTCTGGAACGCCTCGTTCCATCACGCGAAACGCGATATCGAGGGCCCGGTCGGGATCGTCGGCGCGTCCCGGATCGGCGGCGAGGTCCTGGCCTCGCACGACGAGGCCAAGGGCAAGGCGGCCCTGTTCCTGATGGTCCTCGGCTCGCTGAACTTCGGCATCGCCGCGTTCAACATGGTCCCCCTGCTGCCGCTCGACGGCGGCAACATCGCGGGCGCCCTCTGGGAGGGGATGAAACGGGCTTTCGCGGCGCTCACCGGACGCCCAGCGCCCGCCCCCGTCGACGTCGCCAAGGCCCTCCCCCTCACCTACGTGGTAGGCGCGGTCATCCTCTTCATGGGCCTCCTGCTCGTGTACGCCGACCTCGTCAACCCGATCCGTCTCGGCGGCTAGTCCACTGCGCCCGCAAGCGCGCGCACGGTCTCGAAGGTGTCCGCCTCGGCGGCGCTCTTGTCGGCCCGGTACCGCAGCACCCGCGCGAACCGCAGCGCGAGCCCGCCCGGGTACCGGGTGCTGCGCTGGAGCCCGTCGAACGCCACCTCCACGACCTGGACGGGCTCGACCTTCACGACATATCCGTCGTCTGACACCTTGAGGTCGAGGAACCGCTTGGTCTGCCAGTCGAGCAGCGCGTCGGTGAGTCCCTTGAAGGTCTTGCCGAGCATGACGAACTCGCCGGACTCCGCGTCCCGCGCGCCGAGGTGCAGGTTCGACAGCTTCCCGGTGCGCCGCCCGTGCCCCCACTCGACGGCGAGGACGACGAGGTCGAGCGTGTGCCTCGGCTTCACCTTGATCCACCCTGCGCCGCGCCGCCCGGCCGCGTAGGGGGCGGTCAGGGACTTCAGGACGACGCCCTCGTGCCCCCGCGCGACCGCGTCCGCGAAGAACGCCGACGCCTCGTCGGTCGAGTCCGTCACCAAACGCGGCATCCGCGACGGCTCAGGGACGGCCCCCGCGAGCGCGTCATGCCGCACGGACGCGGGCTCGTCAAGCAGGTCGGACCCCTCAAGGTGCAGGACGTCGAAGAAGAACGGCCGCAGCGCGCCCAGCGAGGTGTTGGACGCGGTCACCTGGAACGACTCCGGCGACCCGTCGGCGCGCAACGCGATCACCTCGGCGTCGAGGACCGCCGCGCCGAGCCCGAGCCCCCGGGCCGCTTCGACGACCTCGGGAACCCGCCCGGTGATGTCGTCAAGGGTCCTGGTGAACACCCGCACGTCGTCCCCCGCGACGTGGACCTGCGCGCGGATTCCGTCCATCTTCCACTCGACGCCCATCTCGCCGGCCAGCCCCTCGGCGATGTCCGGCGCGGAGGAGGCGAGCATCGGCCGCACCGGCCTGCCGACCTCGAGCGTGAACCCGGCGAGCGCGGCCGCGCCCCCGGCGAGCGCCGCCTCGGCGACGGGTCCGAGCGCGCCGCGCAGCATGACCGCGCGCCGCACCGCCGCCAGCGGGGCGTCGGCGGCCTTGGCGATCGCGTCGGCCATCACCCCCGCGAGCGCGCCCTGGCGCAGCTCTCCGGCGAGCAGGTGGACGAGGAAGCCCTGTTCCTCGGCGGTCGCCCGCCCGAAGATCCCGTACAGGAGGTCCTTGCGCGCGGCGACCGAGCCGGGGCCCGCGGTGTCCCTGATCCTGGTGAACGCGGCGTCGACCTCCGCGACGGTCAGGCTCGGCGCGGCGGCGGGCGGCGGGACCGCGCGCAGCGCCGCGTACCCGACGCCGATCTGCCGCTGCGGCAGCTCCCCGGCCAGCCAGTGCACGACGACCGAGGCGGACCCCGGCCCCGCCTTGCGCAGTGCCTCGGCGATCAGCGCGGTCTTCTGCCCGCGCGCGGACGTCGCGGCGACCGCGCGCCAGGTCGCGGCGAGGTCGGCGACGGTGATCGGCGCGCCGCCCGCCGGGGTGAGGGTCGCATCACTGGGGAGCACACTTCCCTCCTTTCCCAGCGGAGGCTGGACAATCCGGAAAGGCGTGAAGGGACGTGGTGATATCTCCACCGGGTACTGACAGACGGCCCTCGGGTCCGTAGTTTCGGGGGCGTGCGCGCAGATTTCGACAGGGTCTACTCTCCGCCGGAGCCTCCCTCACCGCGGCGGATGCCGCGTCCCAGCGGGTGGCAGGTCGCCGTCGTGTTCCTGCTGATCGGCGCGGGGGCGGTGTTCCTCGTGGCCCCGCTCGTCCTTGACGACGACGCGCCGCCGTCGCGGGTCACGCCGTCGTCGGCGTCGTCGTCGGACAGGCCCTCGGAGCAGCCGCCCGCCGGGACGCCGCCCGCCCCCGAGTTCTTCCAGACGCTGCCGAAGGAGATCTGCGAGACCGTCGCTAAGGAGACGTTCCTCAAGTACGTGCCGGGCGGCAGGGCCGAGGCGCACGGCGGCGCGCGCGCGGGCTCCTGCGGGTACGGCGGGTCGGCCGGCGCGCCCTATCTGCGGCTGGAGACCAGGCTCGGGGAGATCGTCGACGACACCGACCCGGTGGGCACGACCAAGTGGTCGTTCGACCGCGAGTACGAGCGCGACAGCCAGGGCGACGAGGCGCGGACGCTCCTGCTGGAGAAGGTGCCGAACCTGGGCGAGGAGGCTTACCGGAGGGTCCTCGCCGAGCAGGGCACCGAGAAGGTCACCACGGCGAGGGTCGTGCTCAGGTCGGGCAATGTGATCATCACCGTCGCCTACTCGCGGCCGTTCTCCGGCAAGGCCGAGGAGGAGCGGGACGAGTGCCTCGACGGGGCCGAGGCGGTGGCTCGGGAGGCGCTGCGGACGTACACGGGGTGACCCGCTTACAGAGGCCGATTCGGTCTACCGGCCGGTACAAGATTATTCGACGAGCCGTCGGATTCCGATCGCTTTCTCGACTGGTCGCTTCTACTGTTATGCCTGGTATTACGGGCCAGGGGGCCTTTGGCCACGTAATGCAGTGGTTTGGCTACATAAGTTGCTGGTTAGTACGACATGACCAGTCTGTATGAGGAGGCGAAGGACATGGCCGCCGATGGCGCCGGAGTGTCCTGGACATAAGCCAGGTACCGCGAGAGTAAAAGGCCGGCACCCCTGAAGGGGGCCGGCCTCCGTCCATCCGGGCTCGCGCGGACCAGGCCGTCAGGCCGGAGCCAGCCGCTGCACCGTGCCGTTGAGACTGAGAACGTACAGCTCACCGGACACGTCGACCCCGAAAGCCGAAACGCTGTTCACATTCGACAACAGCGTCACGGGGTCGCCCCCGTCACGGGTGAACGCCTTGACCCAGCCCGCGCAGAAATCGGCGAACACATACCTGCCCGTGAGCCCGGGGATCGCCGAACCCCGGTACACATGGCCGCCGATCACCGAACACTGGCCGTTCTCACGCAACGCGTACTCATGGACGGGTTCGACGCCGACGGGCTCCTCGGAGTGGAACGCGTGCGAACCCTCACGCGCGCTCCAGCCGTAGTTCTCGCCGCCCTTCGAATCGCCCGGCTGGAAATTCACCTCTTCCCATTTGTCCTGCCCGACGTCGCCGATCCACAGATCGCCGGTCTCGGCGTCGAAGGAGAACCGCCACGGGTTGCGCAGCCCGTACGCCCAGATCTCCGGCTTCGCCTTGCGCTTCCCGACGAAGGGGTTGTCCTCCGGCACCGAGTACGGCTTGCCGCCCGACGCCGTAGGGTCGATCCGCAGGATCTTGCCGAGCCAGGTGCCAAGATCCTGGCCGGTGCGGTCCGGGTCGCCACCGCCGCCGCCGTCGCCGAGGCCCAGGTAGAGGTGGCCGTCGGGGCCGAAGGCGAGCTGGCCGCCGTTGTGGTTGGTGCGCGGGTGCGGCTGCTGGAGGACGACCCGGCGCGCGGACGCGTCGATCGCGCCGTCCGCGCCCACGGGGTACTCGGCGAGGACGATCTTGCCGTCCTTGGCCGTGTGGTACAGGTAAAGGCGTTTTCCGTCCGGGGAGAACGCGATGCCGAGCAGGCCGCGTTCGCCGCCGGAACCCGTCAGGGAGACGAGGTCGAGCACCGGCTCGGCCTTCCCGTCGGTGACCTTGACGACCCGGCCCTCCTGCTCGATCACGTAGAGGGCGTCGTCGCCCTCCCGCACCGCCATCCCGACGGGCTGGGCGGCTTCGGCCACGTCAACCAGCTTCACCTTGCCCAGCCGCTGCGGGGCCTGCGAAGCGGGGGCCGACGCCGACGGCGACGGGGAGGGCGCGGCGTCCGTGGGGGAGGTGTCGGCCGCGCACCCGGCGGCGAACAGGCACGTCAGGGCGGAGGAGAACCAGATCCGTACACGCATGTCCCCATCGTCCCTCCCGTCACGGCGGGCCGCCACCCCCCTCACGCGAAGGCGGCCCCGAAGTCGGCCTCGTCGCAGTCGGAATCGGGCAGCAGGAAGGCCGACTCGCCGCCGTCGAACGGCTTGACCATGACCGACCCGCCGGGCTTCTCCTGGTCGTCGGGGACGCCGATCAGCACCGCGCCCTTGGTGAAGCCGACCGCGCGCCCGAACATGTCGTAGGGGCCGGGGTCGCCGGGCATCTCGGACTGGACGTTGAGCGCGTCGACCAGCAACGACGACGCACGGTCGGACAGCGGGACGAGGTGGACCCAGCCGTGGTCGGGCACGGAGTCCTCGGACTCGTCGTAGGGGACGCCCACGGCAAGGACAGGGCCGTGGCCGTCCGTCGTCTCGCCTCCCGCGAGCGCCACCGACCAGCCGTACTGGTCCTCGGCTTCGGCGTAGGGGACCGCGCTCGTGCTCTGCGCGGCGGCTTCGAGCGGCTCAAGCCCGTTGCCCGTGGAGCTCAGCACCGCGACGACCCCGACGCGCGCCTTGCCCCCGACCGTCTGCCCCGGCACCCCCGCCGCGACGTACACGGTGTCGCCGTCCTCGGCGTAGGCGAGGCTCCAGCCGATCCTGCCGCCCTCGCTCGGGTCGCCGATGCCCAGGTTGCCGTAGTGCCAGTGCTGGCCCTTGGCGGTGCCCTGCGCGGTGACGTCCTCCACGACGCTGAACGACCCGGCGTCCACGGCCTGGCCGTCGACGTCCTCGCCGGGCTCGCTGACGATGAGGTCGGGCGCGTCCTTGTCGCCCATGATCGCGCCGAGCGCGACCGCGTACCCGAACAGGTCGCCCGCCTCCGCGACGCCCTCGGCCTGCTTGTCGTCCTGCGTGACGTGCCGGTACCCGGGGGCGTCGTCGCCGTTGGCGAAGAACAGGTGCACCGCGCCCGCCGACTCCAGCTCCTTGACCGTCTCGTGCGGCGCGCCGATCGCGACGGTCGCCGTGTGGTCGCCGTGCCCGGCGCGGGCCGCGACCGAGAAGCCGAACGTGCGCGACGTCCCTTCGGGCTTCAGGACGCGTTCGCGGGTGAGGCCGTCGGGGGAGCCGAGGAAGATCTCGGCGTTGCCGACGCCGCCGTCGGCCCAGGGCGCGCCGACGACGAGGTCGGTGCAGCCGTCGCCGTCGAGGTCGGCGGTCGCGACCGCGTGGCCGAAGCCCGCGCCCGCCTGCGGGCTGTCGGCGGTCAGGGAGTCGCGCTCGGCGACGCCGAGCGCGCCGTCGCCGTAGATGACCGTGACGTGGCCCGCGCCCGCCTCGTAGCCGACGCCCGCGCCCGGGTCGCCGACGACGTAGTCGGCGTTGCCGTCGCCGTCGAAGTCGCTGAGGACCGCGCTCGAGCAGTCGGCGGCACGGGCGGCGGTGGTCGGCAGCAGGAACGCCGCCGCGACGAGCGCGGCCCCCGCCGCGGCCCCGATCACGCGCTTCACACGACCACCTCCACGCCCTGCGAGTCGTTCGAGCCGTAAACCTTGATCGACTTCAGTTCGGTGGCGACCGGGACGTCGAACAGGAGCATCCCGGAGATCCTGCCGCCCGGCGGCAGACCGGGGTTGCTGTTGATGAACCCGCCGGCGAACTCACGGTTGCGGATCTCGGTGCCGTCCTTGTCGACGGCGACCTGGCGCACGCGCGGGACGCGCACCGGCCTGCCCGTCAGGGCCGGGTTGTAGACGGTGAGCTGGATGAGGCAGAACTCGCCCTTCTCCGGCTTCAGGCCCTCGAACTCCTTGCCGCCGCAGCGCGGGGTGCCGACGCTCAGTTCGAGGCCGCCGTCCTGGCGGGTCTGGCCGACGCCGGTGTCGTCGCTGAGGGGGAGCGCGACGTACCCGTCGCGTTCCATCTGGTTGCCCGCGGCGGAGTCGCCGCTGTCGTCGTCGCGCTGGCTCAGCCCGTACAGCAGCGCCGCCCCGGCGACCGCGACGGCGAGCACGCCGCCGCCCGTCGCCGTCCACTTGCGGCGGTGCCCCTCGAACGCGCGGCGCAGGCCCGGCGCGGTCGGCCCCGGCGGCGGACTCGGCGGCGGCGCGTGCCCGTACCCGGGAAAGTCGTGCGCCCCGTGCCCACCTGGCGCGGTCGGCGCACCGGGGAACGGCTGCTGCGTGGCGGGCACCCCGTGCGCCGCCGCGAACGCCTGCCCAGCACCCGGGAACGGCGGGGGAGTCACCGGATCGGCAGACGGCTGCTGAAACCCCTGCGGCGTCCCACCCGAGCCCGGGAAGGGCTGCGGCGTGCCGCCCGAGCCGGGGAAGGGCTGCGGCGTGCCGCCCGAGCCGGGGAAGGGCTGCGGCGTCCCGGATTGACCCGGGTAGGGCTGCGGGTTCGCGGCCTCGGCAGGGAAGGGCTGCGGGGTCCCGCCCGAGCCGGGGAAGGGCTGCGGCGTCGCAGGGTTCCCCGGCTGGGCCGGGGCGGGGGCCCAGCCGCCGTGGACGCTCTCCTCGACGAGGGCCGTCGCTGCCGCGTCGACGCTCTGGGCCGCGTTGCCGCCGACCAGGGCCAGCATCAGCTGCTGTGCGGTCGGGCGGGCCGACGGGTCCTTGGCCATCGCGGCGCGCACGTGGCCGAGCAGCGGCTCGGGCACGCCCGCGAGGTCGGGTTCGCCGTGCAGCACCCGCGACGCCATCGCGATGGGCGCGCCGCCGCCGAACGGGTGCCGCGCCTGCGCGGCGAACGCGACGAGACACCCCCACGTGTAGACGTCGACCGCCGTCGTCGCCTGGTCGGCGAGCAGCTGCTCGGGCGCGATCCAGCCGGGCGTCCCGATCAGCTGCCCGGTCCGGGTGACGCCGGTGGTCGCGTCCAGCGCGCGGGCGATCCCGAAGTCGATGACCCGCGGCCCCGACACCGAAAGGATCACGTTCGACGGCTTCAGGTCGCGGTGCACGAGCCCCGCGCCGTGAATCGCGGTGAGCGCCGCGGCGACCCCGACGGCGAACCCCTGGAGGGTGCCCTCGGTGAGCGCGCCGTGCCGCAGCACGTGGTCGTGCAGCGTCGGCCCCTCGATGAACTCGGTCACCAGGTAGGGGTGGCCGACGTCGTCGACCCCGTGGTCGAGCATCGCCGCCGTGCAGAACGACGCGACGCGCTGGCCCGCGGCGACCTCCTGGGCGAACCGCTGCCGGAACCCGGGGTCGGCGCCGAGCTCGTCGCGGATGACCTTGATGGCGACGGTGCCGCGCGGGCCCCTGCCGAGGTAGACCGCGCCCATGCCGCCCTGGCCGAGCTTGCCGAGCACCGTGTGCGCCCCGATCGTGCGGGGGTCCTGCGGCCCGAGCGGCTTCGCGCCGCCGGGCAAAGGCTGATCCATGGCCACGGGCTCCAACCTAGTAACTCCGGATAACCGGCCCGGTCATGCCGGATAACCGGTAGATGACGTAATTTGATGGCCGTGCCGCACCCAGAGTTCGCCAGCCGCGTCCTGTGGCGTCGCGCGTCCGACCCGGAAGCCGACGATCTGACCCTCCTCGACGCCGTCGAACGCGAACGGCGCGCCCGCTACCTGCGCGAAGACGACAAGAGACGCTTCACGCTCGGCGTCGTGCTCGCCAAGACAGAGCTCGCGGAACGCACCGGGCGCGAACCCGGCGACATCATCCTCGACCGGACATGCCCGGGATGCGGCGCGCCGCACGGTCGTCCGACATATCCGGATTGGCATCTTTCGGTCAGTCACTCGGGCGGGCTCGTCGGGCTCGCGGTCGCTGCGGTGCCCGTCGGGCTCGACGTCGAGGAGCGGAGGCGGTCGCTTGACGACATCGCCGACGCCGTCCTCGCGGGCGAGCCGGAAGGCGACCTGCACGTCTATTGGACGCGCAAGGAGGCGCTTTTGAAGGCCACGGGCGACGGCCTGAAGGTGCCGATGACCGACGTGACCGTCACCGGCGCGACGGAACCGCCCGCGCTGCTGGCGTGGCGGGGCAGGCCCGACCTTCCCGGCCGGACCGTCCTGCGGGATCTTGACCCCGCGCCCGGCTACGCGGGCGCGCTGGCGTTCATCCTTCCGTGACGGGTTCCCAGCCCTTCGGGGGGCCGTCCTCGCGGTCGTAGAGGCCCTGCAGGCCGAGCCAGCAGAACTCCAGCGTGTAGTGCGCGGCAAGCTCGGGCGTCACGTCCGGACGGGTCGTGAACCACAGCGAGATCCGCTCGCACGCGCCGATGATGATCTCCGTGTACGCCTCGATCGCGATCTCCGGCAGGTGCGGGGCCCACTGCGCCATGATCGGCGCGATCAGCGCGTGCTGCTGGCGACGCGTCGCCTCGACCGCCTCGACCGCGGCGTGCGGCAGGCCGACCGCCTCGTGCTGCAGAATCCGGAACGAGTCGCCGTGGCTGTCGGTGAAGGCGTAGTACGCGACGAGCCCGCGGTGCAGCGTGTCGAGGGGATCGACGCCCTCGGCCATCGCGGCCGCGGTGACCTCGTGCAGTTCGGCCCGCGCCCGGGAAAGACAGGCCAGCAGCAGGCCGTCCTTCGAGCCGAAGTACTCGTACAGCATGGGCTTGGAGACGCCGCAGCGCTCGGCGATCTCCTCCATCGACGCCGCGCGGAAGCCGCGCTCGGCGAAGACCTCCTCGGCGACGGCGAGCATCTGCCGCTCCCGGTTCGCGCGCGACATCCGCTTGCGCTTCGGCGGCGGGGCGCCCTCGGGGGCTGTGGTCTGTGTCACGCTCATGTACCCTACCATCAGTAACTTACCCGAGGTAACTTACCCCCAGTAGTAGACGGTTCGACTAATAAGGGCAGGTTCGATGGGCCAGATCGTGATCATCGGCGCGGGCTTCGCCGGCCTCGGCATGGGCATCAAGCTCAAGGAGGCGGGCCACCACGACTTCGTCATCCTGGAGAAGGCGTCGGACCTCGGCGGCACCTGGTGGGAGAACACCTACCCGGGCTGTGCCTGCGACGTCCCGTCCCCCATGTACTCCTTCTCGTTCGAGCTGAACAAGAACTGGAGCGAGTTCTTCGCCCCGCAGCCGGAGATCCAGCGCTACCTCGCCCACTGCGCGGAGAAGTACGACGTCAAGAAGCACATCCGCTTCGACTCGCACGTCGAGGCCATCGAGTACGACGACGCGGCGAAGCGCTGGAACGTCACCCTCGCCGACGGGCAGGTGCTGCGGCCCCGCGCCGTCGTGTCCGGCGTCGGCGCGCTGCACGTCCCGAGCTTCCCCGAGATCCCCGGCCTCGAGACCTTCGAGGGCAAGGCGTTCCACTCCGCCGAGTGGGACCACTCCTACGACCTGGCCGGCAAGCGCGTCGCGGTCATCGGGACGGGGGCGTCGGCGATCCAGTTCGTCCCGCAGATCGCCAAGAAGGCCGCGCACACGACGGTCTTCCAGCGGACGCCCGCGTGGATCCAGGCCAAGCCGAACATCAAGCTCCCCGCCGCGTTCCGCCTGCCGGGCGTGCCGCGCGCTGTCCGCGACATCGTCTACTGGACGCTCGAGGCGCGGGCCATCGGATTCGCGGTCGACCCGCGGCTGTCCGGGCCGATGAAGTGGATGGCCACGAGCCACCTCAAGCGTCAGGTGAAGGACCCCGAACTGCGCCGCAAGCTCACCCCCGACTACACCATCGGGTGCAAGCGGGTGCTGCTGTCCAACGACTACTACCCGGCCATGGCCCGCGACGACGTCGACCTCGTCACCGACGGGATCGCCGAGGTCCGCGCCAACTCCGTCGTCACCAAGGACGGGCGCGAGATCGAGGTCGACGCGATCATCTTCGGCACCGGGTTCAAGGTCGTCGACGCGATGGAGCACTGGACCATCACCGGACGGAACGGGCAGAAGATCCAGCAGGCGTGGGAGAACGGCGTCGAGGCCCACCACGGCACCACCGTCCCGGGCTTCCCGAACTTCTTCATCCTGCTCGGCCCCAACACCGGGCTCGGCCACAACTCCGTCGTCTTCATGATCGAGGTGCAGGTCAAGCACATCCTCAGCCTGCTCAAGCTGCTGTCGGACACCGGCGCGACCACCGTCGAACCGAAGCCGGAGGCCCTGCGCGCCTACAACGACAAGCTGCACAAGCGGCTGCGCCGGGCCGTCTGGAACGAGGGCGGCTGCGACTCCTGGTACCTCGACCAGGACGGCGTCAACCGCACGATCTGGCCGGGCTTCACCTTCGAGTTCTGGGCGAACTCCCGCAAGGCACGCCGCGAGGACTACATTCTCCGGTGATCTCCCGCGCCGCGGCCGAACCGCGCCCGGCCGCGGCGCGTGCCCTTCCCGTCAAGGAGGAACGATGGACAAAGGCCACCTTTCAGTACCTTCGGGGAAGGGTCCCTTTCCCGGCGTCGTCGTCCTGCACGACGCGTTCGGCATGACCGGCGACGTCGCCCGTCAGTGCGCCCACCTCGCCGAGAACGGCTACCTCGCCTACGCCCCCGCCCTCTACGCGGGCGGCAATCCCCGCTGCGTCAAACAGGTCTTCCAGGGTGCACTCAAGGGCACGGGCCCCGTCTTCGACCGCATCGTCGCCGCCCGCGACGTCCTCGCCCACCGCTCCGACTGCACAGGCCGCGTCGCCGTCGCGGGCTTCTGCCTGGGCGGCCAGTTCGCTTTGATCGCCGGCGGCCAGGGCCTCTTCGACGCCGCCGCCGTCAACTACGGCCTCATCCCCAAAGACCTACCCGCCGTCCTAACCGCCCCCTGCCCCGTCGTAGGCAGCTTCGGCTCAAAAGACAAAATCGTCCCCATCTCCGACGTAACCCGCTACAAGCAATCCCTCGAATCCACCTCAACCCCCCACGACATCAAGATCTACGACGCCCCCCACGGCTTCCTCCAATCCCACGGCCAACCCTACAAATCCCTCATCCGCGTCACCGGCATGCACCACGTCCCCACCGCCGCCACCGACGCCTGGACCCGAATCCTCACCTTCCTAGAAACCCACCTCAACCAGCCCTCCTGACGGGTCGCTCAGCCGCTGACCCAGCAATTGGTAGCAGCTGATCAGCCGTCAACTGTCGCCGGACAAGCCGGACTCCGGACGCGCCAACCGATCGTCGTCGAGCAGCCAGCGCCGCACCTGATGCACGAACACATGCACACCGCAACGCTCAAGCCGACACAGAACGTCCCCCACGGACAGGGCAGGATACCCGTTGCTCCCCGTATCTCCCGCCTGGTCCCGAAGGACCTGAAAAATCACCTCCGGCGCGAACTCAAGTTCATAACAGAGAAAGACATCCGGATGCTGGACGTCAACGTCGAATCCCTCCAGCGCGGAACGCGGAAAATCTTTCAGGTTCGTCGTGACGATCACGTCGGCATGCCCGCGTAGGGCCGCGGCCAGAACGTGCCGGTCTTTGGGATCGTTCGTCATCGACTCCTCAAGGTGCTCCCACCCCTCCACCATCGCTTCGGGGAACGCCTCGCGAATGCAGTCGACGACGTAATCGGCCCGATGCCCCTTTCGTGCCAGGACGCCGTTCACCTCGGAGAGGATTCTGGCGCTCCAAAGAGGTTGGTAGACACCGGCCTCCGCGATTCTCAGGAGCGTGTCACGCAGGGCGCTGGGATACAGGACGCAGGCGTCGAGGAGCGCTGAGAAGGGCACACGCCAAGGTTAGGTCAATCTTCGTGCGTGGGCTCGTCATACGAGCCCGCTTTGATTGCCTCTTCAGTCAGTTCTCGGAGGAGTCTGCGCCGCTTTTCTCGGCGTTTGTCCTGAAATGCCAGGACGTCGGAGAGAAGGACTCGCCGGTGGGCTCCGGGGCGTTCCGAGACCTTGTCGTAGGGGATTTCTCCGTTTTCGAGGAGTTTGACCAGGGTGGGCCGGGATACGCCGAGGATTTCCGCGGCCTGGTAGGTCGACAGCGTCATGTGCTGTGGCGCCACGGTCACCGCGAACCCCTGGGAGAGCGCCTCCGCCACCTGGAGAAGGATCTCGTAGAGCGGCGTGGGAAGCGTCAGGCACTGCCGGTCCGGCCCCACGAGGACGGCGGTCTGGTCGCCGATCGTTCGGCCCCTGGACTTCATCGCTCTGACGAAGTCCACGAGTTCGGCCTGTTCCTTGGGGTCGTTGTCGGGAAGGAACGTGCGAGCGTCCGACGAGGCCGGTATCTCGCCCACTGCCATCACCCAGCCCTCACTGATCCGCTGCCGGGGAAGCTACCCCGAAACGCAACTAACGAAAAGCGTCAGGGGTCCAACGTAGCCAACCGCGTAGCTGACTATTGCGGAAACGGTAGACACACCTGGTGCAGAGTTCTGCGGTTCGGTGGCGCGGCCGGGTCGGGTTCAACCGGCGAGGCGGCGGAGGATTTGGGTGGTTTGGTGGATGAGGGTGCGGGCTTCTTCGGGGGAGTCGGCTATGGAGACCTCGCGGCCCGCCTCGCCGATGGCGGTGGTGAGGATGAGGGCGAGCATCTTGTTCTGGTCGGCCAGGAGGCGGGTGTTCTGGGCGAGCCACTGACGCAGGCGTGAGCGGCGCATCAGGCCGAAGCCCGAGGGGCCCTCGCCCGCGACGAACAGGCGGCTGGTGTACCGGTCGGTCCAGCAGACCTCGAGGAACGCCTCGGTGCCCTTGATGAACAGGGCGATCGAGTCCTTCTCCCCGGCCGCGCGGGCCGTCTTCACCGCGTGGGTCGCCTTGCGCTCCTGCTCGGCGGTGTGCTCCTCCCACAGCGCGAGGAACAGGCCGGACTTGCCGCCGTAGTGGTGGTAGAGGCTGCCGACGGAGATGCCGGACCGCTCGACGATCTCCGCGATCCCCGCCGCCTCGTACCCGCGGGCCGCGAAGACCTCGCGGGCGGCGTCGAGGAGCGCCCTGCGGGTCGCGTCGGCGCGCGCCCACTGGGTGCCGGTCCGCACACGGTTCTCACTCATGCCCGGTTCTCGCTCATGCGCAGACTCTAAACGGTGACCGGGCGTACCCGTACCTGGCCACTAGGATTACCCCCGATGCCTACTTCGACGTGGTTCCGCCTGAATCCCGACAAGCGCGAGCGTGTGCTCCAGGCCGCGCAGCGGGAGTTCGGCGCGCACGGGTACTCCACCGGGAGCCTCAACACGATCGCCCGCGAGGCCGACATCGCCAAGGGCTCCCTGTTCCAGTACTTCGACGACAAACTCGAGTTCTTCACCTACGTGGCGGAAGAGACCGCGCGACGGATTCGCGACGAGATCGTCGAGGGCATCGCCGCGAGCGACTTCGACCAGTCCTTCACGCACTGGCTCGGCGACGTCTGCTGCCTGTGGGCCGACTACTTCGCCAGCCACCCCCTGGAACGCGCCGTCACCGCCGCCATGCACCTGGAGATCGACAACACGGTTCGCACCCTCGTCCGCGAACCGTCGAACCAGCACTACCGGGCCTCCATCACCCCGCTGCTGGCCCGCTGGCGCGAACGCGGCGACGTCCGCCCCGACCTGGACGAGAACGCCGCCCTGGCCCTCCTCATGCTCGTCCTCCCCCACCTGGCCCTGGCCCCCTACTACGACGGCCTGGACCCCATCCTCAACCTCCGCGGCAAACCCCCCGAGGAGCAGTACCCCATAATCCGCTCCTTCGTGGCCACCCTGACCCCCATCTTCGACCCCAAAACCTAACCCCGCCGCGGCCCCTTCAAGACAAGCCAAGCGCACCCAAGAACCACCAGCACACCAACGCCGCCCACAACGGCGGCCTCCACCCGTTCCCTGCCCAACCCAAAGGCGACGAGCAGCACCCCGCACAACGGAGCCAGCGTCAACAGCACGGTCCGAAGCCCCGACCGCTCCCCGGACCCGGCGCCCACACCCCCGACCTTTCCTCCCTGGGCCTGCACCCACGTGACGTCGACCGACGCGAGGTACTGTTCCCGCTCGGCAAGGAACCGCCGCGTATGCCCCTGCTCCTCGTGCACCGCAAACGCCGCCCGATCCGCATAAAGCTCATAGAAGACCCGCGCCAACGGCTCCCCCTCAACCCGGTGCGCCACATAAACCAACGTCCCAGCCTCCCGCTTCTCGATCTCCGCGACCGTCTCCGCGACAAGCCCGTCAAACGCCTCGGCACTCGCCTCATCCCGACAAACAAACCGCACAACAATCCCAACCACAAACCCTCCCAAAGCCGACGAGCAGCCCCAAGTATCCCCTGTCTGGGAGCGCACACGGTCTCTAGGAAGCAGGAGCCCACTCGGGCTCGAGAAGCGAGTGAACCACGGAGTCCCGCCAGGTGCCTGCGATGTTGACGTGGGCCCGGATGCGGCCCTCTTCGACCATGCCGAGCTTGGCCATGAGGCGGGCGCTCGCGGTGTTGTCAGGGGACCTCGCACCCCACAGGCGGTAGAGGCCCAGGGCGCGGAAGCCGAGGTCGATGAGGTGGGTGACGGCCTCGGTGCCGAAGCCCTGGCCCCAGGCGTCGCGGCGGAGGGCGAAGCCGAGCTGCGCGCTCGACTGTCCGGGGTGGGTGCCGTCTACGGCGAGCCGGGCGAACCCGACGCATTCGCCGTCGTCGCTGCGCGCGATGGCCAGGGAGTACTCGGTACGCGGTGTCTGAAGGGCGGCCGCCCGAACCGTCGCGATGGTCTTCGCGACCTGCTCCCGGTCGCGCGGAGTGAAGGACAAATGCTCGGTCACGACGGGATCGCCGTACACCTGCAACACAGCCTCGACGTCACCCTCAACAAACTCCCGCAAACCGACCTTGTCGCCGTAGATCGCCACCGGGTACATGAACCGAGCCTAGCGGGGAAAGGCTGTACGGGCGGAGTTCTGGGTGAAGGCTTCGATCTCGGCGCGGGCTGTCTTGGCGGTTCGGACGTCTCGGTAGTTGGGCGCACCGAGGGCAGCGTGGACACGTTGCATGCTGCTGATGACGCCGCCTATGCGCTGAGCATGCGAGAGGTCGAAGACGGGTTGTAGAGCGTCAAGCGCCCCGTCGAGGTCTCCGGATGCGGCTCGCGAGAGGGCCAGGTCGGTGCGTGCACCGGCTTCGTCGCTGAAGGATCGGTCGTCTGGCGGAGCCGCCTCGTAGGCGCTTATGGCTTCTACGGCTGCTTCGGCGGCCTGGCGCTCGGCACCGGGGAGCCAGATGCGGGTGTCGGCGACGTAATAGAGCTGACGCGGATGGGTGAAGCTCATGATGCCGCCGAGCGCGTCGAGTTCGTCACCTCGGACGTTCTCGCGAGCATCACGTGCGCGGTCGATGGCTGCTTGGGCGTTGTCGCCGTGGCCGAGGATCGCCCAGGCGCGAGCCTCCTGCGAGGTAAGCCAGATGGAGGCGGTGCCGCCGGTGCGTTCGGCGGGCTCCGCACCGAGCTTCGCATAGCGGACGGCCTCACTGGGCCAACCCGCCCAGTAGCTGATGAGCGACTGGAGTCCCCGAGTCCACGCACGTAGGCCGTCGTGCCCGGCATTGTCCGCGCAGATGTAGGCAGTGCGGGCCTGGGTCATGGCGGACTTGGGGTCACCGAGGTCGTGGGACGCCTTGGCGAGCATGCCGCAAATGACGCCGGTCAGGAGATAGAGGTCGAGGGCGTCGTGGGGGCGCTGGCGGTGCTCCAGGATGCGGAACGCGACATCCTGAAGCTCGACGAGATCGCCGAACAGGGTCGGGAGAGCCTGCTGTGGATAGGCGAAGGAGAGTCGGCTGACTTCTTCGCGGAGCTGCTCCAGAGTCTCGGGACCGACGTTGGCGCCTTCCGCCATGACGGCGAAGCGCAGTGCCTTACGGGCTGCCATCTCTACCTGCCTTTCCGGGGAACCTGTGGTCGCGGTGAAACGAGAAGGGAACGGGGTCGCCTCTTCTTGGCGCTCTACGACGTCGCTGCTGCCGTTGAAAGCCGCTGAACAGCGCAGGAGCACCGCGCGTTCGCGAGGGTCCAGGGCGTCGAGGGCTTCTGCGGTGAGGAGACGTAGAGGTGCGGTGCCGTAGATACCGGCGAGGGTGATGATCTGAGTCGCCAGCGGAGCCCGAGTACCACCGCCCGGAAACGCTTCCAGGCGGGAGAGGTGCGGTTGGTCCATCACGGAGCCCGGAGCCGCTTCCACGAACCGCTCGGCCACCTCAGGCTGGGAAAGCCCAGCGGCCATTCGGTAGGCGGCCAGCATTGAGCCGCGCGTGACGAACCGGATCTCTTGGGCAGTGTCATCGATGTCTCTGCCCTGCTCGGCCATGCGACTGCGAAGACGGTTTATGTCCCGCCTGGACCAGGCAGCCATTCCCTCTCCTTCCGTACGCCGTGTCTCAAGACTCACTCCTGGGATTCCGCACGGCAACGGCGCTCTTCGGTGAACGCCCTCCGGAACGGCATGGATCGACCCTCGAACCGCGTGACTTGCCTGATCAGCGCCACGCGCGCACGCATACAAAACATGTCAGCACAGACGGTGACCGCGCGTCTCCGGAACGGTTGACTAAACGACCGGTGGCGCTTCGGCGAGGGCGATGTCAGAGAGGAAACGGCAGAAGATGATCAGCGCATCGGCTCAGGACGGTGTTGGTGTGGAGCCGGGAACAAGCATCTTGGCGGAAGCCTCGCGGGTCTGCTTCCGCGTGGTCGGCAGGCCCGAGGAGGTTCGGACGGCGCGGCGGCTCGTCGCGGAGGCGGGGGAGCGGTGGGACCTGGGGGAGGAAGTTGTTGAGGTGTTGCGGTTGGTGGTTTCGGAGGTTGTGACGAATGCGGTGAATGCGGTGCCGGGTGGGTTGATTGAGGTGCGGGTGGAGCGGCGGGAAGGGTGTGTGGTGCTTGAGGTTTGGGATGAGGGGGAGGTGATGGCTGGAGGTGAGGTGAGGATGCCTGAGGGGGAGGTGGAGTCTGGGAGGGGGCTGGCGATGGTGGGGGTGTTGGCTGCGCGGTGGGGGGTGGAGGCTGAGCCGGATGGGCGGGGGAAGCGGGTGGTTGTGCATGTTGGGGTGGGGCGGGGGTGTTTTTGTGGGGGTTAGGGGAAGTTGGTGGTGGTGGTGAGCATTGTGGTGGTGGCTCGGTCGCCTACGGCCAGGCAGAGGGCGGTTAGTTGGGTGGGGGTGTAGTGGGGGAGTAGGGCGGTCCAGAGGAGTGGGGGGATCATGCGGGTGGTGCAGAGGGCGTCTACGGCTTCTAGGAGGAGGGCTTCGGCTGGGTCGTTGGGTGGGGGGTCTTGCCAGGGGGTGGAGGTGAGGTTGGCTGTGGTGCGGCGTAGGGCCAGGTCGAGGGTCGCGGTGGGGAGGGCGCGGCGGAGGGAGGCGTCGAACTTGTGCCAGGGGCGGAGGATGCGGCGAGGGACGGTCATGGCTTGACCTCCGCGACGAGGAGTTTGGTCAGGCGCAGCAACGGACGTAGTGGCTTGGGGATGAGGTCGGCTGCGGTGGGGGTGTCGGTTATGTGGATCTTGGTTATGCGGTGGAGGCGGCCTAGGCGTTCTATGCCGCCTCGGTCAGTGTGGAGGAGGTTGCGGACCCAGTCGGATTTGTCGCCGTAGGGGAGGGCGATGACGACCTGGGGGCCGGTGCGGAACGCCAATACGGGGGTGCGGTAGGTCCTGCCGGATTTGCGGCCTCGGTGGACGACGACGGCGAAGGGAGGGACGAAGGGGGCGTAGAGAATCTGTAGGCGGTTGAACACCTTGCGGTTCAGCCCGGGGAGGGACGTGGGGGCGAGTCTGTCGGAATCGTCGGGGCGGCGGAGCCAGCTCAGGGGGCCTCGGGTGAAGGCGCCGGGTTCGGGGACCGCGCCCGCGGTTTTGAGGAACATCGCGAGCATTTCGTAATGGCCTACGAGGAGGCAGAGTTCGGCGACGTTCGTTTCGGAGAGGAAGGCGCGCAGCTCGGTGAGGGTCGCCGGGGTGACGGACCGGGTGGCGTGGAGTTCGTCTACGGCTTGCAATAGCGCGCGCTGGTGCGGGTGCAGGCCGGGCGCGGACGGGCCCTCCGTGACGCGCTCGACGGTGTCGATCGAAAGGCCGCCCAGGCGGGAAAGGTGGACGTGGTGGGAGAACTCGTACCAAGCGCCGCAGTTCCACGCCGTCCGCAGCGTGACGAGTTCCGTCACCGCCCGCCCCAAGCCTGACGTGATCACCGCGCGACCGAACGGCAGATAGGCGTGGAAGACCGCTTTGTTCCGGCCGGTGAGGTCGGCGAGGCGGATGCCGTCCGAGCCGAACAGCGGGGCGAGCAGCCGGATCGCGAGCCATGTCCGCAGGCCGAGGGCGCGGAGGCCGCCCGGCGAGATCGTGGGCGGGTCGGCGTGTTCCCAGCGTGGTGACGCGGCGAACCTGGCGACGGCGTCCACGGACGGCTCCCTCCGACGCTTACACCGTACTACGCTCGATTCTGCGACAAACCAGTAGCATTGTTGCGTGACGGCGGAACAGCAGCAGCGGGAGCGCGCCCTGCCGCCCGCGCCGGGCCCCGACCTCGACCCCTACCTCGACGCGGCCGCGCGCTGTTTCACGCGGTTCGGCGTGGCCCGCACCTCGGTCCAGGACATCGCCCGCGAACTCGGCGTCAACCGCACGACCGTGTACCGACAAGTCGGAAATGTCCAATCGGCCGCGCTGCTCCTTGTCTCCAGGGAAATCGACCGCATCCTGTCCGCACTCCCCGCGAGGATCGCCGGGCTGACGGGTCCCGAAGCCGTCGTCGAACTGCTCGCGTCGGTCATCGAGGACAGCCTCGCCCACCCCGTCCTGCACAAGATGCTCACCGACGAGCGCGACATGGTCGGCGCGCTGCTCGCCGGCGAGATCCCGCGCCTGTTCACCGAGATCACCGACCGGATGGCCCCCCTGGTCGGCCTGCTCGTCGGCCGCGGTGCGATCGCCGACCGCGACCCGGTGGTGGTCGCCGAGTGGCTGACCCGGATCGCGGTCACCGTCGTGGTCGCCGAGCCGCGCGGGCCGCTGCGCAGGTTCCTGGCTGAGCTGCTGGTCCCGGCGCTGCGGCCCTGACGCGTCAGGCCGTCAGGTCCTGGATCTTGCGCTGGAACGCCACCTGCTCGGCGGTCGGCTCACCCTGGACGCCGATCAGCGCCATGACCTGCGCCGAGTCCCCCTCGATCGTCAGCTCACCCGACATGATCGACGCCATCACCAGCGACGGGTCGTTCTTCACATAAAGCCGCTCCGCCACCTCGTAAGGCACCGTGACGGTGGCGGTGGCGGCCGGGTCGAGCCCGCGCGCGACGACACCGGAGTTGGTGTGCACCTCGACGTCCCCGTCGGGCCCGCCGGTGACGATGAGGTTGATGAGGAGGCCCGCGAGCTCGGCGGGCGGTTCCGGCCATTCGGGCCGCAGCGCCTCGACGGCGTCGAGCCATGCTGCGGAAAGGAAGACGTGCTTGGCCATCGGATCTCCTCCGGGGGATCTAGCCGGACTCGGCTTCGGTGAGGCGTCGGTTGATGTCGCCCAGGCGGGGCACCAGCGGCAGCAGCGCCTGGATGATCGGCATATCCGGGACAAGATGCCGAGTCAGCGCACGGTAGGTCAAGAGGGCGCGCGCCCAACCGAGAAGTCCGGACGGAACCCGCAGCCCGTGCCGTGACGCGAGGTCGCCCAGGACGCGCACCGCGTCGCCGCCGCCGCGCAGCAGCCGCAGCGGCGACAGCTCGGGCGCGGCCCGCAGATCGGCTTCCAACGCGGCACGGTCGGCGTTCGACGGGATCGCGCCGAGCCGGTCGAGCGCGTCGACCTGGCCCGCGGGGTCGCCGCCGAACAGTGCGGTGATGTAGTCGAGGAAGGCGCGGCGCAGGGCGGGTTCGAGGCGTCCCGCGGCGGTGCATCCGGCGAGCAGGAGGGTGCCGTCGGGGAGCGCGAACAGGTGCTCGGGGCGCAGGTCGGCGTGGAAGACGCCGTCGGCGAGCGCGGCCTCGACCACGAGGGTGAGCAGCGCGGGCAGCGCCTTGCGCACATCGGCGTCGGACTCGGCGAGCGGCACCGCGCCGTCCGGCAGCGCGTACGCGATCACCCCGCGCGACTCAAGGACGGGTTCGGCGAGCCGCAGCCCCTTGAGCCGTCCGTCGAGAAGCGCGCTGAGCTCGGCGGTGTTGCGCGCGTCGTGCCGCAGGTCGGTCTGCTCGACGGCCCGGCGCGCGGCCGAGCGCAGCACCGCCATCGGCTGGACTGACGCGGTCTGCGGCAGCAGCGTCAGCGGCGCGACGAGGTTGGCGGCGAGCCGGAGGTCGTCCCGCATCCCCGCCCGCGCCCCCGGCCGCAGGACGCGCACGACCACGGCCCGCCCGTCGCGCACGACGCCCCGGTGGGTCTGGTGCAGCGGCGTGACGGCGAGGGGATCGGGGTCGAACTCCGTGACCTGCCCAGGCAAGTGCTTCTCTAGCGCGCGGCGGACCGCATGGGCCGGGACGGGGTCGGGCAGCACGGGTTCGTCATTGAGGAGGTCGGCGAGGCCGCGCGGGGTGAGGCCCTCGGCGTCGCGGAGGAGGCCGGCCAGTTCCGCGCCCGAGGGGCCGAGGGCGGCGAGCTGGTCGCGCACCCACCCGGCCGACGCCTCCCGGACTGTGCCGCGCAGCGCCTTGACGGCGTCGGCGGGATCGAGGGCCCCTTCGCCGGAGAGGCCGTCGAGGGCGGTGTTGGGGAGCCGTCCGAGGGCCCAGCGGACCTGTCCGGCGGGGAGCGCCACGGCGTGCCGCGCGAGCCTGCCGAGCGAGGGCGCGCCGGGGGAGGCCCAGACGCGGGCGCGGGCTTGCAGTTCGGCGTCGCGGAGCCGTCCGTCGGACGGGATGTCGGCGTCCATGGGGCGGACCCTAGTTCACGCTCCGAGTGACTTGCAACATATCGACGCTTTTGTCGCAGTGAGCTAGCTTGGGCGGTACTTCCCACCCCCGGAGGCACCGCATGACCTTTCGTGGCCCGTACGCCGACGGCCCCACCGCGGCGGACCTGGAGATCGTCTCGCCACGACTGGAGAAGCTCGCCTGGAAGGACCCGGTACGCCTCGTCGTCGTCTTCTTCGCCCTGGTCGGCTATACGACGCGTCGTCTGGCGCGCTGGGCGGCAAGGCGCGGCGAGAAGGACTGGCGTGACGCGGCCGCGCACGGCGTCGTCGACGCGTTCGAGACCCTCGGGCCGACGTACGTGAAGCTCGGCCAGGTCGTCGCGTCCTCGCCCGGCCTGTTCCCGCAGCCGCTCGCCGACGCGGCGCTGCGCTGCCTTGACGAGGTCCCGCCGATCAGCGGCGCACAGGTCCGCAGGATCATCGCCGAGGACCTCGGCGCGCGGCCGGAGGATCTCTTCACGGTCTTCGAGGACGCGCCGCTGTCGGCCGCGTCGATCGGGCAGGTCCACGCGTGCCGGCTGCCGGACGGGCGCGACGCCGTCGTCAAGGTGCAGCGGCCGGGGATCGCCGCGCTGATGGCGACGGATCTGCGGGTCGCGTACTTCATCTCGCTGCGGCTCGAGCGGATCTCGAAGGTGATGCGCGCGGCGAAGCCGTCGGCGATGATCGAGGACCTGCACGGGGTCACCTTCCAGGAGCTGAACAGCGCGCTTGAGGCCAAGCGTCAGCACGACTTCCTTCAGCGGCTGCACGCCTTCGGTGACAACGAGGGCGTCACCGCGCCCGAGGTCTACTGGGACTACTGCGGCCCGCGCGTCATCTGCATGCAGCGCATGTACGGCACCCCCCTCGACGCGATCGACGCCGACCGCCTCACCGAGATCGACGGCCCCGACCTGCTGCGCAGGGGCGTCAAGGCGTGGGTGGAGGCCGCGCTCGTCCACGGGGTGTTCCACGGCGACGTCCACGCCGGCAACCTCTGGATGCTGGATGACGGCAGGATCTGCTACCTGGACTTCGGCATCATGGGCGAGCTGCACGGCCCGTGGCAGGAGCTCATGCGCGACATGTTCTACACCGGCATGTTCGACGCCGACTTCGGCAGGATGGTCCCGCACTACCGCAGCCTCGGGATCATCCCCGAGGGCACCGGCACCGACGCGGAGATCGCGATGCGGCTCCAGCTCGTGTTCGGGCCGCTGCTGAAGTCGGGGATGGCCGGGATCAGCATCGGCAGGACCATCACGATGCTGCTGGACATGGCCAAGCAGTACGACGCCGAGTCGCCGCGCGAGCTCGTCCTGATCAGCAAGCAGCTGCTGTACTTCGAGCGCTACTCCAAGAACCTCGCGCCCGACTGGGTGCTGTTCTCCGACAAGTCGATCGCGCGGAACGTCTTCCCCGACGCGGTCGCCGAGGCCGAGCGGGTCGCCGACTAACGCGATCTTCCCTCGCGTTAGTACCAGTGGTTGCGCTGCCAGAACGCCCACGCCTTGCACGGGTCGCCGTAACGCGCCCCGATGTAGGACAGGCCCCAGACGATCTGGGTCGCCGCGTTGAACTGCCAGTTCGGCCCGGCCGTGGCCATTTTCGAGCCGGGCAGCGCCTGCGGGATGCCGTAGGCGTCACTCCACGGGTTGTCGGCGCGCTCGTTCCAGTTGGACTCCTTGGTCCACAGGATCTTCAGCGACTCCCAGCAGCCCGCCCAGCCCTTTGCCGCGTTCAGCTTCTCGCCCGCCGCGAGATTCTGCTCGGACGTCGGATTCGGCATCGCCGCAAGCTTCTCCTGCGCGAGCTTCGCGTCGATCTTGGCCTTGTTCTTGCGGTACCACTCCTTCTTCTTACGCGCCGCCTCCTTCGCCTTCTGCTCGGCGATGTACGCGCGCTTCTTCGCCGCGGCGACGGCGTCGGCCACCAGCGGATCCATGTCGTTGGCCTGCACCAGCAACAACGCCTCGTTGGCCGACAGCGCCCCGTCCGCCGAGATCGGCGGCGGCTTCGCCTCCCCGAACTCCACCTCCACCATCGCCCACCCCAACAGCCCCATCACCACCACCCCGATGGTGACGTTGCTCGTCACCACCCGCCGCACAACGGATCGCCTCATGGACAGCAAGAATGCCCCCTCCCACCCCATCCCGTAACCCACCCCCCCGATTTCACCCCCCAACCCCGCCGCCCCCGCCCCACCCACCCAGGACAGCCCCCCACCGATCAGCCGTCTACGGCGGGGGCATCAGTACGAGCGCTTTGGCCAATGAAGCTTCTGCTGCCGACGTGGTGGCTGTGATCTGCTTGAGGAGTTCGGCGGGGACGGTGCCTTGGCTCAGTCCGGAGGCGTCCAGAAGCTCGGTCAGTGTGTCCCGCGCGGAGGCGGAGATGCGGGCTTGGCCGGCGGGGCTCCTGAGGATGTCTCGCGCGGCGTAGGCGTCCTTCGTCCGTAGCGCGTCTGACTCGATCGCCCGAACCAGTCGGCGATCGGGTTCTTCGTCGGCGAGGTCGAGCATGGCGAGGCCGAGGCGTGTCCTGAACAGTACGTGTCGGGGATCGTCGTCATCGAGTGCGAGGCAGCTGTCCGCGAGTGTCGTGTTCGAGATGCCGTGGCCCGTGAGGGTTGTGAGGGTGGCCTTGACGGCGGCTTCCCAGCGGGTGGGTGTGGGGGTGGCGTTCAGGAGGTCGGTGAAAGTCCTGATGTCGCCGAGGGCGTGGTGGGCGATGATCGCAACCTGGCGGCCGTCGAGGAGGCCGTGACCGATGCCCTTGTGGTCGTGGAGGTGTTGGAGGGCCTGGTCCCAGCATCGGGCTTGGGCCAGGGCGCGGGTTCCGTCGGTCAGGAGCACGGTCCACAGCCATCGGACGACTTCTCGATGGTCGTTCGGGGTTCGGGTGAAGCCGTCGAAGTCGGTGGCGATGCCGTCGATGAGGACCGCCTCCCGACGGCGAACTGTGGCGTACAACGTGCTGATCAGCTTGTGGCCCGTGACTCCGTCGTCGTCGCGGGTGTGGAGGCGGCCGAGGTTGATCAGGGGCTGGAGGGCGAGCTTCGCGGTCGCGGCGTCGAAGGGGCCGGCAGCGCGGAAGATCTCGAACTGGCGGCGGCACAACCGGTGGGCGAGGTCGGGAAGGCCGCAATCGCTGGCGATGAGCGCAGCGAAGTTGAGGGCCTGAGCAGCGGAGGTGGCGGCTTGGTCCGGGTTCCCGTGGGCTCCGTTGTCCGCCAGGTCGGTGATCTGGCGGACACGGACCTCTAGCGGATGGCAGGGAGGCGTGGGGCGGGGCACGAGGGGGAAGCGGCGGGCGATGTCCTCGCGTAGCGCCGGATTTTGGTTCACCAGGTGACGGCCAGTACGGAGTGCGGTTTGTCGATGATGGTGCCGGCGACGGGCTGGGCGGGCTTGAGGTGGGCGTCGATGCGAGGAATGCTGTCGCGGTGCTCGTCGTCCCATCGACGGATCTGGTCAAGGAGCACCTGGGTCAGGGCGTCGCTGTCGGGTCCGTGGGCGCGCACTCCCAGTTCGAACGTCGGTCGGCCGTCTGACGTATTCGCGTTCTCCGGTTCGGCGGGCCGGATCGTGAGGTAGGCGAAGGAGTCGGTCGAGTTGGTGAGGGCTGCGCCGCCCCAGCGGAAGGCGGGGGTCACCAGGTCGCTGGTGACGGCGTCGGGAGCGGCGATGATGCGGCAGAAGCCTGGGCTGGTGGTGGCGAGCCACAGGTCGAGGTCCTGGAACGGCTGGCCCGATCGGACGGTCACGCCGGACCGGGTGCGGGTTGAGGGTTGGGTGAGGGCGTCGGACATGGGTTCGGCTGCGGCGGTGCCGCCTTCGTTGAGGAGGAGGTTGACGCCGGTGGCGAGGGTGAGGACGGGTTCGTCTCGGGCGTCGATGCCGCGCATGGCGAGGAATCCGCAGGTGATCATGGAGCGGCTGGTGAGGTGGTCGTTTTCGCGGTCGAAGGCGATGGCTCGGCTGGTTCCGCCGGTGATGCGCAGGGGGACGACGAGGCGGCCGGCGGGGGCGAGCTGCTGCCACCAGGCGGGTGGCAGGTCCCAGGCTCCGGCGGTGACGATGATCCGGTCGTAGGGGGCGCCGGGCGCGTGGCCTTGCGCGCCGTCGGCGGTCAGCGTCTCGACGTGGGTGAATCCGGTGGCGGCGAGGGCGTCGCGTGCTCCGGCGACGACGTCGGCGTCGATGTCGACGGTGACGACGTGGCCGGTCGGGCCGGTGAGGGTGGCGAGCAGAGCGGCGTTGTAGCCGGTGCCCGCGCCGATCTCCAGGATCCGCATCCCCGGTCGGACGTCGAGCTGTTCCAGCATCGCGGCGACGACTCCGGGCGCGGAAGCCGAACTGAGCGCGACTCCGTCGGCGTCGCGCTTGGTCACGACGGCGTCGTCGGGCGCGTAGGCCGTCTCCAGCGGCGAGTCCGGGACGAAGGAGTGGCGGGGCACCGCCCGCAGCGCCGCTTCCACCTGCGGCGAGGTCACGGTTCCTCGGGCGACCAGGAGGTCGATGAGGCCGGTGTGGAGCTGGTCGGCGGTGGCACGGGTGCCGGTGTTCATCGTGGGAACCTACCTTCGGTCGTGGCGCTGGACAGGGAGTGAAACGGACCGCGCTCGCCGCGCCTGGTCGCGGCTGGCATGAGCAGGGCTGCGGTCCAGGTGGCCGGTGTCTCGGGTTCGGCCATGTCGGCGAACAGCAGGGCGATTCCGGCCGCGCCGACCAGGAGGCCGGGCTCGTCGGTGACCGTGCCGTGGTCGGAGTGGGAGAAGAGGAACGGGAGTCGCGGGTCGTGCTGCGCGGTCAGCTCGGCGAGTGCGGCGTTCGTGGTGCTGATGCTGCCCGCGGCTGCGGCGCAAAGCAGGACGCCAGCGGTTCCGTGGCAGATCGTGGCTCCCTCGGTGTCCCAGCGGCCGGACCGGGTGGCGAGCGCGTCGATCGCGGCCAGGCCGAGGCCGATCAGGTCCGGGTCGGCGAGCGCGTGGCCCGCGGCGTGGAGGGCGACACCGATGCCGGGGGCTCCGTAGCACCAGGCGTCGCGGCGGCCTCGGGTGCTGGGTGCGGTAGCGGTTCCGGCGAGGTCGTCGGCGGTGATCTGGGGCGGCCAGCCGTCACCGTCGCGCCAGTCCAGCAGCCAATCCGACGCGACTCGGATGGCCTCGGCCTGCCGGACGGAGCCGTGGCCGGTGAGCTGGCATGCGGCGAGGAAGGCCAGGGGCCCGGCGATGCCGTGCGCGAGTCCGGTGTTGGCGGCGTCGACGTTGTGTGGGTCGGCGAGCGCGGCAGGGTGCTGCGGAGCAGGCCGCCACCAGCCGGGTCTCGACCCGTCTGGGGTTTCGATCATGGCGATGAGGGATTCCTGCGCTGCGTGCAGGCCCTCTTCGGCATCGGCGTGGCCTTCCTGGGCGGCGGCCAAGAGGACCCTGCCGATTCCCGCCAGGCCGTTGATGACGTCGAAGGTCTGCCAGGGAGTTCCCGCGTCGCCGGCGGTCCGTCGGTCGCGCTGCCAGGCCGCGACGGCGGCGGCTCGGGCGGCCAGCCAGCGGACTGATCGGTCGACCGAGGTTTGATGACGGCCGGGGTCCGCCAGGTAGGGCGTGCCGAGGATGAGGGAGGCGGCCAGCGCGCCGATCCCGTTGAAGACACCACCGGTCCGTGGCGGGGTCTCGATGTTCATGTGGGTGGCGCGCGACCAGTGGGCGTCGGCCGCTGCGGCGTATCGCCGGTCGTGCCGGGACAGGCGGGCGTGCAGGAGCGCGGTGCCCGCCAGCCCTCGGGACAGAGAGGTCGCGGCGGGTCCGGTGGCGGTGATGATCGGGACCGGGTCGATCAGCCGGTCGGCGATGGCGACGGCGGTTGCGACGGGATGAAGGACACCGGTGGGGATCGGGCTGACGGTCATCGGGGCGACCCTTCGGTGAGGTGGACGCGGTGGGCGATCAGATCGGCCGCCAACGCGCGGACGAGCGGTTCGTCGCCGGGGGCCAGCCGGTTGCAGTGCATGTGGATCAGATCGGAAGCGATCGCCTCGTCCGGTCGGGAGAGCGCGGTGGCGTAGGCGTCGAGCGTTGCTTCCCACCCGTTCCCGAGCATTGGGGCGGCGCGGCGGACGTGGGGGCGCAGCACGTTCATGCGGTGGTGGTCGGCTCGGTCGAGACGCCGACGCAGAGACGCCGTTCCGCCGCCCATGCGTTGGGCGATCTCGACGGCGGCGTTCGCGGCGGCGGCGAGGCGCTGCTCTTCCCGCCGACTGGCAGAAAGGAGGCGCAGGCCAAGACGGCTGTCGGCGTCGAAGAACCTTTCAGCGGCGGTTATGGCTTCGGGGCCGCCGTACCGTTCGGTCTCCTGTTCGTATGGTTCGACGCACAACCCACTGATCAGCCTCCGCGCTCGCTGGTCGGTCGCCCACGTCGCCAGCGACGGCAGCAAAGTCCCGTACAGGAGGGCGGGGTCGCCCTGGAACCTGACCCGCAGGTGTTCCCCGTGTCGGCTGTCGTGGAAGCGCAACCAGAACCACCGGTCCCAGTCGACGGGAGCGTCCTGAATCCAGCGTTCGAGTGAGATCAGGATCGGCTCGTGGCAGGCCGCCGGGGCCTGAAGAGCCAGCGACAGCCATGGCCCGCCCGGGAGGTACAGGCCGTCGCCCGTGCGGCGGGGCGACGGTACGGACGGAGCCGGGCGGTCGTTCTGCGGCCCGGCGCGGTCCAGGGAGACGACAAGTTCCAGAGCGTGGTCGCCGTGAGGGCCGGGGATCACGGCGCCGGATCGGGCTGTGCCCGGTGGGGCGGTGACGGCCGCCAGCCCCCGCCGGACGTAGCGGCGCAGGAGTTCACGGTCGTCGGCTCGCGACAAGTCCAGAACGAGCTGCCTGTCGGAGTCGTCGGTGACCACCACGTCGGGCAGGGGCGGAACCACCGTTCGCCGCCATGACGCCAGAGTGCGGTCCCATCGGTCGGCGCTGCTCGACGCCGAGGCCAGATGGTGAGGGAGGGTCCAGCGAGCGGTGGTGAGCCAGGCGTCGCGGTAGCGGACGGCGGGGGTGAACGGTGCTTTGAGACTTCCCCAGGTCCAGCAGTGCCAGGGGCGCTCTCCCGAGTGACCGGCCATCGCCAGGAATCGGGCGGCCGAGGGCAGGAGCGGCAACGCGATCCGGCTGCGGAGCACAGGACGAATGGGCCGACCCAGGAGCTGAGACCAGACGATGAGCCGGTGCCCGTCGGAGAACACCGTCAGCGCCGCCAGATCGAGGTCACCCGGACGCGACGGGACGCCGATCGGAATTCGACGGCGCGCGACGCTGGTCTGCGCGGAAACCGAAGCGAGGGAGGCTCGCCGGGGCCGGACCACGAGTTCGGCGTCAACGGGGGCGGTCTCATCTGCGGGCGGAGCAGGCGCGACGCCGAGCAGCGGGGAGAACCGGCGGCTGGTCGATCCCGCGTTTTGTGATCCTCCGGACACCACGATCTGGAACGGGCAGGACGCCGTCGGGTCGGCCAGGAGCCGGAAGGAGATCTCAGCCGTACGCGGCGCGCTTGCGGGAGCGCGATTGGTCAGCAGGTCCACGTCCGCCGCGTCCAGGACGATCTCGGTCCGCCCGTGTGCCGCGGCGTCAGCCAAGAGCCGGGCCAGCACGGCAGACCGGGTCGGGTCGTCGGCAGCGGCTCCGATCGTCTCCATCTCCTCCACGGGGCCGAGACCGACCACAGGATCCAGCAGTTCCAGGAGCGGCACGGCCCGTGCGGTGCTGTAGCGAGTGAGGAACCGCTGGTGGTAGCCGTCAAGCGGATCGGTCCCCCATCCGATCCTCCACAGGAGGCTCGCGGTCTCGGCGGCCTTGCGGGCGACCTCGGCGGGCAGCGTCACGGTGGCGTCGACGGCGGTGTCGACGCGGAGGATCCGATCGGCCGGCATGAGGTCACGCGCAGTGGCCAGAGCGTCAGTGAGGAACGCCAGCCTCTTCGGTGTTCCGGGGCGATGGCGGTCGGCCTCGATCAGGAGCGCGCGAAGCCGGTCCAGCCGCTGTCGACGGGATGAATCCGCAGGCAGTCGAAGCAGCAGGTGCCCGAGAGGATCGGAGCGCGGATCGTCAGGGACGAGGTCATGGAGCAGGAATCCGCTGTCCAGGAGCTCACGCAGCAGACGCTTTGCTGGACCGGCGGGCCATCGTGTCGCCAGCTCGGCCAAGACCGTCGCAGCGCGCCTTCCTTCGCGGCAGGATTCGAGAACGAACCGGGTCACGTCGGTGGCGCGGACGCTGGTCGTCGTCCGCGTCGCGCTGTCGTTGAGCGCGGCCTCGATCTCGTAGCGGTCACCCCGCGTGACGGTGAGGTTGTTGGTGGTCACTGTCGCTTCGCCCATGCCATCGGGGCCGTTCATGACCTCGCTGACGAGCCTGTTCAGCCACGCGGGATCGGGATAGGTGACGGTTCTGTGGTCCGAGCCCAAACGGAGGTCCGTGGTCTCGGCGAAGAAGGCGTCGGCGACACCCGCGAACACACCGTGCGGGGTGGCGCGGGTCTGCGCCCTGATCCCGTAGGCCCTTCGCGTCAGGCTCCCCGGCCCGCCGCGTTCGGCCGCCTCCTGGGCTGCCGGACTCGCCAGAGAGATCGCCTCGTCCAGCAGCTCGGCCGAGCCGACACCGCCGCCTGATGCGGGGAGAAGAGGCACGCGAGCGAGGGCGTGAGGCCGGGCGGTGAAGATCGGACGGGCCACAGCACACTCTCCTTGAGGGCCGTGGCCCGTCTCGTAGGGAGCGGTCAGCTCTGCGGGTCGGGGTAGCGGCAGGCGGGGAGCGTCCCGCACCCGTTGTCGGTGATGCTGTCGACGACCAGGAGGTCGCTCGCGACCGTCCGGGCGTCAAGGTCGAACAGATCGTTGGTGAGGTCGTCCAGGACCTCGGTGCTGGTCTGCATGGTCACTGCCTCTCCTCGCGGCGCGGCGATCGTGCTGCTCCGTCCCACTGGCGCGCCGCCGGCCAGGGAGCCGAAGTCACGGGCGGGACGATGTCCCGCTGTGGTTCCGTCATCGCCGGTCCTCACGCGGAGGCACCTGATGCGACGGAGTCCTGCTCTGCGCGGAGCATCAGCGTCCGCAGGTCCGGAGTCGGTTCTGAGGTGGTGATCTCCACGAGTTCGCCGTCGGCGTCCAGGCAATAGACGCGTGAGCCGCTTTCCGGCATGTCCTCCCGCGGCACCGCAGGCTTGGGGAGCAGCACGGCGAGGATGGGGTGTCGAGGGCCTTCGGGGCCGGTGACCACGTAGATCACGCCGCCACCGCCGCCAGACCGGCGCCACGCGGGCGGAACATCCCGATGCGGCTGCGGAACCAGCCGACGGGCTCGACGAACGTCTCCGGTTCGGGTGCGGACCAGCCGAGCGCTTCCATGCCGAGGTTCAGCGCGAGTCCGCGCGCCGTCTCGTTCTCGATGAGGCGGTCACCGACGAGCGCCCAGAACTTCCCGGTCGCCTCCCCGAACCAGATGACGGCCTTGGGGAAGCGCGTCTTGAGCGCGGTGAGCGGTTCCGAGATGGGCGCCGGCCCGCCGCCGATGCGTTGTTTCGTCGCGTACTCCCGGGCTCTGCGCATGGTCGTAGCATTGGCCACAGTCAGGACTCCGTTTCCTGGCTAGGCCCCGGAACTCCTCGTCGTTGGCGCGACGGGCCGGGGCCGTCTTCGTTCAAGGTGGTCACTCGCTGGTGGAAGCCATATGAGTTTGGCGGTCACCCGCAGTTAGATAGTTGCGGGTCCACTCTTTTGCCAGTGACACACCTTGTGTCACCCCGTGTGAATTGCCGGGTTAAATGGCTTTTGCCCATTCGGCATAGCTCAGAAGGGCATGGGGCGGCGACGTGTAGAGACGGATGAGCGTCGCGAGCGCGTCGCGAACCTGGCGATGCTCGCGCACGTGCTGCGGAGCGATTCGGCGCGCTTCCTGGAGGGACTGGAGTGAGGCGTCGCGTTGCCCGAGCCAGAGCTGCGCACGCGCGAGTTCGATGTAGAAGTGCGATCGGCGTTCCGCAGGCAGCGACGCCGGGACCTCCCAGGATTCCGCGGCCTCAACCGCGCGCACTCCGTCGCCGAGCTCCACGGCCACAGAGACCTCATGGACGCGCATGGAGTCCGGTCCGAACGCCGTCCCGCTGTAAATGCCCTCCGGGACTCGACCAGCCAGGCGGCGCGCCTGCCGCATGTGCTCGTCGGCGACCTCGGTGTCTTCGAGCAGCCGCGCGGCGACGACAGCGGCCCTCATGTGGAGGGCGCCGACTGCGGCGATCTCCTCGGGCGTCCTCGGCGAGGGGATGGGGCGCAAGGCCGCTTGCAGGGCACGGAGGCCGGGCGCGAGGTTGCGGCTCGCGAAGAACGTCTCCGTGCGTACGTAGGCGATCGTGGCGACCAACACCGGGCTTTCAGAGATGGCAGCGCTCCATCGCATCAGCTCGACCATGCGCCCCGACAGGTCGTGATAGCCGAACTTGTACGCGACGGCGTCCGCAGATCGGTAGGCGAGTGCGAACAGTTCGGCCGCACGCGCCCGCTCCGCGCCGCGGGCATTATCAAGTGCGCGCGAAAGCTCGCCGAGAAGTTCGGGAATGGCTTCGCCGAGGCGCGAGTACTGCGACGTCACCCGTAGGTCCGTGGCGGATTCGACCATGTTGTGAAGCTCGTCGAGAGACCGTGTCGGTCCGTCCTCCGGGAGGTCATAGGCGTCGACGGCATGCCGAATGCGTGGGATGGCCGCATGGACGCGAGTCCCGGTCTTCGCCTCGGCAAGGGTCAGCCGCTCTGGTTCGATACCGAGAGCGTCCGAGATGGCGAACAGGACGTCGTCGGTGAGGTTCCTGCTGCCCTGCTCGAGCTTCCGGAGCAGGCTGAGGGAGATGTGTGCGCGCTCGGCGAGCGCGGCTTGCGACAGGTGCCGTGCCATCCGGGCCGCGGCGATGCGCTGACCGATCAGGTTCTTGGACGCGATCATCAGGACTCCGCTCGGTCGCGTCGCCGATCAGGTGGACATGATCAGCGACGTCAGTTCGGTGAGTTCGGTTATCTGCCAATCGGCTGCGGTCGCGGATGGGGCGTCGGCCCAGAAGTGGCCCCAGGGGCCGCGGCGGAGGTGGGCCGTTCGGATGCCTGCGGCCTGTGCCGGTAGTACGTCGTTCGCGGGGTGGTCGCCGACGTAAAGGATCTCCGGTGCGGGCAGGGCTGTCCACTTGATCAGCTTGGTCCAGAACTCGGCGTGGGGCTTGGCGACGCCCCATTCGCCCGAGGTGGCGATGGCGTCAGCTGGTAGGGACAGGGCGCGCAGGAGTTCGGCTGCCCGGCGTGTCTGGTTGCCCGCGATGCCCACCCACAGGCCGTGCTCTTGGAGCGCGGCGAGCGCGGGGCGCACGTCCGGGTAGAGGTCGGCCTCGGTGAGGACTTCTCCGTGGCCCGCGTTCTCGCGGGACTGGCGTTCGGCTTCGATGTCGATGCCCGGCCGGACGAGGCGAAGCGCGTCGGCGTTGTCCCTGCCCGTCACCACGACTGCGCCGACGAGAGCCGACACCGTGTGCAGGGGGACCGACAGCCAGTCCGCCCACGCTTTCCACTCCCGAGTGTCGTCAATCAGGGTTTCGCCGACATCGAAGACAACCGCCTTGATCACGCCACCAGAGTACGTCGCGCCGCCGGACTGCCTCATGCCTTCCGTGAGGGCAGGTCGGGGGGCTGCTGGTGGTTAGGGGTGGGTTAGGCGGGTTAGGGCCAGGGTGGTGTAGAGGGCTGCGCCTCGGGAGAGGATGGAGTCGTCGAATTGGGCTTCGGCGGAGTGGTTGCCGGGGGCGGTGGCGGGGTTGAGGGTGGGGAGGGTCGCGCCCAGGACGGCCAGGGCGCCGGGGATGTCGGCGAGGATGAAGGAGAAGTCCTCGGAGGAGGGGAGGGGTTGGGGGACGTCCAGGTAGGAGTTCTCGCCCAGGAGGGTGCGGGCTGTTTGGGCCAGTAGGGCGGCTTCGGCGGGGTTGTTGTGGGTCACGGGGTAGTCGATGCGGTAGTCGATTTCGACTTCGACGTTGTGGGCGGCGGCGATGCCCTGGTAGAGGCGGTGGAGGCCGTCGCGGACCCGGGTGCCGGAGTCGGTGGAGAAGGAGCGGACCGTGGCGCTGAAGGTGGCGTCGTCGGGGATGACGTTGGGGGCCGCGCCCGCGTGGATGCTGCCGACGGTGACGACGACGGGGTCGAGGACGTCGAAGGAGCGGGTGACGAAGGTCTGGGTGGCGGTCACCATCTCGCAGGCGGCGGGGATGGGGTCGCGGGTGCGGTGCGGCATCGAGGAGTGGCCCCCCGCGCCGCGCACGGTCACCTCGACGGTGTCGGCGGCGGCCATGATCGGCCCGCCCTTGCTCACCACGAACCCCGAAGGAAGCATCGAAGACGACACGTGCAGCGCGTAAGCCGCGACGGGTTTCTGCCACGTCGCCTCGAGCACGCCCTCGTCGATCATGAGTTTCGCGCCCGCGAACCCCTCCTCGCCGGGCTGGAACATGAGGATGACGCTGCCCGCGAAGTCCTCGCGCGACAGCAGCTTCGCGGCTCCGGCGAGCATGGCGGTGTGCAGGTCGTGGCCGCAGGCGTGCATCGCCTCGGGGTTGCGTGAGCGGTACTCGAGGTCGGTGTGCTCGGTGAGGGGGAGCGCGTCCATGTCGGCGCGCAGCAGGACCGTCGGGCCGGGCCGTGAGCCGTGCAGGACGGCGGTGACTGAGCTGAGCGCGCGGCCGGTGGTGATCTCCAGCGGGAGGCCGCGCAGTGCTTGGAGGACCTTGTCCTGGGTCGCGGGAAGGTCGAGGCCGGTCTCGGGTTCGGCGTGGATCGCACGCCGGAGTGCCACGAGGTCGTCCTGGAGGGCCGAGGCGTCGGCGAGCGTCACTGTCACAGAACGATCCAACCCTGCCCGGACGCGCAAGGCAACGCCCCGGTAGACGTGAAAGTCATTCACATTATCTCGTCGCAGAACACAGCCGCTCAGGGGCCGCGTCGGGCGATCCCACCAATCTGACAACGCCTATTCCCATTTTGGACTCACCGCCAGTAGAGTGCGGCGACCCCGCCTGGGTGTGACGCACGTCGCCCCGCGGGGCCGTCGTCCACACGAGGTGCGAAGGGGGATTCGACCGATGGCCGTGCTGGTGCGGCGGGGGCCCGGCCTCCTCGCCAAACGCGTCCTGGCCCTCCTCGACGAGGTCGGCGAGCTGTTCGTCACGCTCCTCGAAGGGCTCCGCAGGACCTGGGACTTCAGGACCTGGTGGGGCGAGTTCGTGGAGCAGGCGTGGTTCATCGTCCGGGTCACCAGCGTGCCGCTGCTGCTCATCGCGATCCCGCTCGGCGCGACGATCTCGCTCCAGGTCGGCGACGTCGCCCGCCAGATCGGCGCGCAGTCCAGCACCGGCGCGCTCGTCGTCGCGGGGATGGTCCGCCAGATCGCGCCGCTCGCCTCCGCGCTGCTCATCTCCGGCGCGGGCGGCAGCGCCATCACCTCCGACATGGGCGCGCGACGCATCCGCGACGAGCTGTCCGCGTTGGAAGTGATGGGCATCAACCCCACCCACCGCCTGGTCACCCCGAGGCTCTGGGCGGCCGCGGTCGTCAGCGTCCTGCTGTGCTCGCTGGTCATCCTGTCGGGCACCGCGGGCGGCTTCTACTTCAACGTCGTCCAGCAGGGCGTGACCCCCGGCGCCTACTTCGACGGGGCCGCGACCCTCCTCCAGCTGCCCGACCTCGGCATCACCCTGTTCAAGGCGTTCGTCTTCGGCCTCGTCGCCGCGGCGGTCGCCTGCCACATGGGCATGACGTGCGACTACGGGCCCGCCGGGGTCGGCAGGGCCGTCACCCGCGCGACGGTCGCCACGTCGCTGCTCGTGTTCTTCCTCAACTACGTCCTCGAAACGCTCTACCTCGTCCTCGTTCCACCCAAGATCTAGCTGCGAGGAACCCCCCTTGGCCGCCATTCTCCCCGGGCGCAAACTGGGCGCGGTCGTCCAGGATCGGGTGAGCCGGTTGCCCGAGCTCGCCGGAATGCCGATCTTCCTCGGCCGCGTCATCCACCACCTTTTCGCCGACCTGATCCTGCGCCGCAAGTACGGCAAGACCGTCGTGCGGCACATGAGCGACATGACGATCGGCGTGAACGCGCTGTTCGTCGGCGGCGGCATGGTGTTCGTCATCTTCGCGATGTCGTTCTTCACCGGCGCGATCGTCGGCGTGCAGGGCTACCCGTCTTTGGAGCGTCTCGGCGTCGAGTCCTTCACCGGGCTCGTCTCCAGCTTCTCCAACATCCGTGAGCTCGGACCCGTCATCACCGGCATCGCGCTCATCTCCCAGGTAGGCAGCGCCTGCACCGCCGAGATCGGCGCGATGCGCATCAGCGAGGAGATCGACGCGCTCGAAGTCATGGGCATCAACTCCATCGCCTATCTGGTGTGCACGCGGATCGCCGCGACGGTCGTCGCGCTGGTGCCGCTGTACCTGCTCGCGCTGTTCGCCAGCTTCTTCGCCACCCGGTTCATCACCGTGCAGTTCTTCGGGATGTCGGCGGGCGTCTACGACTACTACTTCGACCTGTACCTGCCACCGCAGGACGTGCTGTACAGCGTCGTCAAGGTCGTCGTCTTCGCTTTCATCATCATGTTCATCCACTGCTACCGGGGCTACTACGCGGCGGGCGGGCCCGTCGGGGTCGGCGTCGCGGCGGGACGGGCCATCCGCGAGTCGAGCGTGGCGATCGTGCTGGTGAACCTGCTGCTGTCCTACATCTTCTGGGGCCACGGAGGGACGGTGAGCATCACCGGATGAGCGGATCAGACATCTCCCTGTCCCGCGCGTCACGGCTCAGGTTCGCGCTCGTCGGGACCGCGGTGCTCGCCGCCGCGGCGGCCCTCGCGGTCGCCGGCGCGACGCCGTCGGAGCCGCCCGCGCACGAGTACACCGCCGTGTTCGACCGGGCGGGCCAGGGCCTCGACGCGAAGTCGCGGGTCAAGGTGCGCGGCATGACCGTCGGCTCGGTGGCCTCGGTGACGCTTGACGAGCGCGGCAGGGCCGTCGTCCGGCTGCGGGTCGACAAGGGCGTGCGCGTCCCGGCGACGGTCAGCGCCGAGATCGAGCCGCTGTCGGTGTTCGGCCCGAAGGACGTCGCCCTCGACCTCGGCGCGGGCGAGGGCCAGGGCCCCTACCTCCCCGACGGCTCCACCATCACCAAGACGGTCAACCCGGCCGAACTCTCCGAGACCGGACGCCCCCTGGCCGACCTCGCCGAGGCCATCGACCCCGACGACGTCGCCACCGTCCTGCACACCCTCGCCGCGGCCCTGCGCGGCAACGGCGCAAAACTCCACAAGACGACGGACGACGCCGCGAAGATCCTCAACACCGCGCACGCCGACCTCGACCGGACGACGCGCACCCTCAAGGACCTCGCCGTCCTGTCCGACGTCCTCGGCGGCAGGTCCGACAAGATCGCCGCGATCATCGAGGACGCCGACGCGCTCAGCGACACCCTCGCCGCCCACCCCGACGACTTCGAAGCGACCCTCGCCAACGCCCGCACCCTCGCCGGAACGCTCTCCCGCACCCTGGAACGTGACGGCGACGCCCTCGGCGAGCTCGTGGACCGGGCAAGCCTGGTCAACAACACCCTCTACCCCCGTCAGAAGGAGCTCCGCGAGCTGATCGGCGGCCTGAACGAGTTCTTCGGCGGCCTCGCCGCGATCCTCCAGCTCCCCGGTCCGGAGGGCACCAAGATGGGCGCGGTCAACCTCTTCGTCTCCCTCAACCTCTGCGACACGTTCAACGAGGCATGCCCCGCGACCTGGATGTACGGCGGCAGCCCTTCCGCAGGTAAGGAGAGGCCGTGATGGCGCGCGAGCGCGGCGGCGCGAAGCGCGGTCCGGCGCGGCACGTCCTCATCAAGTTCACCCTGTTCACCGTCGTGACGTCGTTGCTCACCTACCTGATCGGCGCGCAGATCGTCGGCGCGGGTTACGGCGAGCGGTACGCGGTGAAGGCGTCGTTCGAGGACGTCGGCGGCCTGCTCGAAGGCGACCTGGTGAAGGTCGCGGGCGCGCCCGTCGGGAAGGTCACCGAGGTCGCCGTGGTGTCCGGCAGGGCGGTGGTCACCATGGAGGTCGAGCGCGACCTGAGGCTGCCCGCCGACACCACCGCCGAGATCCGCTGGCGCAACCTCATCGGCCAGCGCCTCGTGTACCTCATGCCGGGCAAGGACGGCGCATACCTCAAGGACGGCGACACCGTCGCCGCGACCAAGGCGGTGGTCGACCTCGGCGAGATCGTCAACTCGCTCGGCCCGCTCACCGGCAGCCTCGACCCCGACCAGCTGAACAAGATCCTCCAGGCGACCGCGGCGATGCTCGAGGGCAATGGCGACGACATCGGCCTGATGACCGTCAGCCTCCAGAACCTCGTCGCGTCCCTGGCCACCCGCAAGGACAACCTCACCTCGATCCTCGACAGCTACTCGACCCTCACCGCGACGGCCGTGAAGCGCGACGAGCAGATCGCGGGCGTCGTCGACGATCTCGTCGCGATCAGCGAGGCGTTCGCCGGGAACACCGACGTGCTCGCCTCGGCAAGCACCGAACTCGCCGAGGTGAGCAAGGTGCTCGACAAGGTCGTCAGCGGCAACCAGCGCGAACTCGACAGAACCGTCGCCAACCTGGACAAGGTGGTGAAGACCGCGGTCTCCGACATGGACGAGCTCGAGACGATCGTCACCGGCCTGCCGCCCGCGCTGCGCTCGCTCTTCACCGTCACCAACGGCGGCCACTATGTCCGGATCAACGCGATGTGCCTGAACCTCGTGCAGGGCGAGTGCCCGACGGAGATGAAACTCTCCGGTCCGGGCAACAAGACGAGCCGCCAGCAGATGCTCGACGGCCAGGAACAGCTCGCCGACCTCGTCGCACGGCTCACGAAGGGGGTGGGCTGATGCCGCTGCCCTCACTGCGCGACCTCAACCGACGGGTCGTCGCGCTCGTCTCCCTCGGCCTGCTCACCTCGTGCATCGCGTTCGCCTTCGTGTACGGGCAGCTCGGCCTTCTGCAGGGCGGCTACCACGTCACCGGGGTGTTCGCCGAGACAGGCGGCCTCAAGGAGGGCGACGACGTGCGCCTGGCCGGGGTGAAGGTCGGGAAGGTCACCGCGATCGACCCGGACTTCCACGAGGGACTCGTCAAGATCACCTTCCGGGTGGAGTCCGGCATCGACCTCGGCCCGCAGACCCGCGCCGACGTCCAGCTCGCGAATCTGCTCGGCGGCAGGTACCTGAAGCTCACCGGCCCCGTCCAGAAGCCCTACCTCGCCGACCTCCCCGAGGCCAAGCGGGAGATTCCCAAGGACAGGACGGGCACCCCGTACACGGTCGTCGCCGCGCTCAACAAGACGACGGGCGACCTCGGCAAGCTCGACATGAAGTCGATCACCAAGATCCTCGAGGAGACGGAGAAGATCGACCTGCCGTCCCAGGAGAACCTGAACAAGCTGCTCACCAACGTCAGCACGCTCAACGCCGCGCTGAACGCCAAGAGCCCGCAGTTCCAGCGGATCATCAGTGACGCGAACCGGCTCACCGGGGTCCTGGCGACCAAGAACGAGGACCTGGCCCGGCTGCTCACGGCGTCCCAGACCCTGCTGGAGACCCTCACCGACCACCGGGACGAGCTCGCCGCGTCCCTCGGCGCGAACTCCCGCGTGGTCGACGGCCTCGCCGACGTCGTGGGCAAGCGCGGCAAGGAACTCGACGACCTCCTGGCCAACCTGCACACCCTGACCCAGCGGCTGGAGCCCCGCATGGCCGACCTCAACACCGACCTCGCCCTGCTCGGCCCGACCTTCGCGGGCCTCGCCAACGCGGGAAGCACCGGCGACGGCCTGGCCGCGATGGTCACCGGCCTCGGCATCCTCCAGGGCTCGGAGACGATCCTTCCCCCGGAGGCGCGGCCGTGAGGACACGTCTCGCGGCGCTCGCCGCGGCACTTCCGCTGCTCATGTCGGGCGGCTGCGCGGTCCTGCCGGGCGGCGGCACGTCAGTCACCGTCTACTTCGACCGGGCGACGAGCTTCTACGAGGGCTCACACGTGCTGGTCATGGGCGTGGACGTCGGGACGGTCAACGAGGTCGTGATCGAGGGCGACCGGGTTCGGGTCCGCGCGACCGTCGACGCCGGTGTGCCGCTCCCGGCCGATGTGAAGGCGTCGATCATGCCGATGAACCTCGTCGGGGAACGGAACCTCGTCCTGTTTCCGCCGTACTCGCCGGGCAAGCCCAAGGCGAAGGACGGCCACGTCATCGAGCAGGCCGACACCACGCTGCCGATCGAGACAGACGAAGCGCTCGCCGCGTTCACCGAGGTCCTTGCCGCGATCGACCCGCTCCAGGCAAGGCGCGTCACGCAGAAGGCGGCGGCCGCGTTCGACGGCAACGGGCAGGCGTTCAACGCGGCGCTCCAGCAGACCGGCCAGCTCACCGAGACGCTGGGCGGCCAGGCCGACGCGCTCGCCCAGCTCGCCGACAACCTCGCGTCCCTCGCCGAGGTGGTCGAGGGCAAGGAGGACGCGCTCGGCACGATGATCGAGCAGGTCTCGTCCGCGACCGAGGTGTTCGCGCAGGAGCGCGAGGCGATCCGGACCCTGGTGGAGGGCCTGGTCAAGCTGGTGCGCAGCGGCGACGTCCTGCTGCAGAAGTACGAGGGGACCCTCGCCGACGACGTCCGCGTCCTCACCCAGGTGTCCCTCGTCGTCAAGGGCAACAGTGAACAGCTCGCGCAGCTGGTGGAGGCGCTGCCGGGCGTCGCGCGGGCGTTCCTGAAGTCGTGGAACCGCAAGAGCCACGTCGCCGAGCTGCAGTTCGCCGTCGATCCGAGCCTGCGCGCGCTCATGAAACAGCTCGGGTTGCCGGATGAGTGCCTGTTGCCCGCGCCGACGTTCTCGAACTGCCCATGGGAGGACAAGTGAGACGGCTCGTGCCGCTGCTCGTCGCCGCGGCGCTCGTCGCGGGCTGCTCGCCCTCGACGCTCGGCGCGCCGACCGGCGCGGTGACGCTCGTCGCGACCTTCCCCGACGTGCAGAACCTCGTCGCGGGCCACAGCGTGCAGATGAGCGACATCCCGATCGGCAGCGTCGTCAGCGTCCGCAGGGTCGGCTATGAGGCGGAGGTCCGCTTCTCGATCGAGGACGAGTACAAGATCCCCGAGGGGACGGCCGCCGAGATCGCGCAGACCTCGCTGCTCGGCGAGAACTATGTCGAACTCACCCTCCCCGAGGGCGCGGACATGGCGACCGGCCCGTTCCTACGCGACGGGGCCCGCATCACCCGGACCAGCGTCGCGCCCGCGTTCGAGCAGGTCGCGGGCGACGCCGGCCGCATCCTTGAAGCGATCAGCGGCGACGACCTCGCCACGCTCGTCAACGAGACCGCGACCGCGCTCGACGGCCAGGGCCCGGCCCTGCACAAGATGGTCACCCAGTCCGCCGACCTCGTCGCCGCCTTCGCCCAGCAGCGCGACGACCTGGGCCGCGCGATCGAACGCCTCGCCGACCTCGGCGAGACCCTGAAGGCGCACAAGGACACCCTCGGCACGAGCGACATCGACAAGACGATCGGGCTCATCGCCGACAACAAGGCGGAGATCCTCGGGACCGTCGAGGACCTGACCACGACCGCGCGTCGGCTGAACGACAAGGTCTTCGCCGGACGCGCGGAGAAGCTGCGCCTGCTCGTCAAGCGGCTCGATCCGACGCTGGCGACGCTGGGCGGCAGCGGCGACCGGATCTCGGCGCTGCTGAAGAGCCTGATCGGGTTCCAGGAGGTGCTTCCCGAGGTCGTCTGGGACGGACAGCTGATGGTCTACGGGGCGCTCAAGCTCGGGCTGTACAACAACGCCGAGGAGCACGGGAACGACGTGCTGCCGTTCCTCGACCAGATCATCCAGGGGGGCGGGCGGTGAACGGGCGGCGCATCCTCGTCAACGTCGCGGTGTTCGCGCTGCTGTCGGCCGTGCTGACGGTGTGGGCGCTGGCCAACGTCGTCAGGTTCGACTTCGTGGAGCGGCCTTACGTCATCACCGCCGAGTTCGCCTCGTCGCCCGGGCTGCACGAGGACTTCGAGGTGGCTTATCTGGGCGTGCGCGTCGGGAAGATCAGGTCGCTGCGGCTCGACGCGCCCGCGCACATGGTCGTCGCGGAGCTCGCGATCGACCGGGGGGTCGAAATCCCGGCGGCGTTGACGGCGTCGGCGGGGCGCAAGTCGGCGGTCGGCGAACCGTACGTGGACCTCGCACCGAGGCCCGGCGCGGATCTCGGCGACCACATCAAGCCGGGCGGCCGCATCCCGAAGGAGCACACGTCGGTGCCCGTCGCGTACGGCGACCTGTTCGCGCAGGTCATCGATGGGCTCAAGGCCATCGACCCCGAGTCGACCAAGATCCTCTTCCGTGAGCTCGCCGACGGCTGGGAGGGCCGCGAGGACTCCCTGCGCCAGATCATCGACGGCAGCGCCGCGCTCACCGAGGCGTTCGCCGGACGCACCCAACTCATCGAGGGCCTGACCGGCGACCTGTCCCGGCTCACCCGCTCCCTCGCCGGGCACCCCGAGGCGCTCGGCGCGAGCATCGACAACACCGCCGCGCTGCTCGGACCCCTGTCTGACCTGCGCGGGGAACTCCGCGAGATCCTTGAGCGCTCGCCGGGCCTCACCACACGGCTGACCAACCTCACCGCGGCGACCGACCCGTACTTCGGGTGCGGGGTCGACGCGCTGGGCGAGGCGCTGGGGGCCGTCGCGACGCCCGCGAGGATGCGGGACGTGCGGGACACGCTCGGCATGTCCGGGACGCTCATCGCGGCGCTTGACGACATCATCCGGCCGACGTCGTCGGGTGCGGCGATCAACCTCGCGGCTGTGCTCTCGACCAAGGGGACCGCGCCCGAGGAGTACCGGGAGCCGCTGCCGCAGCCTTCGGTGGGAGATGTCCCGAGTTGTGCGAACGGGACGAATCCGTTCAAGGCCGCGCCCGGTGCGGTGCAGGACGCACCGGAGGAGAAGGAGCGGGAGACGGCTTCGGCCGCGCCCGCGACGCCCGTCACGCCGGGGACCGCGGTCGCGCGGCCCGTCGCGGACGCGTCGGCGGGCGGGCCGCCCGGCTGGCTCGTCTGGCTGCCGCCGGTCCTCGCGCTCGCCGTGCTGGCGCGGGTCGCCGCGCGTACCCTGCCCGTGCTGATCCGGCGACGGAGCCGGTGACCCCCCAGGAGGAACGATGAGCACGACAAGCGGCAAGAAGCCGGTGCGGCGCGTCCGCGTCATCGAGATCGTCGACGAGGACGGGACCGAACTCGACGAGGAGACCGTCAAGGCGGTCCTCGCGGCGGCCGACGCGGAGGATGCGGGGGAGCGGGCCGCGGTCGCCCTCGACAAGCCGGAGAAGTCCGACGAGTCCGAGAAGTCCGCGAAGGCGGAGGCTGACGAGGCATCCGCGAAGGACGCGGAGTCCGTCGAGGAGGCCGAGTCTGGGGAGTCCGTCGCAAAGGACGGCGACGGGGGTCCGCGGAACGTCGAGCCCGGTCGGGCATGGGGGCTCGGCGGTGTGACGGCGGTGCGGGTGCTCGCGGCGGCCGTGGCCGTGCTCGCGGTGCTCGCCGCCTTCGGCCTGTACGGGTGGCGGTCTGCCGCGTCGGCCGCCGCCGAGCGTGACGCCCTGGTCGCCAGGATCGCCGCGTTCGGCGACGTCATGGCCACGTTCTCCTACACCGACGTGGCCGAGGGCAACGACAGGACCCTCGCGTTCCTCACCGGCGACGCCAAGGCCGAGCGGGAGCAACTCGACCTCGCCGCGTTCGGCGAGCGCCTCACCGCGCAGAAGGCCGACCTGAAGTCGAAGACCCACGCGGTCTACGTCGGCCAGATCGACGGGAGCCTGGCCAGCGCCGTCCTGGTGTTCGACCTGTCGATCGAGGCGCCCGCGCTCAGCCAGTCGCAGACGATCTCGCGCAGCCACCTCACCCTCGGCCTGATCAAGGTCGACGGCACCTGGATGATCAGCTCGATGGTCCCCGCGGGCAGCGAGAGCGACACCGGCTCGGCGGTCCCCGGCGTCGAGGGGCCCGCGACGGAGCCGGCCGCGCCGACGCCGTCCGGCACGGCCTCGCCGAAGGACGGTGAGTAGCGCTTTTGGGTCAGAACCTTCCCGAGATTCCGGCTGTCCGGCGGCTGTCAACGGGGCGTGCCGTGGATGACAATGTCTTGGTGGAGACCGAGGAAAACACGCTCATCGGCGAGTTCGGACTGCTGCTGAGCGTCAGCGCGCGGCTTGAGCGGATCGCGGGCCGCGCGTTGGAGCGCCGCGCCGGGATCTCCCACGTCATGCTCGAAGTGCTGCTGCGGCTGGAACAGGGCTGTGTGTCGATGAGCCACATGGCCCAGGAGATGATCCTCACCAGCGGCGGCATGACCCGGCTGATCGACCGGATGGAACGCGCTGGCCTGCTCACCAGGCACACCTCGGAGACCGACCGCAGGGTGCAGAAGGCGTCCCTGACCGTCAAGGGCCGCGAGACGCTTGCGCGGGCGCGGGCGATCCACGCCCAGACGCTGCTCGAGTTCTACGCGGGCCCGCTCGACGACGCCGAGCGGGCCGTTCTGCGCGCCGCCCTTGAGCGGCTGGACGCCAAGGGACGGGCCGAGCTCCCGTCCCTCGGCTAACGCGTCACAGGTAGCGCGCGGCGTTCGCCTCGGCGGGCGCGTCGTCGCCGGTGACGCCGTTCGGGCCCTTCGGGATGCCGTCGTCGATCGCCGCGGGGGCGTTGATGGTGACCCGGTGCATCTTGCGGCGCTGGGTGTAGTCGGCGACCGCGTAGTGCTGGGTGGGCCGGTTGTCCCAGAACGCCATCGTGCCGACCCGCCAGTTCAGCCTGACCTGGAACTGCGGGTCGCGGACCGCGTCGAACAGCAGCGGCAGGATCGCCTCGTTCTCGCGCCGCGACAGCCCGATCAGCCGCGTCACCGAGCTGCGGTTGACGTACAGGGCCTTGCGCCCGGTCTCCGGGTGCACCCGCACGACGGGGTGGACGACCGGCGGGTTCTTCTCCTGCAGGTCGCGCAGGTCCATCCGGTGGCCCTTGTCGATGGCCTTGGAGACCGACATCGTCAGGTCGTGCTCGGCGTACAGCTCGTCGGCGAGCCTGCGCAGCCACGGGGCCAGCGACTCGTAGACGAGGTACATGTTGGCCCACAGCGTGTCGCCGCCGACCTCGGGCAGGATCACCGCGCGCAGCATCGACCCCATCGGCGGCGTCTTCATGAACGTGTTGTCGCTGTGCCACGAGTCGCCGCCCTCGCCCTTGGGGTCGGTCTGGTCGAGCACGTGCACGGCCGAGCCGCTGACGTCCATGGGCGGCATGTTCGCCGTCCCGAACTGCTTCGCGAACACGACGTGCTGCTCGTCGGTGATGTGCTGGTCCCTGAAGAACAGCACCCCGTGGTCGAGCAGCCCCGTGCGGATCGTCTGGATCTGCTCGGGGTCGAGCTCCTTCCGCAGATCCACCCCGGACACCTCGGCCCCGATGTTCCGCGTGACCTTCCGAAATTCCACCATGCGCCGAGCCCTCTCCGTCACCAAGACAAGCACTTGCTTGTTTGAATGTACTACGCACACAATTTTTGGGCCAGCCCCCATTTCCGCGCCCCCGCCGGGGCCCGGGAACGCGCGACGGCCGGGCCCTGTGCGGGTCCGGCCGTCGGTTCGTGGCTTCGCGTCCTGCGCGGGATCGGGTCAGCGGCTGTAGAACTCCACCACCTGCTGTTCGTCGCACACCACGGGGATCTCGCGGCGTTCGGGAAGGCGCTCCAGGCGCGCGACCAGGACGTCCTGCCGGACGTCGAGGTAGGGCGCGGAGACCGCGGGGGCGTAGCCGCCCTGGGCCGCGGTCTGGAACGGGAGCATGGGTTTGCTGCGCTCGGAGACCGAGATCCAGTCGCCGGGGCGCAGCCGGTAGGACGGGCGGTCGACCCGCTTGCCGTTCACCAGGATGTGGCGGTGCACCACGAACTGGCGCGCCTGGTAGATGGTCCGGGCGAAGCCCGCGCGCAGCACGAGCGCGTCGAGACGGCGCTCGAGGTCGACGACCAGGGCCTCGCCCGTCTTGCCCTCGACCTTGCGGGCGCGCTCGAACGCGAGGCGCAGCTGCGCCTCGCGGATGTTGTACTGCGCGCGCAGCCGCTGCTTCTCCAACAGCTGGTCCTTGTAGGGCGAATCCTTCTTGCGGCTGCGTCCGTGCACACCAGGCGGGTAGGGACGAGCCTCGAAATATTTGACGCATTTCGGCGTCAGCGGGACTCCGAGCGCCCGGGAGAGCTTCGCCTTGGGGCGGGGGTTGTTCAAGTTTCCTCCTTCATGATTAGGTTAGCCTTACTAAGGCTAGCCTAACCTAATGGAGTCTACCGTGACCAAGGGTCCCAGCGCGGCGGAACGGGCGCGCACACTCGCCTACGGCGTGGCCGGCGCCACGCTGGCGGTCCTCGGCCTGGACGAGGAACTGACCGTCGCCGCGCACGCCACCGGCGACGACGGCGTGCCGCTCCTCCTCATGCCGACCGCGACGCCGCTCGTGCAGACACTCCGCCAGGAACCGGACCTTCCCGCGACGCTGTGCGTCACCGACCTCGCGCCCGTCCCGCTCGCCGACAGGGTGCGCGGGACCGCGTGGCTGCACGGCTGGGTCAGCGAGGTGCCGCTCGACCGCCGCCGCGAGGCCGCGATCCGGATCTCCCGGCTGCACCCGCGCTCCGACCTCCTGGACATCGGCGCGCGGATCCCCGCCGAACAGGAATGGACGGTTCTCTGCCTCGACATCGCCGAGGCCGAGATCGACGACCTTTGGGGCGACGAGGCCGTCGAGCCCGAGGACTACGCGGCGGCGCGGCCCGACCCGTTCGTCGCCGTCGAACCCGGGATGGTCGCGCACCTCGACGCCGAGCACCGGGCCGAACTCGTCTCGCTCTTCCGGGCGAGGTACGGGCAGGTCAGCCCCGAGCCCGTCGTGCGGGCCGTCGGGCTCGACAGGTTCGGCCTGCGCGTCCGCTGCACCCCGCCCGCCTCGGGCGGGCCCGCGCCGTTCGACCTGCGCTTCGACTTCCCGAAGCCGGTCCGCGACCTCGGCGGGCTGCGCTGCGCGTACCGCAAGATGTTCGGGTTCGCGCGCGACAGCGCGGCCTGACGCCTTCACAGACCTGACCCCACAGACCTACCCCCAAAGACACGGCGAAGCCGCCCTCCGGCGCGGTGAGGGCGGCTTCGTCGTCACTCCGGTACTCGGCCCTCCCCGTGGCGCGCGGAGAGGGCGCTTCCCCGGCCCTCTCCGCGCGGCGGGAGGGCCGACGCCGTCAGCGGCGGTGGTGCTCGATGCGGAACGACATCACACGGCCGTCGATCTCACGCAGACCCCGCTGGGAGCAGGTGTCCGCGCGGATCACCACGTTCTGGCTGAACAGCAGCGTGGCCTCGACGCTCGAGCCCTTGAACCTGCCGCCGACGACCTTCGCGTGGTGGATACGGGCGTTCGCGAGCGTGCCCGTCAGCTTCCCGTGCGCGAGCCGCGACACTTGGCCGTCGTCCCAGCGGATGATCCCGCCCGCGCGGCCGTTGCGGATCGTGCCGCTGCTCGTCGTCCGCGAGTCACACGACGTCTTGGCGTGCGCCCGCAGGTGCCACGTCCCGCTCGTCACCGACGGCCGCTGGTGCGTGATGCAGGAGCCGAGGTCAAGATCCCCGTTCAGCCGGGTCTTGCGCAGGTGCCCGTCCCGCGCCCCCGGGTGCAGGTACACCTCCGCGCCGCCACCTCCACAAGCCACCCGGGTCCCACCGGCGCCGGCCGCGGCGGCCTCCGAGGCCGAAGCCACACCCCCGACCGCCACCGCCAGCGCCAGCCCGCCACCGGCCAGCATCGCCTTCACCCGAGCATCCATGCGTTCCCCCTCCTCTGGGAGCCGCCCCCGCGACCCCTCGCGCCATCCCCTACCCGCCCAAGATCACCCCCACGGATTCCCTTCCCCCAAGATCACTTCAACGCACCGTCACCCCCTTTCGTACTCCTCCATTTCCCCCAGGAAGCGCAGCAACGTAGGGCGTTCCAGCACTTCACCGACCTCATGACCAAGCCCCCGCAGCCGGAGAGCAACCCGTCCGACTCTCCAGCGAAGGGTGTTAGAGGGCTTCGAGGGTGGTGTACAGGTCGGACCAGAGGTCTTCGGGGTGCTCGATGCCCACGGCGAGCCGGATGGTCCCCTCGCCGAAGCCCGCGGCGGCAAGGGCCTCGGGCGAGTACATCCGGTGCGAGGTGCTCGCCGGGTGGATCGCGAGGGTCTTGGCCTCGCCCAGCGACGCCGTCAACGCGATGAGCTTCGTGGACCCGATGAAGCGGCGGCCCGCGTCCCGTCCGCCCGCGAGGTCGAACGCGAGGACCCCGCCCGCGCCCCCGTCGAACTGGTGTGCGGCGATCTTGTGGTCCGGGTGGGTGGGCAGCCCCGGGTAGGAGACCGAGGCGACCTTCGGGTGGGCCAGCAGCCGCTCGGCGAGGTACTGGGCGTTGGAGGAGTGCCGGGTGACGCGCAGGCCGAGGGTGGCGAGGCCGCGCAGCAGGAGGTAGGCGGCGAACGGGTCGAGGGTCGGGCCGGTCTCCACGACCTCCGCCCACACCTCGCGCACGTCGGCCTCGGTCGCGAGCACCACGATGCCCGCGACGGCGTCGCCGTGCCCGCACAGGTACTTGGTCGCCGAGTGCAGCACCGCGTCGGCCCCCAGCTCGAGCGGACGGCACAGCAGCGGCGTCGCGAACGTGTTGTCCACGATCTTGCGCACCCCCGAGGGCACCGCGTCGAACAGGGCACGGAAGTCCGGCACCCGCGTCGTCGGGTTCGCGATCGTCTCAAGGTAAAGGATCTTGGTGTTCGGCCGGACCGCCGCCGCCACCTCGGCCGCGTCCTCCCCGGACACGTACGTGACCTCTACGCCCCACTTCTCCTTGAGCGTCTCCAACGTCCCGTAGGTGCCGCCGTAAAGGCAGCTCTGCGCGATGACATGGTCGCCCGACCGAAGGAACGCCTTCAGCACCGCGTTGACCGCCGCCATCCCCGACGCCGTCGCGACGGCCCCCGCACCACCCTCAAGATCGGCGAGCGCCGCCTCAAAGGACCGCACGGTCGGGTTGCCGAGCCTGCTGTAGAACGGCGGCTGCGCGGGTCCGTCGAACGCGGCGGCCATGCCCTCGGCGCTGTCGAACGCGAACAGGTGACCCTGGTAGATGGGCATCCCGAGCGGGACGCTGCCTTCGGGGGTGATGATCGGGGCGTGGATGGCACGGGTCTCGGGACGCAGGTCGCTCATGCCCTCAAGTCTGACCCCGGGTGAACAGTGCAAACAGCGCCAATTCCGAAGAAGTGGCCTATTTCTCCTCGCGCGCTGCCTTGGCTTCCCGTGCCGCCTTGCGCGCCGCGCGCTCGGCCCGCTCGGCCTCGTCAAGGGCGGCGGCCTGCTCGGGCGTCGGCGCGGTGCCGCCCAGGTGCGCGGGCTGCCACCACTGGCCCTTGCCGTCGACCGGGTAGGTGCTCTCGGCCTTGTCCACCAGCTCCTGCATGCGGATGCGGAGCTCCTTGGTGACCTGGTCGTAGTCGTCGCCGCGCTTGGGGTGCATCGGCTCGCCGACGAGGATCGTGATGGGGGTGCCGCGCTGCCACAGCTTGCGCTTGCGGCCCTTGGTCCACAGCCGCTGGGTGCCCCACAGCGCCACCGGGACCAGCGGCACCTTGCCCGCGACGGCCATGCGCACCGCGCCGTTCTTGATCTCCTTGACGGTGAACGACTGGCTGATCGTCGCCTCGGCGAACACGCCGACGACCTCGCCGTCCTTCAGCGCCTTGAGCGCCGCGATGTAGGAGGACGCGCCGTTCTCCCGGTCGACCGGAATGTGGTGCATGCCGCGCATCAGGGGGCCCGCGACCTTGTTGTCGAAGACCTCCTTCTTCGCCATGAAGCGCACGAGACGGCCCGCGGGGTTCGCGCCGAGCCCGGCGAAGATGAAGTCGAGGTACGAGACGTGGTTGCTGCACAGCACCGCCCCGCCCGTGGCCGGGATGTTCTCGTGTCCCTCGACCCTGATCCGCAGGCCGAGCACCTTGAACATGATCTTCGCGGCACGGATCACCGGCGGGTACACGATCTCGCTCATATGGAGAAACCTAACCCACCCGGGCGCGGCCATCGACCCGGCCGAGGGCACAAAAGAAGGCCGCTGGTTTTGCGTTCGCTCACCTTGCGGCGCTTTTCCGCCCCCGACCCTGCCACGTGGTCAGCCCGCCTTGGCGTCGGCGGTCCGCTCGCGCGGCGCGGGGATCTCGGCGGGCGGGCCGTCCGGCAGCGGGACGCTCCGCGACGCGGCGATCCTGCGCAGCATCGCGGGCCGGAACAGCGCGGTCGGCTCGACGCCGAGGCCGAGCGCGTCGATGAGCCTGCCGCACACGACGGGATCGACGTTCGCCGCGCGCACCGCGTGGTCCACCGCGGCGTTGAGCGCGCGGGTGTGCGCCCGGACGGGCGGGCCCTGGGTGTCGGAGTAGCGGCGGTCCTCGCCCGTAGAGATCAGCCAGGCCCCCGCGCCCGCGCGCTTGGCCCGCTGCTGGAACCAGCGGGTGCTCCGGTCCTCGGCGAGCATCCTGCCGAGTTCAAGGGCGCTGCGCGCGGCGACGGTCATGCCCTGCCCGTAGATCGGGTTGAACGCGCAGACCGAGTCGCCGATCGCGGCGAAGCCCGCCGGCCAGTCGCGCATCCGCTCGTAGTGCCTGCGGTGGCCCGCGGTGTGCCGGTAGGACACGATCGGCGTCAGCGGCTCGGCGTTCTTGATCGCGTCGTACAGGACGGGGTGGCGCAGGCCCCTGGCGAAGGCGAGGAAGCCGTCGTCGTCGGTGGCGGGGTAGTCGCGGCCCGCGCCGCTGAGGCTGCACAGCCAGGTGCCGTCTTCCAACGGGAACAGGCCGCCCGTACGCTTGTGGGTCGGGGCCCCGGCCTGGAGGTAGAGGGCGCGCCAGTCGGCCTCGAACCCCTCGGGGACGGCGAAGCGGCGTGACGCGTACCCGAGCAGCGGGTCGATGCGCGTCTCGTCGGGGAAAGGACGGCCGAGCTTGGCGAGCCACTCGGGCGCCCGGGAGGAGCGTCCCGTGGCGTCCACGACGAGGTCGGCCTCCAGGGACTGGGCGACGGCGTGCGCGCCGCGCTCACGCCAGCGGACCCCGGTGACGACGCGGTTGCCGCGCGACGCCGTCAACTCGGTGACCTCTACGCCGGTGCGCACTGTCAGGTTCTCGCGCTCGAACAGCCGGGCGCGCACCACGTGGTCGAGCATGCCCCGGCTGAAGGTGAGCAGGCGGCTGACGCCGTCGAACCGCTTGCGCCAGCCCTGGGAGGTGAGCCACAGGATGTCGGCGGGCAGCCGCAGGTCGGGCACGCCCCGCTCGACGAACTCGCGCTCGAGGCCGGGGAAGAGCCCTTCGAGCAGGCCGAGCCCGTGGTTCCACAGGACGTGCAGGTGACGGCCCTGCGCGACGCCGGGACGGTCGTCCGGGCCGTCGGGATAGGTGTCCCGTTCCAAGAGGGTGACCTGCGCGAAGTGGTCGGTGAGGACGCGGGCGGCGAGCAGGCCCGCCATGCTCCCGCCGACCACGATGGCGTGTTCGCGTGACTCCATGGGGCGATTTTCGGTGCTCCGGCCGAGTCTCGCCACCCGATTCACCGTCCAATTTGTCCATTCAGGACAAACCGGAATTGCGGTAACAAAGATCTCGTATTTACATTTCGATGGATAAAAGAGAATAGTTGGCTGGGTCATGATCCACGGCATGGAGGGAGTCACCATGACCGTCACCACGCAGAGCGAGGCGCGCACCCGTCCGCCCTCGCGGACCCAGCACCACAGGACCGTGAAGAGGGAACTCGCCGAGACGCCGCACCCGGCGTGGGTCGAGGAGATGATCGCCGACCTGCGTCCCGACTGGGAGGGCGTCCTCGCTTCCCCCGTCTTCACCTCCACCGCCGCCGACGGCGTCTCCGACGAGACGTGGCGGACCATCGTGAAGGAGTTCTTCTGCGTCGTCGAGGCGTTCCCCAAGTACATGGGGGTCCACCTCGGCCGCACCACCTACGGCAAGCGCGACGGCGACCTCCTCGCCCGCGACTGGCTGATCGGCAACATCCGGACCGAGGCCCTGCACGCGCAGTGGTTCATCGACTGGGGCGTGTCGCTCGGCCTGACCGAGGACGAGATCATCGACCACAGGCCAGGACCGGAGGTCGCGTCCCTGTACGAGTTCCTGTGGTCGGTCGCCTACCGGGGCTCGATCGCCGAGGCGTTCGGCGCCGTCAACTTCGCCATCGAGGGCACGACCGGCGAGTGGACGCGGCTGGTCATGCCCGCCTTCCGCGACCGGCTCCCGGACGACAAGTACGGGCTGATGTGGCTCGCCGAACACGCCGAGTACGACGACGCCCACCCGCGCGAGGCCCTCGAGCTCATCAAGCTCACCGTCCGGGACGACGACGACCGCGCCGCCGTCAAGGAGGCCACCCGCCGCTCGCTCGAGCTGTTCCGGCGCGGCTTCGACGCCTGCGTCCGCTGACCGACGGCTGACCCGCACGCACGACACGCGCACGACCGACACGCACGACACGCACGACACGCACGACACGCACGACACGCACGACACGCACGACACGGCCACCGTCGGCCGTGGCCCGGCGTCCGGGACGGAAGTCCGGTTCGCTGGGTCGCGGCCGAATGTGGCCGATTTGTTATCGCGGCCGCAAGTTAAGACCTGGTTATTAATCTGTGACCTCGGTTGACCGGGTCCTCTCCGACGGCATAGCTGTAGGGAAAGGCGCTCAGGGTGCGACGAGGACGGGGACGTGACGGAATGAGCCAGCTCACCGCGGTGGACGCAGGATTCCTCAACATCGAAGGGGACCGGACAAGGGCCCACATCGGCGGACTGGGGATCATCGACACCACGCTGTGCCCGGGGGGACGACTCACCAGGGCGGACATGGTCGAGCTGGTGCGGGAGCGGGCCCACCTGGCCCGTCCGCTGCGCAGCAGGCTCGTCCAGGTCCCGTTCGGCCTCGACCACCCGTACTGGGAGGACGACCGCGACTTCGACGCCGAACGCCACGTCCACGAGGTCGCGCTCCCGTACCCCGGCGACGACCGTCAGCTCGGCCTCGAGGTCGCCCGCATCCACGAACGCCCCCTGGACCGCCGCCGCCCGCTGTGGGAGCTGTACCTCATCCAGGGCCTCGAAGGCGGCCGCGCGGCCATCTACTGCAAGGTCCACCACGCGTGCGTCGACGGCGTCCTCGCCGCAGAGACCCTTGCCGCGCTCCTCGACCTCTCGCCCGAGGGCAACACCCCGCCGCCGTTCGCCGGCGAGCCGTTGACCCCTCCCGGGCTCGTCCCGATGCTGACCCAGAGCGCAAGGCGGGTCGCGCTGCACCCCGTCAGGACCGCCGAGGCGCTGGCCAGGACCGTCCCCTACCTCGACCAGCTGCCGATCGTCGGGCACCTGCCCGGCGTGCGCGAGGTGTCGAGCGCGCTGCGCAAGGCGCTCGGCAAGGAGAACCCGCAGCCCGCCGAGGTCGGCCCGGCCCCGCGCACCCCGTTCAACGCGCCGATCTCCCAGCACCGCGCGTTCGCGTTCGGCTCGCTGCCCCTCGAGGACGTCAAGGAGGTGCGGCGCGCGCTCGGCGTCTCGGTGAACGACGTCGTCATGGCGATGTGCACCGGCGCGCTCCGGCAGTGGCTGATCGACCACGACGCGCTGCCCGACCAGCCGCTCATCTCCGTCGTCCCCGTCTCGCTGCGGCGCAGGCACGGCCGCGACGACGGCAACGCCCTGTCGGCCATGTTCGCGCCGCTGCCCGTCCACATCGCCGACCCCGAGGACCGCTTCTACGCAGTCCGGGGCTCGATGCGCGGCGTCAAGCGGCGCTTCGCCGTCTCCTCCGGCACGTGGTTCGAGGAGCTGACCGGCATCCTGCCCCCGGCCGTCGCGGGCATGGCCACCAAGCTCGTCTTGTCGGCGGTCCCGGCGCTCAACCCGGTCAACCTGCTCATCTCCAACGTGCCGGGCCCCCAGCAGCCGCTGTACGCGCGGGGCGCGCGGGTCCTGGCCTACTACCCGGCCTCCGTCATCACCGACGCGACCGGCGGCGTCAACATCACTGTCTTCTCCTACGACGGCAACCTCGACATCGGCATCATCGCCTGCCCCGACCTGGTCCCCGACTCCTGGAACCTCGTGGACTACCTGCGCGACTCGCTGTCGGAGCTCCAGAAGCTCACGAAGGTCCCGGCCGAGGTCTGAGCCCGTCCCGCCCTGGGCCCGGCTCGCGGGCTCAGGGCAGCCGCCAGCCCACGGGGGTCGCGCCCTGCTGTTCGAGGGCGGCGTTGGCCCGGCTGAAGGGGCGCGAGCCGAAGAAGCCGCGGTCGGCGGACATCGGGCTGGGGTGGGCCGAGGTGATGCAGGGGTAGTCCGACAGCAGCGGCCGCAGGGACTGCGCGTCGCGGCCCCACAGGATCGCGACCAGGGGTTGGCGGCGTTCGGCGAGGGCGCGGATGGCCTGCTCGGTGACCTTCTCCCAGCCCTTGCCCCGGTGCGCGGCGGGCTTGCGCGGCTGGACGGTCAGGCTGCGGTTGAGCAGGAGCACGCCCTGACGGGTCCACGGCGTCAGGTCGCCGTTCGCGGGTCCCGGCAGGCCGAGGTCCTGCATGTACTCGGTGTAGATGTTCACCAGGCTCGGCGGCAGCGGCCACACCTCAGGCGCGACGGAGAAGCTGAGGCCGACGGCGTGGCCGGGGGTCGGATACGGGTCCTGGCCGACGATCAGCACCTTCACCCCGTCGAAGGGCTGCTGGAACGCGCGCAGCACGTTCGCGCCGGACGGAAGGTAGCTCCGCCCCGCCGCGATCTCCTGCCGCAGGAAGTCGCCCATCGCCGCGACGTCCGGCTCCACCGGGGCGAGCGCCTTCGCCCACCCCTCCTCAACGATCTCACTCAACGGCCGCGCCATAGCCCTACACCCTAATGACCCGGCTCACGCGCGGAGGGGGAACTAGCGGAGGATGCGGCCTTTGCGCTCCCCGGTGAACGCGCCCTCGACGACCACGGGGACGCCTTCCAGGAGGACGTACGGGATGCCGGTAGGGGGCGTGTCCGGGGTCGTGTAGGTGCCGGGGTGAGAGATGGTCGCGGGGTCGAAGCAGGTGATGTCGGCGTAGGAGCCGGGCAGAAGGGTGCCTCGTCCGTGCAGGGCGAAGGGGACGGCGTTGGCGGAGGTGATCTTGCGGACCGCCTCGGGGAGCGGGACGAGGGCGGCGTCGCGGACGTAAGCGCCGAGGAAGTGGGGGAAGCAGCCCCACGTGCGGGGGTGTTCCAGGCCGGTCGGGACGCCGTTGTCGGAGCCGATGCCGAGCAGCGGGTCGGCCAGCAGGGTGCGGACGTCGGGCTCGGACATCATCGTGATGACCATCGTCGCCGACGGGTCCGCGGCGATGAGGGCGCACGCGGTCGTGAAGGGATCGCCCGGCAGGGAGGCCAGGGTCCTGCCCACGACGGACGGGTCGGCGTGCGTGGTGATGAGGACGCCGTCCGGGGTCGTGTCGCGCCACAGGCCGGTGCCGCGCAACGGGACGGGGTCCTCGGCGGCGGCCCGCAGGGCGCTGAGGTCGCCGGAGAGGCGAGCGCGCAGGGCCTCCACGCCGCCTTCCAGGGCCGAGGGCGGGAGCAGCGCCGAGAGCGTCGTGCCGCCCGCGAGGTAGGGGTAGACGTCGCCGCGCACGTCGAGTCCCGAGGCGCGGGCCGCGCGCAGCCTTTCCAGGATCATCTCGGCGCGGCCGTGGTTGCGCGGCCCCGCGGTCTTGCAGTGCGAGACCTGAAGGGCGACGCGCGCCCTACGGGCGATCTCTATGGCTTCGTCCAACGCCTCGGACAGGCCCGCGCCCTCGTCGCGCAGGTGCGTCGTATACGGGCGGCCGTACCTGTGCGCGACCTTGGCGAGCGCGACGAGCTCGTCGGTGTCGCCGAAGGAACCGGGCGGGTAGATGAGCCCGCTGGACAGCCCGCAGGCGCCGGCCTCGAACGCCTCGGCGGCCAACGCGCACATCTCGTCAAGCGCCTTGTCCGTCATCTCGGGCTCCCACCCGACGACGGCCATGCGCAGCGTCGAGTGCCCGACAAGCGTCGCCATGTGGTTCGTCGGCCCGGCCGCCTCCATCGCCGCCAGGTAATCCGCGAACGACCCCGCCGTGACGGGCGCGCCCGCATATCCCGACATGACGTCGATATCCCGTTCCCGGACCGGCGCGTAAGAGAACCCGCAGTTCCCGTTGACCTCCGTGGTGACGCCTTGCAGCAGCTTGAACGGCTGCGCCTCCGGAAGCACGGGCACCATGTCGGAGTGGCAGTGCGGGTCGACGAACCCGGGCGCGACCGCGAGCCCGGCGACGTCGATCACCCGCCGCGCGGGACCCACCGAAGGCCCGATCGCGACGACCCTGCCCGCCGAGACCGCCACGTCGGCCGTGACCGAGGGCGACCCGAGGCCGTCGTGGACTTCGCCGCCGCGCAGAACGAGATCGTGCATGGCCGATCACTGTAGAGATCCGGATGTGAAGACGCGCGAGCGGAGATGACAAATGATTCCGACAGGTTTGTGAACATCTCCGATGAGGGCCGGGGCCCGCGCGGGCTAGGGTGCGTCAGTTCCCTCCCGAACGCGACTAGGAGGCCCCGTGGACTGGGGTGGACGGCTCGCCGAACTGGCCGCCGCGCACGGGGTGCCCGGCGCGTCGCTGGCGGTGCGGCACCGGGGCGGCACCGTCGAGCACGCCACAGGGGTGCTGAGCACCGCGACGAACGTGCCGGTGACGCCCGGCTCGCTGTTCCAGATCGGTTCGGTGACCAAGGTCTGGACGGCGACGCAGACGCTGCTGCTCGCCGAGCGCGGCGACCTCGACCTCGACGCCCCCGTCAGGGACGCGCTGCCCGAGTTCGCGGTCGCCGACCCGGCCGCCACCGCCGAGGTGACGATAAGGCAGCTGCTCAGCCACACCTCGGGCATAGACGGCGACTTCTTCTTCGACACGGGACGCGGCGACGACTGTCTGGAGAAGTACGTCAGGGAATGCGCGCGCCTTACGCAGCTGCACCCTCCGGGCGTCACCCAGTCGTATGTGAACGCCGGTTACAGCATCCTCGGCCGTATCGTCGAGAAGAAGACCGGCCTGGTGTGGGATCGGGCCATGCGCGAGATGGTCGTGGACCCCCTCGGCCTCGACGGCGTCTGCACCCTTCCCGAGGAGGCTTTGCTCCGCCGTACGGCGGTCGGACACCTCGGCAAGGGCGACAAGCTGAAGCCGACTCCCGTATGGGGGCTGATGCGCTCGGGCGGCCCCGCCGGGGCGACGATGTGCGCGACCGCCGCCGACGCCGTCGCGTTCGGCGCGGCGCACCTCGCGCCGGGCCTGCTCACCGAGGAGTCCCTGACGGCCATGCGCACCCCCCAGATCGAGGTGCCGAACCCGCACGGCCTCGGCACGCACTGGGGCCTCGGCTGGATTCTCGACACGTGGGACGGCCACCCCGTCCTGTGGCACTCGGGCAGCACGATCGGGCAGAACGCGGCGCTCTGGGTGGTGCCGGACGCCGACCTGATCGTCGCGCTGCTCAGCAACGGCGGCTACGACGGCGCGCTCGCCGCCGAGCTGTCCCGGGAGATCTTCGCCGAGCTGGCCGGGATCGCGGTGCGGGAGATGCCCGAGCCGTCGCCGGAACCGCTCGACCTTGATCTCGCCTCCTACACCGGCCTGTACGACCGCGGGCACGTCAGGACGACGATCACCGACACGCCGCGCGGCCTGCACGCGCGGGTCGAGACCACGACGCCGGCGCTGGCGGCGCTCTCCGAGCCGCTGGAGCTGGAACTGTCCCCTGTCGACGAGGTGACGTTCGTCGGCACGGCCGAGGGGAATCCCGCCAAGGTGCCGTTCGTCTTCCACCGGCTCCCCGACGGGTCATTCCACGTCCACTACAGCGCCCGTACCAACCCCCGGATAGCGGCGGCCGACAGTGCGCGCTGAGGGGTTCGACCGCGAGGCGATGACCGCCGACCTCGCGGCGCTGGTGTCGGCCGAGTCGCCGAGCGGCGACGCCGCCGCGCTCGCCGCGTGCCGCGAGGTCGTCGCGGAGCTGGGCGGCAGGCTGCTCGGGGCCGCGCCGACCGAGCTCGGCGAGCACCTGCGCTGGGGCCCGGAGCGGCCCAGGGTGCTGCTGCTCGGCCACTACGACACGGTCTGGCCGGTCGGGACGCTCGCGCGCCGCCCGTTCGAGGTCGCCGGAGCGCGCGCGACGGGCCCGGGATGCTTCGACATGAAGGCGGGGCTCGTCCAGCTGTTCCACGCGCTCGGCGCGGTGCCCGGCCGTGCCGACGTGGGCGTTCTTGTCACCTCGGACGAGGAGACGGGCTCGGAGACGTCGCGTGAGCTGATCGAGTCGACCGCGCGTGACGCCCAGGCCGTCCTCGTCGCGGAGCCGAGCGCGGGCGGGGCGCTGAAGACGTCGCGCAAGGGGCTCGCCCGGTACGACCTGCGGATCTTCGGCAAAGCCGCGCATACCGGGCTCGATCCGGAACGCGGGGTGAACGCGGCGCTCGAGCTGGCCCACCAGATCCGGGCGATCGCGGCGCTGGCCGCGCCCGCGCGCGGCACGACCGTCACGCCCTCGGTGTGCTCGGCGGGCACGACGGTCAACACGGTTCCGGCTTCTGCGGCTCTCGCGGTGGATGTGCGGGCCTATGACGCTGCCGAACTCGACAGGATCGACCGGTGGATGCGGGCGCGTCGCGCGGTCCTGCCGGGGGCGCGGCTCGAGGTGCACCCGGGTCCGCGCCGTGGACCGCTCCAGCGCTCGGCGTCGTTCGGACTGTTCCAACAGGCGGTCCGCGCCGCCGAGGAGACCGGGCTTCCCGCGCTGCGCGAGGCGTCGGTCGGCGGCGGCTCCGACGGCAACCTGACCGCCGCCCTCGGCGTCCCGACCCTCGACGGCCTCGGCGCGGTCGGCGGCGGCGCGCACGCCGACGACGAGTGGGTCGACCTCCGCGCCCTCCCCGACCGCGCCGCCCTCCTCGCCGCCCTCCTCCGCCGCCTCTCCTGACCGCCGGGCAGGGGAGGCTTGGGCCAGGAAGCCGGGCGCCCCGGCGCTGCCCCGCAGGCCCCCAGGGCCGGAGGGGCAGTGCCGGGCTTGCAAGCGCCCGGCTTCCGGGCCGCAATAAGCACTGTGAGATCGCACCAAAAAAGGGCTTTCGGTTGGCAGGGTGGACGATGAGTGCGGGCCGGAAGCGGGGCAGGCTTGTTCCGTGAGCGAGATCGAGGTGCGCGAGCCGCACGACCCCGCCGAGCACCGGGCGGCGGCTGAGCTGATGGCCGAGGTGTGGGGGCAGGCGCTCACCGAGCCCGGCATGCTGACGGCGCTCGCGCACTCCGGCAACTACGTCGCGGGGGCGTACCGGGGAGCTGAGCTCGTCGGGTTCTCCTTCGGCTTCCTGACCGCCGAGGGCGCGCTGCACTCGCACGCGACGGCGGTACGTCCCGACATGCGGGGGCGGGGGCTCGGCCGCAGGCTCAAGCTGCACCAGCGGGACTGGGCGCTGGAACACGGTCTGCACGAGATCGTCTGGACGTTCGACCCCTTGGTCCGCCGTAACGCGCACTTCAACATGCACGTCCTCGGGGCCTGCCCAGTGGAGTACCTTCCGGACTTCTACGGGGCGATGCGCGACCGCGTCAACGAAGGGGTTCCCTCGGACCGCCTCCTTGTCCGCTGGCCCCTCGACGCGCCTGCCACGCCCGTCCCGGATCGCGCGGCCCTCCAGGACGCCGGCGCACGCGTCCTCCTGTCCCCGGACTCCGAAGCCCCTGAGGACACCCCCTACAGCGGCGTCCTTCTCGTCGCCGTCCCCGCCGACATAGAGCGGCTGCGCGAGAAGGACACGGAACACGCCACCCAAGCCAGGTACGCGGTCCGTGCCGCCCTGGCCCCCGCGCTCGCGGCGGGCCTGCGGATCACGGGGATCACCCGCGACGGGTTCTACGCGCTCGAGGAGAGCCGATGACACTTGAGGGCCTTGAGCTGCGCTGGATCGACATCCCCCTGGTGTCGCCGTTCCGCACCTCGTTCGGCACCGAGACCGAGCGCCGCGTGCTGCTGGTGCGCGCGGTCACCGGCGACGGCGACGGCTGGGGCGAGTGCGTGGCGATGGCCGAGCCCGTCTACTCGCCCGAGTACGTGGACGGCGCGGCCCAAGTGATCCGCGACTTCCTCGTCCCGAAGCTCACCCCCGACGCCGACCCGTGGGCCGCCGAGCGCGCTTTCCGGCCCGTGCACGGCCACCCCATGGCCAAGGCGGCAGTCGAAGCGGCCCTGCTCGACGCGTGGCTGAGGGCGCGGAACACGTCGTTCGGCGAGTTCCTCGGCGCGGTGCGTCCGGCGGTCCCCTCGGGCGTCTCCGTGGGGATCATGGACTCCGTCCCGAGGCTCCTTGAGGCAGTCGACGGGTACGTCGCCGAGGGGTATGCGCGGATCAAGCTGAAGATCGAGCCCGGCTGGGACCTCGCGCCGGTGCGCGCGGTCCGCGAACGCCACCCCGACGTCATGCTCCAGGTCGACGCCAACACCGCCTACACCCTCGCCGACGCCCGCCACCTCGCCAAGCTCGACCCGTTCGACCTGCTGCTGATCGAACAGCCCCTGCCCGAGGACGACATCGCCGGCCACGCCGTCCTCGCGACCCGCCTGGCCACCCCGGTCTGCCTCGACGAGTCGATCACGTCCGCCGCGATCGCCGCCGACGCCATCGTGCGCGGCGCGACGTCGATCGTGAACATCAAGCCCGGACGGGTCGGCGGTTTCCTCGAGGCCCGCCGCGTCCACGACGTGTGCGCCGCGCACGGCGTCCCGGTGTGGTGCGGCGGCATGCTGGAGACGGGCATCGGCCGCGCCGCCAACGTCGCGCTCGCCGCGCTCCCGAACTTCACCCTCCCCGGCGACACCTCCGCGTCCTCCCGCTACTACGCCACCGACGTGACCGAGCCGTTCGTGCTGGAAGACGGTTGCCTGCGCGTCCCGACGGGGCCCGGCATCGGCGTCGTCCCCGACCAGGGCGTCCTGCGGGAGCTGACGGTGCGGACCGAGTTCCTGCCGGTCGGGATACACGGCTGAAAGAGGCGGGTCGTACCGTGGGCGCATGGCGTCCGGTTTGAAGCGATTGCTGGAGGATCTCGGCTCGACCGTCGTGGGGTTCGCCGCGCTCCCGTCGGACGGGGGCGCCGAGGTGACCGGGGTGCACATCCACGACCCGCTTGAGGGCGAGCCCGGTCTCGCGCCCGGCGCGCTCGTGCTCGGGGTCGGCCTCGACGGCGCGGCCGAGGAGCCCGTCGCGGCGCTGCTGGCCGAGCTGGCCCGCTGCGGCGCTGCGGGGCTGATGGTGAAGGCGGCCGCGCCGCCGGGACCCGCGCTGCGCAAGGCCGTCGCCGAGACCGGCGTCGGGCTGCTCGGCCTCACCCGCGCGGCGTCGTGGGCGCAGATCGCGGCGCTGGTCCGCTCGCTGCTCGGCGAGGGCGAGACCGGCGGCGACGAGAGCGAAGCCGACCTGTTCGCGGTCGCCAACGCCGTCTGCGCGCTCCTCGACGCCCCCGTGACGATCGAGGACCGCTCGTCGCGCGTCCTTGCCTACTCGGGGCGGCAGGAGGAGGCCGACGAGTTCCGCGTCGAGACGATCCTCGGCCGCCGCGTCCCGGAGAGATTCATCCGTCTTTATGAGGAGATGGGGTTCTTTCGGACGCTGTACCAGAGCCGCGAGCCCGTCCATCTCGACGTCCCGGGGATGCTGCCGCGCGCGGCGGTCGCCGTCAGGGCCGGGGACGAGATCCTCGGCTCGATGTGGGCGGCGGTCCGCGAACCGCTCACCGACCAGCGCGCCGCCGCGTTCGCCGACGCCGCCAAGATCGTCGCGCTGCACCTGCTGCGCCGCCGCGCCGGGTCCGACGTGCAGCGCAGGCTGCGCGCGGAACTGCTCACCACGGTCCTCACCCGGGGCGAGCAGGCCGCGGAGGCCGCCGCCCGCCTCGACCTCGCCACCAACCGGGTCTGCGTCCTGGCGGCCCAGCTGACGGCCGCGGGGGAGACGCTGAGCGCCCGCGCCGAAAGCGAACGGCAGCGGTTCTGCGACGCGCTCGCCCTGCACGTCGGGGCCATCCACCCACGGGCGGCAGCCGCCCTCGTAGGCAACGTCGCGTACGCCGTGCTGCCTTTGCAGGGCGGGCAGTCCCGCGCCGTCCAGGTCGCCGAGGACTTCCTCGCCCGCGTCGGCGCGCGCCACCCCGCCAACATCGGCGTCGGCCGCCTCGCCCGCTCCCTCGCCGACATCACCCGCTCCCGCGACGACGCCGACCGCGCGCTGCGCGTCCTGCAAGAACGCGGCGCGACCGGCAGGGCGGTCCACTTCCGCGACGTCCACTTCGACTCGCTGCTGCTCCAACTCGGCGACCTCGCCGCCCAACAGGACCAGGCCCCCACCGGCCCCTACCGACGCCTCATCGAGCACGACCGCGAACACGGCACCGACCTGTGCGCGACCCTCGCCGCCTACCTCGACGCCTTCGGCAACGTCAACGACGCGGCCGCCGCCGTCCGCGTCCACCCCAACACCTTCCGCTACCGGCTGCGCCGCCTCTGCGAGATCTCCGGACTCGACCTCGCCGACCCCGACGCGCGCCTCGCCGTCATGCTCCAGCTCAGGCTGTACGGATCGACAAGCGGGCCGTCGCGGCTTGTGCGATCCGATGAAGACTTAGCCGAGGGCGTTCGGAAACCTTGTGGATCTCCTCTCACCCCCCAGGGAGACCCCATGAAGAAGGCCCTCGCCGTCGGGCTCGCGGTGGCGCTGAGCAGCGCCGCGTGCGGCTCCGACGGCTCCTCCGACACGCCCGAGGTGGTCAGCGGAGGCACGTTCACGTTCGCGCTGTCGGCCGACCCCGGCGCGCTCGAACCCGCGAGCGCGGCCCTCGGCGTCACCAACACGACACTCGGGTTCGCCTACGACCCCCTCGTCCACTCCGACGCCGAGGGGCGGATCATCTCCGGGCTCGCCGAGCGGTGGGACGCCTCGGCGAACCAGGTCGTCTTCACGCTGCGCGAGAACGTCACGTGCGCGGACGGCTCGCCGGTGACGGCCAAGACCGTCGCGGACTCGATGAACTACCTGGCCGACCCGGCCAACAAGGCGATCCTGCTCGGCGTGCTCGTCCCGAGCGGGATGACGGCCACCGCCGACGAAGCCGCCGGAACCGTCACGCTCGCGACTAAGGAGCCGAATCCGTTCCTTCTCGAGTCGATGACGGCGGTCTCCGTGGTGTGCGGGAAGGGGCTCGCCGATAGGAGCCTTCTGCAAGCCGGGACGTCGGGATCGGGCCCGTACGAGCTCACCGAAGCCGTCTCGGGGGATCACTACACGTTCAAGGTCCGCAAGGGTTACGCCTGGGGGCCGGGCGGGGCCGGGATCGTCGCGGGGATGCCCGACACCGTCGTGCTGAAGGTCGTCAAGGACGAGTCGACGGCAGCGAACCTCATCACCACCGGCGGCCTTACGGCGGGTCAGTTCACCGGGCCGGACCGCGCGCGGGTGGCGGCGCTGCCCGGCGTCACCAAGGGCGAGGCGCCGGACGGCATCGGGGAGTTCTTCTTCCACCAGGGGGAGGGGCGGCCCGGGGCGTCACCCGAGGTGCGCAGGTCCCTCGTGCAGGCGCTGAACCTTGACGAGCTGCGCAAGATCGCGTCCGGGGGCAACGGGGTGCCCGCGACCCATCTGACGTCGCTCGCGCCCGACCCCTGCCGTGGCGACGCCGTCAGCGGGAACCTGCCCTCCTCGGACGCCACCGCAGCCGCAAGCGCGCTTGACGCGGCCGGCTGGAAGGCGGGTGCTGACGGTATCCGTACGAAGGACGGCAAGAAGCTCACCCTGCGCGTCGCGTACCAGACGTCGGCGGGGCCGTCCGTACAGGCGGGACTTGAGTACGTCGCGCAGAAGTGGAAGGACGTCGGGGTCGAGACCAAGCTCGTCGGCAGCGCCGATGCCGCCTACTCGGACTCGCTGTTCAAGAACGGCGACTGGGACATGGCGTGGGTGCCGCTCGGCCTCAGCCTGCCCACCCAACTCCTCGGCTACCTGTCCGGAGAGACGCCGGACAAGGGCGGCGTCAACTTCGCCCACCTGGACAACGCCGAGTACGTGCGGCTGTCCGGCGAGGCGGCCGGGAAGGTCGGCGCGGCGGGCTGCGACGGGTGGACCGCCGCCCAGGCCGCGCTGGTGAAGAACGTCGACGTGGTCCCGGTCGTGCTGCCGACGCAGCTCGTCGCGGCCAAGAACGCCGAGGTCGACGTGATCGGCGGCATCGTGCGTCCGACGTCCATCCGGATGCTCGCGCCGTGAGGTGGGGGCGGCGCGTTGTCCGGTTCGTCCTTTCCCTGGGCGGGGTCGTCGTGGCGTCCTTCGCCATGCTCCACCTCATCCCGGGCGATCCGGTGCGCGCCGCCCTCGGGCCCACCGCGCCCGCCGACGTCGTCGCGCGGCGCAGGTCGGAACTGGGGCTCGACCGGCCGCTGCCCGACCAGTTCACCGCGTACGTCGGCGGGATCTTCCGGGGCGACCTCGGGGAGTCGTTCCTTTCGCGCAGGCCGGCCGCCGAGGTGATCGGCGACAGGCTGCCCGCCACCGTCCAGCTCGTCGCGGTGACGATGCTGCTCGCCCTCGCCGTCGCGGTGCCGCTCGGGATGTGGGCGGCGGCCCGCACCGAGAACGGCAGGGGACGCTGCACGGAACTCGCGTTCACCACGGCCACGGGGGCGTTGTCGGTGGTTCCCGAGTTCCTGCTGGCGGTCGGGATGGTCGCGGTGTTCGGGGTGACGCTCGGCTGGCTGCCGGTCGCGGGCAAGGACGGGCCCGCGTCGTTCGTCATGCCGGTCCTCGCCCTCGCGGCCGGGCCGACGGCGCTGCTCGCGCGGCTCGTCCGGGTGGAGACGCTGCGGGAGCTCGGCGCGGATTATGTGCGGTTGGCGCGCGCTAAGAGGCTGCCGCCTGTACGCGTTCATCTGCGGCATCTGCTGCCCAACACCCTCACCGCGACGCTGACGACCGGGGGACTGCTGCTCGCGTCGCTGCTCGGCGGGTCGGTCGTGATCGAGTATGTCTTCCAGTGGCCGGGGCTCGGTGGGGCGGCCGTCGAGGCGATCGCGGGCAAGGACTACGCGCTCGCGCAGGCGGCGGTTCTGGTCTATGGGGCGATCTCGCTGACCGTTCTGCTCGCGGTGGACCTCGCGCTGGGTCTTCTGGACCGCCGCTCGGCCCTCGGGAGCCGGGGATGAGGCGGAGTCCGGCGGCGCGCTGCGGGGCCGTCCTCGTCGCGCTCACGCTCGTCCTGGCGGTGCTGGGGCCGTGGGTGTGGGGCGCGGAGGCCGCGCGGTTCGACCCCATGCACACCCTCGAGGGGCACAGCTCGGCGCACTGGCTGGGGACCGACGACGGCGGCCGCGACATGCTTGCCCGCACCCTCGCCGCCACCCGGCTGAGCGTGCTGCTCGCCGCTCTGGCGACGGCCTTGGGGGCCGTTCTGGGCGTCACCCTCGGGGCGTTGCCTTCGGTGCTCGGGGAGCGCGCTGCGCGGTTCGTCACGGCGGTCGTGAACGGGATGACGGCGATACCCGTGCTGCTGCTCGCCATGTTCGCGGCGCTGGTGGCGGGGACGGGGACGGCGGGCGCGGTCGTCGGGATCGGGGTCGCCTCCGCGCCGGGCCTGGCCAGGCTCACGCGGACCCTCGCGGCCGGGGTCGAGTCCGCCGACTACGTCGCGGCGGCGCGCATGCTCGGGACCGGACGGGTGCGGGTGCTCACCCGGCACATCCTTCCGAACATCGCGGAGCCGCTGATCCTGTCCGTCACAGCCGCGCTCGGGTACGCGCTGCTGGGCATGGCGACCCTTTCGCTGCTCGGCCTCGGCGTCCAGCCTCCGGACTATGACTGGGGACGGCTTCTGCACGACGCCCTACCGCGCGTGTACGTCGACCCGGAGGTGATCGCCGGGCCCGCGCTGGCCGTGGCCGTCGCGGGTATCGGGTTCACCCTTGTGGGGGAGTCCTTGGCCCGCGCCGCGGCGCGGACCCCTGTGCCGCCCGGAGCCGGGAAGGGGGCCGAGCTCCCCCTCGGGCCCGCCTCCCGGCCCGGGCTCTCCTCCGCTTCTGAGGCGGTTCTTGAGGTGCGGGATCTGACGGTGTTTTTCGGGGGCGTGACGCCGGTGCGAGGGGTGTCGTTCACCGTCGCGTCGGGGGAGGTCGTGGGGATCGTCGGGGAGTCGGGCAGCGGGAAGAGCCTTACCGCGCTGGCCGTAGGCGGGCTTGTGCCTTATCCCGGACGGGTGCGCGGGGATGTGCTCCTCGAAGGGAAGCCGCTCGGGGAGTTGTCGCGTAAGGAGCTGGGGACCCGGCTCGCGATGGTGTTCCAGGATCCGCTTTCCGCGTTGAACCCCGCGCTGCGGGTGGGGACGCAGCTCGCCGAGACCGCGACCGTCCATTTGGGGATGACGCGGCGTGAGGCGCGGGCGCGGGCCGTCGCACGGCTTGAGCGCACGGGGGTGGCGGCCGAGCGGGTGTCGTCGTTCCCGCACGAGCTCAGCGGGGGGATGCGGCAGCGCGCGGTCATCGCGATGGGGCTGATGGGCGATCCCCGGCTGATCGTCGCGGACGAGCCGACCACCGCGCTCGACACGACCGTCCAGCGCAAAGTGCTCGACCTCCTTGGCGAGGTCGTACGGGACACGGGAGCGGGGGCGGTGCTCATCTCGCATGACATCGCGGTCGTCTCCAGCCGGTGTGACCGGGTGCTCGTCATGTACGCGGGGAGGGTCGTGGAGGAGGTCCCCGCGGATCGGCTCCGCAAGGCAAGGCATCCGTACACGCGGGCGTTGGTGGCGTCGATACCCGACCTCGGTACCGACCGGAGCCTTCCGCTCGCGTCAATCCCGGGAGCACAGCCCGTTCCTTCCGCTGTGGGGGAGGGGTGCGCCTTCGCCGACCGGTGCGGGTTCGCGGATGAGGTGTGCCTCCGCGAGACGCCTGCGCTTGTGGGAGGGGTGGCGTGCCATCACCCGTCGGGGGAGGGCGCGGTGGGGGCGTCAAAGGAGGGGTCGCGGGACGGCAGGGGAGAGGTCGCGGCTGAGGGGAGCGGCGGATGAGGCTGTGGCGGCGTCAGGAGGGCGGGGACCGTGCGGCCGGGGGCGGGGTGAAGGTCGTGGATCTTCGCGTCCGGTACGGGGGTTTCACGGCCGTCGACGGGGTGTCGTTCGAGATCGCCGAGGGGGAGGTGCTCGGGCTCGTCGGGGAGTCCGGGTCGGGGAAGTCGAGCGTCGGGCGCGCGCTGGCGGGGCTCGTGCCTTACGAGGGGGAGGTGCGCGGGGGAGCACGCACCCAGATGGTGTTCCAGGATCCTTACGGGTCGCTCAACCCCCGGCTCAGGATCGGCGCGGCGGTCACCGAAGGGCTCGGGTCGGGCTTGTCGCGGGAGGAGCGGGCCCGTGAGGCGGGGCGGCTGCTGGAGACCGTGGGGCTCGCCGCCGACCTCGTCGGAAGGTACCCGCGCGAGCTGTCCGGCGGGCAGCGGCAGCGGGTCGCGCTCGCCCGCGCGCTCGGCGCACGGCCCGGCCTGCTCATCGCCGACGAGATCACCTCGGCGCTCGACGCGTCGGTCCAGGGCGCGGTGCTCAACCTCGTCCGCGACCTGCGCGACTCCCTGGGCCTCGCGGTGCTGTTCGTCTCGCACGACCTCGCCGTCGTGAGGTACGTGTGCGACCGGGTTGCCGTGCTGCGCGAGGGACGCATCGTGGAGTGCGGGACCGTCGACCAGGTAACGGGATCACCGGGACACGAGTATACAAAAGCCCTGCTAGAGGCGGTCCCGAGGCTGAAGTGATCGAACATCTGATCGAACGATGTGTTATACTCGGGGTATGGACGTGATGACGCTCCCCGGTCTCGAAACGGGCTCCGCAGAGATGGATCGCCTCACCCTGTCCGCCGATGAGATCTCCGCACTCGCGCTCTCCCTCGCGCACCTCGGCGCGGGTCCGCAGGCCGCCACCGCGCGGCGCGCGCTCGCCCACCTCGCCGAGCACGGCGGGCCCGACCTCGCCGCCCTGCTCACCCCACTCGAACCGGAGACGGCGCGCCGCGCCCGCGTCCTGGCCCAGGCCATCACCGAGCGCCGTGTCGTGCGCGTCCACTATGCCGACGAGCGGCGCCGGGTCTCGCACCGCGAGGTCGAACCCGTCACCACGCTCGTGCACGGCGACCACTGGTACCTCGTCGGCTGGTGCCGGCTGCGGCACGGCGTGCGCGCGTTCCGGCTCGAGCGCATCCTGGCCGTCGAACAGACCGAACTGCCCGCCTCCCCGCACCGTCCGGACCGCTTCCTGCCCTTCCAGGGCAAGCGCGGCCAGGGCGTCCGAGCCGCCTGACCCGCCGTCGGGGCCGCGTCCGACTCTCCCCCAGCGGCCGGCCCCGACGGCCAGCCCAGCGGGTCGGTGCGGGAGGATGGGCGCATGCATCTGGCGGACGGCGTGCGGACGGTCGTCACCGACCGCACCGGCGGGTTCAGCACCGGCCCCTACGACAGCCGCAACCTCGGCGCGAACGTCGGCGACGCGCCCCGGGCCGTCGCGCGGAACCGGGCCCGCACCGTCGCCGAGATCGGCGCGGCCGGCGCGGTGTTCATGCGGCAGGTCCACGGCACCCGCGTCGAGCAGGTCACCGCCCCGCACGACGGCGTGCCCGACACCGACGCCGTCTTCACCGACGTCCCCGGCCTCGCCCTCGCCGCGCTCGGCGCGGACTGCCCCGGCGTCGTCGTCGCGGGCGACGGCTGGGTCGGCGCGGCCCACGCCGGCCGCGCGGGCACCCTCGACGGCGTCGTCCCCGCCCTCGTCGAGGCGATGCGCAAGGCCGGCGCGGAATCCCTCACCGCGCTGATCGGCCCCGGCGCGTGCGGCGGCTGCTACGAGGTCCCCGAGGAGATGCGCGCGGCCTCCCCGCCCGTCATGCGCTCCACCACGACCTGGGGCACCCCCGCGCTCGACCTGCGCGCCGCCCTCACCGCCCAGCTCGCCGACCTCGGCGTCCCCGCCGTCCACGACCCCCGCTGCACCATCGAAACTCCCGAGCTCTACTCCTACCGCCGCGACACCACGACCGGCCGCTTCGCCACCTTCACCTGGCTCACCTGACCCGTGCGCGCCCGCCGCGCGGCGAGCCGACCTCAACGGCCTCACCGGTTCCGACGCGGCCCTGCGCTGAGACGAGCTGAGCCGCGGCCTCCACCGATGCGGGCCGGCCCCCGCCCGTGCGTAGGCTTGCGGGGTGAGACGAGCTGACCGCCCCCTCCCCGGGGTCCACAAGATCGCCCAAGGCGAGGCCGAACTCCTGCGCGACGCCGACCGCGACTCAGGCTGGCTCATCCTCATCGACGGCGTCCCCCAGTCCTACATAGACCTGGACGACCCCACCCACCTCGACTTCGAATACATGCGCCTTCTGGGCGACGTGGTCGACCACCTGGGCGTGGGCGACGAACCCCTCGACGTCGTCCACATCGGCGGCGCGGGCTGCACCCTGGCCCGCTACATAGCCGCCACCCGCCCCGACTCACGCCAAATAGTCTTCGACCTGGACGCCCCCCTCATCCAACTGGTCCGCGACAACTTCCCGGTAAAACACATCCGCGGCCTCAAAATCAAGATCGCCGACGGCCGCCAGGGCCTCTCCACCCTCCCCGACGCCTCCGACGACCTCATCGTCCTTGACGCCTTCTCCGGCGCAGTAATGCCCCTCCCCCTGGCCACTGTCGAATTCACCCAGGACGTGGCCCGAGTCCTCCGCGACGACGGCGTCTACCTGGTCAACGTCGCCGACGGCGCCCGCCTCCCCTTCGCCCGCCGCCTGGCCGCCACCCTCCAACAGGTCTTCCCCCACACCCTCCTCATGGCCGAACCCCCTCTCCTACGCGGCCGCCGCTACGGCAACCTCATCCTCGCCGCCTCCCACACCCCCCTCCCCACCCAGTCCCTGACCCGCATAACCTCCTCAAAACCCATCCCCGCCCGCTGCCTGGACACCGAAGCCCTATCCCGCTTCACCTCCGGCCACCCCCCCATCCACGACAACGACCAGGTCCCCCTCCCCACTCCGCCCAAGTCCCTCTTCACCTGACCCCCGCACCAACGCCGCAGCATCGCGGTTCCGGGGAACCTTGCGGGGGATTCGGGGGTCTTAAGGGGGACTGGGAGGAAGGGGCGAGTTGTGGGTGAGGGGTATCGGGTTCGGGAGGATGGGTTTGCGTTCTGGGCGCTTGTGGGGGCGTTGGTGGTGCTCGGGGTGGCCGGGGTGGCGGTGGCGGGGGTCGTGAGCGGGGGGCGGTGGGACGCGGTGCGGGGGAAGGGGGAGGCCGGGGTGTTCCGGTTTGAGGAGAGGGTGTGCTCGGGGGTGGGGCAGAACCGGTCTTGTCGGTGGACGGGGACGTTCAGCGCCGAGAGGGGAGGGTCGCGGGGCGGGGTCGAGCTTGTGGGGGGTGACGTCGAGGGGGCGCAAGGCAAGACCGTGCCCGCGGTCGACACCGGGTCGGGCAAGGAGGTCTTTGATCCGGGGATCTCGTGGACGGTGATGATCGGGCCCGCCGCCTGGGGGATCGGGGGAGCGGCGTTGCTGGTCGCCGCGCCCGTCGTGGTGGTGCGGAGGCGGCGGAAGGCTGGGTGACGGACCCCGGAAATGGGCGGCGCCCCCTTCTCCTTGAGGTCTTTGAGGAGGAGAAGGGGGCGCCTGTTCTCAAGGGGGTCAGGTGCCGATCTTGCCGCCGTCGTTCTTGGTGATGACGACGGTGGCGGAGCGGGGGCGGCCCGCCGGGTCGAAGTCGGGCCAGTTGGAGACGGCGCGGGGGTTGGCGGGGGTGGGGGTGCCCCACGCCGTGGACGCCTCGCCGGGGTGCTGGACGTTGACGAACAGGGAGCGGCCGTCGGCGGAGAACGTGAGGCCGGTGACCTCCGCGCCGCGCGGGACGGTCAGGAACCGCTTGATCTCCTTGGTCGTCGGGTCGGCCGCGAGCATCGCGCAGTTCCCGATGTTGTCGTAGCCACGCGACGGGAGCGTCTGCGACGAGTTCGAGATGTCCGTCTGGATCCACAGTCGGCCGTCGGTGTCGAAGCCGATGCCGTCGGGGGAGCCGAAGATCGCGTCGGGGCCGAGGTTGACGGCGCTGTCGTAGGCGGGGTCGCCCGCGAGGACGAAGACGTCCCAGGTGAAGGAGAGGGCGGTGTTGTCGCCGTTCTTCTCACGCCAGCGGATGATGTGCCCGTACGGGTTCGGCGTACGCGGGTTGGCTTTGCCGCCGTTGCCGACGCCGTTGGTGAGCGTCAGGTAGACGTCCTTGTTCCCGGGGTTGACGGCGACCCATTCCGGCCGGTCGAGCTTGGTCGCGCCGACGGCGTCGGCGGCGGTCCGGGTGCGGATGAGGACGTCGGCCTGGTCCTTCCAGCCGTTCGCCTTGGTCAGCGGGCCCTTGCCGAACTCCAGCGGCAGCCAGACGCCGGAGCCGTCGTCGTTGAACTTCGCGACGTACAGGGTCCCGTGGTCGAGCGGGCTCTGGCCGAGCAGCTTGCGCAGCCGCCACGCCCCGTCGCCGACGAACTTGTAGACGTACTCGCCGTCCTGGTCGTCGCCGGTGTAGACGACGACGCGGCCCTTGGACTCGGTGACTGTCGCGCCCTCGTGCTTGATCCGGCCGAGCGCGGTCCGCTTGACGGGCGTCGAAAGCGGGTTGAACGGGTCGATCTCGACGACCCAGCCGAACCGGTTGGCCTCGTTCGGGTTCTTCGCGATGTCCCACCGCGCGTCCGACTTGTGCCAGTTGTACCCGGACGCCGCGGTGATGCCGTACCGCTTCTGCTCCGCGTCCGGCGTGAAGGACTCGTCGGTCCCGAAGTACCCGTTGAAGTTCTCCTCGCAGGTCACGTACGTGCCCCACGGGGTGTAACCGCTCGAGCAGTTGTTGATCGTGCCCTTCGGCGAGCCGGTCGCCTTCAGCAGCGCGTGCGTCTCCTTGACCGGCCCGGAGAACTTGACGGGCGTGTCGGCCGTGACCCGCCGGTTGAACAGCGAGTCCTTCAGCTCCCACTTGCCGGTCTTCTTGTTCCGCTCGACCTTGACGACGCTGACGCCATGACCCGCGACGGCCTTGTCGACCTTCTCCTTGGTCATCGTCGCGCTGCCGTCGGCGTAGTGCAGGGTCGTGTCGATGTACTCGTGGTTGACCGCGAGCAGGCCCGACGATCCCGTCAGCGGGAACAGGTGCATGCCGTCGTGGTGCGCGCCGATCTGCTGGCGCTGCTCGGCGGCGGTGTTGGAGCCGTCCTTCTTGAACTTGGGTCCCTTGCTGCTGAGGGGGGTGCCCCACGGGATCAGGACCTGGGCGGAGTAGCCCTCCGGGACGCGCACGGCGTCGTCGGTGTTGGCCGCGACCGCCTTGAAGCCGAGCAGCTTCTTGGCCGGCTTGGTCGGCTTGCCGGGCTTGCCGTGGGCGGCGGCGGGGGTCGTCATGAACCCGGCGGCGGCGACGACGGTGCCGCCGACGATGACCGCCCTGCGGGACAGGACGTCGCGGATGTGCCGGTTGTCCGAGGGGTTGGACGGGACGTCGTCCGGGTCGACGTCGGCGGTGACGCGGGTCATGCGGAACTTCCTCATCGGCTCTGGTGCGGCTGTGCACGCTGGTGCGGGTGTTCGCTCCGTGAGCTTCGACGGCCCGGAAGGCGCGCGGGCAAAACCCCGGTGAACGACGGGCGAAGTACCGCGCAAACCATCGAATCCCCACTCTCGGCCTATACCCCTGCAACACCGGCCCCTTCGTGGAGATGTGGCCGGTGCTGCGGGAGTTCGCCGGGCCGATGCGCTGGTACCGGTGGGGGCAGCGCGGATCGGGATCGCGCGGCTGCCCGACACGCGCTACCACGACGTCACCCACGCGATCACCGGCGCGATCGCCGCCGTCGCGGGCTGTCTGGCGGCCTTCTCCCTCCTGTACTGGGCGGCCGCCGGGATAGCGCGCGCGTTCTCCGGGAGGGGTCGCGCGGCGGCCGGGCCGGATATGCCGCCACAATCGGCGGCATGACAGCAGACCTGCCCGGAGCCCGGAGGCTCGTGGACCTGAGCCACCCCGTCGTCTCCGGAATGGCGACGGTCCCCGGACTCCCGGGGCCCGAGATCGCCGACCACATGACCCATGCCGAGTCCCGCGAGCGTTACGCGCCGGGCACCGAGTTCCACTTCGCGCGGGTGACGCTGCTCGGCAACACCGGCACCTACCTCGACGCGCCCCTGCACAGGTACGAGGACGGAACCGACCTCGCCGGGCTGCCGCTTGCGTCCTTCGCCGACCTCGACGGCGTCGTCATCAGGGCCGAGGGCGTCACCGAGATCGGCCCCGAGCTCTTCGCCGACCGCGACCTGCACGGCAAGGCAGTCCTCGTGCACACCGGCTTCGACCGCACGTGGGGCACCGACGCCTACCTGTCGGGCGACCACCCCTACCTTGACGCCGCGGCCGCCGCCCTGCTCGTCGCGGAGGGCGTCGCCCTGCTCGGGATCGACTCCCAGAACGTCGACTCCATGACGGGCGGGGAACGCCCCGCCCACACCGAGCTGCTGGGCGCGGGAATCCCGATCGTGGAGCACATGACGGGCCTGGCCGCCCTCCCAGACGAGGGATTCCGCTTCCACGCCGCGCCTCCCGCCCTCGTAGGAGTCGGCACCTTCACCGTCCGGGCTTACGCGGTCGTCGGATAGCCAGGACAGGCCGTCATTACCGCGCAGTAGCCTTGGAACGTGAGCACCGACGGGAACAATCTCTTCCGGGTCGTGCCCGGACCGCCGAAGCTGGCGCTGCCAGGGCTGCTGCCGGTCTACGACCTCTACGTGCGGTCGGGCGCGGAACTGCTGAAGCTGACAAGCGCGCTGGAGGCCGAGCTGTGGCTGTCGGCCCAGCTCGGCGAGCTCAGCCAGGCCGCCCCCGACCCCGACGCCCTGGGCAAGGCGTACAGCGACCTCGTGAAGGTGCTGCGCCGCGCGGGCACCCCCGGCGCGCACGCCTTCCTCGCGACCATGGCGGCCGTCGGCCCCGACGACCACCGCCCCGCCGCCGCGAAGGCCGCAGCCGACCTCTCAGGCCCCCTGCTGCCCGCACCGCCCGCCTGGACCGCCGACCTCGGCAAGGCCGCCGCCGTCGACGCCTGCTCGATCGAGGACGGCACCCTCGACCGCACCCAGTACCTCGTGGAGTACCGCTATCCCGACGGCGGCGGCCACCACGCCATGTCGGTCTCCCTGTCGGCCGGTCTGCCCGTCCAGCTCGTCGCGGTCACCGACATGATGGGGATGCGCGCCGAGATCCGCAGGGTCCTCGAGGAGGGCGAGGTCGTGGTGAGCACGCTGCCGCTGCCCGTCGCGTCGCGGATTCTGCGTCCGGCGTTCGTCGAGCTGGACGCGGTGCCGCGCCGCGAGCTGACCGGCCCGTTCCACGCGAACCTGCTGTTCGCCGCGCACCGCATGTCCCTGCTGCCCTGAACGCCCCCCGGGAATCGGCGGCCGGGAAATATCCGACGGCCGCGAAACGACGGGCGGGCCGGTTGTCCGCGCGGATCTTTCGCGCATTTTCCGACACCCGCCCGCCCCGTTCGGTAAAAGATCGGCCGTGCGGGGCAGGTCGCTGGGACGTGCCTGGTCAACAGGGCAAAGATCGGGAGGCGGTCATCCTTTACCCTGGTCATGGAATGTCCATCCGATGGTCCGGGGTTGGACATTGTGCGGGCTCGATTCGGGCTCGCACGTCAGTGGTCCAGGAGGTGCTTTGATGGAAACCGCGATTCAGATGGTCTGCCTCGAGTGCGACACCCCGCTCGACTTCAGCGAGGACTGGGCGGACGGAGAGCTGGCCGGAATCCGGTTCGAACACCCCGCGCGGCCCGACGCCGCATGGGACCACGACCCGCTGCCCGCGCTCGCCGATCTCGCCGAGCCGGTGACCAACGGCTGCGACTGCTGCGGCATCTCCTCGCCGCGCCCCGAGGGCTTCGTCAACGTCTGGACGATCGCCCCCGACCGTCCGGTCACCCTGCGCGTCGGCGACCGCACGTACCACTATTCGACCCCCTGGCGGGTCTGCGCGGCGTGCTCGGCCGCGATCGCCGAGGACGACCTGAAGATGTTGCTGGCGCGCAACATCGAGTACAACCCCGCGCTGGAGAAGGTCACCCCGCAGCAGCGCGAGATGGGCCTGGCGCTCACCCGCGAACTCCTGCTTTCCTTCCTCGCGGCGCGCCCGCGCCTGCAGAGCGCGGAACCCAGCGTCTGAGCCGTGCGTTACGGGCTTGTGAAGTAGGTCACACAGGCCGCCTTGCGGGTCCGTACGGTAGGAGGTTTACGCTTCCGCAGGGAATCCCGACCGGACCGGCCATCCACGGTCACGCGGCAGACTGGGAGTCCCTGCAGGACGGGTCCGACCAGACGGACACCGAACGGATTACGGGAGAGCGGGAGAACAATGTCCGACTTCGGGCTTGATCACAAAGACGGGCGGCTGCCTCTTGAGGTAACCGAGGCGACCGAGGGCCCGGGCGGGCTCAAGATCGGCAAGCTCCTCAGCGAGACCGGGTACGTGACCCTGGACACCGGCTTCGTCAACACGGCGTCCTGCACGTCCGAGATCACCTACATCGACGGTGACGCGGGCATTCTGCGCTACCGCGGCTATCCGATCGAGGAACTCGCCGAGAAGTCCTCGTTCCTCGAGGTCTCCTACCTGCTCATCTACGGGGAGCTGCCGACCCCGGAGCAGCTCGCCGACTTCCAGGGCAACATCACCAACCACACGCTGCTGCACGAGCGGTTCCGCTCGTTCTTCTCCGGTTTCCCCAGCTCCGCGCACCCGATGGCGGTCGTGTCCTCGGCGATCGGCGCGCTGTCGACGTACTACCCCGACAGCCTCGACCCGTTCGTGCCCGAGCAGGTCGACCTCGCCTCGATCCGGCTGCTCGCCAAGCTCCCGACCATCGCGGCCTACGCGTACAAGACGTCGGTCGGCCAGCCGCTGCTGTACCCCGACAACAGCCTCGGCTACGTCGAGAACTTCCTGCGCATGACGTTCGGCCTGCCCACCGAGAACTACGAGGTCGACCCCGAGGTCGCCAAGGTCCTCGACATGCTGTTCATCCTGCACGCCGACCACGAGCAGAACTGCTCGACCTCGACCGTGCGGCTCGTCGGCTCCTCCCACGCCAACCTCTACGCGTCGGTCTCCGCGGGCGTGAACGCCCTGTGGGGCCCGCTGCACGGCGGCGCCAACCAGGCAGTCCTTGAGATGCTGGAGAAGATCAACGCCGACGGCGGCGACGTCAAGGCGTTCGTGAACAAGGTCAAGAACAAGGAAGACGGCGTGAAGCTCATGGGCTTCGGGCACCGCGTCTACCGCAACTACGACCCGCGCGCCGCGGTCGTGAAGAAGGCGACCCGCAAGGTCCTCGACACCCTCGGCGTCAACGACCCGCTGCTCGACCTCGCGATGCAGCTCGAGGAGGTCGCCCTCACCGACGACTACTTCGTGCAGCGCAAGCTCTACCCGAACGTCGACTTCTACACCGGCATCATCTACAAGGCGATGGGCTTCCCGGTGAACGCGTTCACCGTGCTGTTCGCGCTGGGCCGCCTCCCCGGATGGATCGCCCAGTGGCGCGAGATGATCAACGACCCGACCGGCAAGATCGGCCGTCCCCGGCAGATCTACGTCGGCTCCCCCGAGCGTCACTACCCGGCTTGATGAGCCCCTGCGCCGCGGTCTGACCTGCGGCGCGGCCCGTCAAGGCCGCCGACGAGCCCCCGAGGCCCGCCCCCCACACGGGGGACGGGCCTCGGCCAATTCCCGCGAGCCTTTGATTCCGCGGCCGCAGTCCCTTCGGGATTGCTGGGTGGGAAGCGAGGACCGCCTGGGACGCGGCCCGCGCGCCCCTGATCTCTTCCCCGCAGTCCCGAAGGGACTGCGGGGCCGATGTTCCGGGCGCGGCAGGCGAGACCGCATGCGGACAGTGGCCGCATCCGGCGCTCAGACCGACTCAGACACGGGCGGTCAGGCCGAGTCCCATGCGGACGGAATGGGCCTTTCCGGCAATCGGGCGGACCGGCTCAGGTGTGGGCGGAGCGGGTCTTGTTGGAGCCGGGGAGGGCGAGGCCGATGAGGCCCTTCAGGCCGGCGAGGGCGAACGTCGTCCAGTCGAAGTAGTCGCGCCACAGGACGATCCTGCCGTCACGGACGCGGAACGTGCCGGCCACCCAGAACTCGGCGCGGAACCCGCCGCGCACGAGCACGTCGGTCCGGCTGGTGAGGACCGTGTCGCCGTTGGCCGCGATGTCGTGGGTGACCACCTCGAAGGCGGTGAGGTGGCGCGTCATCAGCTTCAGCTGCCGCAGGGTCGCGGCGCGGCCGCGCGCGGGCGGAAGCGGGACGTTCTGGTACAGGACGCCGGGGGCGAGCAGCCGTTCGGCGGCGGCGAGGTCGAAGGACTCGAGGGCGGCGAGGAAGTCGAGGACGACGCGGGCGTTGGCGTCGTCCTTCGGGTCGTTCGCCGTGGTGGGCGTCGTGCTGTCTTCGTCCGGCATGGATCCTCCTCCGGGATCGCGGACTCCGTGTGATCCGGATCCTAAATCCCGATAAATCAAGTAGGAAATGTTGACTTGTCTGGTCCGTCCTGCTTCAGTGGAACGCATGAGCGCAAGCCTGACCCGGCGTCTTTACGTTGACCTGGGGCGCGTTCTCAGCGCGCAGTGTCAATGATCACGAGCGATCCGTCATCTCCCCCGCCAGACCCCCCGTTCCAAGGAAGACGCATGTTCAAGATCAGACACCTGCTGCCCGCGGCGCTCCTGCTCGCGACGACCGCACTCACCGGATGCGGCTCGGGCGGCGCGGCCGCCGAGAACGGCGTGACCACCCTGAAGTACCAGGGCTCCGTCGGCACCGTGACCCCCGCCGAACTCGCCGAGGACCTCGGGTACCTGCCCGGGATCAAGCTCGAGTGGGTCGGCAACACCATCTCGGGACCGCAGGACATCCAGTCCGTCGCGACCGGCCAGATCGACTTCGGCGGCGCGTTCAACGGCGCCATCGTCAAGCTCGTCGAGGCCAAGAGCCCGATCAAGGCGGTCGTCAGCTACTACGGCAGCGACAAGGACACCGCGATCGGTTTCTGGACCCTCGACGGCAGCCCCATCAAGGGCCCGCGCGACCTCATCGGCAAGAAGATCGGCGTCAACACGCTCGGCGCGCACCTCGAGGCCGTCATCAAGGAATACCTCCAGCGCGGCGGCCTCACCAAGGACGAGATCGGCCAGGTCGAGCTCGTCGTCGTGCCGCCCGTCAACACCGAGCAGTCGCTGCGCGCCAAGCAGATCGACGTCGGCGCGCTCAGCGGCATCCTGCGCGACAAGGCGCTGGAGCGCGGCGGCATCACCGAGCTGTTCAACGACGTCACCCTGCTCGGCGAGTTCAACGCCGGCAGCCTCGTCGTCCGCGACGACCTCGTCAAGAAGAACCCCGAGGCGGTGAAGACGTTCGTCACCGGCGTCGGCAAGGCGCTCGACTGGGCGCGCGAGACCCCGCGCGAGGAGGTCATCGCCAAGTTCAACGAGATCGTCGAGAAGCGCGGACGCAACGAGGACTCCAGCGCGCTCCAGTACTTCAAGGGCTACGGCGTCTCCTCGCCCGGCGGCCGCATCGCCGACACCGAGTTCCAGACCTGGATCGACTGGCTGACCCGCGAGGGCGAGATCAAGTCCGCGCTCAAGCCGGCCGACGTCTTCACCAACGAGTTCAACGCGGGGAGCTCGTGATGGGGCTGCCGAAGATCAGCATCCGGGGCGTCACCAAGACGTTCAACGTCCGGGACGCGGGCCTCGGCCGCCCGAGCGAGTTCACCGCGGTCTCCGACATCGACCTCGACGTCGCGGCCGGCGAGTTCCTCACGCTCGTGGGGCCGTCCGGGTGCGGCAAGTCGACCCTGCTCGACCTCGTCGCCGGGCTTAGCGAACCCGCGTCCGGCGAGATCCTGCTCGACGGCAAGCCCATCACCGGGCCGGGACTCGACCGCGGCATCGTCTTCCAGCAGTACGCGCTGTTCCCGTGGCGCACCGCGCGCGGCAACATCGAGTTCGGGCTCGAGGCGGCGGCCGGGCGGCTCGGGCTCGGCCGCAAGGAGCGGCGGGCGCGCGCTGCGGAGTTCCTCGACCTCGTCGGGCTCGCCGCGTTCGCCGACCGCTACCCGCACGAGCTGTCCGGCGGGATGCGCCAGCGCGTCGCGATCGCGCGGTCGCTGGCGTTCGACCCCGAGGTCCTGCTCATGGACGAGCCCTTCGCCGCCCTCGACGCGCAGACCCGCGAGTCGCTCCAGGAAGAACTCCTGGCGATCTGGCAGCGGACCGGCAAGACGGTCATCTTCATCACGCACGGCATCGACGAGGCCGTCTACCTCGGCCAGCGCGTCGCGATCATGACGTCGCGCCCCGGCCGCATCAAGGAGATCGTCCCGATCGACTTCCCGTCCCGCGAAGGCGACCTGCGCGCCGACCCGCGCTTCGGCGAGTACCGGCACCACATCTGGAGCGCCCTGCGCGACGAGGTCGCCGCCGCCCAGGCCCACGAACGCGAGGCGGTGACCTCCCATGCCTGAAACCTCCCTCGACTCCCCGAACCGCAGCACCCCCACCCCACCCCCAAATCCCCCAACCCCCGCCCCCCAGCCCCAAGAATCTCACCCCCAAGAATCTCAGACCCCAACCCAAGAAGCTCAGCAGCTCACCCAAGAAACTCGGGACCAAGAGACTCAGGCTCAGGAGACTCAGGTTCAAGAGGTTAAGGAGGTCGGCCAAGAAGCTCAGGGCAAAGGGGTTCGGGGTCGGGCGGGGGTCGGCTTCTGGGCGAGGGTCGGGCGGCTGGTGCGGAGGGGGGTGCACCGGATTGCGGCGATCGTGCTGTTCCTGCTGGTCTGGGAGGCCGCGCCGCGGCTCGGGCTCGTGGACGCGGTGTTCCTCACGCCGTTCTCCGAGGTCGTCGTGGCGACCAAGGACCTCGCGGTGAGCGGGGCGCTGTGGGAGCACACACAGGCGAGCCTCGTCAGGTCGCTCGCCGGGTTCGGGATCGCGGTCGCGGTCACGATTCCGCTCGGGCTGATCCTCGGCTGGTACCAGCCCGTCGCGGACTTCCTCGACCCGCTGCTCGAACTGTTCCGCAACACCGCGGCGCTGGCGCTGCTGCCCGTGTTCATCCTGATCCTCGGACTCGGCGAGACGTCGAAGATCTCGATCGTCGTCTACGCGTGCGCCTTCCCGATCCTGCTCAACACGATCGCGGGCGTGAAGGGCGTTGACCCGTTGCTGATCAAGTCGGCGCGGTCGCTCGGCCTGCCGCCGCACCGGCTGTTCCAGAAGGTGATCCTGCCCGCCGCCGTCCCGACGATCTTCACCGGCATAAGGCTCGCCGGGGCCTACTCGATCCTCGTCCTGGTCGCCGCCGAAATGGTCGGCGCGAAGGCCGGCCTCGGCTTCCTGATCAACGACGCGCAGTTTAATTTCCGTATTCCCGATATGTATTCTGGGATTATCACGATCTCGGTGATCGGGCTGCTGTTCAACGCGCTGCTGCTCCGCCTGGAGCGCCGCTTCTCGACCTGGAGGACAACCCGGTGAGCACCCGACGTCTGCACCTCAACGCCTTCGTCATGGGCGTGGGGCACCACGAGGCGGCCTGGCGCCATCCCCGCACCGACGCCGCCCACACCATCGACCTCGCGCACTACCAGCGGATCGCGCGCAAGGCCGAGGAGGGCAAGCTCGACTCGATCTTCTTCGCCGACGGCGTCGCCCTGTACGGCAACGTCCGCTACAACGCGCTCGACCAGTTCGAACCGCTGACCCTGCTCGCCGCGATCGCCGCGGTCACCGAGCGGATCGGGCTCATCGCGACCGCGTCGACCACCTACAACGAGCCCTACAACCTCGCCCGCAAGTTCGCCTCGCTCGACCACATCAGCGGGGGCCGCGCCGGATGGAACATCGTGACGTCCGCGTCGGAGGCCGAGGCGCACAACTTCGGCATCGACCGGCCCGACCACTCCGACAGGTACGCGCGCGCCGACGACTTCGTCGAGGCCGCGCTGAAGCTGTGGGACAGCTGGGAGGACGACGCGGTCCTGCGCGACGTCGGACGCGGGATCTTCGCCGACACCGGCAAGATCCACGAGATCGCGCACGAGGGGCCCTACTACCGGGTGAAGGGCCCGCTCAACATCTCGCGCGGACCGCAGGGGCGGCCCCTGCTCGTCCAGGCGGGGTCGTCGGAGACGGGCAAGGAGTTCGCCGCGCGCTGGGCGGAGGCGGTGTTCACCGCACAGCAGACCCTCGCCGAAGGCAAGGCGTTCTACGCCGACCTCAAGGGACGGCTCGCACGGTACGGGCGCAGCGAGGACGAACTCCTCGTCCTGCCCGGAATCTCCCCGTTCATCGGGTCCACCGAGGCCGAGGCCAAGCGGCTCGAGGAGGAGTTCCAGGAGCTCATCAACCCCGAGTACGGCCTCACCCAGCTGTCCCACATGACCGGACTCGACCTGAGCGGCCACCCGCTCGACGGTCCGCTGCCCGACGACCTGCCCGAGTCGACCGAGGGCAACCGCAGCCGCTTCGACCTCGTCATCGGGCTCGCCAGGCGCGAGGGCCTCACGATCCGGCAGCTCATCGCCCGCCTGGCCGGCGGACGCGGCCACCGCGTCGTCGCCGGGTCGCCCGAGCAGGTCGCCGACCAGATCCAGGAGTGGTTCGAGAACGGCGCGGCCGACGGGTTCAACGTCATGCCGCCGCACTACCCGCAGGGTCTCGACGACTTCGTCGACCACGTCGTGCCGATCCTGCGTGAACGCGGTCTGTTCCGCAGCGAGTACGAGGGCGCGACCCTACGGGAGAACTACGGGCTCGCAAGGCCCGACAGCCGTTACGCGGGCCGCAGCGGCGCCGCGCACGAGGAAGCAGGAGTGCCGTCTTGAGCGAGACCGTCAGCGAGGCGGTGGGCCACACCGTGACCGACCTGAACGCGCGCCGTGGCATCGGGCCCGAGCTGTACCGGGAGGCGCTCGGCGCGCACGCGGCGGGGGTCGTCGTCGTCACCGGGCAGACGCCCGACGGGCCCGTCGGGCTCACCGCGACGTCGTTCTCCGCGGTCAGCCTCGCGCCGCCCCTCGTGTCGTACTACGCGGCCCACTCTTCGCGGACGTTCCCCGCGTTGAGCAAGCTGCCGTACTTCGCCGTCAACATCCTCGCCGAGGACCAGCGCGACGTCGCCGCGCGGTTCGCGGCCAAGGAGGGCGACAGGTTCGCCGGGACGTCATGGCACACCGGCCAGTACGGGGTGCCGCTCATCGACGGGGCCGCCGTCCAGCTCGTCTGCCGCACCTACGATCGGCTCGATCTGGGGGACCACACCCTCGAGGTCGGCTACGTGCTCGCCGCGGACGTGACGGGAAGCACACCCTTGCTGTATCTTCGTGGTTCCTTCGGCGGCTTCGTTACTGAAAACCGCTGAATGTCCAGCTTGTAGGCCGGTTCCGGGCTCGCGCGGAGGGCCCGGAACCGGCACTGGTCTATACCAAAACGTAACCGCCCTGCTCAGGAGCGTTGGAACGGTACCGAGTTAACTTCGGGTTTACACAAGGGCAATCGACGTGAAATCGCGGCTCATCAGACTCTGCCGTAGGCAAAACCCCGGAGTCACCATCCCTCGCACACCAGGCAAGGATATTCATGAGCAGCAAGGTCAAGGCTGAGTACATCTGGATCGACGGCACCGAGCCCACCGCCCAGCTGCGGTCGAAGACTCGCATCCTTGACAGTGCCGAGAAGGCCAAGCTGGAGAACCTGCCGATCTGGGGCTTCGACGGCTCCAGCACCAACCAGGCAGAGGGCACCTCTTCGGACTGCCAGCTCAAGCCGGTCGCGGTGTTCCCGGACCCGGTCCGCGGCGGTGAGCACGTCCTGGTCCTGGCCGAGGTGCTGAACGTCGACGGAACCCCGCACTCGACCAACACCCGCGCGCTGCTCACGCCGATCGCCGAGAAGTACGCCGGGCAGGACCCGTGGTTCGGCATCGAGCAGGAGTACACCCTGTTCAAGGACGGCCGCCCGCTCGGCTTCCCCGAGCACGGCTACCCCGGCCCGCAGGGCCCGTACTACTGCGGCATCGGCGCCGACAAGGCGTTCGGCCGCGACATCGTGGAAGAGCACCTGGACGCCTGCCTCGCCGCCGGCCTGACCGTCTCCGGCATCAACGCCGAGGTCATGCCCGGCCAGTGGGAGTTCCAGATCGGCGCCGCCGGCCCGGTCGAGGTCTCCGACCACATCTGGATCGCCCGCTACCTCGCCGCGTTGATCGCCGAGAAGCACGGCGTCGTCTTCTCCATCGACCCCAAGCCGGTCAAGGGCGACTGGAACGGCGCCGGCGCGCACACCAACTTCTCCACCCAGGCGATGCGCGAGGGCTACGACCCCATCATCACCGCCTGCGAGGCGCTGGGCGAGAAGTTCCTCGAGCACGTCAAGGCGTACGGCGCCGGCGTCGAGGACCGCCTCACGGGCGCCCACGAGACCGCCCCCTGGAGCGAGTTCTCCTACGGCGTGTCCAACCGCGCCGCCTCCATCCGCCTGCCCTGGCAGGTCGAGATCGAGCGCAAGGGCTACCTCGAGGACCGCCGCCCGAACGCCAACATGGACCCCTACGTCGTGACCCGCATGATCACCGACACCTGCTGCACCGCCCTGGAAAAGGCCGGCCAGGTCTGACCCAAAGCCCCCCGAAGCCCCCGGCCCACAGCCGGGGGCTTCGGCCGTTTCCGGGCGCTGCCGCGCGGTGTGGGGGTCAGGTGCAGTTGGACCAGGGGGTGGTGGTTGAGGCTTTGGGGGTGCCGCCGGAGATCTTTACGCAGATGGAGGGGGCGGAGAGGTAGACGGGGCCCGCGTAGTAGGCGAAGGGGCCTCGGTCGGTGGCCGACTTGTTGTCGGACTGGCGGGTGAGGGTGGTCCAGACCGTGGTCTTCTTGCCCACGGCCGTGGTCTTCATGGTGACGGCGCAGTTGAGCTGGGTGGAGGCGCTGTAGAGCTGGTAGACGACGCCGCCCGGGAAAGTCGCCTTGCGCTGGACGGTGTAGCCGGTGCCCTTGCCGCCCGAGTCGCACACCCCGGCGGGGGAGTAGGGGTTCGTCGCCTGGCCGCCGGAAGGAGGGGAGGCGGGGGTGGGGGTGTTCTCCGACGGCTTGGGGGAGGGGGCCGCGGCGTCCTGTGACTTGGTGGGCTTGGGGGAGCCGGCGTTCGTGCGGGGCGGCTTGGGCGGCTTGCTGGGGGACGTCTGGGCCTGGGTGGGCTGAGGCGGTGCGGGGGCGGGTGCGGGAGGGAGGGCGGGCTGTTCGGCGGCGGAGAGGGTGTCCCCGTCACGGGCGACGAAATAGCCGGTGACGCCCACGCCCACACCGAGCGCGACGACTATGGAGGCCGCGGCGATCAGGGGTGTTCGCACCGAGCCACGGCCGCGCGACGCAGGCGCGGCCGCGTACGCGGGCGGAGGCTGCGTCCCGGGGTGGAAGGCGGGGGCCGGTGCTGGAGGCGGCGTCATGGGGGGCGGAGGGAACGCCGGGGCCGGGGCGTCGGGGGACGTCGAGCTGAGAAGGGTGGAGTGTGCCTGGGCGGGCGTGGGGCGGGCCGAGGGGTCCTTGGCGAGGGAGGCGGCGACGACCGAGCGCAGGGGTTCGGGGAGGGGGGACAGGTCGGGGTGGGTGTTGAGGATGCGGTGCAGGATCGCGCCGATCTCGGGGGCGGTGAACGGGGCGGCGCCCGTCGCGGCGAACAGCATGCTCGCGCCCCAGGAGAACATGTCCGACGCGCCCGTCAGCGGAAGGCCGTTGACCTGCTCCGGCGACATGTACGCGGGCGTGCCGACGGCCTGGCTCTGGGTCGTGGCGTCGAGCGCGCGGGCGATCCCGAAGTCGATGACGCGGGGGCCGTCGGGTCCCATGAGGACGTTCTGCGGCTTGAAGTCCCGGTGGACGAGCCCGGCCTGGTGGATCGCCGCGAGCGCCGTCAGGGTGCTCATCGCGAGGCGTTCCAGCGCGCCGCCCGCGCGCGGCCCCTCGGCGGTCACCAGCTCCTGGAGGGACACGCCGGGGACGTACTCGCTGACGATGTAGGGCTGGTCGCCGTCGAGGTCGGCGTCGAGGACCTGCGCGGTGCAGAACCTGGCGACGCGTTTGGCCGCGTCGAGTTCCCGGACGAACCTGCGCCGCGCGTCGCCGTCCTCGGCGAACCGCGTGTGCAGCAGCTTGAGCGCCACCTGTGCGCCGTCGCGTTCGGCGAGGTACACCGACCCCTGGCCGCCCTCGCCGAGCAGTCCCGTCAGCGTGTACGGGCCGACGGCCGCCGGGTCCCCCGCCCGCAGCGCCCGCGCCTCACCCATCCGTCTGCTCCCGTCTTCACCCCGATCGACCGTCCGACCTTACTCCGAAAGAGCGATTCGTACGATCTTGTCCGATAATCCGGGTATCCGCAGGCCATCCCCGGCACAAGGAGGCCCCGCGCGTCAGGCGCAGGTGCCCCAGCCCGCCGTGGCGCTGCCGTTGACGCCGCCGCCCGCGACCCGGACGCAGTCGCGCGGCGCGCGGATGAACAGCGGCCCCGCGTAGTACTCCTGGAGCCCACGGTCGGACGAGCCGGCCTTGTCGGACTTGCGGGTGACCCTCGCCCACAGGTCGGTGGGCACGCCGATGTCGGCGGTCTTGAGCGTCACGACGCAGTGCGTGCGGATCGCCGGGTTGAACAGGTGAACGACGCGCCCGCCCGTGAACGCCCGCGCGCGCACGACCCGGAAGCCGATACCGCGTCCGGCGGACTCGCACACCTGGACGGCCCCGTACGGGTTCACCGTCTCGGTCGGCGTGGGCGTCGGCGTGGGGGTCGGCTCCTCGGGGGGCGTGGGGGTCTCCGACGGGCTCGCCGTCTCGGTGACCGTCACCGTCGTGGTGGGCACGGCCGACGGCTTGCCGGAGGTGGCCTTGCCCGACGGCGTCGCAGAGGCGGACGTCGACGGCCTCGGCGTAGGCGACTTCCCGCTCCCCGACGAGCTCGGCGCGGGCCCCTGCGGCCCGCTGGGGAGCTGGCCGCCCGCGACGGCCCCCGGCGAGACAGTCACGGCGGCGTCCGCGTCGTCGGCCTTGTCGCCGCCGCCCCTGGTCAGCGCCCATCCGGTGACGCCGATCGCGAGCATCAGCGCGATGACGATGGCGATCACGATGGTGGGCCCGCGCCCGGCGAGCGCGTCGCTCTCCCCGGGCGGCGGCCCGATCTCGAACGGGTAGGGCTCCCGGTCGGGCTCCGAGTGCGGCGCGGGCATCGCGTGCGCGACAGGCCGCGAGACGGGCTCACCGGAGGACGCGGGAATCCCACCGCCCAGAGCACCGGAGTCCAGCGGATCGGGAACGGTCCCGCCGACCAGCGCGGCCTGGGCCTCGGCGGCCGTGGGCCGCAGCGCCGGGTCCTTGGCAAGGCACGCCGCGACGACCCCGCGCAGCGGCTGCGGCAGCGCCCCGAGGTCCGGTTCGTCGTTGATGATGCGGTACATGACCGCGCCGATCTCGTCGACGCCGAAGGGCGGCTCGCCGGTGGCCGCGAACACGATCGCCGACCCCCACGAGAACAGGTCGGACGCCGCGGTGAGCTGGCGGCCAGACAGCTGCTCGGGCGACATGTAAGCGGGCGAGCCGATGTTGTGGCTGTGCGAGGTGACGTTCAGCGCGCGCGCTATCCCGAAGTCGATGACGCGGGGCCCGTCGTCGCCGAGCAGGACGTTGTGCGGCTTGAAGTCGCGGTGGATGATGCCCGCGCCGTGGATGGCGGTGAGGGCGGTCAGGGTGCTGACGGCGAGGCGTTCCAGCGCCGCGCCGCCGCGCGGCCCCTCGCGCTCCACGAGGTCCTGCAACGCCACGCCGGGGACGTACTCGCTGACGATGTAGGGCCGGTCGCCGTCGACGTCGGCGTCGAGCACCTGCGCGGTGCAGAACCTGGCGACCCGTTTGGCGACCTCGAGCTCACGGACGAACCTGCCGCGCGCCTCGGCGTCGGCGGCGAACCGCGCGTGCATCAGCTTGACCGCCACGTCGACGCCGTCGCGGCGGCCGAGGTAGACGGTGCCCTGCCCGCCTTCGCCGAGGACGCCTAGCAGGGTGTAGGGCCCGATGGCCGCGGGGTCACCCGCTCTCAGGGCGTCCACCATGGTTCACTCCCGTCACGCGGTTCGAGTGCGGCTACTTTAATGGAGTGACCGGGTTCTTCCGATCTGTTTGTATGGTCTGATGAGCGAGATCACCTCTGAGGCCGAGCTCCGCGAGCTGCTCGGCGAGCCGACGCCGCGTGCGGTGGCCAAGGAAAGAGTCGCACTCCACGACCGCGATCTCGAGTGGATCGCGGCCTCCCCGTTCCTGGTGATGGCCACGGGCGACGCGGCGGGCAACCTCGACGCCTCCCCGAAGGGCGACCCGACGGGTTCGTTCGTGCACGTCATCGACCGGGTGACCCTCGCGATCCCCGAGCGCCCCGGCAACCGCCGCGCCGACGGCTACCGCAACATCCTCGCCAATCCCGGGATCGGGCTGCTGTTCCTGATCCCCGGCCGGAACGAGACGCTGCGCGTCAACGGGCGGGCGCGGCTGGTGCGCGACGCACCCTACTTCGACGAGCTCGTCGTGAAGGGCCACCGGCCGATCCTGGCCGTCGAGGTGGCGGTCGAGCAGATCTTCTTCCACTGCGCCAAGGCGTTCCTGCGCTCGGGGCTGTGGCGGCCGGCCACCTGGGAGCCCGATGTGCTGCCTTCGCACGCGAACCTCGTCAAGGAGACGATGGAGACCCCGGAGAGCGTGGCGGAGCTTGAGGCGTACTACGCGCCGGAGAGCTACGAGCGGTCGCTCTACCGCGAGGTCTAGGCGAGCCCGAGCAGCGGCAGGCAGGGTTCGAGCCCGGTGATCTCGGTCTCGACGGTGCGGTGCGCGGCCCAGGCTTCGCGGTCGATCAGGTAGCGGACGTCCTCCACACGGCGGCCCTGGATCTCGGTGAAGGTGCGGCCGTTGGTGGCGTAGCCGAGCCTGTGGGAGACCGCGTTGGACGCCGCGTTGTCGGTGTGCGCGGCGCTTCCCGCGGTGAGCGCGTCGAGTCCGGCGAAGGCGAGCGCGAGGACGGCCGCGCGCATCTCGACGCCGTAGCGGTTGCCCTGGTGGGCGCGGCCGAGCCACGACCCGGTCTCGACGTGCCGGGAGACGGCGAACCCGTGGCCGGAGACGTCCTGGAGGCCGAGGGGGCGGCCGCCTGCGAACACGGCGAGGCTCAGCCGCCAGTCGTCCGGCTGCCAGCTCGCCAGGCCGAGCCAGTGGTGCTGGATGACGCGGCGCGCGACGGTCTCGGGCGGCGCGTCGCTCCACGGGACCGTGAACGGCATCTCATCCGGCGGGTGGACTCCGGCCGCGGCGGTCTCGGCGAGCGCGTCGAGTTCGGTGTCGCGCGGCAGACGCAGTTCGAGGCGCGGGGTGCGTACCCGCAGGTCATAAAGCGGCCAGTGCTTCATGCCGACCCATGGTGGTGCGTCCGGCACCGGCTGTCACCTGGTTTTCGGCAGCAGGCCCCCGGCCGACGCGGGCGACAGCGACTCCCACCCTCCGATGGGCCCTTGGCCGACGGGTAGCGCGCGCAGAGCCCGTAGTACGGCCGGGTCCTGGAGCTCGAGCCACGCCACGAGCTGCCGGAACGAGACGAACCTGACGTCCGGGCGGCGCGCGTTGCGGACAAGGAAGTCGTGGACGGCGTCGAGGTAGATGCCGCCGTTCCAGTGCGCGAAGTGGTTCCCGATGACGAGCGGGGCACGGTTCCCCCGGTACGCGCGGTCGAAGCCGCCCTGGAAGAACGCGTCGGCCTGCGCGCGCCACCTGGGCCGCTGGTGCGCGCTGCCGTACATGCCGTGGGGGAGCTGGGCGCGCAGGATGTTGTAGTCCATCGCCAACACCTCGCCCGTACGTCCGGGGAAGGGCAGCGACTGTATGGGCAGGTGCCACAGGCCGCGCACCTCACGCGGCCACACCTGACGCCCGGTCCCGCTGGTGTCGTACTTCCAGCCGAGCTGCCTCGCCGCCTTGCGCAGCGCACGCCCGCCCTCAAGGCAGGGCGCGCGTCCGCCGACGAGTTCGGCCGCGTAGTCGAACGGCAGAGGCGGCAGGTCGGTGAAGCCGGTGTGCGTCTTCCAGGAGCCGACGAACCCGAGGGCCTGGCGGATCTCGCTCTTCCAGTCCGACGCCGTCCACGAGCGCACTCCATCGGGCCCGCAGAAGTGCCCGTTGAAGTGGGTGCCTATCTCGTGGCCCTCCCGCCAGGCGAGGGCGACGTTGAGGATGGTGTCGCGGATCTGCCGGTCCTTGAGGTAGCCGATGTCGGACGCCCCGGGCGACCTGTGCGGCGGCCGGTAGCGGGCGCGTTCGCGTTCCGGAAGGAGGTACAGGCCGGACAGGAAGAACGTCATGGTCGCGCCGTGCAGGCGGGCGGTCTGCCGGAACCTGGCGAAGGTCCCGTCGGTGGCCCCCGCGCCGTCCCAGGACAGCACGACGAACTGGGGCGGGCGTTCCCCCGGCTTGAGCCGCTCGGGGGTCCACGCGCGCGGCTGGGGGCCGGCGACGGCGGTGGAGCCGTCGCCCAGCGGCGTCGGGCCGGGGACGGAGGCGGGGGGCGTGTCCGGCGCGGGCGGTCCGGACAAGTCGTCGGCGGAGCCGTCTCCGCCAATTCCGCATCCGGAAAGGAGCGCGCACGCGAGCCCCCAGGCCGCCCACCGTGTCCAGCGCCGCACCCGTGTCCCCCCGCCGTCCCGTCCGCGATCCTGGGGGCTGAGGATCGCCGACGCGGGCGCGGCGGTCCGCGCGCTTGTGCGATCGGAACCGAATGTTTGCCAGGAGCTGAAGCGCGCTAGCGCGGGCTGCCGTAGCGCGCGAACGCCGCACGCGCGGGCGGGGCGTACCTGACGGCCCGGGGAAGCACGTTCCACAGGCCGTCGGCGCGCCGGACCGTCCTGGCGAAGGTGCGGTAGCGGCGTTCGTCGGCGGCCGACCAGGGCAGGCCGAGGATCTTCCGGGTCTCCGGCGGCAGCCCGCCGACCGTGAGGAACCGCGCGACGGCGTTCACGGGCCGGCTGATCACCTTCCAGACGACGGCGGGGACCTCCTTGGGCCTGGGCAGCCCCTTCTCGGCGTACCCGACGCTGTACTTGGCCGACTTGTGCGCCGCGACTTTCTCGGTGAGCATCTTGTGCCAGTACTCCTGGAAGGCTTCCCAGTCCTCGGGTACTGCCCTGTCGCTCACGCCGTACATCGCGTACCAGGTCTTCGACTCCTCGTACATGACGCGTCTTTCGGCTTCGGTGAGCGGTCGCATGAACGTCTCGGTGGCGTAGAAGAGGTGGTCCACGAAAGTGGCGTGCGCCCAGAAGTAGATCTCGGGATCGAGCGCGTGGTAGCGGTCGCCGTCCGGCATGACGCCCTTGATGTCGCGGTGGTAGTCGCGGACCGTCGCGCCGGTGGCGGCCGCGTCCTGGCCGCCGTAGACGGTGTTGAGGATGGGCCCGGCCGAGCGCTTGAGGCGGCCGAGGGTGTCGGAGAAGAAGACCGAGTGGTCGAGGACGCCCTGGCCGAGCTCGGGGAGCATCAGCTGGAGCACGCCCGCGCGCGGCCCGACGAGCAGGGCCCGGTTGTCTCCGAAGAAGCGCCAGGTCAGGGACGTGGGGCCGAGGGGCTGCACGGGTGACTCCTTCTTGCGGCGGTGGCGGTCGGGTGTTCTGGTCGGTCGCCTCAAGGATAATCTGGTGGCAACCGCCACCGACTATGTGTTTCCCCGGCCGAGCCGTCAAGATGGGGGGCGATGGGATCTCCGACACGTTCCTACCGGGGCCGCTCGGCCACCGAGCGCACCGCCGAGCGGCGTGAGCGCCTGCTCGCGGCCGCGCTCGAGCTGTGGGGGGACGGCGGCTGGGCCTCGGTGACCATGCGCGGTGTGTGCGCGCGGGCCGGCCTGAACGACAGGTACTTCTACGAGAGCTTCGCCGACGTCGAGGCGCTCCTCCTCGCCGTCTACGACCGCGCGCTCGACGACCTCGTCCGGCATCTGCGCCGCACCGCGCTCGCCGAGCCGGAGCCGCGCGCACGGCTGCGCGCGTCGGTCTCCGCGTTCGTCACCGCGTTCGCTTCCGACCCGCGCCGCGCGCGGGTGGGCCTCGCCGAGCCCGCGGGCAGCCCGGCGCTCGAGCGCCGCCGCCGCGCGACGTACGCGATGTTCGCCGAGCTCGCGCGCGGCGAACTGCGCCCGGCCGACCCCGCCGGGTTCGAGGCGGCGATGTACTTCGCGCTGGGCGGCGCGGCCGAACTGGTGATCCGCTGGGTGGAAGGAACCCTCCCGATGACCGCCGCGAACCTTGAGGAACGGGTGGCGACACTTGTCCTGACGGTGGTCGAGCGCCACCTGTGACCCTGCGATGATCGCGGCATGCGCATCGTCATCGCGGGCGGCCACGGCAAGATCGCCCTTCACCTGCTCAGGCAGTGGCCCGACGGCTCAGCCGTCGGCCTCGTCCGCAACCCCGACCACCTCGCCGACCTCGAGGCCACCGGACAGTCCGGCCTTGTGCTCGACCTGGAGCGGACGACCGTCAGGGAGCTGTCCGACGCGCTCTCCGGCTTCGACGCCCTGGTCTTCGCCGCGGGCGCGGGCCCCGGCAGCGGCGCGGCGCGCAAGCGCACGGTCGACCAGGACGCGGCGATCCTGTGCGCGGCCGCGGCCGAGCGCGCGGGCGTCGACAGGCTCGTGCAGATCTCCTCGATGGGCGCCGACCGCAAGCCAGACCCGGCCAAGGACGCGGTCTGGGCCGCCTACATCGAGGCCAAGGCCACCGCCGAAGCCGACCTGCGCTCCCGCGACCTCGCCTGGACGATCCTGCGCCCCGGCGTCCTCACCGACGACCCCGCCAAGGGCCGCGTCACCCTCGCCCCCTCCACCGGCCGTGGCCCCGTCCCCCGCGAAGACGTCGCCTCGGTCATCACCGCCCTCCTCACCCAGGGCACGGCCACCCGCCAGACCCTCGAACTCATCGAAGGCGACACCCCCATCGAAGAGGCCGCCGCCGCCCTCTAAGTGGTGGATGGGGCCGCGGCTGCCGGTGAGGGGGGCCGTGGTGCCCGCCCAGCGGGCGGCGATGATCTCGGCGGTGATGCTGATCGCGGTCTCCTCCGGGGTGCGCGCGCCCAGGTCGAGGCCGATGGGGGAGTGCAGGCGGGCAAGGTCGGCCTCGGTGAGCGAGGTCTCGCGGAGGCGGGCCATCCGGTCGTCGTGGGTGCGGCGCGAGCCCATCGCGCCGACGTAGGCGACGGGCAGCTTCAACGCCACCTCCAGCAGCGGGACGTCGAACTTCGCGTCGTGCGTGAGGACCGCCAGGACCGTGCGGCCGTCGATCCTGCCCGCCTCGGCCTCGGCCGCGAGGTACCTGTGCGGCCACTCCACGACGACGGCGTCGGCGTCGGGGAAGCGGCGGCGGGTCGCGAAGACCGGGCGCGCGTCGCAGACCGTCACGTGGAAGCCGAGGAACACCCCCGCGCGGGCGAGCGCGGCGGCGAAGTCGATCGCGCCGAAGACGATCATGCGCGGGCGCGGCGCGTAGGACTGGACGGCGAGGGTGAGGTCCCCGGCGAGCCGTTCGCCGTCCCTGCCGTACCTGAGCGTCCCGGTGGTCCCGGAGACGAGCATGCCGCGCGCGTCGTCGGTGACCGCCTCGTCGAGCCGGGCGGAGCCGAAGGTCCCCTCGGTCGAGTCCGCGCGCACCACCAGACGACGGCCGAACCGCGCGGCGTCGGCGGGGTCCACGCACGTCGCGACGGCCACGGGAACCCCCGCCCTGATGTCCGCGACGACCCCGCCGAGCTGCGGAAACGTCTCGGGCGACACCCTTTCCACATAGACGTGGATGGTCCCGCCGCAGGTCAGCCCGACGGCGAACGCGTCATCGTCGCTCACCCCGTACCGCTCGAGCACGGGCACGAAATCCGGGTCGGTAGCGGCGGCGTACGCGAGCTCGTAGACGGCCCCTTCTACGCACCCCCCGGACACGCTGCCCAAGGCGTCGCCTGACGCCGTCACCAGCATCGCCGCCCCCGGGGGCCGCGGCGCGGACCGCCAGGTCTCCACGACCGTCGCGAGCCCGACGGCACGGCCCGCAGCCCAGTGCTCGTGAAGGTCGTCCATGACGTCACGCAAGGGGCACGTCCATGTCGGTGCCGTCTGCGATGTCCTCGCAGGGCACCCGCTCGTGCTCGTGCGCCTTCAGATACGGCCGCGCCCCCACGTCCCCGACGGCGAGGGCGGCGACCCCCGCCCAGTGATCACGCCCGAGGACGACAGGATGCCCCTGACGCCCCTCGTACGTCGCCACCCGCAGCGACCCCCGCCCCGCCCCCTCGGCGACCCGCACGACGGCCTCAGGGGTGATCCAGGGCGTGTCCACGGGCAGCACCACCACCGCGTCGGCCTCCAGGGCGGCGAGGCCGGTGCGCAGCGACGACCCCATCCCCGACGCCCAGTCCGCGTTCACCACGACGATCACGCCCGGCAGCGGCGGCACCCGGCGCGCTTGCGCGCCGAGCACGGCCACCACGGGCGCGCACCCGGCCTCCCGCAGCGTCCGGACCCCGTGCTCGACGAGCAGGGTGTCCGGATCGCCCGGGGTCGGGACGAGCGCCTTGGGCATGCCGTAGCGCCGTCCCGCTCCCGCGGCGAGCAGAAGGCCGGGAATGGGCATTCAGTCCTCCTGGAGCGCGTTCCACCGCGCGGTGAGGCCCGCGCGCGACTCAGGGGGGAGCGTGCCGTACAGCCGGAAGCGTGCCATGCCTCCGTCGGGGAAGATGTCGAGCCGCACCGCGTCCACCGGCCGCTCGGAGCTCACCCGGAACCTGTGGCGGGTGTCGGGCTGGAGCCTGACGGGTTCCAGCAGCACGGGCCCGTCAAGCGCGCTCACCTTCGCCGTACCCGGGCAGTTGCCCTTGAAGTGCGAGGTGTCGAGTTCGATGAGCTGCGGCAGGCCGGGGGCGGCGAGTTTGATCTCGACCCAGTCGTTGCCGTCGTCACGGCGGCGGCGGGTCTCCCAGCCGTCTCCCATGGTCTGCGCGAGGCCCGGGAGCAGGAGCTGGTTGGGGGAGCCGTAGAACCTGTCGGAGCAGTCGGTGACGGCAGCGCCGTGCTCGGCGGCGGCGAGGTCGAACACGTCAGGGACCAGCGAGGGGTCGATGACGGGCGTGCCGTGTACCCGCAGCCTGGCTACGCCGCCGTCCGGGAAGATGTTCAGCCGCACATGGGTGACCAGCCGCTCCGACGGCACAGGGAAGGAGTTCTCTGTGTCGCCCTCAAGCGGCGAGCGGGGGATGAGGGGGAACCATGTCGCCTTCTCCAGGTCCTCGGCCGACGGGTAGTCCGGCAGGAAGCAGCCGTCCACCGACGCCTCGGTCGGGTAGTTGCCGGTGAAGAACGCGGTGTCGACGATGATGTTGCGCAGCACCCCGGGGACGCCGAGCCGCACGATCGCGTGGTCGTGTCCCGGCTCGCGCCGCCGCCTGGTCTCCCAGCCGTCGTAGATCTGGCCCTTGTGCCCGAAGGTCGCGAGGGTGAAGGTCGGGCGGTGCGGGTTGATCAGGTTCTCGCGGTCGGCGAAGAACTCGTCGTTGGCGAAGACGACGGTCCCGCCCATCGCGCGCGACGCAAGATCGAGCAGTTCAGTGAACAACGCTTTCCTCTCGGTGCAGGAACCGTCCGGCGGGCTGCCCGCCGGTCGGCTCGCCGCGCAGCCACGTCGTGTGCACGACGCCGCGAAGTGTCCTGCCGTGGTACGGCGTGACCGGATTGCGGTGGAAGAGGCGTGCCGCGTCCACGGTGAACTCCTCGTCCGGGGCGAACGCGACGAGGTCGGCGTCCGCTCCTGCTGCGATCCTTCCCTTCGCGGGCAGTCCCACAAGATCGGCGGGTGCCCGGCTCATCCATGCCACGAGGGTACTGAGTGAAATGTCGCGTTTGCTGGCCTCTGTCCACATGACGGGCAGGCCGAGCTGCACCGACGCGATTCCGCCCCAGGCCGTCGCGAAGTCGCCCTCCTTGAGATCGGGCGTGCAGGGCGAGTGGTCGGACACCACACAGGTGATCACGCCCTCCTTCAGCGCCTCCCACAGGGCGTCCTGGTGGGCCCCCTCGCGGATCGGAGGGCAGCACTTGTACTCGGTCGCAAGAGCGGGGACGTCCTCGGCCCGCAAGGTCAGGTAGTGCGGGCAGGACTCGGCGGTGATCTTCACCCCCTCGGCCTGGGCTTCGCGCAGGTACGGGAGGGCGTCGGCGGCGGCGAGGTGCAGGATGTGGGCGCGCGCGCCGGTCCTGCGGGCCGCCTCGATCACCGTCCTTACGGCCGCCGCCTCGGCCTCCGGAGGGCGGGACGCCACGAAGTCCGGGAAGGCGGGACGCGACTCCCCGACCAGCGAAGGGTCCTCGGCGTGCACGATGAACAACGCGTCCACCGTACGCATCGCCTGCTCGAGGCCCGCAGGGTCGAGCGGCGGGAACTCAGGGACGCCGGAGTCGATGAGGAAGCTCTTGAACCCGAACACCCCCGCCTCGTGCAGCGCGGCGAGATCGCCCGCGTTGCCGGGGATCGCGCCGCCCCAGAAGCCGACGTCCACATGGATCTGGCCCTCGGCCGCCTTCTGCTTCACCGCGAGGGAGGCGGCGTCCACGGTCGGCGGGAGCGAGTTCAGCGGCATGTCCACGATCGTCGTGACGCCCCCGGCCGCCGCCGCGCGGGTGGCGGTCGAGAAGCCCTCCCACTGGGTGCGTCCTGGCTCGTTCACATGGACGTGGCTGTCGACAAGGCCAGGCAGCAGTACGAGGTGGTCGGGGAGATCCGTGACGCCCTCGGCTTCGGCGTCGTAGGGAAGGACCTCGGATATCTTCCCGTCACGCACCACGACGGTCGCGGGGCCCTCGCCGTCGGGCAGCAGCACCCGCCTTGCGCGGACGGCCTTCAACGGGCCCTCTGCGTACGTCACAGCGCCTCCAAGGTGGTCGGGGAGAAGGGCAGGTCGGACGGGGCGAGCGCGCCGCAGTCCAGGGCGCGTCGCAGGTACGACGCGAGGGCGCGGGCCGTGGCGGGCTCGTCAAGGAAGCCGCTCTCCTTACGGTTCAGGTAGGCGTCGAGCCTTGTGACGGCCTCCTCCGCGCCCTCGCGGTAGAAGGCGTAGTTCGCGGCGAACCTTGTGGGGAGCTGGGCGGGGTGCAGGTCCCAGCCCTGGTAGAAGCCGCGTTCCAGGGAGCGGCGGACAAGGCGTGAGTGCAGCGCCCACGCCTCCCCGGTCCGCGCGCCAACGGGCAGCACGTTGGTGGACCCGTCGCTGAGCCGCACCCCCGTCCCGGCCGCCGCCGCCTGCATGACGACCTTGGCGTGGTCGGCCACCGGATGGTCCATCGCCTGGTAGGCGGCGGCTATCCCGCACGAGGCCGAGTAGTCGTAAGTGCCGTAGTGCAGGCCCGTACAGCGGCCCTCGGCCGCGTGGATCATGGGCGCGACGAGGGCCGTGCCGTCCGGGCCGAGGATCGACTGCGGGGTCTCGATCTGGATCTCGAACCGCAGCGCGCCCGGCGCCGGCTCGAGCGCCGCGCACACCTCGACCATCGCCTCCACCTGGGCGACCGAGGTCACCTTGGGGAGCGTGACGACGAAGCCGGGCGGGAGCGTGCCGAGCCCGTCAAGGACGATCTTGAGTGTGCGTACCGCGCGGCGGCGCAGGTCGGCCTCCAGGCACTTGATCCTTATGCCGGAGAACGGAGTGCGCCCCTCGGAGAGGAACCTTGCGGCGGCTTGGGCGTGCGCGTCCTCCTGGGCGTCGTCACGTCTGCCATAGCCATCCTCGAAGTCGATCCGAAGGTCCTCGATCGGCTCGGCCGCGAGCTTGGCGCGGACCAGGCCGTCGAGGTCGGGTGCGTAGGGGACGCCGTGCTCGTCAAGGGCGGCGAGGGCGGCCGCGCCCCACTCGGCGGGCAGGGCGGGCGTGAGGCGGTCGGCCGGGACGTAGACGGTGTGCACCGGCTGACGGCCGGGCCGGTCGCCCGGATAGCGCGCGGAAAGATCGGCGTCCGCCTTGGCAAGGCGGGCGTCGAGCCGTTGGTGGATCGCTTCTAGCATGCGGTTCCCGTGATGTGCTCAGGTCGCACGGGCACCCTCGTGAGGGCCGTGCCCGTCGCGGCGCGGATCGCCGCGACGACCGCGGGCGTCGAGGAGATCGTCGGAGGCTCGCCCACCCCGCGCAGCCCGTAGGGCGCGTCGGGATCGGCGAGTTCCAGGATGTCCAGCGACATCGGCGGCATGTCCATGATCGTGGGTATCAGGTAGTCGGTGAACGACGGGTTCCGCACGACGCCGTCCACGACCTGGATCTCCTCGAGCAGCGCGAGGCCGAGGCCCTGCGCGGTGCCGCCCTGGATCTGGCCCTCGACGGCCTTCGGGTTGACGGCCTTGCCGACGTCCTGCGCGGTCGCGATCTCCACGACGCGCACCAGGCCGAGTTCCACGTCCACGTCCACCGTCGCGCGGTGCGCGGCGAACGCGTACTGGACGTGCGCGTCGCCCTGCCCGGTCTCCGGGTGCAGCGGGTGGGTCGGCTTGTGCCGCCACTCCACGGTCTCCTCGAGCGCCTCGCCGCCCAGGAGGTCGGCGAGGGAGGCGACCTGGGCTCCCGTGGCGTCCACGACGCGTTCGTCGGCGAGGCGCAGGCCCTGGCCGCCGCCGAGACGGGCGAGCAGCCGTTCCCGCACCGCCTCGCAGGCCGCCTTGACCGCCCCGCCCGTCACATAGGTCTGGCGGGAGGCCGACGAGGAGCCCGCGGAGCCGACCGAGGTGTCGGCGGGCGCGATCGTCACCTGGGAGACGCCGAGCTCGGTCCGCGCGATCTGCGCGAGCACGGTGACCAGGCCCTGCCCGACCTCGGCGGCCGCGGTGTGCACGAGCACGGCGGGCCGGTCGCCGACGAGTTCGAGCCGCACCCGCGCGGTCGAGTAGTCGTCGAACCCCTCGGAGAACCCGACGTTCTTGATCCCGATCCCGTACCCGACCCCGCGCACGACGCCCTCGCCGCGCGTGGTGTTCGCGGTGCCGCCCGGCAGCAGGTCGGCCGGGCCTGGCGCGGGCCGCCCCTGCACCAGCCGCAGCAGCTCCGCCACGGGCGCGGCCCCCTCCACGACCTGCCCGGTCGGCATCAGGTCGCCGACCTTGAGCGCGTTGCGCACCCTCACCTCCACCGGGTCGACCCCGACGGCCTCCGCGAGCCTGTCCATCTGCGACTCGTACGCGAAGCAGGCTTGGACGGCTCCGAACCCGCGCATGGCTCCGCACGGAGGGTTGTTGGAGTAGACGACCTCCGCGTCCATCACCACATTGGGCACGTCGTACGGTCCGATACCGAGGGTCGCCGCGTTGGCGGCCACGGCGGGCGACGACGACGCGTAAGCACCCCCGTCGAGCAGGATGCGCGCTTTGACGTACACAAGACGGCCGTCCTCATCGGCCCCGTGCTCGTACCAGAGACGGGCCGGATGCCTGTGCACGTGCCCGAAGAACGACTCCTCGCGGCCGTACACCATCTTCACCGGGCGTCCCGTACGCAGCGCCAGAAGGCACGCGTGGATCTGCATCGACAGGTCCTCGCGCCCGCCGAACGCGCCGCCCACCCCGGCGAGGGTGAACCGCACCTTGTCCGGCGGAAGGCCGAGGCTTTCGGCGACCTGCCCCTGGTCGGAGTGCAGCCACTGCGTCGCGACGTACAGGTCGACGCCGCCGTCGTCGGCGGGGACGGCGAGGCCGGACTCCGGCCCGAGGAACGCCTGGTCCTGCATGCCGACGTCGTAGACGCCGCTGACCACGACCGGGGCGGAGACGTCGGGGTCGCCCCTGCGGATCGGCACGTGCCGCAGCAGGTTCGGCCGGTCGGCGTGCACGCGCGGCCCGTCCGGCAGGACCGCGGCCTCGGGGTCGGTGATCGGCGGCAGCACCTCGTACTCGACCCGGATCGCGGCGGCCGCGCGCGCGGCGGTCTCCGGATGGTCGGCCGCGACGATCGCGACGGCCTCGCCCTGGTAGCGGATCTCGTCGAACGCGAGCACGGGCTGGTCGGCGATCTCCAGCCCGTAGACCTTGCGGCCCGGCACGTCCTCGTGGGTGAGCACCGCGCGCACCCCCGCGATCGCCAGCGCGGGCCCGACGTCGATCCCGACGATCCTGGCGCGCGGGTGCGGGCTGCGCAGCGTCGCCCCCCACACCATCTGGTCGGCCCACAGATCCGAGGAGAACGCGAACTCCCCGGTGACCTTCAACCGCCCGTCAGGCCGCGCCGGGCTGCTCCCGACACCGGCCTCGACCTTCGCCGCAAGCCCCAGATGCGCCGTCATCGACCCCTCCTCAGCACCGCATACACGGCGTCCTGTCCTGCTGCGTCGTGTTCCACGGGCGTCATGTGGCGGCTCCGGCGAGGCGGGCGCTCGCCGAGGTCAGCCGTGCGGCCAGCGCGTCCTCGTCGGCCGTGGTGAGTCGTCCGTCGCGGACCACGGGCGCGCCGGCGACCAGCAGCGCGGCGAGCGGCGGCTCGGTGCCCAGCACGAGGGCGGCGACGGGGTCGGCGATCCCGGCGTGGGCGAGCGTGTCGAGCCGCCACAGGGCGATATCGCCGAGTTTGCCCGGCTCAAGCGAGCCGATCTCGGCCTCCCTGCCGAGGCAGCGCGCGCCGCCGATCGTGCCGAGCCGCAGCGCCTCGCGCGCGGTGAGCGCGGCGGGGCCTCCGGCGAGGCGGGCGAAGTACAGCGCCTGGCGCAGCTCGGGGGCGAGCCTCCCGGCCTCCTGGGAGGCCGCGCCGTCCACCCCGAGCCCCACGGGGACGTTCGCGCCGAGCAGCGCGCGCACCGGCGCGATGCCCGCGCCGAGCCGCGCGTTGGAGCTCGGGCAGTGCGCGACGCCGGTCCCGGTCGCGCCGAGCGTCGCGATCGACGCGTCGTCAAGGTGGACGGTGTGCGCGAGCCACACGTCGGGTCCGACCCAGCCGAGCCGCTCGGCGTACTGCACGGGCGTGCAGTCGAACCGCTCCCGGCAGAACTCCTCCTCCTCGACGGTCTCGGCGAGATGCGTATGCAGCCGCACCCCTTTGGCCCGCGCGAGCGACGCCGCCTCCCGCATCAGGTCCTCGGTGACGGAGAACGGCGAACACGGCGCGACGGCGACGCGCAGCATCGACCCGGGAGACGGGTCGTGGTACATGTCGACGGCTTCCGCGGTCGCGGCGAGGGCCTGCTCTGTGGTCTCCACGACGTTGTCAGGCGGGAGGCCGCCTTGCGACGCGCCCAAGTCCATCGAGCCGCGGCACGGGTGGAAGCGCAGCCCGATCGCCCGGGCGGCCTCCACCTGCGCGGCGAATACGTCGCCGCCTTCGCGCGGGAACACGTAGTGGTGGTCGGTGCTCGTGGTGCAGCCCGACAACGCCAGCGCGGCGAGGCCCGCCCCCGTCGTCGCGTACACGACGTCGGCGTCGAGCCCCGCCCACACCGGGTACAGGGCCTTCAGCCAGTCGAAGAGGATCGAGTCCTGCGCATACGCGCGGGTCGCCCACTGGTACAGGTGGTGGTGGGTGTTGACCAGGCCGGGGGTCGCCAGGCAGCCCGTCCCGTCGATGACGAGCTCGGCCCGGCGCGGCGGCCCGCCCGCGCCGACCGACGTGATCACCCCGTCCTCGACCAGCACATGGCCGCGCGCGTACTCGGTCCCTGCCGCGTCGACCGTGGCGATCGCGGCGTTCTCGATGAGCGTCGAGGTCATCGGCGTTCACCCGCCTCGGCGGCGGCGAGGCGAACCGCGTCCATGATCTTCTCGTAGCCCGTGCAGCGGCACAGGTTGCCCGCCAGGGCCTCGCGGATCTCCGGGTCGGACGGCTCGGGCGTGCGCGCGAGCAGGTCGTGCACGGACACGATCAGGCCGGGCGTGCAGAACCCGCACTGCACCGCGCCCGCGCGCAGGAACGCGCTCTGCACCGGGTCGAGGTCGTCGCCCTCGGAAAGGCCCTCGACGGTGACGACGTCGCGGCCCGCCGCCTGACCCGCCGCGACGAGGCACGCGCACACCGCGAGCCCGTCGAGGTAGACCGTGCACGAGCCGCACTCGCCCTGCTCGCAGGCGTTCTTGCTGCCGGGGAGGCCGAGCCGCTCGCGCAGCACGTACAGGAGGCTCTCGCCCTCCCACACGTCGTCGGCGGTCCGCTCCACTCCGTTGATCTTGCAGGTCACCCGCATAGCTCGCTCCAGGCCCAGGTCAGGGTGCGCCGCGCCAGCACGTTCAGGGCGTGGCGGCGGTAGGCGGCGGTGCCGCGCACGTCGTCGATCGGGGAGGCGGCCGCCGCGACGAGCTCGCCGAACCGCGCGGTGAGCCCGGGCGTCAGCTCGGCCCGCGACCCCCACGGCAGCTCGGCCGCGGCGAACGCCTCGGCCTCGGCCGCGCGCAGCGGCGTCGGGCCCGCCGAGCCGATGCCCGTGCCGACGGCCTGGGATTCCGGCCGCAGTTCGAGCGCGAAGGACGCCACCGCGATCACCATCGCGTTACGCGCGCCGATCTTGGCGAACTGCTGCGGACCCGGAGCGGGCGGCACAAGGACTGCCGAGATCAGCTCGTCGGGGGCGAGCGCGCTGCGTCCCGGCGAGAGGAAGAACTCGCCTATCGGGATCGTACGGACGCCGCGTACGGAGGCCGCCTCCACGAGCGCGTCCGCTGCAAGCAGGGGAGGGTGTCCGTCGCCCGCAGGGGAGGCCGATCCCAGGTTGCCGCCCAGCGTGCCCCGGTTGCGGATCTGAGGAGACCCGACGGTACGCGCCGCACGCGCGAGGCCAGGCAACCTGTCGCCCAGCTCGGCCATGATCCGCGCGTAAGGCACCCCCGCGCCTATGCGGAGCATCCCGTCGGCCTCAGACCACTCGCGCAGGGAACCCACCCGCGTGAGGTCAAGGAGCGCGTCCGGACGCCGCTTGCGGAAGTTCAGCTCGACCATGACGTCGGTGCCGCCCGCCAGCGGCACCGCGTCCGGCCGCCCGGCCTTGACGGCGAGGGCGTCATCCCAGCCCGCGGGGCTCAGGAACTCCATGCGAGCCCCTCGTCCGGGGCCCCGTCGCGCACCACGCCCCCCTCGATCAGCCCGTACGGCCGGTCGGCGGCGAAGTACACCTCGTCGGGGTTGTCGAGCCCGAAAGGCGATAGATCGACCAGGAAGTGGTGCTTGTTCGGCAGGGACAGCCGCACCTCGGCGACCTCGGGGACCTTCTCCAGCACCCGCGCGCCCATCGCGTACAGCGTCTGCTGGAGCGACAGGCTGTAGGTCTCCACAAAAGCCGAGATCAGCGACTCGCGGATCAGCGTGTAGGCGGGGCCCCAGTCGACGTCGAGGGTCCCGAACCGCCACGTCGCGGCCACGTCGGTGGCCAGGATGCGCTCCGAGGTCTCCGCGAGCGTCGTGTACTCGTCGCGCGGGAAGCCGTGGAACTCCGAGTCCGTGGTGTTCATCAGGGTCAGCCCGCGCAGCCCGCCGGTGATCCACGCCCCGTCGGAGGTGACGGTCGCGACCGCAGCGCGGATCTCGCCCCCCGCCTTGGCGAACGAGTGGTCGCCGACCCTGTCCCACGAGTAGGCGTCGATCGCGACGCGGGCCTTGGTGATCTGCTCCTGGGACGCGACGAAATGGCTGGCCAGCGACGTCGCGAACAGCTCGATCTCGCCGATCCCGAACTGCCGGGCGAAGGCGTAGACCGTGTTCTTCTGCGTGTCAGTGGGCAGGACGCCGGAATTGTCGCCCGTGAGGTGCGTCGCCTCCAGGTCGCCCGAGAGCTTGGTGCTGACGTTGAGGTCGGTCAGCGCGTGCCGGCCGCCGTCGCGCTCGACGCGCACGAGGCGGCACTCGGCCTTGCCGTAACCGTTCGGACCCAGGCTGAACTTCATTCACGAACCCCTGTATGTGGTGTAGCCGAAATTGCTGAGCAGCAGGGGGATGTGCAGGTGGCCCCGCCCGTCGGCGTCGAAGACGATCGACACCTCCGGGAAGAACGACCTCGGCACGTCGAACGTCAGCCGGTGCCGGCCAGGCCCGACATGCCAGCCGGAGATCCGGCCGTCGTCATCGGTCGTCCCCGTCGCCACCGTCTCCCACCCCTGCGGGCCGAGACTGTCGAGCGTTACGGGGACGCCCTGCGCGGGACGTCCCGACGTGGTGTCCAGGACGTGCGTGGAAAGACTCATGGGTTCACCAGCTTCTCCAGCCGCAGCCTGACGATCGCGGCGAGCTCGCGGCGTACGACGGCGCGCTCGGCGGCCGGGTCATTGCCCAGCCTGTCGAGGGCCGCCTGGAGGACTTCCCCCGCGCTCCTGCCTGTGGCGCGGATGAGGAAGACATGTCCGAACCTCTCCTCGTAGGCGACGTTCGCGGAGACCAGAGCCTCCTTGACGGCGTCGTCGGGGGTCGCGGCAGCCGACTGCTCCTGGCGCGACCAAGACGCCTCCCTGCCTTGGCCCGCCGCACGCTCCCCGATCCTCGGGTGGGCGGCCAGCGCTGTCAGGACCTCGTCCCAGGACAGGCCGTCAAGGACGCCGATCGCGTCCTCGGCGAAGGTCTCGGGATCGGGGTAGGGCCGCCCAGCGGCCACCTCACGCGCCCAGCGCGGGACGGCACAGCAGGCCAGCAGCCCCTCCTCGGCCTCCTGCGGAGGCGAGGCGTTGAAGTCCGCCATCGTCATGACTCGAGTCAATCTCCCCGGGTAGCACCGCCGAAACGTGCGAAGCACCGAAGATGAAACAACGGGGGGCTAGCTTCTTTGGAGACCGCTACAAGGAGGGGACCATGCAGCTCAGGGACGTGCTTGAGCAACCCGGCCGGAGCCTGCCCGTCCTGATCGGCGAGCAGCAGCTCGACCGGCCGCTGCGGTCGAGCTTCACCACCGACCTCCTCGACCCCGGCCGCTACCTCGTCGGCGGCGAGATGGTGCTGACCGGGCTGATGTGGCGGCGCGACCCGTCGGACTCCGAGGTGTTCGTGGAGAACCTCGCGCGCGCGGGGATCGCCGCGCTCGGCGCGGGGGAGGGGCTGCTCGGCTCGGTGCCCGAAGACCTCGTCGAGGCATGTCGCAGACACGCCGTCCCTCTGTTCGCCGTACCCGCCGACGTGTCCTTCCGCGAGATCACCGAGCGCATGGCCACCGTCCTGTGGGCGGAGCGCGAGGCCGCGGCGCTCGCGGCGCGGAGCCGTCACCGGGGGCTGATCGCCGCGCTGACCTCGGGCGCGACCCTGCGCGAGGTGTGGCCGACCGTGCACGCCTGGACGATCGGCTCGTCCGGAAGGATTCTCGCCGGAGGGCGGCTGCCCGAAGCGCGCAGGCTCGCGACCGCGTTCCTGTCCGCCGACCGACTGCCCGCCGCCGCCACCGTCGACGGGAGGCTGTACCGCATCGAGGGGCTGCCCGGCGTACCCCGGCTCGGCGGCAGGTTCGTCGCCAGCGTCTCGCCCGAGGGCATGGACGAACTCGTCTCCCTCGCCGCCCTCGACCTCGCGCGGACCGAGAGCGCGCGGCAGGTCGAGCGTCGGCTCGCCGCCCAGCTCGTCGCGGCGCTGGCGGCCGAGGAGAACCCGGCGGCCGCGCTGCGCGCCTGCGGCCTCGACCCCGACGCCGGCCACCTCGTCCTGGTCGGCTCCCTCACCGCCGGCCCGGCGGGCGCGCTCCTGGAGGAACTGACGAACGGGGCGGTCGCCGAACTCGACGGGACCGCCGTCGCCGTCGTGCCGGACGCGCCGGGGCTGCTCGCGGAACTGCGCGAGGACGTCCACCGGACGTCGGTCGCGACCCGGGTGACCGTCGGCGTCAGCAGGGCGGCCCGCGCGCAGGGTCTCGCCGCCGCACTCACCGAGGCCCGTCACGCCCACAGCTACGCCCTGGAGCGCCCCGGCCGCTCCCGCGTCGTCAGCTGCGACGAACTCGCCTCCCACGACCTCCTGCTCGCCGGAATCCCCGCGACGGCCCGCCAGGCGTTCGCCGACCGCCTCCTCGAACCCCTCGTCGACTACGACGCGCGCAACGGCTCAGAACTCCTGCGCACCCTCGAGGCGTTCCTCGCCTGCGACGGCTCATGGACCCGCTGCGCCAGCGTCATGCACGTCCACGTCAACACCCTCCGCTACCGCATGCGCCGCATCGCCGACCTCACCGGCCGGGACCTCGATCTTTTCTCCGACAGGGTCGACTTCCACCTGGCACTCCGCCTGCGCCGCTGACCGCCCGGACCACGCCCCCGTTCACCGCCGCTCACACGGCGAACGGGGGCGTTTTCTTTTCCGACTTATCGGTGTTCGTCGTGACCTGTTCCTGCGGCGCGCCGGGTTTTCCACAGGGGGTGAAGTGCCAGGTTGACGGGGTCGGCGCGGTCGTGTTTATGTATGTGACGTCAGGCTCAGGTTCGCGTCGCTCGGGGTTCGGGCGGGGCGCGCCGGGCCGTCCGGGGCCGAGCGTGCCCCGGTCGAGTTCTTGGAGGGGTGAGCGGTATGGCGGCGGACGGAGCAGGGGAGAAGCGGAGCCGGTCGAGCGGCGCGATCGCGCCGGGGGTGCGGCTGCGGCTCGACCCCGAGGACGAGGGCATGCACGAGCTCGGGCCAGAGGAGCACTTCAACGAGTCGATGTACTTCAACTTCTTCGATCCCGTCGAGCGGATCGGCGGGTGGGTGCGGCTCGGCAACCGGGCCAACCAGGGCTACGCCGAGCGGACCGTCTGCCTCTACCTGCCCGACGGCGAGATCGCGTTCGACTACGCGCGCCCCGCCATCGCGGACAATGCGCGATTCGCCGCCGGCGGCATGGCCTTCGAGGTGCGCGAGCCGTTCCGCGAACTCGCCGTGTCCTTCGAGGGCGAGGTCATCAGGCTCGCCGACGGCTTCGTCATGGCCGACCCCAAGACCGCCTACGCCACGAGCCCACGGGCGAAGGCCACGGTGGACCTCACCGTCGAGGGCGTCTCCCCGATGCTCGGCGGCGAGGCCGTCGCCGAGGACGGCGGGCCGCTGCCGGAGACCCACGGCGGCGACTTCGCGCGCGGCCACTACGAGCAGCACATCGTCTCCACGGGCTCCGTGCGCGTCGGCGACCGCGAGTGGCGGGTGCGCGCCCCGGGGCTGCGCGACCACTCCTGGGGGCCACGGCACTGGCAGTCGCCCTGGTGGTACCGCTGGCTGACCGGCAACTTCGGGCGGGACGCCGGGTTCGTCGCGAGCGTCATCGCGCGCCGCGACGGATCACGGACCGTCGGCGGCGTCGTCTTCCGCGAAGGCCGCTATGAGCAGATCCACGACGTGCGCCTGCGCACCGTCTGGCACGAGCAGAACGCCACCCAGACGGCGCTGTCCCTCACCCTCGCCACCGACGAGGGCTCCTACGAGGTCGAGGGATCCGTCCTGTCCATGGTGCCGCTGCGCAACCGCCGCACCGACGCCGACGGCTCCCCGCTCACCACCCGCATCGCCGAGGGCCTCACCGAGTGGCGCTGCCCGGCTCTCGCCGAACAGCCGGGCGGCGGCATGAGCGAGTACCTCGACCAGATCATCGACGGCGCGCCCGTGGGCCGCGCCGAGGAGGACCGCTGACATGGACATCGACGACAGCCCGAGTGAACGCGCCCACCGCGAGAGGGTGCGCGCCTACCTCGAGGAGCACCTGCACTCCCTGGTGCGCAACGCGCCAGCCGATCCCGAGAGCCCGGCGGAGGTCGAGAGATACCGGCGCACCCAGCGTCTGCTGTACGAGGGCGGCCTCGTCGGCGCGACCTGGCCCGTCGAGTACGGCGGCGGCGGCGCGACCCGCATGGCGCAGGCGATCATCGACCAGGAGCTCGCCGGGATCGGCGTGCCGCCGCTCGTCGGCCAGATCGGCCTCGGCATGTGCGGGCCGACCCTGATCGAGCACGGCACCGCGGCACAGAAGCGCAGATACCTCGGGCCGATCCTGTCGGCCGAGGAGATCTGGGCGCAGATGTTCAGCGAACCCGGCGCGGGCAGCGACCTCGCCGGCGTGTCCACCAGGGCCGTGCGCGACGGCGACGGCTGGCGGATCACCGGCCAGAAGGTCTGGACCTCGGGCGCGCACTACAGCGACTGGGGCATGATCCTCACCCGCACCGACCCGTCCGCGCCGCGCCACCGCGGCCTCACGATGTTCGTGATCGACCTGCGCGCCCCGGGCGTCGAGATCAGGCCGCTCCGCCAGATGAGCGGCGCGAGCGCTTTCAACGAGGTATTCCTCGATTCCGTCGCCGTCCCGGCCGACGCCGTCCTCGGGCCGGTGGGGGAGGGCTGGAAGGTAGCGCTCACGACCCTGCTGAACGAGCGGATGGCGATCGGCGGCGGCGGAGGCGATCTCGGCGGCAGCATCGAGGCCCTGGGCGACCTCGCGGCCGAAGTACTGCCGACCCTGCCCGCCGAACGCCAGGCCGTGGTCCGCCACGAACTCGGCCGCCTCCAGGTCCGCGCGCTCGCCTGCCGCTGGACCGGCTACCGCCGGCTCACCGCGCTCTCGCGCGACGAGATCCCAGGCCCCGAGGCCAGCGCGGGCAAGGTCGCGGGCACCGCGCTCGCCCGCGACATCGTCAAGCTCGCCGTCAGCCTGCTCGGCGCGGACGCCGCGTTCGCCGCGGGCGCGGACGGCTCGGCGCACTGGCAGCACGTGCGCAGCCTGCTGCCCGGCCTCGAACTCGCCGGCGGCGCGACCGAGATCCTCAAGAACGTCCTGGGCGAGCGGGTACTCGGCCTGCCCAGGGAGCCGCGCCCCGAACCCGCGGCGGCCCGGGACGCCGAGCACGAGACGGCAGGTGCCTGACATGGATTTCGACCTCTCCCAAGACCAGCGCGACCTCCAGTCGGCCGCCCGGGCCTGGTTCACCGCCGAGTGGGCCCCCGACGAACTGCGCGCCGTACTCGACGGCTCCCCGCTCCCCGACCTGCGCCCCGCACTGGCGAAGGTCGGCTACCTCGACGTGCTCGCCGCCGGCGGCACCGTGCTCGACCTCGCCGTCATCGCCACCGAGGCGGGCCGCGTGCTCGCACCCGCGCCCCTGATCGGCACCGCGGCCCGCGCCGTCCCGCTGCTCCAGGCGTCCGGCGCGCACGACCTGCTGGCCGAGGTCGCCACCGGCCTCACCTCAGTGGCGGTCCTCGACGGCGACTTCCACCTCGCCGCCGACGGCACGGTCAGCGGCCGCTGCGACCTCGCCCCCAACCTCACCGCCGCCGACCTGTTCCTCCTGCTCGCCGAGTCGTCACAGGGCCCAAGGATCCTCGCCGTGCGGCGCGGCCCCGAAACCACACCGATCGACCGCGCGATCCTTGACGCCAGCCGCGATCTGGGCGGCATCATCCTCACCAACGCGCCCGCCACCGTCCTCGACCCCCCGGAACCCCGCGCCGCCTGGGCACACACCGCCCTCCTCGGCACTGTCATCGCGGCAGCCGAGGACCTCGGCACCCTGGAACGATCCCTGGAGATGATGGTCGCCTACGCCAAGGAGCGGCACACCTTCGGCCGCGCCATCGGCTCCTACCAGGCCGTCAAACACGCCTGCGTAGACGTCTACGTCGACCTGGAACTGGTCCGCAGCCTCGTCTGGCTGGCCGCCTGGACCGCCGCCTCAGCCCCCGACCGCCTCCCCCTCCCCGCCTCCGCCGCCGCCTCCCTGTCCAGCGAAGCCCTCACCCGAGCCACCGACTCCCTCATCCACATCCACGGCGGCCTCGGCTTCACCTGGTCCCACAACGCCCACCTCTACTGGCGCCGAGCCCAAACCTCCCACCCCCTCCACCCCACCCCCAACACCCCCCACCCCACCTAACCCCACCTAACCCCACCCACCCCCAAACCCCCACCCCACTCACACCCAACCCAACCCCACCCCCTGGCCACGAACGCGCCCAACCTCATGTAGCCCTCTCCCCCCAGCCCACAGCCCACAGCCCACAGCCCACTCCCCACTCCCCACAGCCCACAGCCCACCCGCACCGCACCGCGCACGCGCACGCGCACCGCGCACGCGCACGCGCACCGCGCACGCGCACGCGCACCGCGCACGCGCACGCGCACGCGCACCGCACCGT